>NZ_JBVJFF010000015.1:95322-264429 GCF_055587985.1 Streptomyces sp. NPDC046335 | reverse complement strand
TTCACCACCAAGCCGAGCACGAAGGAATCGTCTTGAGCGAGCTGGTCTCCACCCGCATCCGCAACACGGCCGGCAAGCTGGGACTGCCCCACCTGACCGAGGCCCTGACCCAGTACGCCCAGCGGGCCGACGAGGCCAAGATGGGATACCTCGACTTCATCGACCTGGTCCTCTCCGAAGAACTCGCTGTCCGTGACGACCGCCGCTTCCGCACCGGCCTACGGATTTCGAAACTGCCTCACCACAAGACGCTGGACGACTACGACTTCTCATTCCAGCCCGAGCTCGACCCGCGCAAGGTCAAGGACCTCGCCACGTTGTCGTTCGTCGAGGCCAAGGCCAACGCCGCCCTGCTCGGGCCGCCGGGAGTGGGCAAGACACACATCGCCGTCGCTCTCGCGGTCGCGGCCTGCCGGGCCGGCTACTCGATCTACTTCACCAGCCTCGACGACATGGTCCGCAACCTCAAGACCACCGAGGCCGCCGGACGGCTGACCAGCAAACTCGGCAGCTATCTCCGGCCGGCCGTTCTCGTGGTCGACGAGGTGGGCTACCAGCCCCTCGAACGCGCGGAGGCCAACCTGGTCTGCCAGGTGATCTCAAAGCGCTACGAAAAGGGCTCGATCATCCTGACCTCGAACAAGACCTTCAGCCAATGGGGGCAGGTGTTCGGTGACGAGGCCCTCGCCACCGCCATCCTCGACCGCCTCCTCCACCACTGCGATGTCATCTCCATCAACGGCCCCAGCTACCGGCTCAAGAACCGGCTCGCTGCCATCGAACGCGACCGGGACGACGTAGCCTGACCAAGCTCCCCAGAGTTTTCACAGGTCAGTCCAGACATGTCCCTCGGAGTAGTCGTGCCAGCCCCGGAAATACCAGTTGGCAAGATCCCCGATTCGCTCGATGCAGTCAGCGAAGTAGGAATCGGGCGCCGGCTTGGGAAAGTTCGAGTGTGACGTCCACGACGGAACCCAGGCCGCGACCTCATAGAACCCCTCAGCGGCCCATCGATCGAGCTTCTCGTCGGACTGAGATCGCTCGCACGCGGCCCGCATTGCCTGTTCCAGGCGGGTGAAAGCCGCCGGGTCCCACTCCAGATCCCCACGCAGCCGCAGCAGGAAGCTCCCCTCCTCTGCGTCGAACTCCCGCCTCAGAACCTTGATGATCTCGTCCATGGCCGAGATCATGACAGCCCACGGAGAGACTTCCGACACTGCCCACGGCCAACCATCACGCCCGACCATCAAGCGGGGCACGCTTGCCTGTACTTGGCGGAGCACTCAGAGGAGTACGCCGACACTCGTGCTCGTCTGGGACAATTTGAATGTGCATCTGGATGCCCGGCTGCGTGCCTTCATCGCCGCCCACGACTGGGTCACCTCCTTCCAACTGCCGCCGTATGCACCCGACCTCAACCCGGTCGAAGGCACCTGGTCACTGGTCCGACGCGCGGGCCAGAACAACCTCGCCTTCACCGACCCCGACCACCTGATGGGCGCCCTGCGCCGAACCCTCCGCGAGATCCAATACCGCAGCGACATCATCGACGGATGCCTCACCGCGACCGGACTCACCCTGACGACACTCAGCCCGAAAGCTCAGTAGATGGCCTTCAGGGCTGATCGGGCGGGGCGTCCTGCAAAGACCAACCGTGGGCCGCCATGCACTCCTTCGTCCACTCCATCAGCAGATGCGCGCCCTCTTGGACGCGGCTTTCGTCATGACCGCCGCCGTCGGCGAACCACTGGACGAACAAGCCGGCCGCCGGGCGGTCGGCGTCGCCGGTGTCGCAGGCCGGGCACAGCTTTAGGTGGATCGGCCGCCCGTGCTCGTCGTTCTGCGGCGCCGCGCCGCTTGGCGGTGTGCCGCTGCTTGCGCGGGGCGTCCAGGTCCACCCGCAGCATCAGACTGCACGGTGGCTCCCCTTCCATGAACACTACGGCGTCGACAGCTTCTACTGCCGCCCTGGCCTGATCGGCGCCCACGAGAAGGGCAGGGTCGAGGGCGACATCGGCCGCTTCCGCCGCAACCACTTCGTCCCCGTCCCGGAGGTCGGCTCGCTGGCCGAGCTCAACACGCTGGTCGAGCGATGGGACGAGGAGGACGAAGCCCGCCGGATCCGGATGCGACCGCGCACGGTCGGTGGTATTTCGCCGTCGAGCAGCCGCTGCTGGCGCCCGCTCCCCACCGAGCCGTTCGACGCCGGACAAGTTATCGAGACCCGGGTGGACCGGCACAGCCGCATCCGGGCCCGCGCCGGTTTCTACTCGGTGCCGGCCCGCTACATCGAGCGCAGGGTCCGCATCGTGCTGCACGCCAACGGGCTGGCCGTCTACGACGGCGCCACCGAGATCGCCCGCCACGAGCGACTGGTCGCCAATGCCGGCGAGCGTCTCGAACTCGACCACTACCTGGAGACGCTGCTGCGCAAGCCGGGCGCCCTGCCCGGGGCGACCGTGCTGGAACCTGCCCGCCAGGCGGGCAGGTTCACCCCGATCCACGACGCGTGGTGGTCCGCTGCCCGCAGGATCCCGCGGTGACAAGGAAGGCACGAAGGCTCTGATCGAGGTGCTGCTCTTGCACCGTCGCATCCCGCACGAGCACCTGGTAGCAGGGCTCGCCGCATCCTTACGGGTGGGCGCACTGACTGCGGACGCCGTCGCCCTGGAGGCCCGCAGGCCGCCGAATCCGACGATGACTCCACCCCGGCCCAGCCCCAAGAGGCCTCTTCCGTGGCCTCGTTGTCGCAGCGCCGCCTCGCACACCTTCCGCCCGGTCTCCGGCCGTTGCCCTCGCCGGCCGTCTATGACCAGCTGCTGCACCGTCGTCCCGCCGCACCGAAGGAGTCGCTGCCGTGAATACTCCCAGCCGTCACCGGATGAGCGAGCAGGCGGCGGAGACCGCCGTGGTCGGCGCCTGCCGCATGCTGCGGCTGCCCACCATCCGTTCGAAGTTCCCCGACCTGGCCGAGCAGGCATCCCACGAGCAGATGTCCTACCTCACCTTCCTCGCTGAGCTGTTTGCTGGCCGAGTGCGATGACCGGGCCCGGCGTCGCTCCCAGCGCCGGATCAAGGCCGCTGCGTTTCCGAGGCAGAAGACGGTCAGGGAGTTCGACTTCGATGCCAACCCCAACATCGACCCTGCCGTGATCCACACCCTGGCCACCTCCGAGTGGGTGAAGAAGGCGCAGCCCCTCTGCCTGATCGGCGATTCCGACACCGGCAAGTCGCACCTGCTGATCGCGTTGGGAACCGAGGCCGCGATGGCCGGTTTCCGGGTGAAGTACACCCTGGCGACCAATCTCGTGAACGAGCTGGTCGAGGCCGCGGACGAGAAGCAGCTTCGCCCGCTACGGACGCGTCGATCTTTTGTGTACTGATGAGCTGGGCCACATGGAACTCGACCATCATGGCGCCGAGTTAATGTTCCAGGTACTGACCGAACGGGAGGAGAACAAGGCCATCGCCATCGCATCCAACGAGTCCTTCGGCGGCTAGACGAAGACCTTTACCGATCCCAGGCTCTGCACCGCGATCGTCGACCGGCTCACCTTCAACGGCACGATCATCGAGACCGGCACCGACTCCTACCGACTCGCCCACACCCGGAGCAAGGCCGGGCGGTCAGCCGATACCTGACCGCAGGGGGCACCGACGGCCTTCATCTGCGCACCTCGGACAACTCCCTGTGCGAGCTGCCCGTTGCGAACGGATCATCGTTGCGGAGGACGGGTGTCCGAGGTGACAATGCGTGGAGGTGCCGGGTGGTCATCCCGGCGAAGTGTTGGAGGCGCTGCTTGTGAACACCGCATCGCGGTGCGCCTCTCTGTGCGCGCCAGACGCTGACCACTTCGCTTCGCCCACCGGCTGACCTGCTTCGTTCGCGGTGGGCGCTTCCCCTTATGGGAGACCACCGTAGTGTCCGAAGACTTCGGGACGGTTGATCGCCGTCCTCTGGCAACGGTTCTTGCCGCCAACCTCCTTTCGATCACTGGGAATTGCCTCACGTACATGGGTGTGCCGTGGTTCGTGCTGCAGAGCACGGGCAGCGCCGCCAAGGCCGGGATCGCCGCGTTCTGCACACTGCTGCCTGCGGTACTCGCTGCGCTCGTCGGTGGTCCGGTCATCGACCGGATCGGGCGACGGCGGGTGAGTGTCGCCTCGGATCTCGCCTGCGGGATCGCCGTTGCGACGATCCCGCTGCTGCAGTTCGCCGGCGTCCTGCAGTTCTGGATGCTGTGCGTGCTCATGGCGGTGACAGGGCTGTTCCGTTCGCCGGGTGAAACGGCCCGCGGCGTGCTGTTGCCCACGCTCGCCGAACGCGCCGGAATGCCGCTGACCAGGGCTGCCGGGTTGTACGACGGTGCGGCACGCTGTGCGTCGCTGACGGGATCGGCTCTCGGAGGTGTGCTGATCGCCGGACTCGGAGCCGAGAACGTCCTGTGGGTGGATGCCGCGACCTTCGCCGTGGCGGCGCCACTGTTCGCGTTCGGAGTGCACAGCCTGCCCGAGGCACAAGCCCAGCGGCAGGTCGGCCCGACATCGTTGCGTGCCTACCGTCGTGAACTCGCGGAAGGCTATCGCTTCCTGGCAGCCACTCCGTTGCTGCTGAGCCTGTGCCTGATGACGCTGGTCACCAGGGCCCTCGACCAGGGATGGAGCGCCGTACTCCTCCCCGTGGATGCCCGTGTGGAGCTTGATGGCTCCATCGATCTCGGTCTGTTGAACGCGGCATTCGGGGTGTGCGCACTCGCGGGGGCGCTGGTCTTTGGGGCAGTGGGCAGCCGCTTTCGGCGGTGGCCAGTGTTCACGATCGCGTTTCTCATCGGGGGCCTGCCGCGCTTCGTGGTCGCCGCCTTCACCGACACCTTCGCGCCGCTGGCCGTGATCATGGCGATTGAGGGTCTCGCCTTCGGTGTACTCAACCCCATCATGGCCACAGTGACGTACGAGACGGTGCCGGAGGAACTGCGCAGCCGCGTGTTGAGTGCGACGACAGCCTCGGTCCAGCTGATCACTCCGATGGGCGGACTGGCTGCGGGCTTCCTCGTGGACTCGGCCGGCCTGCCCTGCACGCTGCTGACGGTTGGCGGTGTGTATCTGCTCGCCACGCTGTGCCCGTTGATCTTCCCGGTCTGGAGGCAGATGGACAGTACCGGCTCTTCCCACGACAGAGCGGAGGGCCCGCCGCCGCGTCTCTCGGGATCGAAGCAGATTTAGAGGCGCGGGCCACTTGTGCCTGGGCTGTCTTCCACCTGCGCACCACCGCCCGGAGCTGCCCGGCCGCCGCGACGATTGAACAAGACAGAACGGGCGGCACCGTGGTCATGATGCCGCCCGTTCCGTCGGTGCGTCACCAGAGCTTTCGTCGGCGCTCCCGGCGGCAGTGTTGCTGAAACTCACCGACATTCCAGACGCCGACCTCACTCAGTCGTTGCTGAAACTCACCGACAGGCGTTGCTGCCCGTCATCGACATACTCAGCCCGGACTTCACCCAGTCCCCTCCAAGAGAAGCAGTCGGCGCCCCCGGCCCCCTTGACCAGGTCTGTGACGTGCAGCTTTCGCGACCGCAGACCATCCCCAAGGTGTAGGGCAAGCCGCCGTATACGGCACCAACCGACGCGACTCAGGACGCGACTGAGGGCGTGACCTGTTCGGCAGGACTGCGAAGTGCGAGTGCCATGCCGGTAGTGCGGAAGACTGCCGCAATGAGCTCGCGCCGCCCGCTGGGCACCGGCCCCACAACGAGCACCAGGAGCACGGCGACCTCGACCGCCCCGCGGCTCCTGCCCGCCGAACGAGGTGAACCAGCGACCCGCCCGTCGGACAGCGTCGAGCACCAGGACGTGGCCGTGCACGAAGGCCGGCGAAACCTCGGGCCAGGCTTCGCTGCGACGCCAGAGAAGTAGTCGGCGTGGCCCTCGGTTTCATGGTCGATCGTGTCGGTTAGCCGTCACGTGGTGACGGCTGTGGCAACGGCCGTTCGGATGCATCACACGTCCCCGTCCGCGGTTTCCCTTCGCAGGCGCCACGCCCGTGTCCGGCACTTCGGCGAGTAGTACACCGCATCGGTCCGCTTGCGCAGGGACACATGCACGCCACACGCCGGGCACCGGCCCTGCGCCCACAGGACCTCGCCCCGAATGAGGCCCAGGCCATCGAGAGCCCGCCGGTAGATCTCCTCGTGCCGCTGCACGCGCCGCCAGTGCCGGCTGCGGCACGTCACATCGCAAAACCGCCGATTCGGCCCCGCCCCCTGAGGCAACGGCGCCCGGCACTGCGCGCAGCGACGCGTCTTCCTTGCTATCGCCTTAGCGTCCCGCCGATACCGCCCCGGCCGGAAGAGCACCGAGCCGCTCGGTGTCAGGCCAGCCCCGTCTGCCTGCGCGGGGTACTTTCCGGGGTCCGGTCAGTTGAGAACCTGCACTTCCCCGACGCGGACACCGACGGTGCTCTCGCGGGTCTCGGTCCACGAGCCGGACTCGGTACCGCCTCCGGTGACCTCCCAGGTGATGGCCCAGGACGACGTCGCCGTGACGGGGAACCGCTCGTCAGGCTGGCCGGCGCTGGTCTTCTGGTAGCGGTGCCCGCAGTCCGGGGACTCCCGCATCCCATACGCCTCCCGGTACATGGCGCCCGGGCCGTGGCAGACGATCCGGCCCGGATCGCCCGGGTCCTTCATGTCCCACACGATGCGCGAGACCTTCGCGGTCGCGGTGACGGTGACGCCGCCGGCGGTCGCGGTCGCCGACTGCGGCCCGTACGACGTCGGAGTGCGCGCGGCGTGCATCCACATCGGCACGCCCGCCACGTACTTGCCCGCCGCCCTCGGCGACTCGATCCGCGGGCCCTTCAGGGGCATCGAGTCCACCGCCTGGCGTGCCACGGTCTCCGGGTCGATGGCGGACCGGGGCCTGATCGCCTGCGGGGAGCCATACGACGCCCATGCGGCCGGTCTCGGGGCACATGACGCGGTAGACCGCGCCCTTGTCACCGCGGCGTTTGCCTTCCTTCACCGCGAGGTTGTTGGCAGGGGGCTGGGGGACGGCCTTCTCGTACACGCACTTCGACGCCGGGCCCCCGCCGCCGTCTTTGTCGCCGCGTTTGGCGGGCCGAGCAGCGTGGCCCGGACTGGCCGGGGCGCTGGCGGAGTCGCGGGCGCAGACGGTCACGATGACCGTGGAGGTGTCGCAGCCCGCCTTGCCCGACCCGCCGTCAGCAGCGGCGGGAGACACGCTCAGGGTCCCGGCCACGGCGGCCAGAGCGAGCGCGGCCGGGACCGCGCGGCGGCTCAGCACCGCTGGTCTCCGTGCGGGGTCTACTCGGTGACCAACCAGCCCTTGTCCCACCTCCCGACGGTGGCGGTGGCCTTGTAGCGGCGCGGCTGGTCCTTGGGCAGGGGCACGCTCTCGCCGCTGCCCACGCGCTTGGCCTTCCACCGGCTGACGTCCACGCAGTCGGTGACGGTCGCGGTGGGCTGCTTCGCGTCCAGGTCCAGCTTGTCGACGTCCGCGTCGTGGCCCAGGGAGCCGCCGCCGACGGTGCCGGCCTTCTTCATTGCGCGCACATCCAACTCGAACGTCGACAACGCGTTCAGCGCCGCATACTTCGACACCGCGGTGCCCTTGAGCGAGCCCTTCTCGTAGGCGGTCATCTGTGCCTCCCACATCGCGGCGTAGACGTCGAGCACCGCCAGCCTCTCCTTCGCCTGCGGGTCCTGGTCCCGGGCGGACGGCGTGGACGCGGGCTTGTCCGACGCCGCCTCACGGGCGGCGGGTAGCTGAGTGTCAGAAACCTTGCCGTCACCCTGGCTTGACGCGCTAGGCGGCCAGAGCGAGCGAGAGCGTGAGAGCACCGCACAGCGATGCCGCACGGCGCGTGGAGCGGGTCGTCACAAATCCCCCCGGGGGATGGAAGACAGCAGGTATGGCGATCACCATAACTCGGCGTGCCGGGAAGATCACAAAGGGTACGGACAGCAGGGATGTCCCACGTGTGACACAACAAGGAACCCCACACCTCGATGCCTTATCCCCAGGTCAGAGCATGTGACGTCACATCCCGGCCCGTCCAATGTCCCATCCGGTGTCACATCGGGCCTGCCTCACTTGCCAGCGGCAGCTCTCCTGTGGTCGGTGGGCTTGGATGACAAGGTCTGCACCCCTTGACCGGCCCCCTTGGCCGCTAGGTGGTCAAGGGGGCCCGGCCATGCGATCCACGGCAGCGAACCCAGCTCTGAGGGTCCCGTCAGATCTAACGGGGCCGTCTCCTCCACCACGGGCATACGTCGGTAGGGGACTTACCACGCCGGTCTGCGGGCAGGGCAAAGCGCTTACCACCGCAGGCCAGAGCCGGATCCCCCGTTGGGGAAGCCGACCAGACAGGGTTCTCCCGCCCAACCGCGCACACGCCCACCTCAGCTCGTGGGCGTCGAGCGGCGCGGCGGCGGGATCTGCGGCAGGAGGTCCCACAGCGGCCGCGAACCGGCCGCGCCCAGGTTGCCAACAGCTTCCGGTCGGCCAGGTGCATGCGCAACTGCCCGGCCAGCGGTGCGCAGCGGGTGGAGAAGCGGCCGTTGGTCACGACCAGGACGACGTCGGCTCCGTGGAGCTGGCGGGCGGTGCCGTTGACGCGCTGCAGATCGGGTGTGCCGACGGCTGTGCCCTGGGCTCCGTTCTTGCGGTGCTTGCACTGGATGACCCACGTGCGGCCCAGCGGATCGGTGGCCAGGACGTCCGCTGCATTGTCGCCGGCCCCGCCGACCTGGCGGGCATCGGTGCAACCGTCACGCCGCATCAGGTCGCGCACCGCGTACTCGAAGTCGCAGTGATGCAGGGCATCCAGTTACTCGAGCCGGTAGCGCAGGGTCTGCCGGTGCACGTCGACCCACGCGGCCTGCTGCTGCCCCTGGCGCAGCAGCAGGGCGCCCGTCCCGGCAGCCGCGAGCAGCAGCAGGATCAGCACCCACCAGTGCGTGAGCAACCAGGTGACGACGGCGTACACGAGGACGGCTGCCGCCAGGAGCAGCAGGAGCTGGGTCTGCTGTTGCTGCCGGCGTTTGGTCTGCCGTCGTCGGCGTCGGCGGGCGGGCGGGCAGCGCGTCACCGGGCACCGGCCCAGGGTGAGAATCGGATCGGGTAGGACACCGACGGCTGTGGTTTTGGTGTCGTGTCCTTCTTCCAGCCGGGAAAGCGCACCGGGTACACTGCCGTCGAGTCCGGCCGCGGCTTGTTCTCCCGCTTCGTGCCGCGAGGTGTCGTTGTTCGCGGCGTTTCCGCCGCCGACCACGATCACCGCCACTACCGCCAGGATCGCCCCCCCCCGGGCGCCCGCAGTCCACCGCGAGTGCCCCTGACCTTGGTCCCGTCCTTGCGCCGGTACGCATTCACCCAGGGCATACAGCCCTCCTCCCCCGCGGCCTCCCCGCCGAACTGCCATGCTGACAGCTACCACTGACAATCAGTCATTAAGCCTGAGCGCACAGTGATCGCGAAGAGAGATAGCGGACTACCGGGGCATGCCCTGTCGTCCGGGCCCGGGTGCGCCTGTGACCTGCGGCGACCAGGTCATCTGAGATGCCCGTCCGGTGAAAATCTCAATTGATCCGGCCCCGCACGCACGGGTGCCGGTTGTCGTCTCAAGTGATCTGGTGCGGCTCCGCGAATCTGGTCGACGCAGGCCAGCAGGGCTCGTACTCTTCGCGATGTGCCTGTACCCCGAAACTCCGATTCCTGGCAGCAGGTGAAGTCCCGCCAGGACTTCACTGCCTACCTTCAACTGCTGTCCGCAGACTGTGAGACCGCCTGCGACGGGCACGATCCCCACGCACCCGCAGCACGACGCTGGACCAACCGGTCCGTCGACGGCTTCCTCTGGGCCTGGGTTCGGCTTCTGGAAAACCGGCTCGACGGCACCGACCTGCTGCACGAAGAGGCTCCTGATCGGCCCGGGTGGCAGGGGCTGTCCTTTCAACTGGACACTCTCCGCACCGCGACGCCCGGCATTGACGGCGATCTCGCCGGTTCCGTCACCGAGCCGGACGAGGTGGGCAGTGCCCACGACCTGCGTCTGTATGCCGCGACGCTCGCTGTCGACTTCGCCCGCGACCGACGGGAAACGCAGGTGAAGACCAGCCGCGGTGAATGGGCCGGCGATGGAGGCAGTTGGGCGTACGGCACCCTGTACGACGTGCTCGAGGCCTGGGCCGCCTGGCTGGGCGCGGACACGCCGTTCCATGCCCGACTCGAACCGGTCACCTGGTGGTCAGTCGCCCACCAGCTCTCAGCCGCCCAGATATACGAGTAGCCCCGACGGACCCCGTCTGAGACGGCGAGCGAACCGGACCAGACCACATGAGACGGGGACCAGGTCGACTGCGACGAGTCAGCCGAATCCGGCAGCAGATGCGGACCGTAGTCGGGCCGGGAGCGGTGTCACGTCGTTGGACGTGAGGCCGAAATCTGGGGGTCGGCCCCGCTGTCGCAGGCCGAATCGGCAGCGTGACAGCCGGATCAGGGGGGCGTGACACCGAGCGTGACAGTCACCGTCGTTGATCGCGGGCGTCGGGCGGTGGCCTCTGACTCCGAGCTTGGACTGATTGCCAGTGAAGTTGGACAACCACTATCTTCCTGCCACTGAAGTCGGACCGTGGTTCTGGACAGGGGCGGCGGCAACGTATGTGGTTCAGGCGGAAGCGGGACACGAAGAGGCAGTTCACGAGCATCAGCGTCTCGCTCACTGGCGCGACCTTGAGCTGGCAAGCCCAAGAGACCGAGCACGCGCGAGCCCGGCAGATCCTGCGTCACCTGGAGAATCACCGGGTGCTTTACGACCCGCACAAAGACGAGTTCTTCGAAGCGGTTGTCGAGTCGGCTGATCGTCTGCGCTCCTACCTGAGCGAGCAGATCCCCCGCTGCGAATCCGTCGGACCGGAGCCACCCGTACGTGGAAAGGCGCGTGGAACGCGAACAAAGCCCTCACCGCCCCCGATGGCAACCCTCTCGCCCCGAGAAGCCAGCTCTGGGCCACCCACACCGGCGGCCACCAGCAGATCGGCTGCATCTACACCGCCCAAGCGGCCACGTAGCCGTTCTTGGTCCGTCCCAACCAGACGACGCCGCCCGACTGCGCCGTGAACGTAACCAGATCCGCTTGTTGCGACTCGTCGCTTATCCGCTCGCACCCATCCGGCAGTCGTCCGGCTCCTCGCGGCTCCCAACGGCCATCCACACACGTGCGAAATGGCGCGGACAAGGTCGTCCACGCGCCGGCGTCGGCGAAGCAGCCAACATTGTGGTCGGCGCCGAACTGGGGTTGCCCGCCTGGCGGAAGCCGGTCGATATCGTCGTCGACACCCAAGCCCATCTCCCACCCGATCACAGGGTCGTCGCTGATGCGCAGGCGCGTCGCGGCGCACTCGACGCCATCGAAGTGCTCGTCGAAGAACTCGTACGGGCCCGCCGTCCACGCGATCTCTACTCGGTAGACGCCTGGGGGAATACGCACCGCCAGCTCCCGCGGAGGCCGAGTCGGCACCCCTCGCTCGTATCTCCAGACGTCCTCGTCGTCCCACGGCGCATCGACAACAAGACGGCCGCTGGGTACACGCATGATGGTCACCTCCTCGATGCTGGTCACGACGACGGGCGTCGTCGGATCGTCGTACACCGTCCCCAGGTGAGCGCCGGGCGTGAAAGCCGTCTCCAGGTACCAGGTGGCCTCAGACCCGGCTGCCAGCCGCTCGTCCCCGACCCACTTCATGGCTCACCCCTCCTCGCCGCCCGCATGGACGGTCAACCGAAACGTACGTGGGCCCACTGACATCGGCACTTCTCGCATCGTTCTCGAGCGCAGGCTGCCGGAGCACCTTTGCAATCGAACGCTATCCTCACGCTCCGCGACCGCTCCCCAAGATCTGTGCCAGAACCGAGAAACGACAGCGCCAGTGCACTCCGCCGTCGCAGAGCCGCGACTCGGGAAGTCGCGACGTCACCCTGAGTAGCTGTGCATCGTGTCTCCGTGGCATCCGGTCGAGCCTCCGCGAAAACTCGTTGGCGAGCCACGGCCGACCACTGTTAGCCTCCCGGAGGCCGTGCGAGAGATCGAGGAGGTGGTACCCGTGAACGCAGTATCGACATGGGTGCTCCCCTCCGGGGTCACGGTCGGGCGATAGGTCGTCCGGGAGCGCCACTGTGAGCACTCCCGAAAGGCACGACCATGCGATTCACGTCTGAGCAACGGTTCGATGACGGCGTCCTCGAACGCGAATTCACCCTGGGTGAGATCCCCGGCATCCTGTGGACGCCCGCAGCGGCCTCCGTATCCGTACCGGCGCCGCTGATCCTGCTCGGCCACCCTCCTCTCGGGCTGCGCAAGATGTACCCCCGGTTGGTGGCCCGAGCCCGGCACTGTGCGGCGGACGGCTTCGCCACAGCCACCATCGAGCTCCCCGGAAGCGGCGACCGGCCCCGCCTGCCCGCCGCCGAGCAGGCCCGCGCCGACCTGCGCCGGGCGATGGAGGCCGGCGAGCCGGTGAGCGACGAGATCGTCGACGCCCTCATCCTCCCGCTGGTCGACAAGGCTGTCCCGGAATGGCAGGCCGCCCTGGACGCGCTCCTGTCGCTGCCCGAGATCGGCGGCCCGGTCGGGTACTCGGGGGGAGTGATCTCCATCGGCGTCCGGCTGGCGGTGGTCGAGCCGCGCATCGCGGCCGCCGTTCTGTTCGCCGGGAGTTTCATTCCTCGCGCCATGTTCGAGGAGGCCCGCCAGGTCACGATTCCTGTGCACGTCCTGCTGCAGTGGGACGACGAAGGCAACGACCGGCAGGCGGCCCTGGACCTGTTCGACGCCTTCGGCTCCAAGGAGAAGACCCTGCACGCCAATATGGGCGGGCACACCGGCGTCCCACAGTTCGCGGGGCACGCCGCGGGCCAGTTCCTCACCCGACATCTGAAGTGAGACCGGGCCGTCAGACCGGCAGCAGACGGTAGCTGCTGTCGGCCGGTATGCCGTTCAACGAGGACAGGGCCCGGCCCTCCGCAGCTCTCTCCGTCGCGGGCCCCTGCTGGACTCTCAGCAGGGGCCCGTGCTGAACTCTCAGCGCGGGCCCGTGCTGAACTCTCAGCGGGGGCCAGTGCTGCCCAAAGTCATGAACTGTTCGATTTCTGCAGAGCTCCGAGTGCTGCCCAAACTCGTACACAGGTGCTGTCGGTTCTCGGTTCTGGCACAGATCTTGGGCTCTGTCGCTGATTTGGTGGTGCGCCCGGCTGCGGGCGGGTGGGCATCACCTGGGTGTGAAGGATCCAGTGAGCTTCGCTGACGTACTTCTGCCGGGTGCGAGCGTGGAGGTCGAGAGGGTGGTCCTCGGGGAATCCGAGGTCCGACTCTTCGTGCGGTCTCCGGCGGGCTCGGCCGTCTGCCCGGCATGCGGGCGGAGATCCTCTCGGGTGCACTGCTACTACCCGCGGTCTCTCGCGGACCGCCCTGTCGCCGGCCGACGGGTGCTGCTCGATCTGCGGGCACGTCGTCTCGTGTGCAGCAACGACCGCTGCACACAGCGGACGTTCGCCGAGCAGGTCCCGGCCCTGACCCGCCGATACGCACGCCGCACGAACGCCCTCACCGCTCAGCTCACCGACATCGCCCTGTTCCTGGGCGGACGTCCAGGAACGCGTCTGTCCGGACGCATGGCCATCACCACGAGCAAGGACTCCCTACTCCGTCCCATTCGTGCACTGCCCGACCCGCCGTCGCGGCCCGTTCCGTGCCTGGGCGTCGATGAATTCGCCATACGCCGCGGTCGCACCTACGCAACGATCCTCATCGACATGAACACTCACCGCCCCGTCGATGTTCTCGTGGACCGGGCAGCGCACACCTTCGCCACCTGGCTGAGCGATCACCCCGAGGTACGGACCGTCTGCCGCGACCCGTCCCGCTACCGCATCTGACCGTCCGACGCGTCACCAACTGGATCATGCGACGGCCCGAACGGCTCACCGACACCGAACGCAAATACCTCACCGAACTGTGCGAACGCAGCCCCGCCTTGGCCACAACCACCGACTACGCCCAGCGTCTGGCCACACTGGTACGCGAACGCCGCAACGAGCACCTGGCCCTCGACGTCTGGCTCGCCGACGTCCGCCTCGACGGAAGAGAACTCCGCACCCTGGCCGCCGGCATCCGGCGCGACCGAGCAGCCGTCCTCGCGGCCCTGACCACCACCCTCACCTCCGGAGCGGTCGAAGGCAATGTCACCAAAATCAAATTACTGAAGAGACAGATGTACGGCCGGGCCAACTTCGACCTCCTGCGACGCCTCATCCTCCTCTCGCCGTGATCCACCAGGCGGCATCCTCAAATCAGCGACAGAGCCCAAGATCTGTGCCATAACCCAACTCTCGTGAACATCAGCGAGCCAGTCGATCACCAACTGCCTCCCAGACTGCTGAACAAACGCTGCCGCTTGAAGCGAACGAAGCCAGTCCATGACGTGGGCAAATACAGCCGCCGTCAATCAGCATGCGTCCGTGCCGAGATGCGTAAGCGAGGAGGACACCGATCTGGCAGTTCTCCGTCCGGCCGGCGGTTCCGAAGTACTGACGCTGCAAGCCGGTGTCGTCCACGATCAGGACAGCATCACGGTCACCGAGGTACTCAACGACGTAGTCGCGTATGTCGTCCAGGATCTCATCGGCGTCCCACTCGATCCGGTTCAGCAGCCGATGCATACGGTCCGGCGCGGCATGACCTGCCTGTCCTGCCAGCATCCAGCCGTTCTTCCGCTCCAACGCAGCGATCAACCCCTGCACATAAGCAAGCGCCGACTCCCGTGGCTCACACCGGTTGAACCGGTGCACGAACCGCCCGTGCACAGCTTCCACTGCACTCGCCCACACACGCACACCAGCAAAGTCCCCGCCCATAACCACATCAACGAACTACCTGACGACCAGTCACAACAGACACCATTGCAGTACTAGACCGTGTCCTACGTGGGCGAGGCGGTCGTTGACTCTGGTACGGGACGGGGAACTTGGAGTTGGATCGTTCCGGACGGTTGGATCGTTCCGGACGGGTTGTGGGAGATCGCGAAGCCGCTGACCCCGCCGTCGAGGGTGCGTCCGCAGGGCGGCGGGACGCAGGACACGCCTGATGAGACGCTGTTTGCGGCGATCGTCTACGTGCTGGTGAGTGGTTGCGCCTGGCGGGCTTTGCCGCCCTGCTTTGGCATATCGAAGTCGACCACGCACCGCCGGTTCGTGATCTGGTCCAGAGCCGGGACCTGGGGCCGGCTGCACGAGGCCGTACTGCACCGGCTGCATGACGCCGGGCTCGTGGATGTCAACCGCGTTGTCCTGGAGACCGCGCACGTCCGCGCTAAAAAGGGGGCGAACACGCAGGTCCGAGTCCCGTGGACCGGGGCAAGCCGGGTTCCAGGATGCACATCCTGTCGGATGCGAACGGCCTGCCCCTCGTCGTTGGCATCTCGGCCGGCAACGTCCACGACAGCGAAGGGCTGAGCCCATGGTCGAGGGCCACCAAACGCAAAACGACCCCTACCGCGGCCGGTACTTCAAGGCCAAGAGGCTGCACGCAGACAAGGCATACGACACCCCCCTGCGGAAATGGCTATGGAGTAAGCACATCGGCGTGCGCATCGCCCGCAAGGGAATCGAGTCCAGCGAACGGCTCGGCCGCCGCAGGTGGATGATCGAGCGGACCATGTCCTGGCTGTCGGGCTACCGGCGCCTCAGCCCCCGCTATGAACGCAATCCCCGCAACTACCTGGCCCTTCTCGGACTCGCCGCAGCCCTGTGCTGCTACAAACGACTCGTCCGCCTCACCACGTAGGACACGGTCTCAGACGATGCGTGACGGTGGATGCTGTCCAGTGACTTGTATCCTGCGGCGAGGAGGAACCGTGGAGCGGCACGACGGGATCATCGACATCGATTACCGCCACTTCTACGCCACCGAGCGGGTGGAGAGCGGCATCGAGGGCCTCGACGAGAAACCCGACTTCGCCAGCGGCCGTCCGGTACTGCTTACCCCCGGCCAGTTGACGGTGTGCAGCTGCGTGCAGTCCCACTACGCGCCGGTGGCACTGATCAGCACCGGACCGGACGAGAGCCTCCCGGAGCTCGGGGAGGGCTGGGCGCTGCTGGACACAGTGGAGTACCGACCGGTGTACGGCGGGCGGATGGAGCTCTGGGGATGTACCACCGGGCCCTCCAATCCAGCCGTCCATCTGAAGGTGCCGACCTCGCGCACCCACACGGTGCGGGTGTACGCCAAGGGCCGGGAGCACGCCAACCAGCGGTTCGTGGAGGGCCTCGGCAGGGACGAAGTCCTCCACGAAGGACTGGAGGAGTACGTGATCGTCTTCACGCCCGCCGGGTGGCAGGAGCCGCCACAGCCGGACGGGGAATTGCTGCGTGATCCGTTCCTGCTGGACCCCAGTACTGGACGGCGCAGAGTGCTCCGTCCAAATGAGCAGGCGGCACGGGAAGCCGCCAGGCGGTCGATGGCAACCGAGCGCCAGGCAGACAAGCCCGATGCGAACGCCGGCCTCTAGCCGCCCCTGCCCCCGAGCCAGTCAAACGTCCCTGAGATTCGGTCAAGGTTCAGTGAGACAGGACAGCGGGACCGATCCCGGCGGTTACGCTTCGCTGTCCCATCTCGATGGATCTGGTCCCTGTCCCAGATGACTGGTTCGATGTGCTTCTGGTCTCAGGTGTTGTGGTTCGGCGACGTGTGACCGAGCACATGGAACGCGGCGCATTCACCCCGCGATGCGCTCCGGCAGCGGCTGCGTGGCCCTCGCCCCGACCAGTCGGTCTGAGCTGTTTGTCGGAGATCAGCAGCTGCCTCCGAGGAGTCCCGCCACGTTGTCTGCCGCAGCGGACGTCGAGCGGCTTGGGTTCAGCTCGGCGGCGCATCGTCGATCAGTGCCTGCTCCGCCGAGCTCAGCTTGAGCTCGGCGGCCTGGGTCGAGTCCTGGATGGATGCCGGGCGACTGGCTCCCGGCACCGGGATCATTGCCGGGGAGCGGGTGAGCAACCACGCCAGGGCGATCTGCTGCGGGCTGACACCCCGTTCGGCTGCGATGTGGTGGAAGGCGGTGCCCGCGGAGGTCGGGCCCGACGGGCCGTCGAGAGAGCTACGGGCGATGCCGCCCAGTGGGCTCCAGGGCAGGAAGGCCAGGCCCAGCTCCGTACTCAGCCGCAGTTCGGGCTCGCTGCCGCGCACGGCGACGGAGTACTGGTTCTGGACGGAGACGAGCCCGTCGCCAAGGATCGCGTGCGCCTCGCGGATCTGGGCAGTGTTCACATTGGAGATCCCGGCGGCGCGGATCGTGCCGGCGTCGATCAGTTCGAGCAGTGCGCCGACGGAGTCGGCCCATGGCACGGCCGGGTCCGGCTTGTGCAGTTGGTAGAGGCCGATGGCCTCGACGCCCAGTCGCTTCCGGGATGCCTCGGCGGCGCGCTTGAGATGTCCGGGAGTACCGGTGACCGTCCAGCTGCCGTCGCCGGGCCGGCCGCGGCCGCCTTTGGTGGCGACGAGGACGCCGGAGGTGTCGCTGCCGTAGCGGGCGAGGGCGCGGGCGATGAGAAGTTCGTTGTGGCCCCTCTCGTTGGCGTGCCAGTGGTAGCTGTCGGCGGTGTCGATGAGTGTGACGCCCGCGTCGAGGGCGGCGTGGATGGTGGCGACGGCCCGTTCCTCGTCCGGTCGTCCCTCGATGGACAGCGGCATGGCGCCCAGGCCGACGGCGCTGACGGTGGTCTTCCCGATGGTGCGGTATTGCATGGTGGGTCAGTTCCTCAGGTGGCTTGGGCGACGGATGCGTTGAGGGCTTCGGCGACGGCGCTGGGCAGCCAGTCGGTGGTGCGGGAGAAGGAGAAGCCCAGTTCCTTCGCACGAATGTTGCTCATGGCGTAGTGGCGGTCGAAGGAGAAGGGCGAGGCCGCCTCTCCCGCGGCGATGGTCCGGTACACGGGTTCCCGGCCAGTCTGCGCGGCGATGACGGCGGCCAGGCCGCGTACGTCGAGCAGTTCGTCGGAGCAGGCGTTCACCGGGCCGGTGAAGTCGGTGGCCGTGGCCGCCCACAGCAGCAGGTCCGCCAGCTCCTCGTAGTGGATGAAGACCGTGGGCAGCGCCTCGGCGTGCACGGCGATCTCCGTGCCCTGGCCGATGCGCTCGATGTAGTGCTCCAGGCGGCCGGTGAACTCCTGCACGCCGCCGCCGAGTACATGGGCGCTGCGCACGGAGGCGAACGCGAAACCGCCGTCCCGGGTGTAGACGGCCTCCGCCTGGCGCTTGCCCTCGGCGTAGTGGGCATCCAGGTACGCCGCGTCGTGCCAGGGCAAGTCCATCCGCACCAGCCAGGCGGCGGGGTCCACGATGTCTTCCGGCACAGGCGTGCCGTACCGGACGGCGGGTAGTGCGGCGGTCGTCGGGTCGTACACCTCGATCGTGGACGTCATGACGTACCGCGCGGTGCGGCCGCGCAAAGCGCGGGCGGCGATGGCGGCCTGCACGGGGGTGTAGCAGACCTGGTCGACGACCACGTCGAAGGTGCGGGAGCCGAGGGCGGCGGCCAAGGCGGCCTCGTCGTCGCGGTCGGCGACAAGATGCTCGACACCGGGAAGTGGCGGGGTGGAGCCGCGGTTGATCACCGTCACCTGGTGCCCGACGGCCAACAGGCGCTGGACCAGGAGCTTTCCGAAGTACCGGTTGCCGCCGATGACACAGATTCTTTGCATGCCCCCATCGTGAGGATCTACTGTCACCAGTAGAAGTGCCGACTTACTGGATACGTGTTAAGGAATACTGTTGATCGATGTGCAGCGCCTTCGCGTACTGCGGGCAGTGGCGGAGCACGGCAGCTTCAACAAGGCGGCAGCAGCCCTCCACCTCACCCCCTCGGCAGTCTCCCAGCACGTTGCAGTCTTGGAGCGCAGCCTCGGGGCGCAGGTCGTAGCGCGCAGCACGCGCGGGGTCACCCTCACCCAGGCCGGTCGGATCATGGTCCAGGCCGCCGAGTCGGTCACAGCAGAGCTTGCGCACGCACAACAGCAGGTCGACCGGCTCGGTACGGGACGCACGCAGCTCACCGTCGCCACGTTCACCAGCGGCGGCAGGCTCCTGCTGCCCGGCGCCGTCCCCCGGCTGACGGCAGCCCATCCCGACACCGTGCTCCATGTCAGGGAGGCTGAGCCTGAAGACAGCCTGCCTCTGGTCCGCCAGGGCGCCGTGGACCTCGCACTCGCCTATCACTTCGACGGCCCGCTGCCCGGTCAGGTGAGCCAGAACTCCAGCATGCAGTGGACTGCGCTCTTGAAAGACCCCTTGCGCGTCGTGCTGCCCGAGAGCCATCGACTGGCCGACCGCGCTCTGCTCGACATCGCCGAGCTGGCGGCCGAGCCCTGGGTGCTCGGCTGCCTCAAGACAGAGGCATATCTGCGGCGCTACGCGGGGCGCGCCGGCTTCAAGCCGGAGATACGCGGCACGACAACCGACTACTTCTTCGCGCGCTCGCTCGTCGCCGCAGGCATGGGGATCTCACTGATCCCCTCCATCGCGCTGGCCCCGGATGTGCCAGGCGTGCTCACTGTCCCGATCAAGGAGCCGGGTCCGACTCGGCACATCGGCGTTGCCACGATCACCCGCCGCCGCGACCACCCACAGCTCGCGACCCTGATCAAGACTCTCCAGGAGCAGGCAGCAGCAGTGGACGACACCTGACCGCGGGCCAGGTCCGGCTCCTCACAGCCCTGGCCATGGCCACCCAGTCGTGACATCAGTGCAAAGCCGTGGAGAGGAACCAGATCAACCGAGACACCACCCAGCATCCGCGCATTCGGGTCCAGGTCGACTGAGATTCCAGACGGACCCGCATCTCAAGCTTTCTGGTCGACCCAAGCCGGAGCCTCTCCCACAGACCAGATCAACTGAGATGGGACATCCGCATCCGAATCCGGCGGGGGTGTCACGTTGTCTGGTGGAGCCGAAAACCGGGGGCGGGCCTCGTGATCACGGGCCCGATGGGCAGCGTGACACCCCAGCGTGACAGCCGGATCGAGGGCGCGTGACACGTGGGCGTGACAGTCCGACGGTCACCATCGGTGATCAGCGGGCAGGGTGAGCGCGGGTGAGGGTCCCGTGGCACGTGAAGTTGGACTGTCTGCCATCAAAGTTGGACCGCTCAGCACTAGGCGCTGTTTCTCGGACCATGTGCGGAGCCAGATGGTGAGTGCTGCGCGGGTGACGGTGCCGAGGTAGATGTAGGCCCGCTTTTCGTAGCATGTGGCGACGCCGCGGAAGCCCTTCAAGCGGTTGATGGCCCGTTCGACGGTGTTGCGCTTCTTGTAGTGCTCGCTGTCGAATCCGGGGGGCCGGCCGTCCGCCAGGAGCTTCGCGTGCTGGTCCATCCGTCCTCGATTGATCTGTCCAGCCGCACTCTGCGGTTCCTGACGGGGCAACTGACCGTGAGGCGGCAGGAGAACGGGACGCGGTGGCGACGCCTGTCCGCCGCACGTCAGGCCCTGCTCGCTCTGGCTCATCTGCGGTGCGGTGACACCTACGCCCAGCTCGCCGCCGGGTTCGGCATCGGGATCGCCACCGTCTACCGCTACATACGGGAAGCCGTCGAGGTCGTGTCCACCCTCGCCCCGACCCTGACCGAGGCGATGAAGACCATCCGGGCGAGGGCGTTCGTCATCCTCGACGGCACCATGCTGCCCATTTACCGCATCGCCGCCGACACCCCGTACTACTCCGGGAAACACAAACGTCACGGCATGAACGTCCAGATTCTCATCGATCCGTTCGGCGTCTGCTGTGGGCCCCGCCGGCGTTGCCCGGCTCGACCCGCGACCTCACCGCCGCCAGGCAGCACGGGACCATCGACGCCCTGGCCGATGCGGGACCCAAATGCTGGGCCGACAAGGCGTATCAAAGCGCCGGCGGACCCGTCCGCGTCCCGTTCCCAGGCCGCCGACTCAAACGATAGAAGCGTCGCCCGCATCACCAACGTGGTGAAGGCCGTCCTCGTCCTTCACCACGCATCAGGGTGAGGTTGGAAGGAGCTCCTTGTCTCGAAAGAACGCCCTGGCTACGGGGTCGGTGACTCAGCAGGGCGCTCAGGGGAACTCGCGGGATGCCGCACACCTGTCCGACGAGCAGGTGAGGTTCCTGGGCGTCGATGGCCGGCGCGAGCTGCGCCGAGCTCAGCAGGGTCTGAGCTGCGAAGGGGTGCCGGTAGGCATTGGGGCCCGGACGCTCGGGATCATCAGGCAGCACCCAGTGCACCCCCAGGCCCACGACCGCAGGGTGCTCGATGGCCCGTACCGGTTCGGGGACCGACGTGGCGCCCGAGAACACCGCCCGTCAACTGCAGGCCGCCCGCGAGCCTGCGAACAAGGAGGACAGGGGTGAGGTCTGAAACGTCGGCGGGTACAGCGGGTAAGTGGCAGACGATCACGATGCCGCGCAACGGCAGGCCCGATCGGGCCGGTTATCCGGCTTCGGGCCGAGCGGCAGCCGATGCGTCGTCTGCTCGGCGGCGTCGGTAGTACGCGACGGTGAGGATCGCCAGGAGCGGGCCCCAGGCGAGGAGCGGGGCGTATGTCGTCCACAGCGCCCAGGCGGCCGGACCGCTGGTAGGGAAACCGTCGCCGTTCTCGTTCATCGGCTCCACGAAACCGAATACCTGGTTCAGCACGGCGTACGCGCAGAGCATCATGATCAGCGTTGCCCCGAGTGCGGCCGGAATGACCACCGCCGGGATCGGGATCCGTCTACCGTGCAGCCGCGGCATCCAAGGCGGGACGGCTTCGCCCCACGGCCGCACCAGCCCGAGGGCGAGCAGCGCGAGTCCTTCGGAGACCACGGACAGCGCGATCACGTACGGGCTTTCCCACACCGCCCAGTGGTAGTCCGCGTCGTAGCCGGCCAGGCCCAGCACCAGCGCGACACGCCATAGCCCAGACGGCAGGACACACAGCGGGATGGCATGGGCCACCCGGACCGCCCAGCGGGGAACGGGCTCGACGGGGTTGCTGCCGACCGGCGCGCCGGCTGACACCTCGGCGGCTGCTGTGTCCCTGGCATGCGTGGTCATACGTGCCCTCCCCCGGCGAGATCCGACGTTGTCGATCTTCGCGTGCGGGGTGGGTGCTCAGCATCCGCCGCCGGGTTGAGCTGGATCCGCCGTCGGGCTGAGCTGGTAGGCGACGAGAGGGTGACACCGCCGACGCCTGCACGAGCGGATTTCCTCCAGTAGCCCGCGCGATGGTGTCGTCAAACGATGGCGAGCTCAAGCGGTCAGCCCATCACTGCTCTTCAGGAGGTCAGCGTAGACCTCTGCCGGGGTGCGGTAGCCGTGGGTCTTGCGCGGACGGTGGTTGAGTTCGTGAGCGATGGCGTCCAGGTCGGCCTGGCTGAACGCGCGGAGGTCGGCGCCCTTGGGGAGGTACTGCCGAAGCAGCCGGCTGGTGTTCTCGTTGGTGCCGCGCTGCCACGTGCTGCGCGGCTTGCAGAGGTAGATCGGCATCCTGGTCTCGGTGGTGACGGCCTGGTGCTCGGCGATCTCCCGGCCGCGGTCCCAGGTGAGCGTCCGCCGCAGGTGGGGTGGGATGCCGAGAAGGCTCCTGGTGAGGTGTGGGGTGACCTGCTGGGCCTTGATGCCGTCCGGCAGCGCGACGATGGCCGTGTAGCGGCCGGTGCGCTCGACCAGCATGGCGACCGCCGAGGGCCTGGTGCCCATCACGAGGTCGCCCTCCCAATGGCCGGGACCTTCCGGTCCTCGACCTCGGCGGGGCGGGCGGTGATGGACACCATGCCGCGGATGATGCCCCGCCCGGTAGGCCGACGGGCGATCTTCGGGCGGCGCATGGGCCGGGCTGACCGCAGGCACTGAGTGAGGCTGCGGTCGATTGCCTGGCGGCGACGAGGGTCGTAGAGCGAGAGGTCGATCGCTTCGTGCGAGATCTGCATGGCGGTGTCGCCAGGGAACTGGTGTCGCAGCCATCCTGCGATCTGATCGGGAGACCAGCACAGAGTGAGCTTCACCTCCACCAGGGCGCGCAGAGCCGGTCGTTGGGGCGAGCTGGCCTACTTGGGCCGGCGCCCGCGCGCGTAGGCGGCCTCGTCGGCGGATGCGGCATGGTAGCGGTCCCGGCCTCCGTTGCGGGCGATCTCGCGGGAGACGGTCGAAGGTGAATCGGCCCAGCTGCTTGGCCAAGCAGCTGGGCCGATTCGCCGGCGGTGATACCGCGGGATATCTCTTCGCTCTCGCTGCCGATCAGATGCCGCTTTGCCGCTCTGATCGCTGCCGCGGGGCGAGACGGACGCCGCCGCTCTGGTGCAGGAACCGGCGGGCGTTCTGCATCGGCGCCCCGAGCGCCCGACCGAACAAGCTGAACGATTGCCCCTCGCACCAGCGTCTCCAAATCTCACCCTGCTGAGCCGGCGAAAACCTTTAGTCACGCACCTGTGCCTCCACGATCACATGATCATCTGTGGATGGTGCGTTGATCACTTGAGGGTGCCCCCGTTTGTCGAGGCGGCGGAGAGGATGACATCGACCAGTTGGTCCGCCGCGCCGGGGTGGCCATGTTGGCGGGCTCTGTCGGCGATCGTGGTGCGGTACTGGGGGTCGGTGAGCAGCGGAGCCAATGTGTCTTGGAGGGCGTCGGCGGAGACGGTGTCGAGCAGGGCGAGTGCGGCTCCGGCCTGGGTGAGGTAGCGGGCGTTGTGGGTTTGTTCGTTGCCTGCGGACGTTGCAAGGGGGACGAAGAGGGCGGCTTTGCCGAGCGCGGTGATTTCGGCGATGGTGCCCGCGCCGCTGCGGGAGACCACTACATCGGCCAGGTCGAGGACGTCCGGCAGCTCCCATGAAGCCGGTCAGGTCATAGCGCGCGCTCAGGGCGGGGGCGAGTGTGGCAGCGTGTCGACGCAGGGTGTCGACGTGGTCGGGGCCGCACTGGTGAATGACATTGGCCTGGTCCAGCAGCCACGCGAGCGATCCGCCGATGAGCTCGTTGATCTGCTTCGAGCCCTGGGCCCCGCCGGTGACGTACACGGTGGGCAACCGGCGGTCGAACTCATACAGGCGCAGCGCGTCGATGGCCTTGTCGGCTCGGCCGGTGAAGACTGCGGGCCGTACCGGGTTACCGGTGATCACCGCGGCGTTCCGGACCGCTTCGGGCAAGAGCGGGATCGTGGCGGGAGAGGAGACGGCAACGCGGGTCGCTGAGCTGGCCAGGCGGGCGTTGGCCAGGCCGAGGCGGACGGTCTGCTCGTGCAGGACGAGCGGTCGGCGGCACATGCGGGCCGCCAGCCCGCCGGGCACGGCGACGTAGCCGCCGGTGGCCAGGACCACGTCCGGCCGGAAGTCGTTGATGAGCTTGCGGGCCTGGACCACGCCGAGCGGGACGCGGGCCATGTCTGCGATGTTCGCCGGGGAGGCCAGCTTCAATGGGTTCTTGGAGCGGCGGATCTTGCCGGTGGCAACCGGTGCGAACGTGATGCCCTCACTCGGTGCCACGCGGGCTTCCAGGCCCTCGGCGGTCCCGATCCACAGGACTTCCAGTGGCGGTCTTCCGGCTGCCGTCAAGCGGCTCTGAAGCGTGCTGATGGCGGTGAGTCCGGGGTAGGTGTGCCCGCCGGTCCCTCCGCCCGTGACGACCAGGCGGAAGGGCCTGCTCGCGTCCGCTGGCAGGTGCGGACGGAGGGTGTCATTGTTCACCAGGATGATCCTCATCTATCGCTTGCGAGCTGCGTGCTCAACGATCCGGACACGTCTGAGGACACCTGCGCCGACCGCCCGGGACGGCCCGGAGGCGAGCCTTACACACCGGGAGGAAGCCCGTACGCCATCCGTGGATGCGCCTGCGCTTCCGCCCAGGGGCGGCGGTTCAGGGCAGGTGCCGCCCGGCTCCGGCTTCGAGGGTGTCGAGACAGTGGTCAAAGGCGGTCACAGGCCATGCTCACGGTCCATGTTTGAGTGACCCGATGAAGATCTTGGTGCTGGGCGGAACGGCGTGGGTGGGCCGCGAGGTCTCGCGGCAGGCACTGGAACGTGGTCATCGGGTGACCTGCCTGGCCCGCGGGGAGAGCGGCGAGGTGGCCAAGGGTGCCGAGTTGGTCGCTGCGGACAGACGTGACCCGTCAGCGTACGAAAGCCTGCCGGGACGGGAGTGGGACGCCGTGGTCGAGGTCTCGTGGCAGCCAGGCTTCGTCCGCGGGGCCCTAGCGGCGCTCGGCGAGGGCACGGGCCATTGGTCGTACGTGTCGTCAGTCAGCGCGTATGCCTCGCATGCGCAGCTGGACGCGGACGAGTCAGCGGAACCGCTTCCGGCGGCCGAGCGGGACGAGGTCGACCACGCCGAGTTCGGGGAGGCCGAGGTGGCCTGCGAGGAGACCACGGCGGCCGCCGTGGGCGACCGACTCCTCATTGCGCGGGCGGGACTGATCGGCGGCCCCGGTGACCACAGCGGCCGCTGCGGGTGCTGGGTCGCCCGCGCGGCCCGTGACCCGCTGGCCCCGCTGCTGGTGCCGGATTGCCCTGGCATCCCGACGCAGGTGGTTGACGCACGAGACCTCGCTGCATGGTTGCTCGACTGTGCGGAGAAGGGAACGACCGGAACGTACAACGCGGTCGGCCCGGTCGTGCCCTTCAGGGAATGGGTCGAGCTTTCGAGGGAGATCGGCGGGCTCCCCGGGCCGGTGGTGGAGGCGGACAACGACTGGCTGCTCAGGCAGAAGGTGGTCCAGGCCATGGGCCCGGAGTCGCTCGCGCTGTGGGTGACCGACCCGGAGTGGGTCGGTTTCAGCGCCCGCAATGGCGCAGCGGCGACCGCAGCCGGCCTGCGGCACCGGCCTCGGGCGGAGCTCCTGACACAGACCCTGCGCTGGGAGCGGGAGCAGGGTCTGAACCGGCCCCGTCGGGCCGGCCTCAGCAGCCAGCGCGAGCGCGAACTGCTGGAAACGTGGGGTAGAGCGGTGCGGGGGTAGGCGCGCGACCGAAAACGCCACGCCGAAATCCTCAACGACGGCAGTCGACGAATGTACCAAGCGTCGAAGCGACCGAAGGAAACATTTAGTGGCCGACCGAAGAGTTCGGCCGCACCACCACACCTCGCCAAGATCCTGTTACGAGCTCTTAACTACATATCGCGTGCGCACGGCAGGTTCTGAATCTGAAGGCCGCTGGCTCAGTGCCTGTTTCTGAACCCCGCATCAGTAGGTCAAGAGTCGTCAGAACGAAACGGGAACTTTGCGCAAATGTTCGAGGAACGGTCACCGCGACCGTTCCTCGAACGGACACCGCTGCTGCTGGTGTGGCTCAGGTGAGAGAAGCGGCTACAGTATTCTGCCCTCGTGGACGGTACGGATGAGGTGAAGAGTCTTCCCGACTGGCGGGTGCTCGTCGTCGGGGGTGCGTCGGGGATGGGGAAGACCGGTGTCGGGCGGGCATTGGCACGACGGTACGACGTCCCCGTCGTGGAGGTCGACGACATCGTGGAGGCCCTCCTCGCGGTGACGCTGCCTGAGCACCTGCCAGAGGTCCACTTCTGGCGCACTCACCCGGAGGCCGCCCGCCAGACGCCCGAGTCGGTGGTCGAGCGGCAGATCGCGATCGCCAGGGCGCTGGAACCGGCGATCGAGGCGGTGGTGGCCAACCACGTGGGCACCGACACCCCGGTGATCCTGGAAGGGGACTATGTCCTGCCCAGACCGGCGACGCCCAAAGGCCCGGTCCGTGCCGTCTTCCTCCACGAGGACGACGAGGGGCAGGTGACGGCCAACTACCTGCGCCGGGAGCCAGAGGCCGGACCGCAGAGCCATCGCGCACGCGTCAGCGTGCTGTACGGCCGGTGGCTCACCGCGCAGGCGCAGGCAGCCGGTGTGCCGGTCATCGGTCCGCGTCCGTGGGAGGACCTGGCCAGCCGTGTCGCCGAGATGGTGGGGGACGCCTCTACCAACACCGTGGCGCCTGCCCGAACCGCCGCTACCCAGAGCCTTCCGAGGAGTCCGGCGGCTTGATCGATCTGAAGGTGGTGGTCGGCACCTTCACCCTTGGTCCACCTGCTGTCAGGCTACCGCCCACGCTCCAGAGGGTTCAGAAACAAGCACTTAGCTTGTCATTTATGGTCCGGTGTCGAACACGGCTCGAACTTGGTGGGCGTTTTCGCAGTCCAGCGGACGTGAGGGCGGCCCCCGTCTGATCCTGTGCTCCGTCACAGAGTGGATCAGCGCGAAGGCCGTGGTCGTGAGTTTGGTGCATCAAGGCGTCCTGCGGGATGCGTTCGCGGAAGTGTCACACTTCCGGTCGGAGCTGTACGCGTGTCTGACTGCTCGGGGCGACGCGTTGTTCGAGTTGTGCGACGCGCTGTTGTGCACGGACGGCCCGGTGCGGACGCTGGTTGATCTCGCGCTCGCGCCTGAACACCGTCGTGGTCACGGGGCTCTGTACGGCGGACTGAACCAGGGGCGGATCGATGTCGCAAGGTTGCGTCGTGCCCTGGTCGGGATGCCGCTGCCGAGGGCGGCCGATGGTCGGCTGGTGCTGGCTGTGGATGTCTCGCCGTGGCTGCGGCCGGACGCCAACACATGTGCTGACCGGTCCTTTTGCCACACATTCGGCCGCGGCGAGGGCAAGCATCAGATGGTCCCGGGCTGGCCGTACTCGGTGGTGGCCGCGCTGGAGGCCGGCCGCACGTCCTGGACGGCGGTGCTGGACGCGGTCCGCCTGGAGCCCGGCGCCGATGTCGCCGCGGTGACCTCCGTGCAGGTCCGCGAGGTCGTCGAGCGGCTGGTGGCCGCCGGCCAGTGGCGGCCGGGTGATCCAGAGATCCTGGTCGTGCTGGACGCGGGATACGACGCTCTGCGTATCGCCCACTTGCTGGCGGGGCTGCCTGTCGAGATAGTTGGGCGGCTCCGTTCGGACCGCGTGATGCGGCGGCCGACACCGCCGCGGGTCTACGACCCCAAAGGTGGTCGGCCGCCCAAGCACAGTGGCGAGTTCATCTTCGGCGACCCGGCAACCTGGGGCACCGAGCAGGTCGTGACGGCCACGGACACGCGGCTCTATGGGAAGGCGACCGCGCGGGCATGGGACCGGCTGCACCCGCGCCTGACCCGCCGGGCGGCATGGCTTGACCACGACGGACCACTGCCCATCATCGAGGGCACCGTCATCCGCTTGGCCGTGGAGAAACTGCCCAGCGGCGGGGTCAACAAGCCGGTCTGGCTGTGGTGGTCGGGCACCGGTGCTACCGAAGCAGATGTCGACCGATGCTGGCAGTCCTTCCTCCGACGCTTCGACATCGAGCACACGTTTCGCCTGTTCAAGCAGACACTCGGCTGGACCAAGCCCCGGCTCCGCGACTCGGAAGCGGCCGACCGGTGGACGTGGTTGGTGATCGCCGCCTATGCCCAGCTCCGGCTCACCCGCCCACTGGCCACCGACCTGCGGCGACCTTGGGAAAGGCCGGCCGAACCGAACAGACTGACACCAGCCCGCGTCCGCAGAGGCTTCAGAAACCTGCACGCGAAGACCGGGTCGCCAACCGGTGCACCGAAACCGTCCCGGCCCGGACCAGGTCGGCCCCCGGGTTCGAAGAACCGGCGCCAAGCCACCCGTCATGACGTGGGCAGAGTCCTTGCCACCCGCGAGGCATACAGCCGACCCGCCCACCACAAGGTCGGCACCAAACCCCGGCGCACTGGATGAACGACAACAACGGCAGACTGGGCCCATGGACGCAGGAGTTGCCGCGCTGTTGGGCGCCGCTGTCGGCTCTATCGCCACTCTCGCCGCCGCGATCGTGAGCGGCCGGGCACAGGCACGGGCGCAGCATGATCAGTGGCGCCGTCAGCATCGCCGCGACGCATACGCCAGCTATCTCAGCGCGCTCCATGACCGCGACATCGCCATGGACGCCATCCTCGACGCACTGCGTTCAGACAACCCCGACCTAGCAGACGTCGACGAGAAGCTACGCCGTTTCATCGCCCTGGCCCGCGAGGTCCACCGCGCTACCGAAGTCGTCATCCTCGAAGGACCGGCTTCCCTCGCGGAAGTCGCCGCACGAGTCACCCACGCCTCCAGCGATCTCTCCCACATCATGCGGCGGATGACCGAGAACGCTCACGCGGGAGACAGCACCCGCAAAGCCGAGGACACCGCCCTTGCTGCCGAACGAGAGCGAATCCTCTACCAAGCAGTCAAGAACTTCCGCCTCGCAGCCCGCAGCGTCATCGACAACACGAACTGACACAACGAATCCTGACCGGACCGGCCACCGAGAAGGGTGCGCACCGCTCATGCCAGGACGTTAAATCACAAGCTTAGAGTCCGCGCAGATAGGCGCGGTGGTACCCAAACAGCGAGGCGGGTACTGGGCCCTGGCGATCACGGAGGTGCAACGCTCTGTGATCATGGATTTGAGTGCCTTTCTCAAGTACACCCCCTCACTCGACGGCCACCGTCGCCTGCCATGCGCCCGGGCGCATGCCTGTCGCCTTCCGGAAGAACACCGAGAAGTTGGACGCGTCGGGGAAGCCGAGCGTGTTGGCGCAGGCGGCCGCGGTGAGACGGTCGTGTGCGAGGAGCCGTTTGGCTTCCAGGACGATCCGATCGACGATGTACGCCTTCGCGCTGCGGCCGGTGACCTGCTGCACCGCTCTTGAGAGGGTGCGGGGCGCGTATCCCAGTGTCCGGGCGTAGTAGCCGGCGTCGTGATGTTCCCGGTAGTGCGCTTCGACGCTGGACCGGAACAGTCTAAACACCGGATTGATCGACCGTGCTTCGGCGTGCGGGGGCCGGAGCCGGGCGATGAGCGCGGAGAGCAGGATCTCGGGCAGCTCCGTCGAGCTATCCCCTGGTGGGGCGGATGCTTCGAGGAGGAGATGGTTGCGGGCGGTGTCGACGAACGGCCAGTCGGCGTCGGGAATGTTCCAGTGTGCAACCAGGTCCGGGAACCCGACGAGCTCCCGGGTGGCGTGGGTGACCGGCGCGGTCGGCACGAACAGCACGACGTGCCCAGCCACGCCAGCGATGTCATCCCATCGGTGCACAGCTCCAGGAGCGACCCACACCGCGGACCGCTCCTGGAGCGGGTGTCGGAGGAAGTCCACGGTGACGGATCCGTGCCCGGCATCGACGACGGCGAGGACGTGGAAGTCGGCACGCTGTGTCCCGCCGTCGTTCAGCTCGCGAAGGCGGTCGAACGTCATGGTTTCGACAGTGGCGGCACGGCGCCCGACGGGCTGGTAGGTCATCTGCCGGATCACAGTCATCTGTCCAGTTTCCACCAACAGGCGACCAGTCATGCCGATGCCCCGGCACAGCGGCAGAGATTCAATGAACACACAGAACAACCGCCCCAGAACACTGATCGAGAGATTCACGATGAACACGACGCAGCAGCCGCTACTGCCCGCTTATGACCACCGGCCGGGGACCGGACCGACCCTGGTGTTTCTGCACTACTGGGGTGGATCCGCCCGCACCTGGGACCTCGTCGTCGACCGCCTGGCGGGACGCGACATGCTCACTGTCGACTTCCGCGGGTGGAGTCGCTCGAGCAACCTGGCCGGCCCTTACACCCTCCGCCAACTCGCCGATGACACGCTCGCCGTGATCGCCGACGCGGGCGTCACCGACTACGTCCTCGTCGGACATTCCATGGGTGGCAAGGTCGCGCAGCTCATCGCGGCGACCCGGCCCGTCGGCCTCCGGGGGATCATCCTCGTCGGTTCCGGTCCGGCGAAGCCCGCCGCAGGGATCACTCCCGAGTACCGGGAAGGCCTTTCCCACGCCTACGACTCCGACGAGTCCGTCGCCGGCGCACGGGATCACATCCTCACCGCGACCGAGCTGCCTGAATCGATCAAGTCGCAGATCGCGACCGACTCGCGGGCCAGCACCGACGCCGCCCGCACGGAGTGGCCGCTGCGCGGCATCGCGGAGGACGTCTGCGAGCACACCCGCATGATCAGCGTCCCCGCCCTCGTCGTCGCCGGGGAGAACGACCATGTCGAGCCCGTCGACGTGCTCGTCAACAACCTGGTGCCCTACCTCTCCGGAGCCGATTTCACGGTGATTCCGAACACGGGTCACCTGATCCCGCTGGAAGCTCCGGCCGACCTCGTCGACGCAATCACGGCATTCGCACCAGCAGCCTGACCATCTGCGCGGCCTGAAAATCGACTTCGTCCCCGATCACCCGCGGGACGCCCCGCCGCGTGACAGTGCGAGGCCTAGGCCCGACCCTCCCGCGTTGATACGCACCCCAGCCAGACCTGCTTGCCGCGGCCGACCGGGGCGACAAGCAGGTCGGTCTCATCGCCCGGCGCCATGCCGAGACACGCTCAGCAGGTGGGGCCCTTGTTCATGGACTACCTGTAGGCCGGTGACGTCGAGGGTCTGCTGTCGCTCTACGAGCCGAGCAGCGACGACTTGACCGCCTCGTGGCCCGGGGACGTCTGCGGACCAAGTTCGAGCCCGCGGCATGGCCACGTGGCCTCTGACCTGATCGTCGTGGACACCAGCCGACGAGCAGCGCGAGTACTTCTCCTGCCCAGAGCCGTGACCACGATGCACATCACTCATTGGGGAGACCTGTGCCTGTGCTGCCATCATGGCTGACCGAACCGCTCTGGGACCAATTGGCGTCCCTGCTGCCCGAGCGGCCGGAGTACCACCCGGACCATCCGCTGGGCTGCCACCGCCCGCGCATCAGCGACCGCATCATCTTCGACAAAATGCTGCAACTCCTGCGCTTCGGCTGCTCCTACCAGGCGATCGCCGACACAACCTGCTCGGCCACCACGATCCGCAACCGCCGCAACGAGTGGATACGACTCGGCGTCTTCGCCAGGTTCAAGCAGATCGCGCTGGAGTCCTACGACCGAATCGTCGGCCTCGTCCTCGACCAGATCGCCGTCGACGGCTCGATCACCAAAGCCCCTGGAGGCGGCGAGGTGGCCGGCCGCTCCCCGGTCGACCGCGGCAAACAGGGCCTGAAACGCTCAGGCATGACGGACGGATACGGCATTCCCCTGGGCCGCGTCCTGGCCGGTGCCAACCGCCACGACTCCCCGTTGCTCGCCCCGACCCTGGACCCCCTGGACGACCTGGGGCCGTTACCCGACGACATCACCGTGCACCTGGACGCCGGCTACGACTCGGACAAGACCCGCGCGCTACTCAGCGAACGGGGCCTGCACGGACGCATCGCGCACAAGGGGGAGAAGGCCCCCATCCAAGCCAGCCAGCGTTGGCACGTCGAACGCACCCACGCCTGGCAGAACGCCGTCCACCGCCTCGCCCGCTGCTACGAGCGCCGGCTCATCGTCATTGACGCCTTCTTCGACCTCGCCGACGCCGTCATCACCGTACGTAGCCTGATACGTCAGGCATGGATGACTCACCGCTGGGACGCACGCCCACACCGTAGCCCATGAATACACGCCTATCTGCGCGACCTCTTAGCTTGTTCTTTATCTACCAGGACCTACCAGGTCTGCCGATGGCCCTTAGGGTTTCGGGGCGTTTGACGGTCTTGCCGGCGTCGTAGCGGGGCGCCCGGCGCTTGGTCTTGGTGCCAGGTGGCCGACCGGGGCCAGCGCCGGGGGGGGGTTGGGAACACCGGTCGGGCAGGCAAGGTGAGCGCGGATGTTCCTGAACCCCCGGCGGACCCGGGCCGGGGTCAGCCGGTCGGGTGCGGCGGGTTTCTCCCAGGGCCGACGGAGGTCTGCGGCGAGGGGCCGGTGGCCGGGCAAGCCGGAGCTGGGTGTGGGCGACGATCAGCATCCAGGTCCAGCGGTCCGCCGCCTCGGGGGTACGGAGTTTCGGGGGCGTCCAGCCGAGGGTTTGCTTCGCGAAGCGGAAGGTGGCTCCAGATCGAAGCGGCGGAGAAATGCCTGCCAGGAACGGTTCACGTCGTCCGGGGTGGCACCGGTCTTGGAGGGCCACAACCACACCGGCAGGACATCCCGGTCCTTCGATGGGTGCTCGACCTTCAACCGCATCAATGTTCCCTCGACCAGCGGGAGTTCACCACCATGGTCGAGCCATGAGGAATGGTGAGCGAGTCGGGGGTGGACCCGGTCCCATGCCTGGGTTTCGGCCTTGCCGTAGTTGGTGGTGTCGGTGACCGTGGTGACCAGGTCTCCGGTTTGGTGAAGCGGAATTCCGGGCCGTGCTTGGGAGGCCGACCCTTGACGCCGTGCGTCCTCGGTGGTTTCGGCAGACGCATGACGCGGTCGGAGCGGACTCGGCCGACCAGCTCGACTGGTAGGTCGCGCAGGACCCAGGCCAGGCGGGTGACGTCGTAACCGGCGTCGCTGACGATCACTATATGCGGGTCCCCGGCCTGCAACTGGCCCGCGGCGATGAGCCGCTCAACGACTCCACGTAGCTGGGCGGCGGTGATCGCGGTCGCGTCGTCCCGGACCGAGCCGCACCGCGTCCAGGATCGCGGTCCAGGACGTGGCACCCGGCTCCAGCACAGCCACGAAGAAATAGGGCCGGCCCGGAATGAACGAGGTTTCCATGGCGCCCAGTGCCAGCATCCGTGCGTGGGCGGCGTCCAGATCGTCGACGCCCAACTCCATGTGAGCCTGCTTGCCCTGAGACGGGTCCGGCCAGGTCGGACGCCGGTAGTCGGCCACCCGGATAAAGCCCAGCCGGGTGAACCCTCCCGACCGAGGAGGATGAAGTCATCGCTGGAGTAGACGACGGGCAGGCCGAGCGCGTCCCCGTAGAAGCGAGCCAGCTCGGCGGGGTCCAAGCAGTCGAAGTCGACGGACAGCAAGCGGATCGCGGGTCCGGATGTGGGTTCAGTACTCATGAGGAAGACGCAATGACGGGACCCAGACAGTTCCGGTCCTGGTCATGGGGAACACTTCGGGATGTGATCAGCACCTCCGCCCGCCTGCTGCGACTGGTCTCGCTGCTGTCCAGCCGACCGACGTGGACCTGCCATGAGCTGGCCGAGCGTATGGCGGTCACTGACCGCACGGTCCGGCGTGACATCACCCGCCTGCCTGAACTCGGTTACGGCATCGAAGACGAGGTGGGCAGCGAACAGGCCGCGCTGTCGGCGCTGTTGAAACTGCGGCAGGTCCTGCCGCCCCGGATCGCGGACCAGCTGGGGGAGATGGACTCGACCTTCGTACACACTCCCAGGCCCGAGGGCCGTCAGATCTCGCCCGGTGTGCTGCTGGAACTGGCCGCCGTCTGCCGTCGTGGCGAGCGCACCCGTCTGTCGTACCGCGACCATGCGGGGAAGGACACTGTCCGGGGCGTCGCCCCCTATCGCCTGGTGCACACAGGCCGACGCTGGTACTTCGTCGCCCGGGGCATCGCCCGGGGCCAGTGGCGTACTTTCCGGGCCGACCGGGTGGTACAGGTACAACCGACCGGACTACATACCGTCGGACTCGTCGACCCTGCCGACCCGGCGCTCCTCGTTTCCCGGTCCATCGCGGGCGTCGTGTACCCGCTCTATGTCGCAGTCCGGCTGGCCCACCCCATGGACCAGGCGCTACGGCGGCACCAGGCTGAGGGTCCTGTCACCGAACCGGGTCGGGCCGTCGGAGGGGGCGGCGGCCCGGCCTTGGAGCGGCGCTCGGTGCGTCAGGGTGCCGGCGCGGTCAGCGGAAGTTCACGTCGCTGCACAGGAAGTAGGTCTGATCCATGTGCGACGCCTGCCAGACCGTGTAGACGACATGACGACCGCTGTAACCGGACGTGCGCACAGGGATCGTGTAGTTCTGGCTGGGCGCGTACTTACCGGTTCGGGCCACCAGTTCCAGGTCACTCCAGCGCAGCGGCTGGGTGGTCGGGTCAAAGCCTTGCCGGGTGACATAGACCAGGAAGTAGTCCGCGCCGTGGCTGGCCTGGTCGTACAGCTTGACGTCGAAGTCGGCGCCGATGTCCGTCGTCTTCCACGGGCCCACCGCGTCCAACGCGTTGTACCGGCCGCCCTCAGTGCGGCCCCCGCTGCACAACTGGCCGTCGGGGACGGCGGCCGGGAAGTTACCGCCTGAGCCGTTGCGGTACAGGCCGTTCCAGTTCCACATGGCATTGGGGTCGGCCCGCCATGCCTGCCAGCACATGGGGTCCTGAGTGGCCATGGCCGGATTCTGGAAGTCGCTGCCCCAGCGCTGCCAGCAGCCGTAGTTGCGCGACGCCGGATCGACGACCGATCCGTGAGCCACGGCGGGACCGCTCCAGGGGATCAGACCGAGCAGCACGGCGCCCAAGACGCTCAGGACGAGCGTCAGCCGGCGCTGTCCGCTACCGCTACCGCTGCCGCTGCCGCTGCCGCTGCCGCTGCGGGCCCGCTTGCCGAGAGTTGTCTCGCCCTGCTCCCGCTCCCTGTGTGCTCGCTCGCCGCCGGCACGTAAATGACAGTCCATGATCTCCTTCTTCCGCTCCGCTTCTTCGGATGGTTTCTCAGGGTTTGACGCAGGTGATCGAGCCGACTGGCAGGTTGCTCCCGGTCGAGGTGGCCGTGAAGCCGAAGGTCACGGTGCCGTCGGGCGGGATGGTGCGGTTGTGATCGGCGTTCTTGACCGTGACCTCGCCGTCGGAGCCGATGCTGAGGGTGCCGTTCCAGACCTGGTTGACCTTCGTGCCCGCGCCCGGCTGCCAGCGGACGGCCCATCCATCACGGGCGGCGGTGTTGTGGTTCATCACCTCCACGGAGCCCTGGAAGCCGCCGTCCCATTGGTTGGTCACCTTGTAGAGGGCCATGCACCCGGTGTGCGGGTCGTCCGGGGTCGGGGTCGGCGTGGGGGTGGGTGTGGGGGTGTTGCCCGGGTCGCGGACTCCCGTCACCTCGCCGTTGCCGCCGTCGAAGACGATGTCGGAGCAGGAGAAGAAGTTCTCCTGGCTGTCCGACCGCACCCACTGGATGAACATCATCGCGTCGCCCGAGCGGCCCGAGGGCAGCTTGAGGTCCCAGTAGTAGTGACCGGACTCGCTGCCCACCGGGCCGGACTGCGGCGGGTCGGTGACGGTCTGGACGAGCTCCAGGTCGTCCCAGCCCAGCGGCTCCGTGGGTGAGTAGCCGGGCTTGGAGACGTACACCCGGAAGTCACCGGGGTGCGCCGCCCAGTTGCTGTGCTTGATCTTGATGGTCGACCCGGAGGTGAGGTGCGTACGGGGCCAGTCGGCGCGGGCGGCGTTGTAGCCGGTGAAGTTGTACGGAGAACGGTCACCGGCACTGCACAGCTTGCCGTCCGGGACGTAGCCAGGACCGCGTCCGCCGGCCTGGGAGTCGAGCACGGCGAACCAGTTGTACAGCGCGTTCGCACCGCTCTCCGCGAGCGCCGCCTTGCACGCCGGGTTCGTCGGGTCGAGCGCGCCGGTACTGGTCTTGGCGTCCAGGTAGCAGAGGTAGGTCCGTGATCCAGGGGTCATCGTCACCCCGTGCGCCTGGGCGCTGGTCTGGCCGATCAGCGTCAGGCCGAGCCCGCTGAGCAGGGTGGCGAGCACCGCCACCAGCAGGGTCAGCGGCCGCTTCCTGCCTCGGGCGCTGCGAGTGAGCGGGGTGCTCGAGGCGGTTGGAGTGGTCCGGGCGCTCGGGGTCATGAGGTCTCCTTCGCCGTGGCCTTCGGGCCGGCCGGCACGGCCGGGTGGGCGTTCCTCACCAGCATCGAGAACTGGTCGTGGAACCAGTGACCGGCCAGGGGTGCGCCGGGCAGGGCACCGGTCTTGTTGTCACCCGCGCCGGGCGCGGTGTAGGTGGGGTCGCACATCGGGTCCTTGCCCTTGCCCTCGTCGTTCGGGATGTCCTCGCCGGTTCCGTCGGACTCGCCCGGCGGCTTCACCCACAGGAAGGCGTCCAGGTGCGAGTCCGGGAAGCCGGAAGGCGCACTCCGCGGCGGCTGCCCGAGCCCGGCGCCGTCGACGTTGCACCACAGGCCGCGGTGCGCGCGGCGGTCGACCTTGGACTCGGTGACGTAGGTGTCGAGCTCGTTGCTCGTGCTCTCGGCGGTCGGCCGGGCGGGGCCGCCCCAGCCGTTGCGCGAGGTGTCGACGACCATGCCGGTGGAGGCGGGCCAGCCCGCCGCGACCAGGCCCCGGTGCAGGTCCCTGGTGAAATCCGACTCGTCGAAGCCGGGGTTCCACCCGTAGAACTTGCTGGACTTGACCATGCCGCCGCCGACCGTCCTGTCGGGGTCGGTCAGAAACGGCTCCTCGATCGGCGTGTAGTTGGAGACGTTGGTGACCAGCCCGTCGACGCTGCTCGGCCCGGCCGCGGTGCCCTTGGCCACCTCGGTGTACAACTGCACGGCCTGCGCTCGGTTGGTGTCCCAGCCGAGCCAGCCGGAGTGGGCGGCGTCCAGGTACGTGTAGACGTTGGGGACGGCGTGCAGCTTGTCGAGCGCGTACTGGACGGCCTGCGTGTAGATGCCGCTGCTCTTGGCCAGGGCGCACTCCGGGTCGGCGGTGTTGGTCACCAGGTTCGGCAGGCTGTCCGGTTCGACGACTGTGGCGATGCGGACCTTCCGGTACTTGGGTTTCTTGAAGACGCTCGCGATGACGTCGATGTAGTCGTTCTTGTAGCGGTCGAGGCCCGCTTCGGTCAGCGGCAGTTCGCCGTTGGAGGCGAGGGAAGCGCAGTCCCTCCCGGGCAGGTCGTAGACGACGAACGTGGCCGTGATCGGCTTCCCGGGCTTCTTCTGGGCCAGTGCCTGGTCGAGGTGGTCGGCGAGGCTCTTGCGGCCGGCGTTGGCGTCACCCCCGTGGATCGCCGCGATCCGGTCCAGCCAGACGGCGGTGGGGTACCTCTTGACCTTCTCCATCTTCGCCTTGAGCGCGGGGTCGGAGGTCCTGGTGATGGAACCTCTGACGTTGGCCGCGTAGTCGGGGTTGACGTAGAGGGTCGCCCCGGCGAAGGCGTTGTCGACATGCGCTTCCGCGGCGGCCGCGGGCTTTGCCGTGATCCCGCCCGCGGCGCCGAGCATCAGGACGGCCAGTGCGGTGACCAGGGCCACCGACCGGCCCCGACGCGCACGCCCGGTGCGCGGGTCGGCTTGTCTCTTCGGATCGGTCATCGTGTCTCCTCAGGGCCTCGGAGGGCGTCGGAGCCGGAGCGGGTCCCGGGACGGGTGAGGCCGAGGTGGACGCTCGACGAGAAGGAGTTCACCGACAGTCCGGTGCCGTTCCGCCAGGGCTCGAAACCGGCCTGAACACTCGTCAGGTACCAGTCGTTCCGTGCCATGCCTCGGTCGACCGCCTGCCGGACGAAGTCCATGACGTCGAAGCTCCAGCTCGTGATCGTCGAGGTGGCGACGAAGCTCAGCACGTCGTTGCCGCCGTTGTTGCCCGACCAGACCTGCCAGGTGCGCCCGGCCACTGTGGCCGCGCCCACCTGGGAGCCCACGGGCTGAACCGCGCCCGCCCTGTGGAACCAGACCATGATCTCGGTCCGGTTCACGCCGTCCTTCCGTGGCGTCGGATCGAGCCAGATGTCGTACGAGGCGTTGTAGACCGCGTCGCCGACATAGCCGTAGGAGATGCTGGTGGGCGCGCTGGAGATGGTGCTTAGCCGTGCCGGAAGGCTGGTCCCCGGCGAGCACTTGGTGTAGTGGCAGCCGTTGAAGACCGACGGGTACGACTTGGGGGCGCCGCTGGTCGGTACGGAGCCGTCGGCCCGGGTGATCCTGAAGCCCGTGTCCGAGACGGAGACGCACTGCGTTTCGCTGGTGCCCCAGCGGTTGTTCTGGGCGACGTAGCGCCCCTGGACCGTGGTCGAGCCGAACGGTTCGCAGATCGTGGTGTCGGCCTGCGCCGCCGGTGCCGTCGCCGTGACGAGCGCGGCCACGACGGCAAGAGCGGTGAGGAGCGTTCCCAACAGGCCGCGCGGGGCGCGGATGTGATGCGTTATCGGTCGCATGCGGGGGCCTCTCGTTGGGGTGCGGGGGGCGACCTTGTGGGCGCGTCCCGTGTCCCCCATGATGGGAGCGCTCCCACTGGTGGTTCGGTCGGGGACTCTAAAAGCTTTACATGTTCCTGACAAGAGCGGGCGCGGCAATTCGGTGAGGGAATTTCGGCAACAGCAGGTCAAAGGCGGCGCGTAGGTGTCGCCGGTCAGCGTCCAGCGGTCTGTGGCCGTGGCCGTGGCCGTACCCGTGGCCGTGGCCGTCGCGGTGCGCCGGCGGATCAGCTCGGTACGAGCCGCTAACGCGCTGGTTGTATCGGGGCGGGCCGCCCATGCGCACAGCTCGGCCGGTTCTTCCTGGCCGCCGAAGGCGTAACTCGCGCTGGGCGCTCCGGGCCATGGGCCGCTGGTGCGTCGGGGCGATCCCGCCGGCGGCTCGGCAATGCTCCGGCCGCACGATGCCGACAATCGACAGAAGAGAGAGAACCATGCGACCTGCTTTCACACGGGCACTCGTCAGCGCGACCGCCGTCGTCGGACTCGCCGTCGGAGGGCTCGCGGGAGCGAGCGTCAGTTCCGCGGCGCCTGCGTCGGACGTCATGTCCGCCGAACTCCCCCAGGACGTCTCGGCCCAGTACGACAACCTCGGTCTGAACACGGCGCGGGCCAAGAACTGGCAGCGCTGGCTGAAGGATCTGGGTCAGAACCCCGGGACGATCGACGGGAAGCTGGGAACGGCCAGTTGGAAGGCCGCGCAGAAGGAGTTCGGGTTCCGGGGTTCCGACGTCGACGGGATCGTCGGGCCCAAGACCATCAAGGGGCTGCAGAAGCACCTGAACTACTGGGGCGGCTACGGGCTCGCCGTGGACGGCGCGTTCGGTGCCAAGACCAAGGACGCCTTCTGGAAGTTCAACGCCTGAGACGCGTCCGAGCACCGCGGGTGCGGCCAGTTCGGCGGGCTCCGGTTCTCCGCCGTTCAGGTCCGCGGCTCTTCAGCCGTTGGCCCGTCCGGCCGGGTGACCGCGTGTACGCAGCCGTCGGTTGAACATGTCATACGTGGAGGGGGCTTGTCTGCGTTCCCTGGGTTCGGCGCCCACATCGGTACAGGTGTAGTCGATGACCTCGCTGCCGGTGTGCCGCTCGGTCATCGCCGGCCGCTCGGGGATGCGGTCCCCTCCGAGGTCCGCGCCCATCCAGCCGTCGGGCGGCCGGGTACCTGCGTCTCCGTCTCGCCATCTAAGGAATCGGACATTTGAGCGACGTCTGCGAGTGCGGTCATGAGCGCGACCGCGACCATGGCTTCGGCGCCGGCTAAGTCGACCTTGGTCGAGGCGCCGGCCGAGGGGTTCGGTCTGGGCCCCTACGGCGGCTCCCACGACGGGCGCTACGCCGCCCCGGGGCGCGGGCTCCGGGTGTTCCGCGGCAAGTTCCCGCACGCCGGGCTCTACGTCCTGGACGAGCCGGAGGCGACGCTCCCCTTCTCCTCGTGCATCGACCTGATCCGGCACATCGGCTGGTTGGCGCACCCCAGGTCGCATGTCGGGGTGGCCGCCTCCCACGCCGAGCATCATCCTCGGCAGACAGTTGGACTCGCCGTCCAGCGCATGCCGCACCGGCGCAGGCTGCGCTGCTGTCTGACATGAACTCTGCCGGTTGCGGGCTGTCCCGGCACGAGGGAGCGCTGTTGGATTTCTGCCGAGTCCACGGACGATGGAGGCGGGCATCCATGAAAGGTGAGGCCGCAACAGCCTGGACCAGCACTACTTCGATCTGCTCGAGTGGCGGACCGACCCCAAGGAGCCCTGCCGGGGACCTGGACGAGCGTGGTCAACGGCACGCTCACGCTGGATGTCGATCTGGCAGCCCAGTCGAATACGTACAAGGCAACCAGCCGGGAGTCCTTCGACAAGATCGTTGATGCGGCCGAAACGGCTGAAGCGTCCGCATCGCCTGACTCTCCGGAGCCCTCCCCCGGCCCGCGGCAGGGGCAGTGGCGCGGACGTGTCTGGTCCTGACCCGTTCCGCGTTCCCCGGTCGCCCGCACGGCCGGGGGCCTGAGGCGCTCACCTCTCGCGGCTGCTCCACGTATAGACGAAGGACAGCATTCCGGTCGCCTCGCGGGCGCGGGCCAGTGCCTGCTGCGGTGAGTCGCCGACGGCGATGACACAGCCGGAACGGTCGAAGTTCTGCGTGACCGTCGGCTGCGGGCTTCCCGGTTCCCGCAACAGCGTCACGGTGTCGACGTACGGCAGTTCGCGGACCTCTTCGACTCCCCGCACCTGTACCAAGGTGTGTGTCGGCGGCCCGGAGGGAGCCGCGTACCAGACCGCGGCGCTGCGCACGGGGACGATTCGGTCGGGCAGCAGGGCGCCGACGTCCTCGCCGATGCTCTGCCGCGCGATCAGGTCGTACAGGTCCACCTCGGTGGCGAGACGGACGAGGTCCATGATGGCGTCCCCGGCAACCCGGTTGTGCATCTCGATGATCCGGGGTCCGCGCGAGGTGAGCATGACCTCGGTGTGCGAGGGGCAGTCGTGGAAGCCGAAGGCGTCAAGGACCCGGGTGACGTAGGCGGTTACGGCCTCGTGCTCTTCGGGGGTGAGGGGGGCGGGCACCACGTGGCCCCGCGAGACGAACGTGTCGGGGTCGGTGAACTTGCGGGTCACAGCGACGATGCGGTGGTCGCGGCCGATGGAGATCCCCTCAACGCTGTACTCCTCGCCGTCCAGGAACTCCTCCACCACCACACCGCGGTCAATGTGGTGGCGGCCGACCCGGCGCAGGGCGGCCTCGATGTCCTCGGCCGTGTCGATGTGCGACACGCCCACGCTGGCCTCGGTGTCCACCGGTTTGACGATGCACGGCAGGCCGATCTCCTCGACGGCCTCCAGCACGGCCTGCCTCCCGCGGGCGAAGCCGTACCGGCAGCTCGGGAGCTCGTGTTCGTCGAGGACCGCCCGCATCCTCGCCTTGTCGAGCACCTTCTCGAACAGGTCGAGATCGACGGTGGTGGGGATGTCCAGCCGCTCGCTGATGGCCCGCACGATGGGATACGTGTGTTCGTTGTACGCGGCGACGGCGGCGAAAGGTGTGCGGCGGTGCAGGGACTCGGCGACGTCGGCCCACAGGTCGGAGCCGGCACTGTCGTCAAGGATCACCACATGGGTGTACAGGCCCACCGCGTCCTCGCGCTGTGCTCTCCCCCGGGGGACGAAGAGCACCAGCTCGTGTCCCTGGGCGCGGAGGCGGTCATGGCACATCCGGTTGGTGCCGGACACGAGAATTCGCATGTTTCCTCACTTGGTTCGGTGCGGGGGGGCCGAGCGTGGCCCGACGGCCACCCGCGGCACTCATGTGCCGCTGTGCCGCGCCGGCGTGGTGGTGAGCGGTACGCAGTCCACGCGGACCAGTTCCCGCGCCGCCTCGGCCTTCGCGACGGCGTCCTTCGTGCTGTCGCCGGCGCACAGTACGTATCCCTGGCGGTCGGCGGAGGACAAGAGGGGGCCCAGCTCCTGGCCGGGCCGCAGGGTGCACTCCACGCGGACGACGCCGGGGGCCCGCTCGGCGTCGGGGACGCCCTCGACGTGCCGGACGCGGACCTCTTCGTAGGAGAAGAAGCGGATCGCGGCGGCGCGGGCCTGCGGGGCGCGCGGCGGGTCCGGCAGATCCAGCAGCGCGCACATGGTTTCCGTGATCTGGTCCGACCCGCTGACCATCTGGCACATCTCCCAGATCTGGTCGCCGCCGACGCGGGTCTGGGCCTCGATGATGCGCGGGCCGTGCGAGGTGAGGCGTACCTCGCTGTGGACCGGGCCCGTCCGCTGGCCGATGAGGTCGAGGAATGACAGGGTCAGGTCCTCGACGGCCGCCCGCTCGCCGGGGTCGAGACAGGCCGGGCTCTGGTGGCCCAACTCCACGAACCCCGGGAAGTCGGTCGTCAGCTTCTCGGTGATCATGACGACTTCGTGCGTGCCGTGCCGGGACATCGACTCGACGCTGTACTCGGGTCCGGTCAGGTACTCCTCCGCCAGCACCGGTTGCCGGCCGGACACCGACGTGGTCCAGGCCCACCGCTCGGTGAGCTGCTGGGCGGACTCGACGACGTAGACGCCCTCGCTGAGGCCACCCGCCGAGGGTTTCAGGACGATCGGGTTTCCGACGTCGGTCAGGAAGGCCGCCGCGTCCTGCTCGGATCGGCATACCCGGTGCCGTACGGGGCTGAGGCCGTGTCGGTCGAGCAGCGCGCGGGTTCTCGTCTTGTCGCGTGTTGCGAGGACGGCGGCCAGGTTCTCCCCCGGGATGTCCAGCTCGAGGGCCGCCCTGGAGGCGGGTTCCAGCCCGTACTCGGTGAAGGAGAGCACGGCGTCGAAGGGGTCCGCCGCGTGCCAGTCGCGGACCAGGGGGAGGAATTCGTCCGGGTCGCGGTAGTCGAGGACGGCGTACCGCGCGGTGTTCGCCGCCTGTTCCGCGCTTGCCCACTCGGGAACCTGAATCATCGAGTGGCGCAGCCCCAGCGCCGTCGCCTTGGCCAGTTCGTGGCCCTGGCCGCCGATTCCGCCGACCAACAGGATGTGTCGCTGCCTCATGGACGTTCTCTACCTCACTGACGCAGGCGGGACAGGTCGATGTCCATCCGGTTGGCCAGGGCACGGGCCCTGGCGATGACGACGTCGAACAACTCCGAGTGCGTGGTCCGCAGTTCGTCGGGGTTCAGCGCCAGGGCGAGCAGTTCCCCGACCCGCTGGCGGACGTGGGCACGCAGGTTGCCGCTGTCCAGGGCCTTGCGGCCGAGCCCGATGGAGTCGTTGAGAAGTTCGATGCGGTGGAACCATCGCGAGGGGAGGTAGAGCACGTCCCCGGGCCGCAGGACGAAGCGCATGAGCCGGGTCCCCGGTGCGGCGCACAGTTCCTCCAGCCGGGCCTCGCCGTCGGTGCCCACCAGGAGCTCGGCATCGGGGCCCATGATGTGCCAGCGCTTCTCGCCGACGATCTGCACATGCATCACGTCGACAGAGTACGAGTCCTGGTGCAGGCGTGTGATGCCGCCGCGCTGGCCGATCCAGAGCTGATGGTTGGTCGAGGCGGCCTCGCCGTACAGGTCGCGCCGGAAGTCGTACTGCGCGATGTCCAGTTCGGGCATGTCCGGCGCGAGCTCCGGAGCGATGGTCTGGTAGTACCACTCCTGGAGGTAGAGCGGGGCACTGTCGCTGTCGGCGTTCTTGTCCAGGAGGCGGACGAACTCACCGAAGGTGGTTCTCCGGGCGGACCTGCTGGTGTAGCTGTCCACCATGACCGGGACGTCGGCGCAGCGGACGGCCAGGTTCTCGAAGGTCCATTCGCGTACGGAGGGCCAGTGGGCGGCGTAGCCCTCCAGTACGACCGGGCGCCGTTGGGACCGGTACTCCCGGTCGAACTGCTCCCGGGTCAGGCCGCAGCGGCGCTCCAGTTCCGGGGCGGACGTCAGCGCATCGGCGAGCGGGCCGGAGCGGAAGGCCGTCTCTACCGTGTTGAGGGCGTCGATGTCCTGCCGTTTCAGCAGGTTCGGCTCGTTCTGCATGGCGATGCCTCTCTCGGATCGCGGGTTCGCGTCAGGTGGCGAGCAGGCGCAGCAACCTGTGCACGGCCTGCTGACGCAAGGACTCCTGGCCGGGCAGCCAGTCATGGACGAAGTGGCCACAGCCTTCGAGCCAGACGATCTCGACGGACCGGGCGCGTCGGGCGTGCGCGTGATACCCCTCGATGACCTCGGGCGGGCACACCTCGTCCTGTCGGGCGCCGAAGATCAGCAGATCGCCTTCGAACTGGCGCAGAGCGGCGTACGCGGGTGAGTCGGGGTGGTAGGCGGGGCGCACCAGGCTGCCGTCGAAGGGCAGGTCAGCCGCGTGTGCGGGGTAGGTGGCCGGGCAGAACAGGGCCAGGCCGCGCGGGCGCAGTTCCGGCATGGTCCAGGCGGCGAGGTGGGCGCCCATGCTCGTGCCGATGATCACGGGCGGTCTGGTCCGGTCGAGCCGGTCGGCCGCGGCGAGGGTCTCGGCGCGGCGCCGGCGGAGGGTGGACCGGGTGAGTTCCCCGGTGCTTTCGCCGTTGCCGGAGAACTCGAAGGTGAGCGAGGAGTGTCCGTGTTCCGCCAACGCGTCGAGCAGATAGCGCGTCCGGTGCCGGGTCGTGGTGGGGCCAAGCCCGTGCAGGGCCAGGATGTCCGGTTCGGTCTCCTCGCCGCCCGTGATCGTGGTCGCCGCCAGACGCTCACCGGCGGCTTCGAAGACGAAATCGCGGTGCACTGTGTGTTCCTCCCGGTGGATGTGGTGCCGCGGGATGGGGTTCACGTGGCTGCGCCCGCCTCCTGGAACCGGTCTTTGCGTACGGCGGGCCACTCGTCGCGCAGGATGCTGTAGTAGACGACGTCGCGGCGGCGGCCGCCCGGCATGTAGTTGAAGCTGCGCAGGACTCCCTCCTCGACGGCTCCGATGCCTGACAGTCCGGTGCGCGCGCCCTCGTTGAGTACGTCAGTCTTGAACTCGACGCGCTCACAGCCGAGTGCGTCAAAGGCGTGATCGAGGAGGGCCAGTTTGGTCGCCCGGTTGACGCCCGTCCGGCGGGCCCCCGCGTACAGCCAGGACCAGCCGATCTCCAGCCGTCGGTCGACCGGGGCCAGATTGCCGTAGGCCGTGCTGCCGACGATCCGGCCGGTGGTGTTGTCGATGACGGCGAATACGATGCGCGTACCGGTCAGGGTGTCCCGGATGGCACTCTCCATGAAGATGTGCAGGTCGTCCGGCGTCTCGATACACTGCACGAAGTAGCGCCAGATCTCCGGCTCGTACACGATGTGTGCGAACGCCTCGGTGTCGGTGACGCGAACACGCCGCAGGGTTACCCGGTCGTTGGCCAGTTCGACTCCGGCCAGCTTGTCCCAGCTCACTTTTCTCGTTCCTCCGCTTGTTCCTCGGGCGGCTGGGCGGCCGCGGATGTCACCAGCACGGGCGCCTCGTCGATGGTGCCGTCGTTGCAGATGGGGTGCTCGTCATAGACGCGGTCCAGGTCCGCGGCGTAGCGCGCGCCGATCCGGGACCGCACCAGTTTGTACTGGGCGTTCAGCAGGCCGTTCCGGATGGAGAACGGCTCGTTCGTGACGACGGCCGCGTAGACGCGCTGGTCGAAGCGTAGGTCCCGGTTGAGTTTGGTCAGGTCGCGGGCGAGCGCGTCCCCGTCGGGTTTCGGGGCGGCGGGAGAGACGACCACCGCGAGGTAGGGCCTGCCGTCGCCGAAGACGGCGCAGTCGTGCACCCCGGGGAGTTCGCGGATACGTTCCTCGACGGCGGGCACCAGGATGTTCAGCGCTGTGCTCAGGGAGACGATGTCGTCGACCCGGCCGTCGATGTACAGGAAGCCGTCTTCGTCGACATGGCCCACGTCGTAGGTCTTGACCTCGCCGGTGGGCAGGAACGTCCGCTCGCTCGCACCGGGCGGGCACGAGGTGTAGCGGGTGTTGAGGGGGTGGCTGCTGCCGACGATGAGGACGCCGTCCTTGTCGAAGCGGATCCACTTGTGCGGCAGGACCCGGCCCACGCTGCCGATCCGGAAGGCTCCCGGGTGGTTCTTGGAGACGATGCAGGTCTCGGTGAGGCCGTAGCCCTCGTAGAGAGGAACGCCGGCGTCGTTGAAGAAGTGCAGCATCTTACGTCCCGCTGGAGCGGACCCGGTCCACAGGTAGCGGATGCGGCCACCGAGCGCACGCTGGATCGCCGCGCCCCGGTCCGTCGGGACGAGGGACTCTCCTTCGGCCTCCAGTCGGGTCATGACCTGCTCGTAGAAGCCCGGCACACCCATGATCACGGTCGGGGAGACCTCGCGTGCGGTCTGCGCGGCGGTCCCCCGGTCGGCGAGGGTGACGTCATGGCCGTAGGTGAGGGCCGAGTAGATCCAGAAGCGCTGTTGCAGGAAGTACAGCGGCAGGAAGACCAGCAGGTTGTCGCCGTCCCCGTGCTCGAACATCTCCTGGACGGCCGCCATCGAGCGGTTGGTGCTGGCGACCGTGGCCTCGATGCTCTTGGGTGGCCCGGTGCTCCCGGAAGTCTGTTTGATCGCGCATATGTCGGCCAGGTCGTAGCCGGGGTGTGGCGGTGGCTCGCAGGGGCCTGCGGGATCGAAGGCCCAGGTGCCGACCTGCCCGATGTCCTGCACCACCGCACCGGCACCGGCCTCGCACGAGTGCCGCGGGTCGCTGGTGAACAGCAGGCGCAGACCGAGTTCGGCGGCCATGGCGGCCGCCTCGTGACGGTCCGGCTCGATCGCGGCGGTCACGGCGCCGAGCTTGAGGGCGGCGAGGTCGAGCAGCACCCATTCGATTCGGTTGGGCGCCATGACGCCGAGCCGGTCGCGAGGGCGCAGGCCGAGCGCGCTGAGCCGAGCGGCCACCCGCACGGCGCCCGCGTCGAGTTCGGCCAGGCTCAGTGAGCGGATACCGTCGTCGTCGCGGTAGTGGATGCGGTGCCGGGTGTCCTGGGACACGGTCCGTGCGATGCGGTCGATGACATCGGTGACCGGTACGGGAGGGCCCTGCGGCGGGTCGGCGGTCTGCTCGGTCATACGGAGCGTTTCCTCCTGCTCGGAAGCTGTCAGCGGCTGAAGGGCGGGCGTGGCCGCGTCGGCGTGTGCGGCGTCGATGTCGGTGCCGTCACCGTGCGCGGGGTGGTGATCAGCCGGGGACGGGCAGTGCGTCGGCGGCCAAGACGTGGGCGCTCAGCCGCTGCCAGCCCTTGGACATGTACCAGTCGCGGTCGAAGCCGCCCACCGCACGCACGGGCAGGGTGGCGTCCTGCACGCCGTCGGCGAGCGTCCGCCACAGCTCGTCAACGAGGGAGCAGTGGCGTACGGCTTCGTGCAGCTCCCGCAGGGTGTAGGCCGGGCCCTCCATGCGCACCAGGCGGATGTCGTAGCAGCCGCGGAAGCCGTGCCCGAAGACGGTGAACGGCGGATGCCACACCTGAGCCCCGGGGGCACGGATGGAAAATCGCACCCGCGAGGCGATGTGACCACCGTGGTGGTGTTCGGCGTGCTCGGCGATGTCGGGCACCTGCGGCGGAAAGAAGTAGTGCCGCTTGTCGGGAATGTCCTCGCGGGCGAATTCGCCGGGGGCGAAGTGCCAGCGGTTGTACATCATGCGCTGGGCGGCCCGCCACAGGGTGGGGCCGGTTTCCTCGCCGGTTGCGGCCATGCGGGTGGTGTGGGGCAGGCAGCAGCAGAAGAAGTTGCCCTTCTTGAGCGTCAGGACGCCTTCGGGGCCGCCGGGGCGGGCGCCGCGCAACCGCGTGAGATCACGGACCGAGCTACTCATGCCGTAGTCCGACTCGGTGGCGTGGATGGCGGAGAGCACGATGGCGGCGAGGAGTTCCCCGACGGCACCGTGCTTGGCCCGGTCACCGTCGCCCGCGGCCGCCTCGGCGTCGAGAAGGGCGGCCGCGGTCGCCAGCGAGCGCAGGTCCGTCCGCACCCGCCCGGTGGGCTTGACGTCAAGGTGCACACGGCCGTGGTGGGCGACCAGCTCGGGCAGGACGTCAGGGTCGCGAGGGAGCGGGAAGTCGGCCAGGTACTCGTTCTTCACGAAGGTCAGGCCGTTGATCCGGCGGTAGCGCATGAGCGGCGAACACCGGTCGACCTCGTTCTGCAGGGCACGGACCTCCTCCGCCAGTTGAGGCAGCGGCATTCCGCCCACGTTGTGCGGAAGGCGTCCGATCGCGGCGCAGTAGCTGGCGTGCCGCTCCAACAGGAAGTGGCGCAGCCCGGTGGCCGAGAGCTGTACCCCGTTGAATTCCTCGAAGCGGACCGATCTCCCGCTGCTGAACAGGCAGTGCGCGAGGGCCACGAACAACCGGTCGGCCGCGGCCCAGGTTTCGAGTGGGCGTTGCCGCAGATCCGCGAGGCGGCCGTCGCGGGTCAAGGTGTTGCTGCCGGCGTCGGACTTCGAGAAGACCTCGCGTCCCACGAACACGTAGACCGTCTCCACCCGTTCCACCCAGTCGGCGAGCTGGGCCAGTCGGCGGTCGAGCTCGCCTGTGCTCTCCCAGCCACGGAGAATGGCGTCGACCTCGTGGAATTCGGCGGCCTCCCGCGCCTGCCACGACCTTTCCTCCTCGTCGACCATGTCGAGGATCTCGGGCGGTACGCGCATCCGGGCGAGCGGCTCCGTACGGGATTCCGGCAGCTCACCGGGTTTCCAGAAGGACAGGCCGCAGAGCGCGGAGCGGGTGATCGGGATCAGGCCGGCGCCGAGGGGCGGGTCCGTGACGATCTCGACGTCGGTCCGGCCGAGGACGTGCTGGACCAGTAGCGACTCCCAGGGCGTCAGCCTTCGGCAGGCGAGCCGAAAAGGGATACGGCCATGGTTCGTGAGCTCTCCGAGCAGCCAGTTCGACGCTTCCTGCACACGCAAGACGGCGTCCTCCTATCCTGACGCAAGCATGAAGATCTCTGCCCGTTCCGGGTGAAGCCGTTGGCGGTGTCACAGGACTTGCTTCGCGGTGCGGCGGGGATGGCTCGTTCATGGTGGCGACGACTCACTGCGGCGTATACGCACTTTTCGGTCGTCGGTGTGCCCACGCGGAATTGAGGCGTCTCAGCCGCCGTGAGTGGCACCGATGGGGCCGGGCGATATCGAGACAGTCAGTCCGCCCTCGGTCGCCGGGGCCCCCGAGCGGGCGCGGCACGGGCCGTTGCAGTACATCTTCCGGTGGCGCGGCAGGGCGGGGTGGCGCGGCAGGGCGGGGTGGCGCGTGTCATCGCTCCTTGCGCCGCCGGGGCATCCGGCCGGCGCGTCCTCCCCGAGAGGACCGGGGCGACTGCGTCAGTCGTCGCAGGGGTGGCGCGCACTCTATGGCGGGTGGCCGCGGAGGCGTCGACCGAGGGCGGACAGCCGCGCGGATCCGCTCAGGCGGGCGGGGCGTGTGCGCGCCGACGCCGTACGCGCCCCGATGTCCCGGGACCGGGCACCCGGCACCGCCCGACTCCGCCTGTGCTTCGTGCTGCCACATCCGCCGAAGGTGCGCTCGCGTGTCGGAGGTCCGCCGGCTTCATCGGGTCGAGCAGGCGCCGGTTCGGGCGATCGCGAGGAGGCTGGGATCACGAGTAACACCGTTCGCAGAGCGATCGCGGATGACGCGACGGTGAAGTATCAGTGAGCGCCGAAGGGATCGATCGAGGACGCGATCGAGGACGCGGTCGAGCCGCTGATTCGTGAGCTGCTGGAGCAGTGGCCGGAGATGCCGGCGACAGTGATCGATGAGCGCATTGGCTGGGACCGGGGCCTGACCGTGCTCACGGACCGCATCCGGGACCTGCGGCCGTGGTGGGGCCGACCGCGACGGCCCAGTCGAGGTCGCCTTCGGTGTCGGTCCGGGCGAGCCGAGGGGTGGCGGCTTCTCCGAGGTGCCGTGGGCGGCCCGCTTCCGCAGCGGATCCATCGCGGCGGCAGTCAACGGGTAATGACCGAGCATCGCTCACCGGTGCGGCCGTAGGCTCGGCCCCATGGATGTGAAGGAACTGCTCGAACGCGCCGACGGCCCGGTGACCCGCAGCCGTCTCGGCCGGGATCTGAGGAAGCTGGGGATCACCCAGGGCGACACCGTCATGGTCCACACACGTCTCTCGGCCCTCGGCTACGTCGTGGGCGGCACGCAGACGGTCATCGCCGCGCTCGTTGACGCCGTGGGGGACGACGGCACCGTGATGGCGTACTGCGGCTGGAGCGACGCCCCTCCGTACGACCTCTCGGAATGGCCGGAGCCTTGGCAGGATGCCGCCCGGGACGAGTGGCCCGCCTACGATCCTCTGGTCAGCGAGGCCGACCACAGCAACGGCCGGGTGCCCGAGGCGCTGCGGCGCCGGCCCGGGGCGGTGCGCAGCCGTCACCCCGACGCCAGCTTCGTGGCCGTGGGCGCGGCCGCCCACCGGCTGATGGACGACCACCCGTGGGACGACCCGCACGGCCCGGACAGCCCACTGGCCAGGCTGGCGGCGAGCGGTGGCCGCGTCCTGCTGCTGGGAGCGCCCCTGGACTCGCTCACCCTTCTTCACCACGCCGAGGCGCTTGCCGAGGCCCCCGGCAAGCGGCACGTCGAGTACGAGCAGCCGATCATGGTCGACGGGCGCCGGGTGTGGCGCCGGTTCCGGGACGTCGACACGGAGACGGAAGCGTTCGACTACGGGCGCGTGGTGCCCGCGGGTGTCTGGCCGTTCACGGTGATCGCCGAGGCAATGCTCGCCGAAGGCATCGGTCGCACCGGACTGGTCGGTGCGGCCGACAGTCATCTCTTCGAGGCGTCCGACGTGGTGCGGTTCGGTGTGAACTGGATCGAGACCGAGCTCGGGGCTGTGGCGCACGACGGTGACTGAACACCGCCGCGCGCCGTCCGTCTCTGCCGTCCATCTCTGCCGTCCCTCAGGACGCCGCTTCGCCGGTGCCCGCCTTCGCGCGGATGTCACGGCGCAGCCGGCCGCCCGCCGCGGCCACCGCTGTCCCGAGGAGCGCCTCCTGTCGCGGTCCGTGGCCGTACGGCACGACTTCCAGGCCGGTCACGAGAGCGGTCACGAGAGCGGTCAGCGTCCCGGCGTCCGCGAATACGTGCGCGTACCGGTGGGCCAGGAACTGCTTGCAGCGACGCAGCGACGCGGCGACTTCGGGCGGAGAGCGGGAAGGTGGTCCGGCCACCGTGGCAGCACCGGCAACCGTGGCAGCACCGGCAACCGCAGGGCCGGTGCTCGGACGCCGGTCACGGTGCCGAACGTCTCCGCTGCAGCAACCAGGTAGCCCCTGTCACTGTCCCCGTCACCAACAGGCCCATTATCAGCGACATCCTTAACTCCTCCATCTTGCTGCCGTCGTCCGCGACAACCACCGACAGCGCCGCGATGACGACCGTGATCACCAGCCCAATGGCCAAGTTCTTCCTCACCCGCGATTTCAGCAACTTCTCCTCCTTCTCGATGGGTGTGGCACCGCATCGCCCTCGACGCGGCGGCACACCCGGGTTGTCATCAGTTCGGGTCGGTCAATGCCCGGTCAGTACGGTCTTGCGCCGCGTCCCGTTACGGAGTTGCCGGCCGACCCCCTCGGGCGGGGCGTCGCCAGCCGCGCCGATTCGGCCGCAGCCCGCTGCTCCGCCGGCGCCTCGCCTGCCTTCTTCTTCACCACGCCATCCAGCGTCGCCGCCATCGGACGCCAGCCCTTCCCGCCGAGTTCCAGCTCGACGCGTCAGGCCGGAAACACGGCGCCTCCCCGTGAATGCGGCCCTACCGATATCCATCGTCGGCAACCCGCGTCCCTCTTCACGAGCGAGGCGTCGGACCTGCATACCGTCTAGCGCGTGGCGGACTGTGATCCGCCTGCGGCGGACAGGGAAGGCGGCTCATAGTCGTACAGGTATCCCTGCACCCGTTCGAAGAACGGGAGGAGTACGCGCATCTTCGCCGCGCTGATCTGACGCTTCACGCTGCCGGGCCGCTTGCTCTCACGGGCGTTGTGCCCGTGCTTGAGCAGCTTGTCAATGCGCGGGCGGCGTGCCTCGTCGTAGGCCTTGAGTGCCGCCGGGACGGTCGGGGTGCTGCTCAGCGCCGCCGCGAGCTCCAGTGCGCCTTCGACGCACATCGAGGCGCCGTGTCCGACGCCGACAAGGTGGGCGGCGTCGCCGACCAGGACGATGCGCCCACTGTGCCACTTCCGGATCGGGCCGCAGACGTTCAGGTAGCCGGACGCGACGATCGACGTCGTGGCTGCAACGAGGGCCTTCGGTACTGCCTCCGGAAACAGCTCGGTGACGCGCCGTATCCACTGCGCGTCGCTGACGCCTCGCAGCTCGGGCTTGACCGGATCCCCGATCTGAGCCGTCCACCACTGGGTGTGTTCGTCGATGCCGGTGTGGACAAAGGCACCGCTGCGCGTGTAGGTGAGGTTCCAGACGCCGGCCTCGACACCCGTCATGGTGGAGATTCCGGCGACCCCGTAGAGCCCCGCGTACTCTGCGCGCGGCGCGGACGAGTCGATCAGCCCGCGCACGGTTGACCAGATGCCGTCGGCGCCCACGAGCAGCTCCGCGGTGTCGCGCCGGCCGGAGGCGAATTCGGCCACCACGTCATTCGCTGACTCCGTCGCGCCCACCAGGCGTTCGCCGGTGACGATCTGCGCGCCCGCGTCGAGCGCCGCGCGCCGCAGGAGTGCCACGAGCCGTCCGCGCTCGAGCGAGATGCTGCGCATCGAGTCGGCGTCGCGCCGAAGGCGTGGCACGTCGCCCAAGAGATGGCCGCCCGCCGTGTAGAACCGCATCCGGTCGATGGGGAATCCGATCGCCTGTACGTCGCGTAAGCAGCCCAGCTTCTCCAGCGCGCGCAGGCCGTTGACCGCCAGGCTGAAGTGGGCGCCGACGTCCCCGACCGGATCCTCGTACGCCTCGTAGACGGTCACGTCGTGACCGATCTGCCGCAGTGCAAGGGCGACGGCGGGTCCAGCTATCCCGCCACCGATCACGATCGTCCGCATGATGCCTCCTTGAATTTATGTTCACTGAATCTCGATTCGGTCAAGTGTGTTCCGATACGCTGGCACCTGTCAACAGCCGATGGAGGACGAGAGATGCCGCAGGCGAGTACCGCCAGTCGAAAGGTCCGGGCGGCCCAGACCCGTGCCGCGCTACTGGACGCGGCGCGGGGGCTGTTCAACGATCGCGGCTACCTCAATACGAAGATCACTGACATCACCGCTGCGGCCGGACGCTCGACCGGCTCGTTCTACGAACACTTCTCCAGCAAGGACGAGCTGCTTCAGGCGCTCCTCGCCGAGATGGAGGATGCGATCGACGCGCGCATGGTGGGCATGGAGCACCCCCGCGACCACGATCTGACCGACCGCGACCAGTTGCGCGACCACGTCGGTGTCGCGTGGACGGTGATGCGGCAGAACCGCCCGGTCACGCTCGCACTGTTTCAGGCGATGGTGGCCGACGACCCCGGCATGGGCCGGGCCTGGCGCGACCTGCGCGAGCAGACGGGAACCATTCGGGAGCATCTGGAGTACCTGGTCGAGCGCGGACACCGGCTGCCCGGCGACCCGGAGTTCATCGCGGTGGCGATAGGCGCGATGCTCGTCACCCTCAACTACGCTGTGCTCACGCCCCCCGGCGGCGGCGAAGACGACCAGCATGTCGTCGACAGCCTCACGGATCTGCTGCTGCACGGGCTGACCGGGCCAGCGTCACGACCAGCGGATGGACCCTGACGGACCACGTGCGCGTCGATCCCGCGTCGGCCGAGGACGAGGCTTTGCTGACGCGGCCAGGCTCAACACTGCAGCCTCGTGCGTTCCGTGTCGCATAGTTGGGCTTCGCCGGTGCGTGAGCGAAGTGACTCTTACCGTGCGTTCTTTTCGGCGTAGCCGGGCGGGCGGTGGTACCTCTCGCCCTGTTCGACCGACTAGACCAGTGCAGGACATGCGCGACCGGAGGAAGGCCGCTTCCACGCCTGCCGGGGCAGAGCGGCGACCATCTCGTCCACGGGGTGGCCCATGCGCGAGGCGGTGACGTTGCGGCGGGTCGCCGACACGTGGACACCCTGCACTGTTAGAGCCAGTACCGCAAGCCCTTGACCTGCCCGTATGCCTCATCAGCGGTCAGCCAGGCGAACGGCACCCGCGCGGCGAGGGCCGCTCGAACATGGCCTTGGCATGTTCGAGCAAGGAGATACTCAGGGCCGACGAGGAGGGCCGCTTCTCGCCCGATTTCACCTTCGACTACGCCGACTTCGGTGACGGCGCCTACCTCGACCGGGCACACCACCACGCCGCGACCATGAGCCAGGCCCAGGGCCTGAAGCGCGAGGACCGGGAAGCCCGGAAGACCGTCGCCCGCAAGGGCCTGGAGTTCTTCGGCGCACCGCACGCCGCCTTCCTGTTCATGCCGACGTTCGGCGACGGAGTGCGGGCGGCCGGCGACATCGGCATGTACGGACAGAACTTCCTCCTCTCCCTCGCCGCCCGCGGTCTTGCCGGCGTCCCGCAGACCCAACTCGGCTTCTACGCCCACACCGTCCGCGACTTCCTGGGCGTCCCCCAGGACCTCAAGCTGCTGTTCGGCATCTCCTTCGGCATCGCCGACGAGACCACGCCGGTGAACAAGGTCCGTATGGACCGCATCCCGCTGCGGCAGAGCGTGGTCCTGCACGACACCCCCAGCATCCTCGACGCGTAAGAGCCCGCAGCGCTCGTCACCGGCAGGAAGAGAAGACCCACCACCATGTCATCCACCGTCTCACCCGCCGAACCACTCCCATCTCCCGTGGGCGTCGGCATCATCGGGCTGAGCGCGCGCGGCGGCTGGGCCGCCCGCGCCCATGTGCCGGCCCTGGAAGCGCTGAAGGGAAAGTTCGAACTGCGCGCGCTGAGCGCCAGCAGCGCCGAGTCGGCCAGGGCCGCCGGGCAGAAGTACGGCATCCCACTGGCCTTCGGCAGCGCCGAGGAACTGGTGCGCCGCGACGAAGTGGACTTGGTGGTGGTGACCGTGAAGGTCCCCCACCACCGCAGGCTCGTCGAGGCGGCACTGCACGCGGGCAAGAACGTCCTGTGCGAGTGGCCCCTGGCCAACGGCCTTGCAGAAGCGGAGGAGTTGGCGCGGCTCGCCACCCGTGCGGGCGTCCGCGGCTTCGTGGGCCTCCAGGCCCGTGCTAGCTCTGCCCTGCGGTATACGCGCGACCTGGTCGCCGAGGGCTACGTCGGCGAGGTGCTGTCCACCAGCACGATCGCCTCCGGCGGCGCCTGGGGACCCACGTTCTCCTCCGGCAGCGAGTACCTGCTCGACCGGGACAACGGGGCCACCATGCTCACCATCCCCTTCGGACACACCATCGACGCGCTGTCGACGGTCCTTGGTGAGTTCACCGAGACCACCGCCACCACAGCGGTCCGCTGCCCCCGCGTCACCAACGCCGAGACCGGCGAGAGCACGACCATGACGACGGCCGACCAGGTCGCGGTCACGGGAGTCCTGGAGACTGGGGCCGTCGCCTCCGTCCACTACCGCGGAGGCTCCTCCCGCGGGACGAACTTCCACTGGGAGATCAACGGAACCGACGGCGATCTCATCATCACCGCGCCCAGCGGGCACCCGCAGCTGGCACCCCTCACCCTGCACGGCGCCCGCGGTGACGACACCCGACTCACCGCACTCGCCGTCCCTGACACCTACGAGCGGGTCCCCTCCATGGCAGGCCGCTCCGACGAACCCGGCTACGCGCTGGCCCACGCGTACGCCGACCTCCACGACGACCTGACCGAGGGGACCCGCACCGCCCCCGACTTCCGGCACGCCGTACGCCGCCACCGCCTCCTCGACAGCATCGAACGCGCCGCAACCACCGGCGAACGCATCCGACTCGCCCCCTGACGCGGGCCGTTCAGAAGGAGGCGCAAGAGATCTGCCGACGTGACCGGATGATGTCAGGGCTGGTCCGGAATCTGTGGTGGAGCCATTCGACACCGGACGCACACCGGACGTTGCAGATCTAGCTAGCGCGTGCTGTGAAAGTCGGGGCAGCTGTCAGTCAGTGTTAGTGGTTCGTGACAACGATGCAGTGCGTGGGCGATGAGCTCGAACGTCCACAGGGCGTCCATCGGGATCGCGAGCTGTCATCGTCCACTGCGTGGGTAGTGTCTCGATCTGTCCGACCGGCCATCCGGCAGCCAGGATCTGATCGCGAACCTCGCGCAGTTGGGCGTACGTTCCCACGCGCAGCCCCCATCCCGCATTGCTGAGGGGATCGAGATCAGTGGTGGGAGCGGTGGCGGTTTCGACGATCATCAGGTGGTCGTCCCCGCCGACATCGATGACTGCGATCCGGGGGTCAGAAGGGGTTGGGGCGCGATCTAGAAGGATCGAGGTCCCCTACCAGCAGAGGCCGGTCACCCTGCGGGTGCCCAAGGGCACGTACGCGCTGGACTCCCGCAAGGCCAGGCCGGCCGCGGTCACCACCCCGGACGACGGCGCGCGTCTCACGGCGTCGCACATCAGCTACGACGACACGGCCCTCGGCATCGCGAACAACTGGAGCCTCAGCGAGGGCGCCGTTATCCGCACCCTCGGCCTCGGAGCCGAATCGCCCCCCCCTAAACGCCCAGTACAACGGCATCTGGAATGCCTCGGGCACGGCGGCGGGTCGAAGGTCGACTACCGGCTGGGCTTCAGCCGCAGCGGCAGCCGGTTCTCGGGCCTGATGCACACCGCCCCCAAGACCGAACTCGCCGAGGTGAAGTACGGCATCGGCTCCGTCGCCGCCCGGCGCAAGGGCACACTGTCCGCCACACATGGAGGCCACCCGCGCGGCCAGGGTCGCCGCGACCGGCACCAAGGTGGCCGCGGCGTGGACGTTCAAGTCCGTGAAGAACCCGTCGACCCGCCCACCGCTCTGCCCCTGTCCACCGTCCGCCTCGCGCCGAAACTGGCGCTGAACGGCGCCGCCCCGACAGGCAGCACGCTCACGGTGCCGCTGAAGGTGGTCGGCGCGCCAGCCTGCACCGGCAAGATCGCCACCCTGACCGTCAAGGTCTCCTACTACGGCGGCGGCACATGGACGTCGGCCTCCGTCACGACCGACGCGAACGGAGCGCGCACCGCGAGCGTCAAGCACCCCGCGACGGCCGAGGCCGTGTCGTACCGTGCAGGTCACCGCGACCCTTCGCATAGGGTCGGAGCCACGATGAACAGCAACGATCCGTCCGCGGCGCCGTCCAAGGCCGACAAGGCGACCGTACGGCGGCACAACCTCAGCCTGGTGCTGCGCACGGTCCATGACGCGGGTGAGACGACGCGTGCCGGGGTCGCCGCGCGGGTGGGGCTGACCCGGGCCGCGGTGTCCTCGCTCGTGGATCAGCTCCTCACCAAGGGGTTCCTCACCGAGTGGGGCAAGACGTTCAGCGGGCAGGCGGGGCGGCCTGGCACGGCGTTGCAGGTGGCGCGGACCGGGCCCGCCGGGCTCGGGGTCGAGATCAACATCGACCACGTGACGGTGTGTGTCATCGACCTCGCCGGCACCGACCGCGTACGCCTGGTGGAGCGCACCGACAACCGGGGCGCCCCGCCCGCCACGATCCTGGCCCGGGCGGCGCGGCTCGCGTCACGGGCCATCGGGTCCGCCGCGGAGCAGAAGCTTCGCCCCGTCGGCGCCGAACTGGCGCTGCCCGCCCTGGTCTCCGGTGGGTCGGTGCGGCAGGCGCCGAACCTGGGCTGGAACCGGGTGGCCGTGGAAGGGCTGTTCGCGCAGGCGTTGACGACGCTGCATCCCACGCACCGCGCGCTGCCGGTCAGCGCCGACAACGAGGCGAACCTGGCGGCCATGGCCGAGCTGTGGTTCGGCGACAGCGACGACCGCGTGACCAGTTTCATCTACCTGACCGGCGAGATCGGTATCGGCGGCGCCCTGGTGCTGAACGGGCAACTCCTGCGGGGCGCCCACGGGTTCGTGGGTGAGATCGGGCATGTGGTGGTGGAGCCGGACGGTCCTGAGTGCCGCTGCGGGGCGCGGGGCTGTCTGGAGCAGTACGCGGGACAGGCGGCGCTGTTGAGGGCGGCGGGCCTCGACGAGAGTGCGGGCCTGACCGGGCTCGCGGAGCTGGAGCGGCGGGCGAGCCAGGGCGAGCCACGGGCCCGGCACGCGATCGAGGAAGCCGGGCGCCGTCTGGGCCGGGTCCTCTCGGGTGCGGTGAACCTCATCGACCCGGACGCGGTGATTCTGGGCGGTGTCTTCCGCGACCTGATGCCGTGGCTCGCCCCCGCCGCCGACGAGGAACTGACCGCCCGTGTCGTGTCGGGTCTGTGGACGCCGGGCAGCAAGCGGCTGCGGGCCTCGTCCTCGGCCGGTGACGCGGCACGCGGAGCGGCCGGGCGCGTGGTGCGCGAGGTCCTGGCGGACCCGGCGGCGTACGTGGAGCGCGTGGCGGACTGACACCGTGGCCGGGCGGGGTCCTGGCAGTGTCGGTCCGCCGCGCGCTGCGGGACGGTGTCAAGGCCGATGTGCCGCGATCAGCTGCCGGTACCAGTGGTAGCTGTCCTTCGGGGTGCGCTGCTGGGTGTCGTAGTCGACGCGTACGATCCCGAACCGCTTGGCATAGCCCAGCGCCCACTCGAAGTTGTCGAGCAGGGACCAGACGTAGTAGCCGCGTACGTCCACGCCCGCGTCCATGGCGGCGCGCAGGGCCGTCAGGTGGCTGTGAAGATAGGTGACGCGGTCAGGGTCGTGGATGCCACCGTCCTCGTCCACCACATCGTGCTCGGCCGAGCCGTTCTCGGTGATGTGGACCGGCGGAAGGGCCTCGCCGTAGGTGTCCTTCAGCGCGGTCAGCAGGTCGGTGAAGGACTCGGGAACCACGGGCCAGTTCATGGCCGTGCGCCGTACGCCCGGGTAGGCCACCTCCTGGTAGCGGTTGTCCGTGGCGACGCGACGGGCGGGGTCGGGCTCGCGGTGGGGGGCGTCGGCGACCACGATCGGCCGGTAGTAGTTGATGCCGAGGAAGTCCAGCGGCTGGGCGATGAGATCGAGGTCCCCGTCGCGGCGGAAGTCCTGGCGGGTGATCAGCTCGCCCCAGGTGTCCCGCTCGGTAGCCGGGTAGCGGCCCGCGAGGATCGGCTCCGTCCACACCAGGTTGTGCTGGGTGTCGGCGCGCAGGGCAGCCGCGCGGTCGGCGGGCGTGTCGTCGGCGGGTACGTTGCGGTCGAGGTTGAGGGTGATGCCGGCCTCCCGGACACCGGCCGCGCGCAGCGCCTTCATCGCCAGGCCGTGGCCGACGAGCAGGTGGTGTGCGGCGGCCAAGGCGCCGGTGCCCTCTTGGGCGCCGGGGGCGTGGCGGCCGACGGAGTAGCCGAGGAACGCGCTGCACCATGGCTCGTTGAGGGTGATCCAGCGGGGTACGCGGTCGGCGAGGTGTTCTGCGGCGATCTGGGCGTACTCGCCGAAGCGTTCGGCGGTCTCCCGCACGCGCCAGCCGCCCTGGTCTTCCAGGGCTTGGGGCAGGTCCCAGTGGTAGAGGGTGGCGGCCGGTTCGATGCCGGCTTCGAGGAGTTCGTCGACGAGCCGCGAGTAGAAGTCCAGGCCCTTGGCGTTGGCGGGACCTGATCCGGTGGGCTGGATGCGGGGCCAGGCGATGGAGAAACGGTACGAGTCGACCCCCAGGTCGCGCAGCAGGGCCACGTCCTCGGGGTAGCGGTGGTAGTGGTCGCAGGCCACGTCGCCGGTGTCGCCGCCGTCGACGCGGCCGGGGGTGTGGCAGTAGGTGTCCCAGATGGAGGGGCCGCGGCCGTCTTCGCGCGCGGCACCCTCGATCTGGTACGAGGCGGTGGCGGCGCCGAATACGAAGCCGGGGGGAAAAGTGGGCAAGTCATTCATGTCTTGGATGGCCTTACTTGACGGATCCGCCGGTGATGCCGGCGGCGATGTACTTCTGGGCGAGGACGAGCAGCACCGCTGCCGGGATCGCGGACAGGACGGACGCGGCCATGACGGAGCCCCAGTCGCCGACATGCGCGCCGATGTACTGGTAGATGCCGAGGGTGACCGGCTTGACGTCGTCGGTGGTGTTGAGCGTGAGCGCGAACATGAAGTCGCTCCACGCGTACAGGAAGGAGAACAGGCCCGCGGTGATCAGGGAGTTACGGCTCATCGGGAGCACGACCTGCACGAAGGTACGCAACCGGCTCGCGCCGTCGACCTCGGCGGCCTCGATGACCTCCTTGGGGATGGCCACCATGAAGGAGCGCATCAGGACGATGGCGAAGGGGATGCCGAGCGAGGCGTCGGCGAGCATGAGCCCGAAGTAGGAGTTGACCAGGCCGAGATCGACGTACGCACTGTAGAGCGCGTTGGCGATGACGATGCCCGGCACCATCTGGGTGATGAGCGTGCCGAAGACGATGGTGCGGGTGCCGCGGAGGCGGAACTGGGCGAGCCCGTAGGCGGCGGGAGCGGCGATAGCGAGGCAGATGGTGACGGCGCCGAAGGCGACGGCGAGCGAGGTCAGCAGGTGGCCGCCCTGTTCGCGGATCGCGGAGGTGAACCCCGACAGGTCCACGCCGTGCGGGATGGGCGAGACCTCCAGGAGGCCTGATGTGGGCTGCAGGGCCGTGTTGAGCATCCAGTAGAGCGGGAAGAGCATCACGCACAGGATGAGTACGCCGACGACGGTGGCGCCCCATCGGCGCTTCGCCCTGGTGGCAGGCCTCTGCGCGGCGGGCGTCTCGGTGACGGTGGTGGTCGCCATGCCGGTCACTTCCCCTCGGAGCGGTTGGCCCGCAGGTAGAACACCGCGAAGACGGCGGAGATCAGGATCAGGACGTTGCCGACGACGGCCCCCGCGCCGAAGTCCAGCTGCACGAAGGAGTTCTGGTACGTGAGGGTGCCCAGGGTCTGGGTGGAGTCGGCGGGGCCGCCGTCGGTCAGGGCGAGGATCAGGTCGAGGATCTTGACCGTCGACATGAAGCCGAGGACCAGCACCACGGTGATGACCGGCTTGAGCAGCGGAAGCGTGATCGATCGGAAGGTGCGCCAGGCGGACGCGCCGTCCAGGGACGCGGCCTCGTACAGCTCCTTGGGGACCTCCTGGAGGCCTCCGTACAGGATCACCATGTTGAAGGGGATGCCGATCCAGATGTTCACCAGGATGACGGAGAACAAGGCCATGCCGGGGCTGGTCAGCCAGGGTGTGGCGCCGCCCAGGCCGAGGGTGTCGAGGAAGGAGTTGAGGACGCCGGTGTCCTGGTCCAGGATGCGGCGCCAGACGATGCCGGAGACGACCATCGGGACGAGCCAGGGCAGCAGGATCAGGGAGCGCAGCACTCCGTTCAGCGGGAATCTCTTGGTGAAGAAGACGGCGAGCGCGAGGCCGATGCCGAACTGGCCGATCAGGGACCCGATGGTGAAGACGACGGTGTGCCACAGCGCCTTGCCGAACAGGTCGTCCTGGAAGACATTGCTCCAGTTGTCGGTGCCGTTGAACGGGGCCTTGCCGTCGAAGAAGGTGGAGGGCGAGTAGTCCTGGAAGCTCATCAGGACGTTGCGTACGAGCGGGTAGCCGAAGAAGAGCACCATGAAGACGACCGCCGGTGCGATGAAGCCCCATTGGGAGAGCCTGCGGCGGCGTCGGGCGCGTGCCGGGTCGGGCTTCTTGACGGTGGTCGTCGGGTCGTCGTGGGCGGTGGTGGCCGCGGAGGCTGTGGTGGTGGCCATGTTCGTCACGTCACTTCCCGCTCGTGGCGCGCTGTTGGGCGCGCTGGAGCGCGGCCTCGCTGGACTGCCCGGTGAGGGCGGACTGGAAGGCGCTCTGCAGGGCGAGCGACACCGACGACCAGCGCGCGCCGACCTTGGCGGTGCGCGAGCGCGCGGTGGCCACCTGGTCGGCGAGGGCGTCGAGTTCGGGCACTTCCTTGCGCCAGACGGCGGCGGCCTTCTCGTTGGCCGGGACCATCCAGCTGTTGCGCGCGTAGGTGATCTGTTCCTTCTCGCCGGCCATACAGCCGATGATCTTCGCGGCGGTCTTCTCCCGCGCCGTGTCACCGGTCTTGGGTACGGTCAGCACGGCGCCGCCGAGCGGCCCGACGGAGTCCTCCCCCGCCTTCGGCACCGGGATCCGGGCGATGCCCCAGTCCAGGTCCTTCTTGGTGTTGAGGGTCTCGACCTGCCACGGACCGTTGATCATCATTGCGGCGTTGCCTGCCATGAACTGGTCGTTGACGTCTGCCTGGGTCCAGTTGACGGTCGACTTGGACAGCGATCCGTCCTTGATGAGGCCCTTCCAGTAGTCGAGTGCCTGGGTGACCTGCTCACTCGCGAGGTGTGACTCGTCACCGCCGTTGGACCACATGAACGGCGTGAACTGGAAGACGCCGTCCTCCGCGCCGCCCGCGCTCAGGGCGATGCCGTACTGCCTGCCCTTGGTGAGTTTCTCGGCGGTCCGCCGCATCTCGTCCCACGTGGTGGGCACTTGGAGACCCGCCTTCTTCAAGATGTCCTTGTTGTAGAACAGGGCGAGGGTGTTCACCGTGCGCGCGGCCCCGTAGTACGTGCCCTTGTAGGAGCCGAAGTCGACGATGCCCCGCGGTATGTCCCGGGTGGACAGGCCCAGCGTGCGCAGGTCGACGAGGCCGCCTGCGTCTGCGAACGTCGGCATCTCGGAGGCGTCGAACTGGATGACGTCCGGCAGTGACTTCGACGACGCCATGCGCAGTGACTTCGTCATGACCTGTGGGGCCGGCACGCTCTGCTGCTCGATGGTGATGCCGAGCCGCTTGCCGCAGCGGGACAGGGTGGCGGCGTCCCAGCCGTGATACGAGTCGTCGGTCGACGAGTTGAGGACGGTGTAGACGTCGTCGTCACGCTGCTGGCCGCAGCCGGCGAGCGCCGTGGTGGCCACGAGCGCGGAGACAACGGTGAGCGGGACCGTCGCCCGCCGACCGGCGCGGTGGCGCCTGACACGCGCGCGCTCCGGTGTGTGTGCTGCTGTCACGGTGGTTGCCCTTGCCTGGGAGGGGTGGCCGGCCCGGCGGGACGCCCGTGTCCCGCCGGGGGTGTTCGCAGATCCCGGTACGGTTCCGGCCTCGGCCGTACGGGCTCGATCACGGGGTGCGAGGGTCAGCGCACCCCGAGCAGGTGCTCCATGGCGAGCTGGTCGAGGTGCTCGAAGGCCATGGAGCGCTCGGCGGCGGCGTCCGGGTCGTAGTCCTCGTACGCGCCCTTGTCGGCCAGGAGCCCGGCCAGGCCCTCGGCGGCGGTGGGCTGTGCGATGGCGTCGCCGAACGGGTCGTTGCCCCGCCAACCGACGGTCCGCAGACCGAACGTGAACGTGTCCTCGGGGGTGAGGGTGAAGCAGTCGGACATGGGGTGGCCCTTTGCTGCGAGTTTGTTTTCTGGCATGACTAATACGCCACCAAGCGCTTCGACGCCAGACCCTGCAACCAACTTCACGCGCTGCAAAAGCGTCGCTACCTGGCGCGATCAGGAATCGAAGCGCTTCCGCGATCGCACCGGAACACGGCCCTTGCCGTTTTGTTTTCTGTACGATCAAATGGCGTGCGCAGCTACTTCTCCTTCAAGATCGCAAGCCAGTTGAGGGACTCCACGCCACCGGCCGAGCGTCGTCATCGGCAGGGTGAGTCCGACGGCTCCCGCGACCCGAACTGCCGCCGCCCCGCACCACCCTGAGGAAGATCATGAAGTTCACCGACGGCTTCTGGCTCATGCGCAACGGGGTCGAGGCCTCGTACGCGACCGAGGTCCGCAGTGTCCGAGCCGACGCCGACCGCTTCACCGTCCACGCCGCGACCAAGCGCGTCGAGCGCCGCGGTGACACCCTCAACTCCCCCCTGCTGACCGTCGACTGCTTCTCCCCCGCCGATGGCGTCATCGGCGTCCGCACCACACACCTGGCGGGCAAGCGCCACCCCGGTCCGGACTTCGGCCTGCCGGGCGCCGACACCGGGGTCGGCCAAGTGCGCCGCGACGGCGACACGATCGAGCTCACCAGCGGCCCTCTCACCGCACGCCTGGACCAGGCCGCACCCTGGACACTGTCGTTCTATGACGCGGACGGCAGGGAGGTGACATCGGCGGGCCGCAAGGGCACGGCCTTCTTCACCACCGGCGACGGCGCGCACCACGTGGCCGGGCGGCTGGCGCTCGGCGTCGGCGAACAGGTCTACGGCCTCGGCGAACGCTTCACGCCGTTCGTCAAGAACGGCCAGATCGTGGACATGTGGCAGGCCGACGGCGGCACGAGCAGCGAACAGGCCTACAAAAACGTCCCGTTCAGCCTGCACGTCTCCCCCACCGGCGCGTACGGCGTGTTCGTCAACCATCCCGGCAAGGTGAGCTACGAGATCGGCTCGGAGTCGGTCGGCCAGATGCAGTTCAGCGTCGAGGACCAGACGTTGGAGTACTACGTCGTCGCCGGCCCGACACCGAAAGACGTCCTGCGCCGCTACACCGCACTCACCGGCCGCCCGGCGCTGCCCCCGGCGTGGTCGTTCGGGCTGTGGCTCACCACGTCCTTCACCACGCAGTACGACGAGGAGACGGTGACGTCGTTCGTCGACGGCATGGCCGAGCGGGACATACCGCTGAGCGTCTTCCACTTCGACTGCTTCTGGATGCGCGAGTACCAGTGGTCGGACTTCGAGTGGGATCCGGATGTCTTCCCCGACCCCGAGGGCATGCTGGCCCGGCTCAAGGGGCGGGGACTGAAGATCTCCGTGTGGATCAACCCGTACATCGCGCAGAAGTCCGCCCTGTTCGACGAGGCCGCCGCCGCGGCGTACCTGGTGAAGCGGGCGAACGGCGACATCTGGCAGTGGGATCTGTGGCAGGCGGGCATGGCGCTCGTCGACTTCACGAACCCCGAGGCCTACGCGTGGTTCCAGGCGAAGCTGAAGGTGCTGCTCGACCAGGGCGTCGACTGCTTCAAGACCGACTTCGGCGAGCGCATCCCCACCGACGTGGTGTGGCACGACGGCTCCGACCCGGAGCGCATGCACAACTACTACACGCACCTGTACAACCGCGCCGTCTTCGAGCTCCTGGAGAAGGAGCGCGGCACGGGTGAGGCCGTTCTGTTCGCGCGCTCGGCGACGGCGGGCGGCCAGCAGTACCCGGTGCACTGGGGCGGCGACTGCTGGTCGTCGTTCGGTGCGATGGCGGAGTCGCTGCGCGGCGGTCTGTCACTGTCGTTGTCGGGTTTCGGCTTCTGGTCGCACGACATCGGCGGGTTCGAGGGCACCCCGGACCCGGCGGTCTTCAAGCGCTGGCTCGCCTTCGGCCTGCTCTCCTCCCACAGTCGTCTCCATGGCTCGAGCTCCTACCGGGTACCGTGGGAGTTCGGTGACGAAGCCGTCGACGTGACGCGGCGGTTCACGCGGCTCAAGCATCGCCTCATGCCCTATCTGTACGGCGCTGCGGCCGAAGCACACCACACCGGTGTGCCGCTGATGCGGCCCATGCTCCTGGAGTTCCCCGACGACCCCACCGCCCGCGGCCTGGACCGGCAGTACATGCTCGGCCCCGACCTGCTCGTCGCCCCCGTCTTCTCGGCCGACGGCGTCGTCGAGTACTACCTGCCCGAAGGCACCTGGACCCACCTCCTCACCGGCGAACACGTCCAGGGCCCGGCCTGGCGCCGCGAGAGGCACGGCTTCGACAGCCTGCCCCTGTACGTCCGCCCGGGAGCGGTCCTCCCGCTCGGCTCCGACACACAGCGACCCGACGGCGACTGGCTCGACGACCTCGCCCTGCTCGTCACCCCCGACGCCCACCAGGTGACGGTCACCGTCCCCGACCACACCGGCCGCCCCGCAGCCGCCTACCAGGTGACGCGCGAACACAAGGCGAAGGGCATGGTTGTGACCGTGACACCGCCGGAAGGACACGGCACTCCACGCACGGTGGTCTCGGCCGACCTGTGAGGTCCCGTGGGGACGGAACGGGCGGTGAGGAGGGGCGGGACGCCGACGTGCGTACGACGATCACGGAGGCGGTGGAATGACGTACTGGTCAGGCTTCGGACGCGCCGCGTGCGGTACTGCCGATGGCGCAGGAGCGGCCACAACGGCCGGAACGGCCGGAGTCCCAGGATCGCCGTGTCTCAGGGGAACTGGAGCGTTGGCTGGGTAGCACTGGGCGAGTTGCCTGAGCATGTGGGCGTACGCGTCGCGCTCCGGCGAGCGCGCCATCGAGCAGCACCCGCTTCGGCATGAGCGAGGTACCCGGGGTGTCGGCTGATCTCGTGGTAAATGGCTTCAGCGCTTCTGGATGAGGACCTGGTGGGGACACGTTGCGCCGGCTTATGCGAGGGAGCACGGATGCGCGGGCGTGGCCCACCCAACTGCTCGCGCATGGCTCGGCCTGAATCAACGCGTCCGGGGCGGAAGGGGCACGCGGCCTGTAATGGTGCGAACGAGGCGGAAGGGCCGCGTACCCGCCTGGCCGACTGGCAGGACACCGCTTTGCTCGTGCCGGCCTCCACCGTGCGCCCCCGGCCCGCACCCGGCAGGGCATCGCGGTCCACCCTCCGTCCGACGCGGTGGCGCACGCGCAGTCACGGGAGGCGCCCTCAACACCTGTCCGTCCCACAAGGTTCACGCGAATGCCTTGTTTAATGAAGTACCAACTGTGGGCATGCAACGGCTTGTTGAGACGACCGTGTCATCCCCCACAGAAGGCCGCCCCCATGCGCCGTCGATTCACCGCTCTCGCCGTAAGCACCGCTTCCCTCACCCTGGGCATGGGCGTAGCCACCTCCCCCGCATCGGCCGTGCCCGCCGACAAGCCGCAGGTCCTCAGCCAGTGGACCCAGACCGACGCGGGCAGTTATAACGCCTGGGTGTCGGCCAACGGCAACCAAGGAGCCTGGAGCGCGTATCAGTTCAACTGGTCCACCGACTACTGTTCCAGCTCCCCCGACAACCCCCTCGGCTTCCCCTTCAAAACGGCCTGCGCGCGCCATGACTTCGGATACCGCAACTACAAGGAAGCGGGCACCTTCACCACCAACAAGGCCCGCGTCGACAGCGCCTTCTACGAAGACCTGAAGAGAGTGTGCGCCAGGTACAGCGGCGCAACGAAGAGCACCTGCAACGGGACGGCCTGGACGTACTACCAGGCTGTCGACAAGCTCGGCTTCACCCGTGTGGTGGGCGACGGGAGTGCCGCCTGAACCGGCACTCACCTGGACGACGGGCGGTGACCATATGCACGTCACCGCCCACTTACGATTGAGCCCAGCAGTCCGGACGGCAGCTTTCAGTGGCCGGCGTCGGGGCTGCCCCCGGCGGCGAGGAACGCCTCAAACGCGCCGGCCGGCATCCAGGGCGCCACCGGATACCGCCTGGCATCCCGCGCCGGATACCTGACCGTGGCCATCAGCTCGCGGAAGTGGCCGGGGCCCGGGGCCGAACGCTCCCGGGTCCCGGCGGAGTGCGGTGTGCCTACAGCGCGGGGTAGGCGTTCTTCATGAGCTCCTGGAACTGGGCGGAGAACCAGTGGCCGGACAGCGGTGCGTTGGGCAGCGCCCCGGACATGTTGTTGTTGTTGCGCGGGTTACCGGTGTACGTGGGGTCACACATGCGGTCGAAGCCCTTGCCCTCGTCGTTGTCGATGGCCTCGCTCGAGCCGTCGGACTCGCCCGGCGGCTTCATCCACACGTAGGCGTCGATCCCGGTGGCCGGGTTGGCCTGCGGCCGTTCGCCGAGGCCGGCACCGGACTGGTTGCACCAGTTGCCGAGGTGGATGCGGCGGTCGTAGCGCCCGTCGTTCACATAGGTGTCGACGTTCGTGGTGGCGCCGGGGCCGGTGGGCCGGGCGGTGCCGCCCCAGCCGTTGCGGGACGTGTCGATCAGCATGCCGAGGTTCTGGTCGAAGCCGAGCGAAACCAGTTTGGTCCGCATGGCCTGGGCGTACGAAAGCTCGTCGGTGTAGCGGTTCCAGTCGACCCACTTGGACTCGCGCACCGACTTGCCCGCGACGTTGTCGCCGATCGCGAAGTTCTCCTCCTTGAGTGCGCTGTAGTTGGCCGTGTTCACGATGAAGCCGTGGACGTCGGACAGCTTCGCGCCGTTGCTGGAGGCGGTCGTCTTGAACAGTTCGGCGGAGGGGCCGAAGTTGTCGTCCCAGCCGAGCCAGCCGTGGTGGCCCGCGTCGATGTAGTTGTAGACGTTCTTGATGTCACCGAGCTTGTCGAGGGCGTAGCCGACGCCCTTCTGGTAGTTGCCGTTGGCCTTCATCACGTCGCAGTTGGGCGTGGCCGTGGGCCGGCCTGAGACGTTGGTGACGAGGTTGGGCAGTGAGTCGATCTCGATCGTGGTGACGATGCGCAGATCCTTGTACTTGGAGTCGGCGAGGATCGCGGCGATGGGGTCGATGAAGTCCGTCTTGTACTTGTCGATCTCTGTGGGGCCGAGTTCTCCGTTGGAGGCCAGAGCGGCGCAGTCGCGGCCCGGCAGGTCGTACACGACGAGCTGGACGACTTGTTCGCCGCTGCCCTTCTGGGCGAGCGCCGCGTCGAGGTGGTCGCGCAGGCCCATGCCGTCACCCACGCCGTTGATGGCGGCGATGCGGTCGAGCCAGACGCCGGTGGGCTCGTTGGCGATGCGGGAACCGCCGGGTTCGGCCTTGGCCTTGGCGGACCACTCCGGGTTCACGTACACCTTGGCTCCGGCGTACGGGTTGTCGACGCGATCCCCGGGCTCGGTCGGATCGGGCGGGTCCGTGGGGTCGGTGTCCCCGTTACAGGTGACACCGTTCAGCTTGAAGGTGGTGGGCAGGGCGTTGCTGCCGCTGTAGGAGGCGTTGAAGCCGAAGGAAGCGGAGGCGCCGGTGGCCAGGTTGCCGTTGTAGGAGGCGTTCTTGGCGGTCACGGCGGCGCCGGCCTGGGTGATGTCGGAGTTCCAGCTGTTGGTGACCTTCTGGTTGCCCGCGTAGGACCAGGTGAGGTTCCAGCCGTTGACCGCGGCGCCGTTGTTGGTGACGGTGACGGCGGTGGTGAAGCCGCCGTCCCACTGGTTCTGCATCTTGTAGTCGACGCTGCAGGCCGGGGCCGCTGCCCCCACGTCGGGCTGCGCGACGGCGGTGCCAACGCAGGCGGCGCCGGTGAGGGCGAGGGTGGTGAGCACGGCAGTGCCGGCTCTCGATCTGATACCGCTCATGAGGTGCGGTGTCCCTTCTGGGATGAGGAGAGTTCTGGGATGAGGAGGGTGGTGCGGGGTGGGGTGGTAGCCGTACGGTGCGGGGCGGTCATCCGTTCACGGTGCGCAGGTGATCGCGCAGGCCGGTTCCGAACGCGGTCGGTGTGCCGTCGTAGGAGCTGATGAGGGACGGGCCGGAGGAGCAGTTCCAGGTGTTCCAGGTCCAGCCGAGGTAGGACTGCTTGCGGTCGTCGAACCACTTCATGACGCGGTCGATGAACCCGTGGGAGCAGGTGTTCTCGCCGATCTCCCCTGCTACCAGCGGCACTTGGGCGGCGACGGGTCCCAGCGTGGAGTCCCAGCAGCTCTCTGTGGAGCAGGTGTTGAAGTTGTAGACGTGCCAGGCCGCGGCGAGATTGCCGGCCGGGTCGGATGGCCGGTGGGCGAGCCATTGGCTGAGGTCGTTGGAGTAGGCGAGGCCGCCCGCGAGGATCACGTTCTTGGCGCCCGTGGCTCGGACCGAGTCGACGAGGTCCTGCATGCCGGCGACTTCGTAGCCGATGCCGGGGCAGGTGCCGCCGTCCTTCCAGCAGGCCCATGCATCGGAGATGTCGGAGGTCGCGCGGTCCGGGTACGGCTCGTTGAAGAGGTCGAAGACGACCGTCGGATCGTCCTTGTACGTGCTTGCGACCGATGTCCAAAAGCCGGGTGCGTACCGGGCGTCCGGCATCGGCTTCTGGCAGGTGGCGTGGACGTCGGCGCAGCCGGCCGAGTTCCCGGTGTACTGGCCGTACGACCAGTGCATCTCCAGGATCGGCGTCATGCCGTGGGCCTTGACCTTGGTGACCAACTCCTTGATAGCGGACTGGTAGTTGGCTCCCGCGTACTCGGGTTTGATGTTGTCGAGGCCGAGCCAGCATTCCTCGTTGAGCGGGATCCGGACGGCATTGGCCTTCCAGTCGGCGATGGCCGCGACGGACGCTTCGTCGACCGGCCCGTCGAAGATTCCGTGGCCCTGTACGCACATGAACTCGGCACCGGAGCGGTTCACGCCGAGGATCCGGCGGGTGGCACCGGAGGCGTCGACGAGTTTGTTCCCGGAGACCTTCAGGGCCGGGGCCTCACCCTCGCCGCCCGGATCGGTCGGGTCGGTGGGATCAGTCGGGTCAGGCGGATCAGTCGGGTCCGTGGGATCGGTGGGTTCGGTGGGATCGGTCGGATCGGTCGGATCGGTGACGTCGGTGTCGCAGGTCGTGCCGTTCAGCTTGAAGGCCGTCGGTGCGGTGCTGGCGCCCGACCGCGATCCGATGAACCCGGCCGAGACGCTGCCGCCGTAGGGAAGCGCGCCGTTCCAGGACTCGTTGGTGGCGGTCACGGCTGTCCCGGTCTGGGACCACTTCGCGGCCCATCCCTGGGTGACCTTCTGTCCGTCGGCGAAGGAAAAGGACAGTTTCCACCCGCCCTTGGCCGCACCGTGGTTGGTGACCTCCACGGCGGCCTGGAAGCCGCTGTCCCACTGGCCGGTGACGGAGTACTCCACCGAGCATGCGGGGGCGGCCGCGGACGCGGCGTCGGTCATGGGGACGAGCGTGGCCGCCGAGACGGCGCACGCGAGCAGGGTTGCGTGCAATGCGTGACGCGGGGGGTGGCGCATGAGCGACTCCCTGCAGCTCGGGCGCGACCGGCACATGGCCGTCGCGTCGACTGATGGAACCGCTCCCACTGGTTGCTGGTGGACTGTAGAGAATGAACTCCCGTCAAGCAACAGAGAAGTTGGTAATTCTCTGCTGTCGAATTTATTCGACTCTTCAACCCTCTTGACCCCCATTTCCTCCGTCCCCATCCTTGGGAGCGCTCCCACTGGTTCACAGGTTGTGACGCCCACATCACATCGCCACCCCTCGCTCTTCGAACTGCAAGGAGGAACCAGGGCATGCCACAAAGACGGGCCGGCGGCCGTGGACCGCTGTCGCGGCCACCCTGGCACTACCGCTCGCCACGCTCACCGCTCTTCCCGCCACCGCCGACGCGGCGTCAGCCGAATGCAGCGTCGGCCAACGCCTCCGCCTCCGGCACCGGCACCGGCACCGGCACCGGCGCGGCCACCTTCGGCGTGACGGCCCCGGGCCACACCAAAGGCCACGGTCACCGCCACTCAGCTCGGCGCGTCCAAGACGTACGATGCCCGCTTCCTCGATCTCTACGGGAAGATCACCAACCCGGCGAACGGCTACTTCTCGCGGCCTACTTGGCGGGCGGGGCGGCGCCGACGTTCACGTGCCACCGGTTCTGGGCTCAGGCGGACATCGCGCTCGCCATAGGTTCGTACTACGTCGTCCTGATAGAGATGGAGCACCGACATCGGCGGCCAAGAGGGGGCGGCGGCATGGGTATCAGAGGGACGGCATTCAGCGCACTGGGCATAGGCGCGAACTGGGAGTTCACCAAGTCGGACAAGTTGATCGCGCAGCAGGTCATGGACTTCCTGGCCGACAGACGCGTCCTGACCATCGGGTCCGGGCGCCCCGAGATCGAAGCCACCTCCTGCCTCGCTTCGGCAGCTCAGTGCAGGCAGCGGCTCTCGGAGTTCCTGGAGCAGATCCACAAACCCAAGAGTGATCTGCGTACCTGGCTGCGGGCTCTGCGCTCCGCGTTCACCGACTTCATCGAGACCGGCGGACACGACGGCCGGCGCTTCACGAGCGACGTCGACGGCTACGAAGTGTTCAACCAGGCCTTGACCGACCTCCGAGAACAGGTACGCCTGGAGACCACCGCGGTAAGCACCCGGTACAAACTCACCGGCCTGGACCTCCCGGCCGGACGCCAACGCCGAGACGAATAGCCGCAGTAGCAGTAGCCGGACGTGTGCACCGTCTGCTCGGCCAGGTCGGGGGCGACTGTGAGCATCGGCGACCAGAGCATCGTGGATCGCCTGGACATCTGTGGCGTGGAGCCGGATCGCGGCACCGATGCCCGGCTGGGCCGCTGGGCCACGGATGCGAGATCGGTGCCCGCAAGGTCATCCCGGAGGGCGAACGCGACGGACGTATCCATAGGGTGTCCCCCATGCCTGCCACGCTAAGTTCCACGAAAACCGCCGCGGCGCTCCGCCAGTCGGCGCGGGTCTCCGCCGAGTTGCTGCTGGTTGTGGTGGCCGCTACAGCGGCGCTGTGGGTTCTGGGCCGGATGTGGTCAGTGATCTGGCCGCTCATAGTGGGCCTCTTACTCACCACGCTGACCTGGCCCCTTGCCCACTTCCTGCGCCGGCGCGGGTGGCCTCCCGCCCTGGCGGCCTCGGTGGTGACCGTGCTGTTCCTCGTGGCCGCTGCGGGCATCGTGGCGCTGATCGCAGTGCCGGTGGCCTCCGAGTCCGGCGAACTGAGCGACGGCGTGGTCGAAGGCATCGAGAAGCTGCGCCAGTGGGCCGCCGGGCCGCCCCTCAACATCGACGACGCCCAGATCTCAGGAGGAGTCGACTCGGCAACCGACCGGATCAAGGACAGCGCCGGCAGCATGGTCAGCACTCTGTTCACCGGAGTGAGCACCGTGCTGAACGGGCTGGTCACCGCGGTCCTGGCGCTCTTCTTGATGTTCTTCTTCCTCAAGGACGGCCCCCGCTTCCTTCCCTGGCTCGCCCGTCAGCTCCCCGGCCGACTCGCCATCCACGTCCCCAATGTGGCCGCCCGCAGCTGGGACACCCTGGGCGCCTTCGTACGCTCCCAGGCACTCGTCGGCCTGCTCGACGCCATCTTTATCGGCCTGGGCCTGTGGATCCTGGGCGTGCCCCTCGTTCTCCCGCTGGCCATCCTGACCTTCATCACGGCATTCGTGCCGATCGTGGGCGCCCTGTTCGCCGGCGCGGTAGCCGTACTCATCGCCCTGGTCTACAACGGACCGACCGACGCGCTGATCGTGCTCGCCATCATCCTCGTGGTCCAGCAACTCGAAGGCAACGTCTTCCAACCGATCATTCAAAGCCGCGGGCTCGGCCTGCACGCGGGCGTGATCCTGCTGGCCGTCACCCTGGGCACCAACCTCGCCGGCGTCGTGGGAAGCCTCCTCGCCGTACCGGCGACCGCCCTGACCGCAGTGACTTGGAACTACCTGCGCGAACAACTCAGCGACCCGCTCCAGGAGCCCGACACCGACGACGCACACTCAGACACCCCGGCCCCCTCGTAGCCCCTCGTCACTCCTCCTCGCAACTCCACCCCGACCGCGGTGACAGCCAAGGAGGAGCCGCAGGAACTTGCACTCGACGCCTCGACACCCTCGACGCCATTGATGGTGAGGTCCCCTCTCACCATCAATGGCGTCCTGTGCAGGGCAACCTTTTGGCTGCTCAGACGGTCATGCACTCATGACCCTCGCGTCCGAAGATGCCGGTATCTGGATCCTGCCCATAGTGCTCCTGTTGGGGTTGGCCGCTGTCGCGCCGATCGCGTGCGCGGTACTTGCCGGGCAGGTCTTCCTGCGCGTCGCGCGGTCTGCTGCCACGGGTGACATCTGGACCGCGTTCACCCCTGGCACATGGTTGCTCGCCGCAGGATCGGGTGCGCTCGGCGCAGGGTTTCAGTTCTCCCTCTCGGTGTACGGCTTGCCCGCCGCATGGGGCGCGACCGTGAGCTTCGTCTGCGGCTGTTTCGCCCTGGCCGCTTTGGCGATGTCGGGTCTCACGGCAGCCTTGAATCGGCATCTCAAGGGGCCGGTGGACGGGGCGGCGGAGACTGAGTACGGCGACGAGATCGTCCTGAGCGCACGCGGACACCGACCGCGCGGTTGACCGAGGCGCGGCGCCCGGACCGGGAGTTGATCGGGTAGGGATAGATCCCTGTCGCACCGGGGAGCATTCACGTCCGGCGCCCAGGCGCAGCTTGCGGCGCGTGCCGCTTCGAGAAGCGCGTGGTCGGCGCCGCCGCAACGCGCTCGCGGCGTAGGGAAGGTGGGCGTGGGTCCGTCGTGCCCGTGGTAGGGCATGTCGCCGAACTCCGCGTCGTCCTCCAGCTTCGCGAAGTACGGCAGCACATCCTTTCCGGCCCGGTCGGTAAAGCCGGTGGCGTCCCAGTCGTCGAAGTCCTCCATCGGTGGCCGGATCGTGGTTTGCCCGTTGAACGCAGAACTCCCGCCGACGCCGCGGTCGCGCCAATACGGCATCTGCGGCTGCCGGGCGGTCCTGGTCGCAAGCAGACCCGGCCACACCAGGCCCTGCGCGGTGGTCGGTCCCCTGCTCGTAGGGCTTGCCCCTCTCGCGTTGCGCTCGGGCGGCGTGGGGTCGGGCTGGTCCACACGTAGACGCGGACGCCGGGGCTGAGCATCGGCGGACTCAGAGCAACTTGCCGCATGGGTCCGGCAGAGCCGGCCGAATGGCCGGGCGTTCAGAGCCGGGGTCCTGCCCGCCTTGTCAGTGCCAGCTGGCACGATCGGAGCCATGACCAGCCACACCGACGCTCCCGTCCCGCTGCCGCCCAACCACCGCATGTCCGAGAGCTACGTCGACTGGGCGCGCACCCAGGAGCCGGGCGCCGAGCCCACCGCGCGCGCCGTGCTCGACCAGGCCGACCGGAAGCGGGGGCGGGCCTGGGAGAAGCCCGGTCGGTTCGTGGACGACATGGAGAGGCTGGCCCGAGGTCTGCCGACGGCCCACCTGCCCTGGTTCTGGGACACCATCGGTCACTGGCTGCTGGAGACGCACCGCCGCTCCGCCGCCCGCGCCTACGGCCAGGCGCGCGCCGCCGAACGAGATCACCGGCTACGGGTCGACCCCGACTGGCGGAGGGCGAACGTGCTGCTGTTCGCCCGGTTCGGCGCCCTGCCCACCGTCGAACTCAGTGGTCACCACACGTGGCTGACCGGAATCCTCGAACCGGGCGACGCGCACCTTGAGTTCGTACGCCTCCTGGCCACCTGGGCGGCATCGCCCGGCGAGCTCCCCGCCGACCTGGTCCGCCGGGTCCGCGACTCGTCCCGTGCCGCCGGTCTCGGCACCGAGGAGGAGGCACGGGTGCTGGGCGAGCTGCTGGCGGCGGCCCGGGGCAAGGCCGTGCCCGACCGGCTGCTCGATGCCGCAGCCGGGCCGCTCAGCGCCCACCCACCGACCGACGACCAGGCCACCGCACTGCTCGACCTGTTCCCTGAGTCGAAGAACGACGCGGCTGCCTGGCTGCGGCTGCTCATCCGCTGTGGTGCCGCCGACGCCGCGGCGACCGGGCGTATCGCCCCCGAGGGCGGCCTGGGCGACTGGCTGCGCCGCTACTGTGCCGGCTACTCGCACCGCCGTGTCGCCGGCGGCGGTGTGACCAGGCAGGCCATGCCGGCCGAACTCTTCGACCTGGTGGGCCGGTTCGCACCGCTGCTCCGGGCGGCCGGCACCCCGGTCCGGCTGCACGAGGACCGCTATCAGTGGCCGCACCTGGACGCGGACCTGCTCGACCAATGCCTCGCCGAGGGCGTGTCCGTCGAGGACCCTGGCGCCGCCACCCCCTTGGAGTTGTGGGGCGAGCGCTCGTGGCGGGACCTCAAGGCACTCGCTGCCGACCCGGTGTTCGGGCCCCGTCTGGAGGGCACCGTGCACGCCGGGCTCCGTTCCGGCCGCGGTGGCGTCGTCGGGCCCCGCCCCGGCACCGCCATCAGCAGACTCCCGCACAACCCAGGCGTTGCCGCCGAGGTGCACACCCGAGTCGAGAAGCTGCTCGACGCCCTGCGCGGCGGTGGCCTCGCCGCCGCCGACGAAGCCGTCGACGAACTGCGTGAGCTCCTCGACCGGCCCACCGCCATCGCGCTGGACGGCATCGAGGAAGCCCTCGACGCCCTCGACCTCACCGGCCCGCTGGCCCGCAGCCTGCGCGCCGGACTGCCCGAGGAGCTGGGCTGGCCCGCGCTGGAACAGGCCCTGACCGAGTTCCGGCCGGACGAGACCCTGCACGTCACCTGCACCTGGCCGGTGCTCACCGTGTACGGGGAAACGCGCGCCATCGCCGTCGACCACGCCGGCCGGCGCGGCGAGCACACTCTGGATCTGCCCGACGCCTCCTGTAGCCACACCGTGCACTGGGTGGGCGGCCGGTTCCTCGTCGCGTGGAGCGAGGACGAGGGCGACTGGCGACCCCGCAACGCCTACTGGTCCGACCGGCTCGGCGAGATCTTCGAACCGGAGGAGACGTACGGACTGGCCCCCTACGGCGGCAGCATCCAGGGCGGCCTCGGCTACCACTTCGAAACCCCTGACGGCAGTGGGCGCTTCGACGGCGAACGCGTCCTGCGCGCAGGAGGCCACGAGGGCATCGGCCACCGCGACTACCAGATGTACGACGGCCAGGCCCTTTGGAGTTCCGAGGTGTTCGGCGAACGCAGGAATGGCTGGGCCCGCTTCGACTCGGACACAGGCACCCTCACCGACGACCACACCCTGCCCGCACTCCACCGCCCCGCCGAAACCCCGCCCGGCACCGAGCCCTTCCCCGACCACCGGATCCTCGCCGCGCTGCCACCAGATGCGCCGCCCTCTCCGCTGGGCCAGGACGGGCGCCTCACCGGCTGCCGGGTCCGCTACCGCACGCCGTACGCCGGGCCCTCGCCCCGCGAATTCGTGCTGGAAAGCATCGACGGCCGCACCGCCTCCTACCGCAGCCGCACCTGGGGGCGCCGCCCCTGGGGCATTCTCGCCCTGCCGCTCGGCGGGGAGGACGCCGTCGTGACCGGCGAGATCACCATCCGCGGCCACGCCGCCGAGGACAACTCCCTGCTCTGGCAGGTGCGGGGCTTCCCCGGCAGCCGTGACCGCTCCCCCGTACGCGCCACCCTCGGCGAGCAGGCCGGACCGATGCCGCCGCCCGCCTACTGGCACTTCCTCGTCCCCCGTGACGAGGCATCCTCCACAGCCCTGCGGGCCGTTACCGACACCGACCTGCGGCGGCTACTGCAGCCCGGCACCGGCAGCGGCGACAACGCGCCACACCCCCTGCCCGGCGTGAGCGACCTGCGGGTGAGGGCCGGCGTCGACCGCGCCGCCCGGCTCGCCGCCGATGTTCTGCGCCGCCGCCGGGAACTGTCCCACCGGGTCGCCATCATGCGGTCGGGGCCGGTGGTCGACCTGCCCGACCCGGCACTCGACACCCGTCTCATCCCCGCCCTGCGCGGCCTGCTGCCCCAACTGCGGGCCTTCGAGGAGCATCCGCCACAGCCGCAGCCCGCGCTCCTCACATCGGTCGCCGCCGACGGCCGGTACCTGCGCGGCGAGATCGAGGACGAGGTCCGGGTGCTCGCCCTGCCCGCCACCCCGTCCGAGTGGGGCGGGCTGACCGGCCGGATCGACGCGGTTGCCTGGCGCGCCGCCACCTCCGCCACCCCCGACGAGGAACGGCAGGCCCTCACCGCACTGCTCGGCGTGTGGAGCCGGCAGCCGTTCGCCGAGGCGGACAGCGCTTGGCGGGTGGGCCGCGCCCCCGCGCAGCGGATCGCCGAACTCCGCGCCGACGGCGTCCTGATCGCCTCCGGCCCGGTCCGCGGTGGCCTCGCTCCCTTCCTCCATCGTGCCGCCGACCCGGCGCCCGCCGATGCCGAGGAGTGCGAGACCCACACCATCACCGGCGACGACACCACGCGGCTGCCTCGCCTGCTGGCGCTGCTCGCCGAACACGGCCCGCTGCCGATGCCCGAGGAGGCGGTGGACCTGTTCCGCTGGCGCACCGGCGTACCGCGCCCGGTCGCCGCCCTGATCCTCGACGGGTTCCCCGGCCGCGAGGACTACGACGAGCACCGCAAGCTGCTCCGCACCAAGCCGTACAAAGCCGACCAGAAGACCGTCTGGGCGTACGGGGCATTGCAGGGACGGCTTGGCCCGGCCGGCCGGCGTACCGTGCTCGCGGCGGCCCTGCCCGCGGATCCGGCCGAACTGTGGGCACCCGGCGGTATGACCGCCGCCGCGGACCGTATGGCCACCGCTTGGGCCGGACTCCTCGATGCCGCCCCGTACAGGGACGACGGCAGCCACGCCGCCGCCCTCGCCGCGGACCGCGGCCTGCCCGAGATGTGGGCTGCCGCCCTGCTCACCGGGCGCGCCCCGGAGCCCCTGGACGCCGAGGGGGTTCGGGACGCCGTAACCGCCATCACCTGGGCGCTCACCGAACGCCCGACCGGCGACCCGGCCGCAGCGGGCGCCCGCGCCCTCATCGACCAGCTCACGGACGCCCCCGCCGGCCTCCGCACCGCCCTGCGCCGCCTGGCGGACCGGTCCGCCGACACCCCGGTCCCGCCGGGCCAGTACGAGACCAACCCGCTCTTCAGCGTCCCGGCCCTGGTGGACACAGCAGCGGCGGCCCTCGGCGTGGGCCGCGACGCGGCGGCCCTCCACCTCCAACTGCACGCCCTCGACCGCCCGGCCGACCGCATCATCCGCCGCTGGAACACCTGGACCCTGGACCACCACCGCGCCGTCCGCAAGGAACTCACCGCAGCCAAGGCCCCCCGCCCAGCACCACCCACCCCGACGGACGACCCCGCAGCCCTCGCCATCCCGACTCCCGTTCACGAACGGTTCGCCGGAGCCTGGGCGGAGCAGGCACATCCAAGGCCACGGCGTGGCTGACTGATCGTTCCAGCCTCTCATTGCGTAGCCAGGACGCCGCGGTGGCGTCCTGGTGCGGCTGACGCCGCGATCGCCCACGGCTCAAACGGTCACGACGATCTTGCCCCGGGGATGGCCCGTCTCCAGGTGCTTGATCGCTGCGACGGCTTCGTCGAGCGGGTAGGTGCGGTCGATGGCCGGTGCGATCGTGCCGTTCTCGGCGAGCTGCTTGAGGGCCAGCAGGTCCTCGTGGCGCACCCTCGCGATCAAGCTGCTCAGCGTCTGGCCGAGGAAGGGCGAGAGTGCGTAGCCGCCGAGCTGGCGCCCCAGGCCGCCCACCCAGTCACCGCCGCCTTCGCCCCCGACCATCACCAGGACGCCTTTGGGGGCCAGGGCGCGGCGCAGCAGGGACAGCGGGCGGTTGCCTGCGGTGTCCAGGATGATGTCGAACAGCAGCTTGGAGTCGGTGATCTCCCCGCTGGTGTAGTCGATGACGCGGGTGGCGCCCAGTGCCCGCACGAAGTCCGCGTTGCCTGGGCCGCAGACGGCGGTTATCTCAGCTTTCCGCGCGACGGCAAGCTGTACGGCATAGGAGCCGACGCCGCCGGAGGCACCGATGATCAGGATCTTCTGCCCTGGTTTGCAGCGGGCCTTGCCGCTGAGGGCCTGGTAGGCGGTGACGGCGGAGACGGGGAGAGCCGCGGCTTGAGAGAAGGTGAGGTTGCCGGGCTTGGGCGCCAGCCTGTCGGCCCTGGCGCAGGCGTACTGGGCCAACGAGCCGTCGCCACTGCCGAAGACCTCTTGCCCCGGCTCGAAGCGCGTCACCTTCGCACCAACGGTCTCGACCACTCCGGAAAGGTCCCAGCCGCGGACCGGGTTCTTGGGCTTACGCGGTCCCAGAGCAAGACGGGCGATGTAGGGCTTGCCCGTCATGAGGTGCAGGATGCTCGGGTCCACCCCAGCGGCATGCACCTGGACCAGAACTTCGTTGTCCTTGGGAACGGGACGGGCGACGTCGCGCAGTTCCAGGCCGTCGGCGGTGCCGTAGGAGCCTTGGGCGATGGCCTTCATGGGCCCTCCTCCTGGGGAGACTGCCCCGAGCATCGCGCCGGCTCGACCCTGCTGACCAGCCTCCGGGTGGCCCCATGTCTCCTGCGGACCCTACGGTTCCCGAGAATTGTCAGCGCGGCGCCGGTCCTGCTTCCACCGTCTGGCCTCAGTACAGGGAGCTTCTTGCAGGGAGCTCAGTGCAGGCCGACAGAGAGGACGTCCAGGGCGGCCAGCGGGCCGGCAGTTCGGCGACCCACCTGGGCAACTTGTCCGGCAGCCGCCGGATCGTAAAGAATCTGCACCTGATCCTCGGACTCGCAGCTGTCCGTAAGTTGACGAATCCGACCATCGGCGTCGCTGAACTCGTAGGTACCGGAGTACAGCTTGCGCCCCTCGACGAGGACGCCGTAGGTGCGGAGCCGCCATGTCTCTCGGGTCATCTCCCAGCCTGCGCGCACGCCGTGGCGGAGCGGAATCGCGACAGCGCCGATCAACCAGCACGCCAGGGCCGCGTACCACTCAACCGCACCGGAAAACCGTTCGCCACCGATGCCCGCCTGATCACCGGAGAGGTGACCTCCAAAGCCTTGCTCGCGTCCGTGACCCCAGTCGCGTCCGCAGCCGCCGCTGATATCGCGTCTGAGGTCATGCGGGCAGCCCAGCCTAAAGCACGGAGCAGGAATTTGTGGTGGGGTGGGCGACGCGGAGAGGTTATTGCGGGCCGACCGGCTTTTGCGGCGTCGGGGTCGCTGCGGAGGTGTGGGTGGTGCCTGTCGGCGCCATGCGGCGCAGCAGGAAACCGGTGGCCAGGGCCATGGCGAACATCAGCACCGCGTACACCGCCGAGGGGATCGCCATGCGGGTGTTGTCCAGGAGCGAGGGGCTCAGAGCGATTGCCATCGACAGCGTGGTGTTGTGCATGCCGATCTCGAAGCACGTGGCAACGGACTGCCGGTGATCCCCGCGGACCAGCCGGGTCGCCCCATAGCCGACGCTCAAGGAAATGACGCCGAAAAGGAAGGTCACCAGGCCTACGTCGGCGAGGTAGCCCAGCACGTTCTCGCGCTCGGCGGCGAGCGCCGCAATGACGATGCCGACGAGCGCGGCCACCGCCGTCACCTTCACCACCCTGGTGGAACGCTCGGCGAAATCCGGTCGGCGGTGTCGCACCAGCATTCCGGCCGCCACCGGCACCAGGACCACCAGGAACACCTGCAGCGTCTTGTCGAAACGCAGACCCAGCGCCTCATCCGTTCCGCTCATGAAGTGGTTCAGGGAAAGATTCACCACGATCGGCAGCGTCACGACCGCGATCACCGAGTTGATGGCGGTCAGCGTCACGTTCAGGGCGACGTCACCGCCGAATAGGTGGCTGAAGATGTTGGCCATGGTGCCGCCGGGAGACGCCGCGAGCAGCATCATGCCGACCGCCGGCGCGGGGCCCAGGTCGAAGGCGAGTACCAGGCCCAGACAGGCGGCGGGCAACAGCACAAGCTGACAGAACAGCGCGCAGGCCACCGGCCGCGGGAACGCCGCGATCCTGCGGAAGTCGGCCACTGCCAGACCGAGCCCGAGACGAGGCGTACGAAGGGTTGTGCCAAGGTAGCGATCCGGTGAACACGACTTGCCGCAGCGTGAGTTCCACCTCAAGACCCCGCCGGAGTCATGCACCGGGCAGACCACGCTCCAGGGCGGCCGCCGCCCTAAGGTTGGCTGATGCGCACACGCCATATCGACCGCCCCGCTGATCTCGACGCCGTCCGGGAGTCCTATGACCAGGTGGCCGACAACTACGCCCACATGGTGGCGACCACCGGCATGGGCGACATCCGCCGCCACCCCTGGCTCAAGGCATCGATCGACGCCTTCGCCGACACCGTGGGCGACCTCGGGCCCGTCCTGGACGTCGGCTGCGGCCCCGGCACGGTGACCGGCTACCTCGCCGAACGCGGACTCGACATCTCCGGGGTGGACCTCCACCCGCATGATCGAAAACGCGCGCCGGCTGTATCCGCACTGCCGCTTCAGCGTCGCCTCCGCCACCGAACTCGACCTCGACGAGGCATCCCTGGGCGGGGTGCTCGGATGGTGGTCACTGTTCAATCTCCCCCGTGCCGTCCTCCCGCAAGTCCTGGCCCTGTTCGCACGCGCCCTGAAGCCGGGCGGACACTTCATCACCGCCACACACGTCGGCGACGAGGATGCAGTGCGCACCGAGGCCTATGGCGGGGTGCCCGTTCGCTGGACCACACACCAGTGGCGCCCGGAACAGCTCATCGACCTGATCGACCAGGCCGGACTGCACCCCGTCGCCGAGCTCCGCCTCCCCGCGAACGGGCAGAGCGGGCCGGGCGTGGTCGTCATGGCCGAGCGGCCCGCCTGAATCGGGGAGTACGTCGACGCCGTCGCCGGCCCACCCGCGACCGGAACATTTCCGAGGGTTGAATCGGGCGACGTCCGGCAAGCCGATCAGCGGCGCCGGGAACATCCAGTGCGGTCGGCACGGTTGCATCGATCGAGGGACGGTCCCTGGTGGGGCGGGGGCCACCGAGGCCATCCGCCCCACCAGGGCCCGGGCCCTCAGGGTCGCGGTACGCCCCCGCGCGCTTTACTGACTACGTATTCCTACAGAAGGACTGTTTCATGACTGACCGGCCCTTGACGCTCATGGCAGTACACGCCCACCCCGACGACGAAGCCACCGGAACCGGAGGGGTCCTCGCGCGGTACGCGGCAGAGGGCATCAGGACGGTCCTCGTGACGTGTACCGACGGCGGCTGCGGTGATGGACCGGGGGGTCTCAAGCCGGGCGACCCCGGGCACGACCCGGCGGCCGTCGCCCAGATGCGCCGTCGGGAACTCGAGGAGAGCTGTGACGTACTGAAGATCAGCGATCTGGAGATGCTGGACTACGCCGACTCCGGGATGGTGGGCTGGCCGAGCAACGACGCCCCCGGATCCTTCTGGCAGACCCCCGTGGAGGAAGGGGCCGCCCGGCTCGCGGAACTCATGCGGCACTACCGACCCGATGTGGTCGTCACCTACGACGAGAACGGCTTCTACGGCCACCCCGACCACATCCAGGCTCACCGCATCACGATGGCGGCGCTTGAGATGGTCACGCTGACACCGAAGGTGTACTGGACGACGATGCCCCGCTCGGCGGTGCAGCGCTTCGGGGAGACCATGCGCGAGCTCGACGAGAACATGCCCGAGCCCGATCCTGCCGAGGCCGCCGCGATGGCCGAGATCGGCCTCCCCGACGATGAGATCACCACGTGGGTGGACACCACCGCGTTCAGCGGTCAGAAGTTCGATGCGCTGGCCGCGCATGCCAGCCAGGGCGAGAACATCTTCTTCCTCAAGATGGGCAAGGAAAAGTTCGGCGAGCTGATGGGCATGGAGACCTTCGTACGCGTCAAGGACTCCACCAACGCCGCCGTACCCGAGAACGATCTCTTCGCCGGCCTGCGCTGACTCGCCCGACCGCCGGGGCCCGGCAGAACTCGGCGTCTCGGACACCCCCGGGCTCGCCCTACGCCAAGAAGCTCACGCCTTCCCGCGCTGACGGCACCTGCCCGACTCCCCCATGGCCAGACAGCCAGGCCACCACCCCCATGACACAGACGTGCCGGCCGCCGCGGAGGCCGGCACGTCAGAAGGCCACGAAGAACGGAATGGCGATGAGGAAGCGGTCGGCCTCGGCGCGTCGGCGCTGTTTGGCCAGCCACTCATCGGCCTGGTCACGACCGACGGCGCCACTCGTACAGGCCGGTTCGGCGAGCCTGATGAGCAGCGACAGCATCGCGGGATCGGTGAACACGCTGGTGTGCACCTCGACGGTGACGTCGTTGAAGCCGCCGTCCAGGAGCAGGTTGCGGTACTGGCGGCCGGCGCGGGGCGTGCCCAGGAGGTCGGCGCGGGCGTGCACGATCGTGCGAGTGAGCGCCGCGTCATCAGAGTCGACCATGATGGCGTCCCAGTCCTCGTCCCAGTCCTGCCCCGCCAGGACGATTCTGCCGCCCGGACAGAGGACGCGCCGAGCTTCCGCCACCGCGCGCCCCGGCTCCTGAAGTACGTGGAAGACCTCGTCGGCACGGTAGCCGCGCACGCTTCCGTCGGCGAACGGCAGATCCTCCGCCCCGGCATCCCAGAACTCGGCTGCCGAGCACCGTTGCCGGGCCGCGGCCAGCATCCGGGCCCGCAGCAGGCCGGCGCTCGGCGTCTGGTCCGCCGCGTCGAGGGCGGCCAGCAGGGCCTCGGTGTCGCGGTGCTTTCCACCGCTTCCTCGTTCTTGGACATGGACGCCAAGCTGCGACTTGCTGTCGGCATGAAGTCAAGCGGAGACAGCAGCGCGAGCGCGCTGAGCATCGGCGCTCTTGCGGCACGGTTCGGTCTCGCCACGCACGTCCTGCGGCATTGGGAGTCGATGGGCCTGCTGCACCCCGTACGGGACGCAGGCGGACGCCGCCGCTACGGTGCGGACGACCTCACCCGCGTGGCGCCGAAAGGCCGCCGGTCCTGTGGTGAGTCCAGCCCCTTCACCCCCAACTCCCGCGTCCCACACGGCCTGAGGACCGGGACCCTCTGCGAAGATCGGAGGATGGATGAGCTCATAGGCGCAGGGGACGGCGTGGAGCACCCGGAGTTGGGGCGTCATCGCCGTACCTACCGCCCGCTGCGCAGAGGGCCCTCCACGTACGCGATGCTCCTGCTGGCCCTGACCCCCTTCTCGATTCTGGCCTGCCTCGTGACGGTCCTCCTCGGCGCGCTGTTCGACTGGGAGGGGGCCGTTGCCCCCGGAGTGGTCGGCGCGCTGGCGCTGCTGGGGCCGTTCACTGTCCGGGTGCTGTGGCACTGGCGGCACACAAGAGTGGAGCTCCGCCTCTACGAGAAGGGTCTGGTCGCGATTGCGGCCGACGGTGCGGAAGCGGTCTATCCCTGGCGGACGACCTCTGTTTTCACCAGCGGCTCGCATCGCTACAAACTGTCCAACGCCGAGGGGACGGTCGTCACACTCGGGGCGGCGCACCATGGCCCCGTATTCGGCGGGGAGAAGATCCGGGGCCTGCGCACCCGTACGGTGATCAGGGGCGCCCAACTCCCCCAGGAGGAGGAGTGGGGTCCGGCGATCCGGCGGGGTGTGTGGGACGCGCAGTCCGCCCAGGCCGCCGAAACGGCTCTGAGCGGCGGTGAAGTCGCGTTCGGTGACCTTGTGCCGAGCCAGGACGGACTGACCGTGCGGCGCAGGCGCGGCCGGGACGACTTCACCACCTGGGAGGACGTCGACTCGCTCGCACTGACGGCGGAGGGTGACCTGCTGGTCACCTCACGCGGCAGCGACTTCCCGACGTACTTCCTGAGACCCGGTTATCAGTTGCCCAACCTGGACATCTTCCTCGACGTCGCCCGCCGGCTGCGCGAACGCAGGCCGCGGGCCGCATGCGCTCCGGTCACCCCGGCTCCGCCCGAGCCCGCGCCATCCGCCGCCCGCGACGAGCCGGAGTCGCCGAGCGAGGTGCCGGAACTCCTGGCCCTTTACGTCACGTTCGGGGTGGCCGCCTGGGCGGCCTGGCGTCTTGGCACGCTACGGGACGTCGACGGACCGGGCTCCGCACTCCTCACCGTCGCCAGGGCTGCCCTGGGGGCGGTGATCGGAGCGGTCTTCGGCCTTGGCCTCGCGGCAGCCCTCATGGCCGTGCCGAAGGCAGTGGCCGGACTGCTCGTCGAAGCCCTGATCCGCTGGTTCCGGCATCGCCGATACCTCGCCACGGCCGCCCTGGCGCTCGGCACGGTCGTCCCGGCGGTGGCGCTGCTCCTCGTCCTGTTCCACGCGATCCCCTCTCGTCTGGTGCCGCTGGTGGTGCTGCTGTTCTTCGGCGGCTGGACGTTGCTGCTCGCGGTGAGGCGGTGCGTCGCGTCCGAGCGCCGGATCGTGCGCCACCTTCCGGATCCGCTCGGCGTGTTCCTCGTCGTCCTCAGCGTCGAGCAGCTCGTCTCCGGTGACGTACTGACCCTCGCGCCGGCCGCCGGGCTCTTCTTCCCGCTCGCCATCTGGCTCTCCTGGCGCGGCTGGCGAAAGCTGAAGGACTCGACGCGGGCGACGGTACAGGCGGTGGCCGACATCGTCCTGTCCGTGCAACTCGGCCTGGTGCTGTGCGTTCTCATGGTGTGGCTGGCCAACGTCCTGTCGTTCACTCCGCCACAAGTCACCATCGTGCGGAACCTGGTGGAAAAGGTTCAAGGACTGACCGAGGTGCACTGGCTGTACTGGCTGGCGGCCTACACGGTGCTGGCTGTCGGCAGTTACGCCGTACTGCGCTGGCCGGACCGCATCGCGCTGGTCAGACGGCGGCTGCGCCCGGCGCGCTTCAGCTCGTCCCGGCTGCCGCTGGGCATGACCGCCAACTTCGCGCGCCGTTCCCTTTCAGGGATCAACGTCGGCATCATGGTCGCCCTACTGTTCATCGTCGTGTCGGCTCCCGTGTCCGAGGGCGCGTGGAAGCGGCCGGTGGCCGAGAGATACGCCCTTGAGGTGCAGCGCCGGCAATACGCCGAGGGCGCCGCGGCCGCGTACAAGGAGATCCACCAGCAGGTCTCGGCACATCCCCGGGCCGCGGCCCGGCTGAGGGCCGTGATTCTCGCCGTGCACCGGGCCGCTCCCTCACCGGCCGGGGAGCCCGCGAACCGGACGGCGCAGGACATCGCCCGGCAGGTCGGCCGCTTCCAGGCCTCAGCACTGGCTCTCGACGACCCTGAGTCACCGCCCACTCCCGCCCCGGAGGCCGATGACCTCGACGGCCGGCTCGATGAGCTCGGCGAGAGCCAACAGCGCACCGCGGAGCGGGAGCAGCAGACCGACCGGTTCGCCGAGCTCGCCTCCCTCGCGATCACCCGCACCTTCGACACCCTCGATCTGGGCGACAACCAGGCCGTACAGCTGGTCAAGGAGTACCTCGGCGGGCTGGTGGAGGACGGCCCGGTCAAGAAGATCTTCCACCGGTGGGGCCAGGGAATCGGCGGGCCCCCGCCCGACGGCGGACGACTCGTGCGCATCGACGTCCGCCGCCTGATGACAGTGGCCTACGTACGCACCCGGTCCGCTGTCGAACGCGCCGACGCCGACCTGCTCACCTTCTACGGCCGGTTCGGCATCGGTGTTCCCACCGACGGGACTTCGCTGACACCCGCGGTCGATCTGGCGAACCAGCACCGGTATCTGCGGCAGGGCACAGGGCCCTGCACCGGCTGCGTCAGCTCCACGACCAGCGGCTCCGGCACGGGCGGGGGTGGCGGAGGCCGCCGCTGAGCCGCGGACACCGGGCAAATCGTGTCTCACGGGTGAAGATGCCGCTCCTGGCGCGGTGTCTCGCCGCGCGTCGCTATGCTCGCTTCGTGGGTGAGATCGTGGTGGTGCGCGACGGCTCCGGGCCGGAGGTCCTGCTGGTGCATGGCGGTGCCGGCCCGCGGACGACGTGGGGCGCTCTGGCTCCGCTGTCCGCTCGGTGGACGCTGGCACACGTCCACCGCCGCGGCTATCCGCCGAGTCCACCGCCACAGGACCGTCAGGACTTCGAGGTGGATGCCTTGGACTTGGCGCCGCTGCTCCTCGGCCGCCCGCACGTCGTCGCCCACTCCTACGGTGTCCTGGGGACGTTGATCGCGGCCGCCGCCGCGCCGGGCGGCGTGCGCTCCCTCACTCTGATCGAACCGCCGCTCAACTACCTCGTCTTCGATGATCCCGAGGTGACGCGGCTCGAGCGCATCGGGGACGCGGTCCTCGCCCAGGGGATGGACACGGACCCCGCCGAGCTTCGCGAGTTCCTCCGTCTCGCGGGCGCGCCCATCGGCGACGGCCCGCTCCCGGAGGGCGTGGTCGCCGGTGTTCGGCGGGCACACGGCAGCCGGCCGGCCAGCCAGGCCCGCCCACGACTCGACGTGCTCCGGGGCGTCGGCGTCCCGGTGCTCGTCGCGTCCGGGGACCACTCCCCCGCGCTTGAGCGCATCTGCGACGCCCTCGCGGACGCACTCGGCGGTGAGCGCAGCGTTCATCCGGGCGCTGGACACTTCGTCGCCGCCGCACCGGGCTTCACCGACCGCCTTGAGACCTTCCTGCGCAAGAGCGTCACGTAGTGCCGTTCGCGCCCGCAGCGTGTCGGGTCGCCGCGGCCGCGCCAGTCGCCCATCCCGCTGACTCCCGGGTTGTTACGGCGGCCACCCCTACCGGAGACACCGGGGACACCGCCCTTGAGCCGCAGGTGGAGCGTGCGGTCTCCGCCCGGTACTACACGGCCGTCACTGGTGTGGAGGCTGAGGCGACCGAGCGGCCCGAGAGGTCTAGCGGGTGCCGGCGGCAGGCAGGTTCGGCGTTGACTCGGCCCGCAGCATGCTGCGGCTGTCGGTCGGCGCAGGCAGTGTGGTGATCGGCATGGCGGCGGCCGCAGTCGTGCTCGCGACGTTGCCCTGGGCGTTGCTGCGGATACTGCCGATGCTGCCGGCGATCGCTCTGCCCAGGGCTGGGGTGCGGTTCGCTCCGCGCGCCGTGACTACCTCTCGCGGATGAACCGGGTCGATCACCGTAGGGCGATCTAGTCCCTGCCGGCCTGTCTGGCCCGCTCGCATCCCATCGGGGAGATCCGCGTGCATGCCGCCGGCACGAAGCTCCGGGCCCGGCCTACGACACGCGTCACTGCGCCCAGGCCGCCACTGGGACCTCGGCTCGCGGTCCGGCGTCTTGGCCTTGGGCCATCTTGTTCGGCAGCGAGAGCCGGAAGACCTTGTGCCAGGCGGAGAACACCTGCTTGGGCAGCGGCCCTGTGACGTACTCCAGCTCGTACTTCTCGAACAGTGCGCGCACCTTCACCGCGACCTCCGCGTACCGGTTGCTCGGCAGGTCCGGGAACAGGTGGTGCTCGATCTGGTGCGACAGGTTGCCGGTCATGAAGTGCATGGCCTTGCTGCCGCTGATGTTCGCCGAGCCCATCATCTGGCGCAGGTACCACTGGCCGCGCGTCTCGCCCTCGATCGACCGGCGCTCGAAGACCTGTACGCCTTCGGGGAAGTGCCCGCACATGATCACCGAGTGGGTCCAGATGTTGCGGACCAGGTTCGCGGTGAACGTGGCGGCGAGCGTGTTGAGGAACGACGGGCCCGAAAGCAGCGGGTGGATCACGTAGTCCTTGAGCACCTGCTTGCGGATCTTGCGGCCCACGGCCTTGGCCCGCGCGCGGAACTCCGGGGTCTTGCGGCGGTGCTTCTGCAGGTTCTTGCTGAGCTCCAGGTCGTACGCCGCGATGCCGTACTCGAAGAAGCAGGCGTTGATGAAGTTCCACAGCGGCTGGCCGAGGTGGAACGGGTGCCACTTCTGGTCCTCGTCGACGCGCATGATGCCGTAGCCGAGGTCGTTGTCCTTGCCGATCACGTTGGTGTACGTGTGGTGCAGCTCGTTGTGCGAGTGCTTCCACTGCTCGGAGGGCGAGACGTGATCCCACTCCCACGTGGTGGAGTGGATCTTCGGGTCCCGCATCCAGTCCCACTGGCCGTGCAGGATGTTGTGGCCGATCTCCATGTTGTCCATGATCTTCGCCACGGACAGACCGGCGGTGCCGAGCAGCCACGCGGGCGGGAAGATCGAGAACAGCAGCACGCCCCTGCTGACCAGCTCGAGCTTGCGCTGCGCCGAGATGACCTTACGGATGTAGGCGGCGTCCTTCTCGCCTCGATCGGCGATCACCTCGTCGCGTATCGCGTCCAGCTCGCGGCCAAGCTCTTCGATCTGCTCCGCGGTCAGGTGGGCGGTGGGGTCGATGGCGGTCAAGGTGCTCCTACCGTTCGATGTCGCAAGGGCCCGCCGCGGCGGACACGCAGGTCTGGATGAGGACGCCCGGCTCGGCCTCGGTGATCTCGCCGGTGCGCAGGTCGCGGACGGCGCCCGCCTTGAGCGGTGTGACGCAGCCGAAGCAGATGCCCATGCGGCACCCGGAGGGCATGAGCACGCCGGCCTCCTCGCCGATGTCCAGCAACGGCGTGGCGCCGTCCGCGTCGGCGGTCTTGCCGGTGGTGCTGAACGTGACCTCGCCGCCGTCACCGGCGACGACGATGCTGGGACGGAAGCGTTCGGTGTGCAGACGCTCTTGGACGCCGTGCTCGGTCCAGTGCTCTTCGGCGGCGTCGAGCAGGCCCGCGGGCCCGCAGGCCCAGGTCTCGCGCTCGGCCCAGTCGGGCACGAGTTCGTCGAGACGGGTGATGTCGAGCATGCCGTCCGTGTCGGTGTGCACCTCGGTGAGCCGCAGCTTCTTGTCCGCGACCAGGTCGTGCAGTTCGCTGCGGAAGATCACGTCTTGCGGCTTTGGCGCGCAGTGGACCATGACGACGTCGTCGAACTCGAGGTCGCGCAGCATGCCCATCACGGGCGTGATGCCGCTGCCGGCCGTCATGTAGAGCACCTTGGCGGGCTTGGCCTGCGGCAGCACGAAATCACCGGTCGGCTGGTCGAGCTGGATCAGCGTGCCCGCTTTCGCCCTGCGGACCAGGTGGTTGCTGACCTTGCCGTCCGGCAGCGCCTTCACGGTGATCGTGAAGCGGCCGTCGCGGCGGTTCGTCGGCGAGGTGATGGAGTAGGCACGCCACAGGCGCACCCCGTCGACGTCGATCCCGATCCGCACATACTGACCGGCTGTGTGGCCGCGCCAGCCCCGTCCCGGTCTGATCACGACAGTCGCGGCGTCATCCGTCTCGGGGTGCACGGCCTCGATGCGCCCACGCAGGTCAGCGCCCGCACGCAGCGGGCTGGCCAGGTCGAGGTAGTCCGACGGCAGCAGCGGCGTCGTGACCATCTCCAGCAGTTTCCACGCCCTGCTGCGGAGGGCTGCACTCGTCATGACTCCAGCTTGCTGCGCCTCAAGGTGTAAAGTCCTGACCGCAGGACGTAAATCTGATCGGCTGAATTGTTCGCAGGGAACAAAAACGTGAGCCATGCAATTCGTAGGGCCAGCGAATTGGCCCTGGATGAGACGACGGTCACAGCACTGCGGGCCGCGCTGAAGACCACCGCCGACGAGGTCGTCCAGGCGATCATCGACGAGGTCCCTCCCTACGCCAACGCCCTTTCGGGCCGCATGGGCGCCACCATCCGCCGGGCCGTCCGCACCGCCCTGGGCCACTACCTGGACCTGGCGAGCGGGAACGCCACAGGCGGCGACGCCGGTGACGCGGCCTACGAGCTGGGCCGCGGCGAGGTGCGCGACGGCCGTTCGATGGACGCCCTGCTCAGCGCCTACCGCGTCGGCGCCCGCGTGGCCTGGCGATGCCTGGCAGCGGGTGCCGTACCCGCAGGTCTGCCCGCGGCCGAGGTCGCCAAGTTCGCCGAGCTGACCTTCGCCTACATCGACGAGCTCTCCGCCGCGAGCGCCGCGGGCCACGCCGACGAGCTGGCCGCCCGGGGCAGGGCCCACGAGCGCCACCTGGAAGAGCTGGCCCGCGACCTCCTCGCCGACGCGAGCCCGGACGTGCTCATGGCCTCTGTGCAACGGGCCGGGTGGCAGCCTCCGGTTTCGCTGACCGCGGTCCTGCTGCCCGCCGCCCAGGCCCGGCCGGCCTACCGCGCGCTCAATCCGAGCACCCTCGTCCTCGATGATCTGCCGGATGACACCGGTGTGCTGCTCGTCCCCGATGCCGACCGATCACGTCTCTTGCGGCAGCTGACCGACCGCACCGCCGTGGTCGGCCCGGCCCGGCCATGGACTCGCGCGTCCGCCTCGTACGCACGAGCCGTACGCGCGCGCTCCCTCTCCTCCGATATTCGCGACACCGAGGACCATCTGCCCGAGCTGGTACTGAGCGCCGACGCGGACGCGTTCGCAGACCTGCGTGCCCGAGCCCTCGCACCGTTGCGGACCTTGCCTGTCGCGACCGCACGGCGGCTGGAGGAGACCTTGCGGGCGTGGCTGCTGCACCAGGGCAGGCGGGATGAGGTGGCGGCGGCGCTGTTCGTCCATCCCCAGACCGTCCGGTACCGCATGTCCCAGCTGCGGGAGCTGTTCCCGGATCTCGCATCGCCGCACCGGGTCCTTGAACTGACGCTGGCGGTCGGTCTTCGGGGCGGCTGACGCGTACTTCGACCGTCCACGACCGCGTCCGCGTCCGCGAGCGGTCCAGGGAAACGGGCGAGGCCTCGAGAATGCCGTCGGGGGCGCTGTCTCCGAGAAGCGCGGTGGCGGATACGGCTCGACTGGATCCGGTGGACGATGTCCACCGGTCCGCCCGTCGACGCGCTCATCGAGCATCCGGTCGCCGGGCCGCCGGCCTGGCACACCTCGCGAGGGATGATAGGGACGGAATGACGCAACGTGAAGTCAGGAGCTTCCATGGCAAAGCCGGTTCACCGACCCCGTGAGGACGCGGAGTTCGATTTCATCCTCGGGATGAGCGGAGTTCCGGTCCTCGCATACTTCACCGGGACATGGCCCAAGGCAATCGAGCCCTGCCGAGTGATGGACCTCGTCGTGGGTGGCATCGTCGACGACTACACGGGCCGCCTGACGGCCGTCCGCACCGACATCACGCGTTGCCCGGGCGCAACCGAGCGATACGGGATCACCGCAGCCCCGTCCTACGTCCTGCTGAAGGGAGGAGAGCCGGTGGCGCACGGCACGGGGTCCATGACCATCGCCGAGGTACGGAAGTTCCTGGACGGCCACCTCTGAGCGGCCGCTGCGGCGCGTGGCGGCGAAGCCTGTCACGTCTCGTCACGTCTCGTCACATCTCGTCACGTCTCGTCCATGAGAGCTGCGCCGCCTGAGACACCTTGGGGCTGAGACACCCCCACACGTCACAAAACACCGTCCAGGACAGTCCCCTCCGGCAGCGCCATAGCGCCCATCGCCAGGTCCGTCCACACGGAGGTGACCTCCTGGCCGGACCGGACCGGACCGGGCCGCGCGCCCCTGACCGGAACGGGTCCACGAACGTGCTGTAGGCGCCCGCCCGACGGCTGTGCGACCGCGCCCCGAAGGCGGGCTCGGCTCAGGGTCCGCGCCAGAGGTTGGCGAAGGCAGCGTTCTCGATGGTCCGCCTCTGGCGTACGGCCTCCAGCTCCATCACCGCGTCGTGGACGGCGGCCACCACGGTCGTCACCGCCTCGTCATCGAGGCCGGGCTCATCATCGGATCGTTCGTCGTCGATGCCCAGGACCGAAGAGAGGGCGATCAGGACGGGTTCCTTCTCTTTCCAGCGGTCGGCTGCACGGCGGCGCGCGGGCGTATCGACCAGTTCCACGCGTTCCGAGCCGAAGGGCAACCGGCCGCTTCGCTGCGCCTTCAGCTCACCGTTCTCCTCCAGGGCAACCTGGTACGCGGCCGAGAGGTCCCGGCCCCGGCGCCACAGCCAGTCCTCGATCCGTTCGTAGGGCGCCTGCCGAGTGAGCCCTGCCGCAGCCTCGTCCAGGAACCGATCGTCCAGCGTCACCTGTGCACCCGGCACAATGCTCTCGCCGTCCACGACGAGGACTCCCGCACCGATGAGATCGATCAGCTCGGCTCCCGCGAGTGCGAGGGACAAGTCGCGCTGCCCCACGGAACGCTTCGGGTCCATGGCGATGATGAACAGGTCTTTCGCCGTGGTCATGAACGGCTCCCCTCGGAAACATCGACAAAGGTGCGTGCCCACCAACCGGGCCCGCGCCCGAGGCTTGCCCGGCGGCGGGGCAACAGGTCACCGTCAGTATCACCCGCCCGCGCCGCCGCAGCCTTCTCGCAAGGCGGCGGGAGCTTCTCCCGACGACCTCAGTGACCGGAGGGCCCTAGGCTCCACCTGTCGTTCGGACCACGTATGGGATCTTGAGACCGCGAGCAGCCCATGGCAGGCTCGTGCCGCGTGATCGATGAATTCGCTAAAGACAACCTGCACGGGAGACTGCGGCGGGACCGCAAGGCGCTGCTCTGGAAACTCGACGGCTTGACGGAATACGACGCCCGCCGGCCTTTGACGGCGACCGGGACCAATCTCCTCGGCCTGGTTAAACACGTGGCCACCGTCGAGGCCAGGTACTTCGGCGAGGTCTTCGGCCGCCCATCCCCGGAACCGTTGCCCCGGTGGCAGGACTCCAACGGCAGTGACCTGTGGGCGACCGAGGACGAGACCCGCGTTCAGATCATCGGGTTCTACCGGCGCACGTGGGAACACTCAAACACGACGATCAACGAGCTTCCCCTCGACGCCCCCGGCCACGTGCCGTGGTGGCCGGAACCTCATGCCGACACCAACCTGTTCGCCGTCCTGGTCCATGTCCTCGGCGAGTCCATCCGGCATACCGGGCACGCCGATATCCTGCGCGAGGACCTCGACGGCCGGACCGGGTTGCGCGCCGAACACGAGAAGCAGATCGACGAGGAAGCCCGTGCAGCCTACTGCGCGAAGATCGAGCAGGCCGCAAGGTCGGCCGCACCGATCAAGGCTTAGGCCCAATGCCGTTGGCCAGTGACGGTGTTCAGGGCGTAGTAGAGAACTGTTGCCGGGCCCCGGCAGCCGCCATGCAGGGCCTTGGCGATACCGGCCAGCATGCGGGCGCCAGGACGAGCCGGTGCCGGTCGGTGGGGACCGGCTCGTCCTCTTCATGCCCCCGCGGTGATCAGAGGGTGATGGCGACGTTGTAGGCGCGCAGCCATGCGTCGAGTTGGAGAGTCGTCTCGAGGGCCGCCCGGCTCATGCCCTTCTCCAGAGCCGCGGGCCCGTTGCGGCGGAGGCCCTCGGTGAGGCTGGGGGCCAGGTAGTCCGTGAGGGGACTGGAACCGTCCTGGACGAGATGCGCCAGCCGTTCGCGGAGGGTCTGGTTGTAGGCCTCCGCGCGGATGGAAGGGTAGGGGGTTTTGACGCGCTGGGAGATGGCTTCGGGCAGCAGGTCCTTCATGGCCGCCCGAAGCAGGCTCTTCTCGCGTCCGTCGAAGCTCTTCATGGCCCACGGGATGTTGAAGGTGTACTCCACGAGGCGGTGGTCGGCGAAGGGAACCCGCACCTCCAGCCCGCAGGCCATGCTCATCCGGTCCTTGCGGTCGAAGAGCACTTGCGCGTGGCGGGTGAGTGCCAGGTAGGTGACCTCCCGGTAGCGGGCCTCATTCGGGTCATCGAGATGCTGGTGCGCGGAGATCTCGGACACCGCGGCGCTGTGGCAGTCACGTTCGTAGGAGTCGAGGTCGAGCTTTGCGAGGAGCTCGGGGGCGTACAGGACGTCGTTGCCCTGGTAGTTGTGCCGGCCTTCGTGGACCCAGGGGAAGGTGGTGGCGAAGACCGCGTCGGGGTCGCGCTGCCAGCGGTAGCCGCCGAAGACCTCGTCGCCGCATTCTCCCGAGAGCGCGACGGTGGAATGCCCGCGGACGATGCCGAACAGCATGTGGAGCGAGGCGTGTTCGTCGCCCTTGGCCAGGGGGAGGTCGTAGGCGTTGAGTACGGATGCCCTCAGTTCCGGTGCGAGCAGGTCGGGTGCGCGCAGGGGCAGTTCACTGTGCAGGGATCCCACGTGCTCGGCCAGTAGGCGCGCGTAGACATGGTCCTGGTTCGCGTCCGCTCCGGCCGTGCCGTCGATGTCCGGGTCGCTGACCGAGCAGGAACGTATCGGTCCGAGGCCCTTGCGGTGTCCGGCCCGGGCGGCGAGTGCGGTGAGCGAGCTGGAGTCGAGGCCTCCGGAGAGCAGGGTGCACAGCGGCACGTCCGAGACCATCTGCTGTTCGACCACTGACTCGAGCAGTGTGCGCACCGCGGAGATGGTCTGGTCGAGGGAGTCGGTGTGATCTGCGACCTTCAGCTGCCAGTAGCGGTTCTCCGTGAGCCCCGCCCGGTTGACGCGGACGGTGCATCCCGCCGGGACCTCTCGCATGCCGCGGAACATGGCGTGCCCCGGTACCTTCGCCACCGAGAGGATGTCGCGGAGCCCGTCGGCGTCGACCTCGGCCTTGAATGCGGGGTGGGCGAGGATCGCTTTGGGCTCGGACCCGAAAAGGACCCCTGTCGGAGTCTGGGCGTAGTAGAGCGGCTTGACCCCCATGCGGTCGCGGACGAGGACGAGCTCCTGGCGCCGGGTGTCCCAGACGGCGAAGGCGTAGATGCCTTCGAGGCGGTCCGCGAGCGCGGGGCCCCACTGGAGGTATGCGCGGAGGACGACCTCGGTGTCGCTGCGCGTCTTGAACCGGTGGCCGAGGGCGATGAGCTGGGTGCGCAGTTCGCGGAAGTTGTAGGTCTCGCCGCTGTAGGTCAGTACGGCAGCCGGGGCGGCGGGGTCGTCGGCGGCCATGGGCTGGCAGCCGCCTTCGAGGTCGATGACGGACAGGCGCCGGTGGCCGAGGGCCGCGTGGCGGTCGCTCCACAGTCCCTCCGCGTCGGGGCCGCGGCGGGACATGGTGTCCGTCATGGCCTGCGCGAGGCCCCTGTCGACGGGGTGGGCGAAGTCCACCCACCCTGCTATACCGCACATGGCTTTTACTCCTGACAGTGATGAGTGTGATGGTCCGGGCCGGAAGGGAGTGGGCTGCCGCCGTCACTACAGGCGTGCGACGTGCGCCTGCACACGGGCGGTGCCCCGGGTGTCGAGGAGCCGGGGCGCGCGGCGCTCGATCATCTCCATGTCGAAGACGGAGTGCCGCTGAAGGAGGATCGCCAGCTCGGTGCTGTCCAGGGCGGCCGTGATCTCCGGTTCGGCCCGCACGGGTGTGCCGTCGACCTCCCAGGCGGGAATGTGCGGGTCGTGGTAGGAGACTTCGGCACCCAGGGTGCGGAGCCTTCTGACGACGTCCCGGGCGGAGGTCTCACGCTGATCGGCGATGTCCGCCTTGTACGTGACGCCGAGGAGCAGGACTCTTGCTCCGCTGAGGGTGGTGCCGCTCGCGTCGAGGAGGAGCTGTGCCCGCTCGACCACGTAGCGCGGCATGCGGGTGTTGATCTCCTGGGCCAGCTCGACCATGCGGAAGGGGTAGCCGAGCGTACGGACCTTGTGGGCGAGGTAGTTGGGGTCGATGGGGATGCAGTGTCCGCCCACGCCGGGGCCGGGGCGGAACGCCTGGTAGCCGAAAGGCTTGGTGGCGGCGCAGGAGATGGAGTCCCAGAGGTCGATGCCGAGTTCGTGGGAGAAGATAGCCATCTCGTTGACCAGGGCGATGTTGACGTGCCGGTAGGTGTTCTCGATGAGCTTGGCCATTTCGGCCTCGCGGGTGCCGGCGGCCTGGACGACGACGTCGACGAACTTTCCGTAGAAGGCGGCGGCGACGGTGGCGCAGCCGGGCGTGTATCCGCCGACGACCTTGGGAGTGTTGCGGATGTTGTAGATCTTGTTGCCCGGGTCGACGCGTTCGGGCGAGAACGCCAGGTGGAAGTCCGTGCCACCCCTGAGCCCGGACTTCTCGAGGATGGGCAGGACCACCTCGTCGGTGGTGCCGGGGTAGGTCGTCGATTCGAGCACCACCAGGGTGCCCGGCCGCAGGTGGCGGCTGATCATGGCGCAGGCGCTCTCGACCATGGCCAGGTCGGGGCCGCCGTGCGGGGACAGCGGGGTGGGGACGCAGATGACGACGGTGTCCGCCTCGGCGACGACGTGCTCGTCGGTGGTCGCGGTGAAGCCCTGGGAGCGCAGGGCGGCCACGGTGGCGTCGTCGATGTCGTCCACATGGGAGATGCCGTCGTTGAGCCTGGCCACGGTCTCGGCATTGAGGTCGAGGCCCGTGACGGTCAGGCCGCAGCGGCCGGCTTCGACCGCCAGGGGCAGGCCCACGTACCCAAGGCCAATGACAACGAGATCGCTGCGCACAGCGTGCTCCTTCTGAAGGTGGGGTGGGGAGGGTGCGGGGGCGGGATTCGCCGGAGATTCGCCGGGGGTGGCTCTCTGTCTCAGTTGCTGCGCGCGCGGACGGCCACGAGAGCCACGAGGAGCGTGGGCACCAGCAGCAGCGCGAACGCGGTCGCATAGCCGCCGAGGGTGCTCGTGCCTACGGCCAGACAGCCGTTGAGGACCGCGGTGGTGAGGGCCAGGATCACGACCTGCCCGAGGTTCATGTTGGTCTGCATCGCGCTGGTGGTGTGTCCCTGCCGGTGCGGTGCGCTGTGGTTGAGGGAAAGGACCGTGACGCAGGGGTCGAGCAGGCCCATGCCGACGGCGGCGAGCGGCATGGCCGCGACCGCGGTGAACGGGGACACGCCGGAGAAGCTGCCCATCACCGCGAAGCCGACGGACGCGGCCATGACCAGCGCTCCGACGGTGACGAGCCGATGGCGGGCCACGTGCTGGAGGAGGTTGCCCTGTATCCAGGAGGAACCTGCCCACAGGACGGCGGAGGCGGTGAACGCCACACCGACCACCACCGCGTCCACGTCGCGCTCCGTGATCAGCATCAGGGGCACCAGCGCTTCCACGGTGAAGTAGCTGCCGGAGGTGAGACCTCGCATGAGCACCGCGGTCGGCAGTCCCCGGGCACTGCTCCACGTTCCCCGGGGCAGCAGCTTGGGGGCGAACGCCACCAGGAGCGCGACGCCCACGGCGACGAAGAGCAGGTGGTGGAAATCCCACTCGGACACGCCGTACTGGCCGAGCGCCGCCCCCAGGCTGAGGAGTGCGGCGACCAGCAGCGGCGGACGTGCGGCGCGTTCCTCCTCCGGCGGGATGTCGGCGGGGGCGGAGTCCCGGCCGCCCGCAGGGCCTGACCGCAGGACGAACACCAGGACGACGGCGGGCAGCGCGGTGAGCGCGGCGAGGCCGTAGAAGACCGCGCGCCAGGACCAGAGTTCGGCCACGACGCCGGCAAGGGGCGGACCGACCAGGGACGGAATGACCCAGCTCGCGCTCATCATGGCAAGCATGCGGGGGCGCAGGTACTCCGGGTAGGACTGGCCGATCGCGGTGGTCACCGACACCGCGACCATCCCCGCGGCCATGCCGTCGACGAACCGGCCCAGGGCGAGCTGCCAGATGGAGACGCTGGACGCGGACACCAGCAGCGTCACCACCGCCAGGGCCATGCCCAGCGCCAGCGGACGACGGGCACCGGCCCGGTCGGCCCAGTGTCCGCCAAGGACGCCTCCGAAGAGGCTGGCTGCCACGAAGCAGCCGGCGACCATCGGGAACAGCGGCACTCCGTCGAGGTCCTTCGCGGCGGTCGGCAGCGTGGGCACGACGGCCAGCGCGGCGAAGCCGGTGAGGAACATGACGACGGCGAAGGTCGTGGTCGCGGCGGCGTACCGCCGGGAGAAGAGCCCGGGGCCGGCGTCGGCGTCCTTGGCCAGACGCGTCTGCTCGTCAGGCATCGCTGCTCCGGTACGGTGCCGCCGTCTCGGGGTCGTGGATGTCGCAGGCGAGCCACTGCGCGAGCGCGCGCGCCCCGCTGTGCACGGACGCGGAGGGCCGCCAGCCCGTCTCCGCGGTGATCAGAGCGGTGGTCATACGGGGCCGGCTCGGGGTGCGGTCGGCGGAGCTCTGCTCCCACGGGGTGCGGCGCGCCGTCTCCGCGACGAGTTCCGCGAGTTCGGCCTCCTCGAAGTGCGCCGAGGCGACGTTGTAGACCGGCGAACGCGCCGGGCCCGCGAGGATGGCGGCGAGTGCTCCCGCGGTGTCGCGGTGGTCGACGATCTGGTGGTCGCGCCCTTCGACGAGGACCATGGGGCGGCGGGTCCAGGCCTGGAGCATCCAGGTGGCCATGACGCCCTCCAGCGGAGCGTGGGGCCCCACCTGCTCCGCGAGTCGGACGACCTGCACGGACGTGGCCGTCTCCGCGCCCCACCGCAGGATCGCCTGCTCCTCGTCCCACCAGGCGGCCGCTTCCTCGTCGAGGGGGCGGACGTGCAAGGCGTCCTCCGCGCCCTGGTCTGCCGCCGCGCCACGGTAGACGGCGGCTGAACCGAGATGCACCACGCGCTGGATCCCCAGCTTCTCCGCGTGGGCGAGCGTTTGCGGTGTACGGGTTCCACGGTTCCGGTCGCCGAGGTGGATCAGGGCAGCGGGTGTCTGCCCCTCGTAGGCGCCGAGTTCGCTGACATAGGTCGCGCCGCGTCCTTCGTCCCCGAGCAGCCGGGCCAGTCGATCGCCGAAGGCCCGGTCGCCACCGGTGACGACGACGGGATCGGTCACCGGGCCGGCATCTGCCGTGAGCGGCGGACGGGGGTGCCCGGCGGCCCGTGCCGCCAAGCCGGCGTCGAACGCCTCCAGGGCCAGTGCACGGAGCGCGGGAATCATATCGATGAGCTCTGCACCGGTGTAGTCCTCGCACAGGCCCCCGGGGCCCAGCGAGTCCATCACGGCACGTGCCACATCGGGTTCGACGGGGCCTGCGGCGAGGTCCGCGCAGACGACTCCCGTGGCAAAGGCGGTGAGCCACAGGTGTCGGCGGGCGGCGGCGGGAAGTTCCGGCTGCCCGGCCTCCGCGAAGCCGCTGTCGCAGGCCTCCGCCAAGTGGATGCGGTGCAAGTACGTCTCGGTGTCCAGGAACTCCCAGCGCTCGCCGTACCGCACGCCGCACTTGGCCTCGCCGTACTGGAAGAACGGCACCACCGGGAACGAGGAGGCAACCGTGTCGGTGACCTCGCCCGCCCGGTCGGTGAAGTACGTCGCTCGCCGCCATCCGTGCTTGCTGTTGCCGGCCAGGCTGGGAACGTCGTCGTGGTCGACGGTGCTGGGAACCGCGAGCCGGACCGGGATCTTCAACGTCTTGAGGTAGCGCTGCACCACGACGTCGTACGGCCAGCCATCACCGTGCTCGGCCGCGAACCGGGCGTACCCTCGCGCCGCTTCGGCAGGCAGCATCAGCGCGAGTGACGGCACGTGTTCGTCGATGGCGTGGGCCCAGTGGGCGCCGGTCAGCGCTCCCAGGCGTACGACGCCGCTGTTGCGGCCTTCCCAGCCCTCGTAGAAGGCGACGGCTTCGCCGGGGAAGGCGGCGGCGGCCTGCTCGACGTAGGGGAAGAACCCTTCGGCCAGGATCACGTCGTCCTGGAAGACGATGTGATGGGTCGCAGCCTCTCCCACGCAACTCCAGGACGGATTGGCGGTCCGCAGGGCGGTCGGGGGCCCCGAAGGGTCGGGATCCGTGATGACCTGGATGCGGCCCCGGGCATCCAGCGCGGCGATTCCCTGTGCCGCGGCAAGCCTTCTGGGGTGGGTCATCACCGCGCCTGTGAGCACGACTGCCTTCACGGGTCACCTTCCGGTTCGTCGGTGCCGGGCCGGCGATGGGGGCCGGCCCGGCGGTGTCGAGTTGCGTGTGCGGGCGGGGGCGTCGGCCCTCCGCCGCGCGGTTAGTCCTGGGCGTCGGAGTTGCGGACCTGCCGCACGTTCTCGTTGAGACCGTGATCGGCGCCGCGCTCGCGTTCCAGCCGGATCATGGCCGCGGGCCGGTAATTGAGGATGTACGCCCGGCGGGTGGCGCTCGTGGTGTTTCCTCGCGAGGAGTGCAGGGTGGCCCCGGAGTGCGCCACTGCCTCGCCCGCCCGCACGGGCACGGGGGTGGCGCCGGGCTCGTCCTCCGAGCAGTCGCATTCGATGTTCTTGCCGTCGCTGGTGGGACGGTGCGGCCGGATCGGCTGTTTGTGGGAGCCCTGGACGTACCACATGCAGCCGTTGTCGAGGCTCGCGTCGTCCATCGCTATCCAGATCGAGACGGCGCGGCGGTCGGGCATGTCGACCCAGTAAGCCTCGTCCTGGTGCCAGGGGGTCGCCACAGCCGTGTGCGGATCCTTGTGGATCATCATGTCGAAGTCGAGTTCCGCGTCGTCTCCGATGAGCTCGCGAGCAACCGCCAGCGCCTTGTCGTGCAGCGGGAGTTCACGCAGCGGGGGATGGAGCGCGGACGGCCACATGATCTGCGTGATGTTCTCGCGCACCCCCTCCTTGCGTGCGATGTGCGAGCCGAGGTCGGACCGCTTGTCCCCGGTCTCGATGTCTCCGCTCAGGAGCCGGTCGTAGATCGCCCTGTAGACCTCGAGATCGCCCGGCGAGATGACTTCTCCCACCACGGCGTATCCGTCGTCTGCGAACTTCTGGGCCAACTCGGAAACCACTTGCGTGGTCAAACTGAACAACCCCTTCGTTTGCCTATGTTTCGTCGGCACAGCGCTGCGTGGAAAACGCTGCATAGCACGGACGGAGCAGCCGACTACGGAAATTCGACGAGGCCTCCACAGGTTGGTCTATACCTGTGGGCCGATCCGGACACTAGGCGGGACATCTTCGGCAGGTCAAGGTCATTCGGCTGGCCAGGACATCAACGCACCTGGTCACGCACCTGGTTGAGGCGTCATCAGTCTCCGTACCATGCCTGCTCAGAGTGCATACCACCTCACTCACAGCGAGCATGGCGCCGCAGCCGGGCATTGCAAAGATCGCTGCGGCCGGGCATGATCCAGCCGGCGAAGGAATTGGCACGGCGCCGCCGACAGGTCACTCATTCGCTCATCGGGCACGGGGATCACTGCCCCTCCGGCGCCGCCTGACAGTACTCACGCAAGGGTGCGAAACACCGCGCGAAGGGTGCGAAATATCGCGCGGGTGACACAGAACCCAGGTTCTTGCGAATACCGTAAAGCGCTTACTGGACGCGAAAAGCATGCGGTGCATGCGGAATGACCCAGAACGCAGCCATAACGGACACCTGACCCATCGACCGTCGCAGCAGCACAGAATCGGAGAGAGCGGTGCCCAACAGTCCGCAGGTCCAGGCCGCAGTACAGCGAAACCCCTATGCATACATGCTGGATGACGCCGAACTCACCTCCCTGCTCCAGTCCCTGGGCGAACGGCGCGCCGAAAGCATCCTCCGGAACTCCACCACCGCGCCGGGCCACGCCCCACGCGGCCCGTACCCCCGGCCCGCGATGGGTTTCGTCATCCTCGACCCGACGGCAGACGCCCGCGTCGGCCAAGCCGACGCCGTCCTGGGCGCCATCACCATCGGGAGCGACGCCCGGCGCTTCCTCCCGAAGGCCGCGGCGAAGGCCTCAGTGCACCGCCGTCTCGGCCACAACAATGGAGTGGCCGTCCACACAGACCCTCACCTGCTCGGGAACGGGGCATTCCGCTACGGCCACTCCGCCGAAGTCCGCGGCATCGTCGTCGCCGCCAGCTCCCAGACCCCCGATCAGGACCTCTTCGAGGCATCCCGTCTCGCCACCGACCTCGTCGAGGAACTCACCGCCCGTCACCTCGCATTCGAATGGGAGCAAGGGGAGACCGACTGGCTCACCTCCGACGGTAAGACCCCTGCCGAGTACACGGAAATGATGGCCTGGTACCCACACGGCAGCGCCCGCTCGGAGTAGAAACCTCAGTCGGCGTGCCCCCGCCGTCATCTCCATCTACCTGGCTCAACTACGCGGCTCCCACTCGGGTCGCGCACGCGCCGGAGGAGAATGACGGTTTCAACCCGTAGCTCGGCACGACGTCGTGAGAGTGACACAGCCGTCCAGGTCAACGTGTGGACGACCGACGCCGTGGTACGGCGACTTACCTCTGCGTCCTTCGTATGACTGCGGTTCCGTATTGGAAGGCAGGCTCATGCGGGGCCGTCCATCTGTCCGGCGAATGTCCAGGTGAGTGTGGCGCCATTCGGGCAGGTTCAAAGGCGTGCCATCTGCAACTCGCCGATGGTCCGCAGGCCGACTTGCGCCGGCAGCCAGGCTGCCCGTTGGGCTTCGAACTGTTTCACGTGGATGTACACCGTGTGGTCCCGCGCGGGCTCCTCAAGGCACCTCTGCTGCCCCAGCAGTCGAGGCCGGCCTGCGGAGCCTCAGGCCCGACGGGGAGTCGCCATTGCGCGAGGAGCCGTGCCGGTCGGCCCCGTAGGACCACCAGTCAGCATCCGGCATGGCTCCGGTCAACCGCTCCAGCTCGCAGGTCGTGGTGACCCGTGCCTCGAAGTCGACTTCGAGGTCCCCGGTGTCAGCGGGGGCAAGCAGTCTGCCAAGTCGCCCCGCCGGTCCGCGATCGAAAACGTGAACAACCCCCCGACTCAGCGGTCGAGGGTGCGGCCGCGGTCGACCGCGCACCGCCGGTTCGTGATCCGGTCCAGAGCCGGTGTCTGGGGCCGGCTGCACGAGGCCGTACTGCACCGGCTGAATGACGCCGGGCTCGTGGATGTCACCCTTGCCCGCTTCACCAAGCGTCTGTAAGCGAATAGCCCCTGCCCGGCCGTTGCCGCCGCTCGAATGTCAGGCGGCGCTGCGCTAGTGGGCGGGGCCGCCGCGCCACTCCACCCGCTGCGGGTCGTTCAGGATGGCCTCGGGTTCGGCGACGCCGACGCCATCGAGTAAAGCGACCAGGCCGTGGTCGTTGTAGGCGGTGCCGAGGATCTCGTCTCGGCCGCTGCTGTGCACCGTGACTCTCCGGCCGCCCGGGAGGGAGGGCAGGTGCACGACGGTCGGCCGCGCTGCTCACGCCTCCCAGCGTGCCCCGGGGCCGGTTCGGCGTGCGAGTCGGCCCGGGACGACGGTCAGGGGGTGTCGCCGCCGTCACCCGGGTGACGAAGGTGTTGCCTGGGTCGAGCAGGAGCTCCAGCAGTGGACCGACCTCCTGCGTCTCGGCGAATCCTGCTAGGCATGACCGGCATCCGCCCGGTCACGGTAGTCGTGGCTTCGCCCGAGCTCACCGAGCGCCACGGTGGCTGCACGCCGCCGGTCGCTTTCCACCTGCTTGCCCACCCCTCCCGCGATTTCCGGTCAAGTACCAGCGCGGCACCCTCCGGTTGATCGCTGAGACAGCGCGGAGTTCAGAGACGTCGAGGCGCAGGTCCAGCTGGCCGGTCTCGGAGTGGAAGGCGACGGCAGCCTCGATGTCGGGCCAGCAGTCCAGCACGGTGTCGTCGGCGGCCGGGAGGTCCCAGGCACGGTCGGCCATCAGGCCCTGGAGCACGGCGGCGAACTCGGACGGCTCCCGGCCGTCACGCTGCACGCCCCCGGAAGAGCGGCGGCGGCGCCGAACTCCGCCGGCATCTCCCGCCACTACCCGCCTGCCTGAACCGCCAGTTCACACCTCAAACTGCTTCCGCAGCCGCTGCGGGATACGGGCCGTACTCACCGATCGGCGGGTATGGCTTGGCTCGACGAACATCCGCTCCACATCGGCCAGTTGCCCTACTGATCACAACTCAATACCTTTCCTGGCAGGGCCACTTCGCCCGGGCCATGCCGAAACATGCCCCCCTCGCGGTCCTCACGCTCTTCAGCCACCACCGCGCAGGACACGATGTTCGCCACCACCATTCTCATAGCTCTACGCGCGTTTCGGACCGAGCATCTACTGTGGTCTGAATCCAGTTGTGAGGGGGGCGCATGCAAGGCGAAGACAGGCCCGGAGCCGGTGGTGGCTCCGGAGAGCCGTGGGCGGACAGCACGCCTCAGCAGGCGGGCTCAGGGGCGGCTCAGCAATGGCCCACGGAACCGTTTCACGGAGCCTCGTCCACGCCTGACCACCCGCATGCGGTGATCGAGGGCCGCTACGAGCTGGTGGAACCGATCGGCAGCGGCGGCATGGGCGAGGTGTGGAAGGCCCACGACCGGCGGCTGCGCCGGTTCGTCGCCATAAAGGGTCTGCTCAACCGGAACGCCGTGGCCGCTGGTTCCCAGGCCGCGGCGATGCAACGGGCACGCCGGGAGGCGGAGGCCATAGCCAAGATCGAACACCCGAACGTGGTGACGGTCCACGACCAGCTCGAGACCGACAACCAGGTCTGGATCGTGATGAAGCTGCTCGACGCCGGGTCGTTGGCGGACCTGCTGCACGAGCAGAGGGTGCTCGCCGTGCCGAGGGCGGCGGACATCGGCCACCAAATCCTCCAGGGTCTGCGGGCGGTGCACGCGGCGTCCGTCCTCCACCGCGACGTGAAGCCGGCCAATGTACTGGTCCGGGACGACGGGCACGTGATCCTGGTGGACTTCGGGATCGCGACGTTCGAGGGAGCCACCCCGCTGACCCGGTCCGGCAGCGTCATCGGCACACCCCCGTACCAGGCGCCCGAACTGTTCTTCAGCGGACCCACCCCCGCCTCGGATCTGTGGGCACTGGGGGTCGTGCTGTACGAGATGGTCGAGGGCAGCCGTCCCTTCGGCGGCAGGGAGTCCTGGGAGGTCCAGGCGAGCATCAAGGAGTCGCCGCACCCGGTCCTGCGGTACGCGGGTCCCCTCACCCCGGTGATCCAGGGGCTGCTGCGCACGAATCCCGATGAGCGCCTGGACACGTCCACGGCGGACAGCATGCTGCGCGAGGTGCTGGGCGCTCCATCGAACGCCGCCCCCGCCGGGGCCGCGCCGCAGCCGCCGAAGCGCGAATCGGAGCCCGTACCCGCACGCGAACCCGGACCGGAGCGCGCGTTCGCCCCGGCTCCCCCGAGTGCCTCCGCTCCCCCGGCCGCCCCGAAGAAGGACCCGCGGTCCGGCTCCCAGAAAGGCGCGAAGAGGGCGGTAGCGGTGGCTCTCGCCGTGGTGTTGCTGGCCACCGCCGGCTGGTTCGTGACGAACGGAGCCGGCTTGGGAGGTAAGGACAAGGACAAGGTCAGCGATGCCGCCAGCCCGGACGGCCGGGGTGGCGACGCCGAGACACAGGCATGGAAGGACTGGAAGAAGGCTCATCCCCAGTTGAAGATCGGCGTCAAGGCCGATCAGCGAGGGCTGAGCCTGAGGAAGCGAAAGGACAGCGAAGGGAATCACACATACGAGGGCTTCGACATCGACATGGCCTACAAGGTCGCCCGGGACCTGGGATACGAGGACAAGGACGTCAAGTTCGTCGATGTCACGTCCGGGAACCGGGACAGTCACCTGAAGAGAAAGGCGGTGGATCTCGTCATCGCCTCGTACACCATGAGGAAAAGCGCCGAGATCGAGTTCGTCGGCCCGTACTACGAGGCGGGCCGGGGGTTCCTGGTGCGCAAGAACTCGTTGCGGCACGGGGAGATCAAGGACGCCAGCTATCTGAAGGACAAGAAGGTGGAGGTGTGCACCGCCAAGGGTTCGACCTACGCGAAGGACCTTCCCTCGCTCGGCTTCACCCTGATGAAGTCGCTGCCGGCCACCTACCAGTACTGCCTGGAGCAGTTGATGAGCGGGCAGACAACCATCTACGCAGTGGCCTCGGACGACGCCGTTCTCGCGGGCTACGCCCAGTCGAACAAGGTCAAGATGCTGGACACCATCGAAGGTACGGAGGAATACGGTGTGGCCATGCGTTCCGGGACGCCGGTCCTGAAGAAGAAGGTGTGCTCGGCGGTGACAGCGATCCTTGAGGACACGCCGGGGTGGAATTCCATGTACCAGAAGAATCTGGCCCCTCTGCTCAAGAAGCCCACGCTGGGCGTCCCCGACCTGAACCCGAAGGTGTGCCCGGAGAGCTGAGCGGACCCGGCTCGGCCGCGGCCGGTCTGGTGCTCGCCGGCATGGGCCTGATGCTGCACTTCCAGATCACACCGTCACACCGTCAACTGCTTCCGCAGCCGAGCGGGGTATCGTCACCTGGCCGCCGTTGCCGTACCTCATCCAGCGCCGGATCGACTGGAAACGCGGCGTCATCAGCACGAACATGCTCTACCAGTTACTCAACGACATCCTGGCCCGAACCGACCGCCCTCACCAACCAGACGGGCGAGCCCCTGCACTTCACGCCGTACGACTTCCGCTGAATCTTCGCGACCGAGGCCGTCGCCGGCGGACTGCCCGTCAATATCGCCGCTCGTTTGCTCGGCCATACCAACAGCGGCGAGCGACGCGGCCCGCAGAGGAATACCGCGCTCCCACGACCGACGAATGATGCGAGTTCCAGGACCACTTCCACACCCGCAAGCTGGAGCTCTACAAGGCCGCCAGGTCAGTCCCCCTCGGCCTGTTCCGCGGGCTCGCTGCGATGCGACGCTTACCCCGCCTGTGTCATGTCAGCAGCCGAGGTGGTGTGAGATGCAACCCGATCTTGGATCATTATGGACCGCGGCCGGAGTGATCTCCGGCTTCCAGGTCACCGGACTCGCCCTACGGATCAATAGGGAGATTGACGTTAGCGGCAAGGGCGACATTACGTGGCTTCCCCCCGCGGACATCCTCAACTTACTGTCGATCGCAGTAACGATGCTCGGGGTTTTCATTGCACCCGTCCTCGATATCGGCAGCGCAACTGTCCCGGTCAAGGCGTTCGGCCTGTCTGTCCTCTTGCTCGCGGGATACCCGTTCGCACTCGCGGGCCACTACGACATGTTCAACCCGCGAACGCACCGTTCATGGACATATTGTCCGAGGCAGGAGCGGATCGCCCTAGTCGTCGTTGGCGTCTCGACGGTCATCTATATCGCCCTTGCGGCACTCCGCTAACGGGCTCGTGGGCGTGTGGTGGGGAACACGACGCGCACAGCGATCATCAGCGAACTCGTGTGTCGAGTGGGACCGTTGTTGCATGAGCGACACCAGGCCAGGCCTGAGTCCCGGCCGCGTGCTTTACACCCTGACCGGCCTACGTGCACCCTGCCAGGCCGCGTTCTCCCTGCTGGGACACGTGGTTCGAGCATGGCGAGCGGGCCCGTCCACACCAAGGCGTCAGGTGTGGACGGGCCCGTTCAGGAGCCGGGCCGCGGGGGCGGTCAGACGGTGGTCTTCACCGGCTCCTGGTCTTCGTCGTCCTTGGTGCCCTCACCGGCGTTGCGGGCGCGGACGAACTCCAGGAAGGTGTTCAGCTCGCGCTTGACGACCGGGGCGAGGAGGTACAGGCCGATGATGTTGATGACGGCGAGCATGAAGAGCACCGCGTCGGCCATGCCGATCAGGGTTTCCAGCGTCAGCAGGGAGCCCGCGACCGCGAACAGTGTGTAGAGGACCTTGAAGGTCAGCTCGCTGCCCCTGCTGCGGCCGAAGAGGTACGTCCAGGCCTTGAGGCAGTAGTAGCCCCAAGTGAGCACGGTGGAGATGGCGAACAGCATCACCGCGACCGTGAGGATGTACGGGAACCAGGGCATTACGGTGGCGAAGGCGTCGGAGGTGATGGTGACACCGCCGATGGACCCACCGTTGCTCTCGCGGGCCTCGACCCAGCTGGCCGGATTGGCGATGACGATCGTCAGCGCGGTCATCGTGCAGATGATGACGGTGTCGATGAACGGCTCCAGCAGGGCGACCAGGCCCTCGCTGGCGGGGTGCTTGGTCTTGACCGCGGAGTGTGCGATCGGGGCGGAGCCGAGGCCGGCCTCGTTGGAGAAGGCGGCCCGCTGGAATCCGATGATCAGCGCGCCGAGAACACCGCCGGCGACACCTTGAGGGTTGAACGCACCCTCGATGATGCTGCCGATCGCGGCCGGAACCGCGGAGACGTGCACCAGGATGACGACCAGGCAGGCCGCGATGTAGATGCCGGCCATGGCGGGGACGAGCTTGCTGGTCACGTTGGCGATCGAGCGGATGCCTCCGAGCAGCACGATGCCGACGAGAGCGGCGATCAGGATGCCGAAGAACAGCGCACCGGCAGAGGAACCCATCAGGCCGCTCTCGCCGCCGGTCACGGAGACGAGCTGGGCGTAGGACTGGTTGACCTGGAAGAGGTTGCCGCCGAAGAGGCCGAAGAACAGGATCATGAAGGAGGCGAGGACTGCCAGGATCTTGCCGAGCGTCTTGCCGTTCTTGCCGAAGCGGTCGGCCAGGCCCTTGGGCAGGTAGTGCATCGGGCCACCGGAGACGGTGCCGTCGGCGTGCACCTCGCGGTACTTCACGCCCAAGGTGACTTCGACGAACTTGGTGGCCATGCCCAGCAGGCCGCAGAGGATCATCCAGAAGGTGGCACCCGGGCCACCGATGGAGACGGCGACGGCGACGCCGGCGATGTTGCCCAGACCCACCGTGCCGGAGACCGCCGCGGTCAGCGCCTGGAAGTGGTTGACCTCACCGGCCGACCCCTCCTCGTCGTACTTCCCGCGCACCACGTCGACGGCGAGTTTGAATTTCCTGACCTGCACCAGCCCGAACCAGGTGGTGAAGACCAGACCTGCGATGACGAGCCAGGCAACGATGAGGGGCAGCTCCGTACCGGCGACGGAGACGGAGTAGAAGACGACGTCCCCGAGCCAGGTGGCTATGGGCTCGAAGAAGCCGCTGACGGCCTCGTCGACGGAGGTGGTGATGGAGTCGAGTGACACGGTGACTACCTCGATGGCGCAGGGCCGGCGCCGGGGGTTGCGCCGGAAGATGTGCGGTCTGAGCGAACGCCGTTGTCCGATCGGCGACTCTGGGGTCACGTTCCGCGGACTCGGAACGTGAACATCCTGGTCGTACTGCCGGTGCGTGCCGGCCGCTCCGGGGGATGCGGCGAGGGTGACGCCACCTGCGGAGTTGGGCAGTTCTACCACGACCTTTACGCATTCTTTAGTGATGCAGATCACATCACCATGCGTAATATTCGAAACTCCCAGCGAACGAAACCAGACCGTTATTCAGATGGCCTGGTCCGTTCATCGGACACTCATTTCGGGATCACGTCGTGAGTCGCCATGTTCATCCCTCAGACGCTGCCGGGTTGGCGAGCGCGTGCCCGCGGCTCGGCGGCTCGGGTGATGGCCGTCTCGACGGAGGCGACGCGGTCGGCGAGGAGGGCAAGGGCGTCGACGGCGCGGACCAGCGGGTCGTCGGTCCCGCCGAGCCTGTGGGCGCGGACATCTGCGCTCTTGCTCTCGGTCCAGCGGTCGGTTGGCTCGGGGGTGAGGGCGCCGCGCAGTTCGGTGAGTTTCAGGAGGTTGGCCTCGGCGCCGGGGCGAGCGTCTGGACCTCTCCGATGTAGTAGTGGTCGTCGATGAGGGCAGCGACTTCGGCGTCGTTCATGACGAGGTCTGTCGTCTGCCCGGGCGGCGATCTTGCCCGCGGAGGCGATGTAAGCGGCGTTGACCGCGAGGACCGTGGCGCGTGCGCTGAGCAGGCGCCGGAGCACGGCGAGGACGTGCTCCGGATCGGCGGGGGCGTAGGGGTGGGAGAGCTTGCGGCCGCTAACCTCCGCAGCGCCACGCAGGGAGCCCGTGAGGCCCTCGTGGGCAAGGCAGATCCGTCAGTGACCGCCAGTGAGTTCGCCGCTGAGCCTTTCGTGGATCTGGGCGCTCGGCTGATTGAGGCCGATGATCTCGACGGTCTTGCCGCGATGGGCGTACTTGGTCTCGATCGCATCGAGCGCGGCGACCGAGGAGGCATCCCAAATGTGGGCAGCGGTCAGGTCGATGACGACCTTGTCCGCGTCGGTGGCGTAGTCGAACTGTCCGACGAGGTCGTTGGACGAGGCGAAGAAGAGCTCACCGGTCACGAAGTACACCACGGTGCTCGCCTCGGAGTCGGTGACCGCGGTGACGTTGGCGAGGTGGGCGACGCGCTTGGCGAAGATGACCATGGCGGTGATGGAGCCGACGACGACGCCGATGGCGAGGTTGTCGGTGGCGACCACGCAGGCCACCGTGATGACCATGACGGCGATCTCCCCGGTGGGCATCCGCTTCAGCGTCTTCGGGGCGATGGAGTGCCAGTCGAAGGTCGCGAAGGACACCATCACCATGACCGCGACCAAAGCCGCCATCGGGATGTCGGAGACGACCGGCCCGAAGACGATGCACAGCACCATCAGGAACGAGCCCGCCAGGAAGGTGGACAGACGGGTGCGGGCGCCGGACACCTTTACGTTGATCATGGTCTGGCCGATCATCGCGCAGCCGCCCATGCCGCCGAAGAAGCCGGTCACGATGTTGGCGATGCCCTGGCCGATCGACTCACGCGTCTTGGAGGAGTGCGTGTCGGTGATCTCGTCGACGAGCTTCGCCGTCATCAGCGACTCCATCAGACCCACCAGCGCCATCGCGAGCGCGTAGGGGGCGATGGTGGTCAGGGTGTCCATCGTGAACGGCACGTCCGGCAGACCCGGCACCGGGAGGGAGGAGGGCAGGTCGCCCTTGTCGCCGACCGTCGGCACCGCGATCCCCGCGGCGATCGTGATCACAGTCAGGATGACGATGGACACGAGCGGGGCCGGGATCACCGTGGTGATCTTCGGGAAGAACACCATGAGCGCCAAGCCGCCGATGATCAGCGGGTAGACGGGCCACGGCACGTCGTGCATCTCGGGCACCTGCGCCATGAAGATCAGGATGGCGAGGGCGTTGACGAAGCCGACCATTACGCTGCGGGGCACGAACCGCATCAGCTTCGCGACACCGAGCGCCCCGAGGAGGATCTGAATGACTCCGGCCAGGATGACCGCGGCGATCAGGTAGCCCAGCCCGTGTTCGCGGTTGAGCGGGGCGATCACCAGGGCGACGGCACCAGTCGCGGCGGAGATCATCGCACGGCGGCCGCCGACGATCGAGATGGTGACGGCCATGGTGAATGACGCGAACAGACCGATCGCCGGATCGACCCCGGCGATGATCGAGAACGAGATCGCCTCAGGGATGAGGGCGAGGGCCACGACGAGGCCGGCAAGCACCTCGGTGCGCCAGACCTTCGGGTCGGACAGCCAGTCGGGGCGCAGGCCGCGCAGCCGGGCGGCCGGGGACAGTGCGGACGTAGACAAGGAAGAGGTACCTGTCGTTCTCGGGCACGCCTGGCATGACCTGGGGCGTGCGGGAAGGCGCGGTAGCCGGGGCGGCCATCCGCCAAGCCCGTGTACGGCGGGCCGGAGTCAGAGGGCGCAGCGGCCACAGGTGACAGCTGTGGGGGGGCGCTGCTCAGAGACGAAGGATCACGGTGGGCAGGTGGTGGCGCTGAGCATCATGGGCATGCGCACGCTCTCTCTCCCGCAGCATTGGTCCTCGGCCGGGAGCGTCATCGGCCCCGACACCACTGTCGATCATGAGATCGATACATCCCCGTACCCGGAATCGGGGCGGCACCGGACCGGCCCCAGTCGATCACCTACTCCATCGTAACGTTACGGTAGAGATCAGCGCTGGCACCTGTGGCCCTGGCGACGGATGAGGAAAGGCACTCGCGTGAGCAGCGAGCACATGCAGATCGGTGAAGTCGCAGCACGGACCGGGCTGTCGCTGCGCACCATCCGGCACTACGAGGAGGCCGGCCTCGTCATCCCCTCGGCCCGTTCGCAGGGCGGCTTCCGCCTCTACACCGAGGCCGATGTGGGCCGCCTCATGGTGATCCGCCGCATGAAGCCGCTCGGCTTCACTCTGGACGAGATGCGGGATCTCCTGGACGCGACCGACCGCCTCGACTCCGGCGAAGAACTGCCGGCGGCTGAGCAGGAGGCGCTGCTCGAGCGCATTCGCGGCTACGAGCAGAGCTCGGCCGAGCAGGTGGAGAAACTGCGCACCCAACTGGCACGGGCCGAGGAGTTCGCCGCCACCCTGCGCGAACGCATCACACGCGTCGCCGCTCCCTGACCCGGGCCCCCGCACCACAGCGGCCTGCACCACCCTCGGCGGTGACGTGCCTGATCGCCCGGCCTGACCGGCTGTGCCTTCCCGGGCTCGACGCGGGGTACGCGAAGAGCCGGCCGCGGTGGGCGTGCAGGATCTCCATGGCCGCATCCGCATCCGCCGTGCGCTGACCGGCCAGGACACTGGTGCCGAGGCCGTGGCTGAGGGACAGCAGGTGCGCGGCCTCGCCCACCGCATGCCTGCGCCGGACCAACGTGGCCTCTCCCCGGGCCTGTTCCAGCACTCCGGTCAGCTGCCGTTCCAGGCGGTCGGGGCCGGGCCGGCGACGAAGGGTTGCGCGGCCAGTTCAGGGCCATGTGGCTGGCGTGCGCGGTGCAGTTCATGGTGGTGCTCGACGTGGCGGTGGCGGTGGCGGAGGCGAATGTCGCCCTGCCCTCGATCCAGTCAGCTCTGGGCTTTGATGCAGCGGGTCTGCGGTGCCTGCCGGGCGCGGTGCTCGCCACGCTCGGCGTCACCGCGCTCGTCCATGGCGCGACGCAGGCCAAGGAGCACGGCTGGAGCGCGGGCCGATGCCCCGGGCCGGACTCTTGCCGTCGGCGTCCTGACGCTGGCTGCGTTCGCGGTGAGCTGCCTTCGCGGTGACCGACGCGCGCTACGCGGTTGCTCGGCTTCGGTGTCGCCATGTCTGGTGCGGTGGTCGGCGGGCAAGGGCGACGTCTGTTCTCAGTGGCCGCCGGTGAGCTGGCCGGCGAGTTTGTCGTGCATCTCGGCGCTGGGCTTGTTCAGGCCGACGATGGTGACCTTCTTGCCGCGCTGGGCGTACTTGGTCTCGATGGCGTCCAGAGCAGCGACGGACGAGGCGTCCCAGATGTGGGCGTCGGTCAGGTCGATGACGACGTCATCGGGGTCGTCCCTGTAGTTGAACTGGGTGACCAGGTCGTTGGAGGAGGCGAAGAACAGCTCGCCGGTGACCGCGTAGACGACCTGGTTGCCGTCGGGGTCGACAACGCCCGTGACTTCGGCGAGGTGGGCGACGCGCTTGGCGAAGATCACCATGGCCACGATGCAGCCGACGACGACGCCGATGGCCAGGTTGTGGGTGGCCACCACGCAGGCGACGGTGACGGCCATGACGGTGGTCTCGCCGACCGGCATCCGCTTGAGGGTCTTGGGCTGGATGGAGTGCCAGTCGAAGGTGGCGAACGCGACCAGGATCATCACGGCGACGAGCGCCGCCTGGCCTCGCAGACGGCGGCGAATCGACCGCCCCGGGCGTATCGCAGCGGCCCCGCCCGAGTGGCCCGGGGCGGGACTCGTTGCGACTCCCCCGGCCGTTTCATGGCGCCGACCGCTCCGCCGGCCAGGTCCGGTCGGCTCGGCGGCCCCGACAGGTCCTCCACTCAACGGTGGTCGGAGCCGTCGTCCTCTTCGCCGCCCCAGCCGTCCCCTCGGCGGGCAGCCAGGCGCCCACCGCCGAGCCGCGGCTCGCTTATTCGTGCGCGGCCAGGAGGGGTTCAAGACGCACGCCGGGAAACTCACGTTCGAAGGAGTTGGCCTGCCAGCGGTCCGGGAACAGCGCGAGGTGGGCATTGTCCCGGAGCCTCGTGAGAGCTTCGCCCTGGACCAGCCGGGAGCGGTTGAGTGCCTCGGCACCGGCCGCGTCCGTGGCTCGCGCCAGGTGGTACGGGAGCGCCTCCAGGCGTACGGGAGCGGAGAACTCCCCCGCCATCCGCGCGGAGACGACGTCGAACTGCATCGGCCCGACCGCCGCGAGCACGGGCGCCTGCTCGCCGCGCACGTCGGAGGCCAGCACCTGCACCACGCCCTCCTCGTCCAGTTGGGCGATGCCGCGCCGGAACTGCTTGGAGCGGCCGATGTCCACCGGGCGAACGACCGCGAAGTGCTCGGGAGCGAACGTCGGCATCGGCGGGAACAGCGCGGGCTGCCCGGCGTAGAGGGTGTCGCCCACGCGCAGGGCGGCGGCGTTGACCACGCCGACGACGTCACCGGGGTAGGCGGTGTCGACCATGGAGCGGTCCTTGCCGAACACGCTGTGCGCGTATTTGGTGGCGAACGGCTTTCCCGAGGCGGCCCGGGTCACCGTCGCGCCGCGCTCGAAGATGCCGGAGCAGACCCGCAGGAACGCGATCCGGTCACGGTGGGAGGGGTCCATGTTGGCCTGCACCTTGAACACCAGGCCGGAGAACGGCGCGTCCACCGGGCGCGTGCCGCCGCCCTCCAGCTCACGCGGGCCCGGCGGCGGGGCGAGGTCCACGATCGCATCGAGCAGCAGGTGTACGCCGATGTTGGAGATCGCGGCGCCGAAGAAGACCGGCGTGGAGGCGCCTGCCAGGAACGAAGAGCGGTCGAACTCAGCCCCCTCCGCCTGCAGCAGCTGGAGTTCCTCGGTCGCCCGCTCCCAGTCGGTGCCCTCCTCGAAGGCAGCCTGCTCGGCGGGGACCGGCTCCTCGATCGCCTCGTCAGCCCCGCCCGGCGCGCGGGTGTAGCGCAGCATACGGCCGGGGTCGCGTACGTCGATCAGCCCGCGCAGGTACCCGGCGTCGCCGACCGGCCAGGTGACCGGGGTGGGCCGAATACGGAACTCGCGCTCGATCTCGTCCAGCAGTTCCAGGGCCTCCCGGCCGGGCCGGTCCCACTTGTTGACGAACGTGATGACCGGGATGCCGCGGTGCCGGCAGACGTCGAACAGCTTGCGGGTCTGCTCTTCCAGGCCCTTGGCGGCGTCTATGAGCATCACCGCGCAGTCGACGGCCGCAAGGACCCGGTAGGTGTCCTCAGAGAAGTCCGCGTGGCCCGGGGTGTCCAGAAGGTTCAGGACACAGCCGCGGTGGGCGAACTGCAGCACCGCCGATGTGACGGAGATCCCGCGGGCCTTCTCCATCTCCATCCAGTCCGACGCCACCCCTCGCCGCCCGGATTTGCCGTGCACCGCGCCCGCCGACGTGATCGCCTGCGCGTGCAGAGCCAGCGCCTCGGTCAGCGTGGACTTGCCCGCATCGGGATGGCTGATCACTGCGAACGTCCGTCGCCGCTGCGCGGCATCACCGGCCGCCCACTGTCCTGTGGTGCTCATCGGGCCACCTTCGCATCCGCCACCGGGGCGTCCAACAGCGGGGAGAGATGACCGTGCGGGGAGCGGGCGAATTCCTCCGCCGACGTCAGCTCCCGCCGCGGGTCTTCGCACCGCCGATCAGCCCCACGGCTCCGCCACCTCGCGTCTCCCACAGGGTATCCCGACTGCCCACAAACCTACCCTGACGTTAGAGTAGGCCGCAAACGCTGCGGCGAGGGCGGCCCCGCTCGGCGCCGTGCGCGCCCCAGCCCCTGGAGGAGAACAGCGTGAGCACCCCCGCCTTCCCGGATCTCAGCCGGTCCGACGCCGACACCATCGTCATCGGCACCCGGTACGCGGGCAGCCGGGAACAGCAACTGAGGATGGCCACCGCCGATGCGGGCGCATACGAACGTGGCCCTTGGATACGGGGGGTCGCCGCTCTGTCCTGGTTCCTCAGCACCGACGGCGAGACAGTGCTGACCTGCGCACAGTGGGCCGGAGCCGCCGCTCACGACGCGTACCTGCGGGGCAGTGGCTCTTCGGCGACGCCCGCCGGGCCGCCCCGCTACCGCCTGTACCGCAGCCTCGCCCAAGCCGACGAGGCCCGCACGCCCGGCTGCCTGGTCACCGCCGCCTTCGACGTCGACGGACCCGAGCGGCAGCGGCACTTCGTCGACGCCCTCACCGCCGCCCTGCCCGATGACGACGGCCACCCCGGGGCCATATCGGCCCATTTCCTTCTGAGCACCGACGGCACCCGTGTCCTGAACTACACCGAGTGGACCAGCGCCGAGGCCCACCAGCAGGCGGCCGACGCCGGAACCCACGACAAGGTTCACGAGATCTTCTCCAGCACACCCGGCATACGACTCACCCACGGCAAGCGGTACCACCTGCACCGTTCCCTGACTCGGCCGCCGGTCTGAGCAGAAGGCCCCGGAGTCAGCCCACAGAGAAAACCCCAGACCAACGAGAAGCAGAGAGATCGCCCGGGTCATGATTCAGTCATCTCGACTCTCCGGTAGCGTCACGGTATGAGCCATCCACACCCCGAGCTGAAGCCCGCCCCGCCACTGCCCCAAGGAGGGCTCCGCGTCGTCGCCCTGGGCGGCCTGGGCGAGATCGGCCGCAACATGACCGTCTTCGAACACGCCGGCAAGCTACTCATCGTCGACTGCGGCGTGCTGTTCCCCGAGGAGAACCAGCCCGGCGTCGACGTCATCCTTCCCGACTTCACTTCCATCCGGGACCGGCTCGACGACGTCGTGGCGCTGGTGCTCACGCACGGCCACGAAGACCACATCGGTGGCGTGCCCTACCTGCTGCGTGAACGGTCCGACATCCCCGTCGTCGGCTCGAAGCTGACACTGGCCTTCCTGGAGGCCAAGCTCAAGGAACACAACATCCGGCCGCGCACGGTGCGCGTGCGCGAGGGTGACCGGCGCGGATTCGGTCCCTTCGACTGCGAATTCGTGGCGGTCAACCACTCCATCCCCGACGGGCTCGCCGTCGCCATCCGAACGGGTGCCGGGATGGTGCTCCATACCGGTGACTTCAAGATGGACCAGTTCCCGCTGGACGACCGCATCACCGACCTGCGTGCCTTCGCCCGGCTCGGCGAAGAGGGCGTCGACCTGTTCCTCACCGACTCCACCAACGCCGAGGTGCCCGGCTTCACCACCTCCGAGCGCGACCTCAACCCCGCGATCGAGCAGGTCCTGCGCACCGCACCGCGCCGCGTCATCGTCTCCAGCTTCGCCAGTCACGTACACCGCATCCAGCAGGTCCTGGACGCCGCTCACCAGTACGGCCGCAAGGTCGCCTTCGTCGGCCGCTCCATGGTCCGCAACATGGGCATCGCCCGTGAGCTGGGCTACCTGAAGGTCCCATCGGGCCTGGTGGTGAGCATGAAGGAACTGGAGAAACTCCCCGACCATCGGATCACCCTGGTGTGCACGGGATCCCAGGGCGAGCCGATGGCCGCGCTGTCGCGGATGGCCAACCGCGACCACATGATCCGTATCGGCAAGGACGACACCGTCCTCCTCGCCAGTTCGCTGATCCCCGGCAACGAGACCGCGATCTACCGCGTGATCAACGGACTGACCCGGTGGGGCGCGAACGTCGTCCACAAGGGCAACGCCAAGGTCCACGTCTCCGGACACGCCAGCGCCGGCGAGCTCGTCTACTGCTACAACATCGTCCGGCCGCGCAACGTCATGCCCGTGCACGGCGAGTGGAAGCACCTCAAGGCCAACGCCGACCTGGCCGTCCGCACCGGCGTTCCCCGCGACCGGGTGGTCATCGCCGAGGACGGCGTCGTCGTCGACCTCGTCGACGGCCGCGCCTCCATCACCGGCAAGGTGCCCGCGGGCAACGTCTACGTGGACGGCATGACCGTCGGCGGCGCCACCGAAGCCTCCCTGAAGGACCGCCTCACCCTGGCCGAGGAAGGTGTCGTCACCGTCGTCGCCATCGTCGACGCGGACACCGGCGCCCTCGCCGAGGCCCCCGACTTCCTGGCCCGCGGCTTCGTCCACGACGAGACGACCTTCGAGTCCGTCATCCCGGTGATCGACAAGACTCTGGCCACCGCCGCCGAGGAAGGCGTAGGCGACGCCCACCAGCTCGAACAGCTCATCGCTCGTGCCGTGGCGAACTGGGCGTACCGCACACACCGCCGCAAGCCCCTGATCATCCCGGTCATCATCGACGCCTGACCAAGCGCCGGCCCAGCCGCCCAAGCTGCCCAGAGCTGCCCAGAAAGGTGAACGGATGAGCGTGCGTTTCGAGGAGATCGACTGGCGGCCGACACCGATGGGAGACATCAGCCTGCGACGGCGACGGGACCCGGCCTCGGGCGACGACGTGTACGAGGTGAAGCTCGGGGACGAGTTCTTGATGTCGAGCCTCTTCACGGCCGGCGAGATCGCGCTGACCCGGCTCGGCCTCGATCCCCTGCCGGACATCGAGCTGGACGTCGCGGTGGGCGGCCTCGGCCTCGGATACACCGCGCATGCCGCCCTTGACGACCGGCGGGTGCGCTCGCTGACCGTGATCGAGGCACTCGGCGAAGTGATCGAGTGGCATGAGCGCGGGTACGTACCGCTGGGCGCCGCCCTGTCGTCGGACCCCCGATGCCGCCTGGTCCAAGGCGACTTCTTCGCGATGGCAGGCGAGGGCAGCGGCGGCCTGGACCCTCAGGAGCCGGATCGCCGCTTCCACGCCATCCTGCTCGACGTGGACCACTCACCCCGCCATGTGCTGCATCCGACTCACGCAGCCCTCTACCGGCCAGAGGGGCTGCGCGCACTCGCCGGTCGGCTCCACCAGGGCGGCGTGTTCGCCCTGTGGTCGAACGACCCGCCGGACGAGGAGTTCAACGCCGTACTCGCCAAGGTGTTCTCGGAGGTGGAGAGCCACATCGTGGATTTCCCCAACCCACTGCAAGGCGGAACCGCCACCAACACCGTCTACGTGGCGCGCTAGACGACGAGTGCGGCCAGCCCGGGACATCCCGCCGCCGTCCGTTCGGGGGCCCTGGCCGACGCGGTACTCGCACCCACTCATGCACCAAGACGCACATCGGCGACTCCCGGCGACCACTGCCCCGGCGTCGCACGATCACCGGCAAGGGATGGCGGACGCGAACTGTGCCGCGTACAGGCGCGCGTAGACATCCCCGGCAGCGAGCAGCCTGCTGTGGGTGCGCAGAGCCCGTGCACAGCACGGAAAGGGCCCCGGCTGCCGGTCAGCGCGCCAGGCATCGCCCTCTGGCCTGTACCACCGGGCCCGGTGGACTCACGTACGGCCGCCGTCGGACACCGCTGCCGGAGCAGCCTGGGTCGGCGGGCGATGGTGTGTCCGCCGCCCATGGCTTCGCTTCGTACTCTCAGGAGACGATCAGGAGACGGGAACGATCCATGCTTCCTGGGCCACGCTGTCCCTGCCGCAGGGGGTGTAGGCGATGCGAGGAGCTTTGGTCGGGAAGGTCTTGCTGGAGGTGTTGAAGTAGACCTGGCCGGTCAGGATGTTGCGGCAGCGGACTTTGACGACATATTTGCCTGTGTCGCACTGTCCCGCGCCCAGCCAGACGCCGATTTCGTAGTCGTTCTCGGTCCAGGTGGTGCAGCCGGTGGGCCCTGGCGGGGCCGAAGGGATAGAAGCGACGGCGGGCACGGCTACCGCGCTTGCCAGGAGTGCTACGGCGACGGTGGTAGTCAGCGCACGGCTGAGGTAACGCACGGGACCTCCAGGGACATGTGGGCATCTTGGCCGGTGGGTAGCGTGCTGTGAGGCGTTCGCCGCGCTGAGACGCGGGGGTGAAATGGACCGTAGCCCGGGGCCAGGGACGTGGCCACGAGGGAACCGGTCATGCCGGAAGCGGTCATGGCCAGATCCCTCCGTGGGCTTGCCGGAGAGGTGACGCGTCCGCTAGGCAGAGCGCATGGCCCCTCTCAAGGCTCGACAGGTGGAGTCCGTGCTGCGTCGCGTCCGGGGTGACCAGGACGCGCTGAACTTCCTCGCCTTCTTGGCGGCGAACGAAGCCACCGTCCTGGCGCTCGGCCGGCACACAGACTCCCCGGACCCCCCTCCAGCGAGCCTCGGGGGAACCGGACGGCCGGGCCAGCCGGGGCTCGGCATCGTCCACGTCAACGACGAGGACGGCCCGGTGACGCCGTTCTTCACCCGCCGCTCCCGGCTCAGGGTCTTCCTGCGCGCGAACCCACAGTTGAAGTCCCTGCTGGTGGTGCCCGCCGAGGCAGGAGTCCTGTTTCGCGTGACCGTCGGCTCGGCACTCGTCGTCAATCCCAATTCCCGACTGGGTTTCACCGTGCCGGCGGGTGTTGTCGAGGGTGTCCTCGACACCCTGGACGGGGCCGCAACGCTGTTCCGCGCCGGCGTGCTGGAGCCCCAGCCCTCGCAGTTCGTCGCCTGGATCGGTGCGCGCCTTGAGCCGGTCCCCGGTGTCCGGGCCGCCTATCTGGGGTGGGTGTACACCGCGCCCGGGCCGCGGCGGAACGTACTCCTCGTGGTCGGCGGAGACCCAGCGAATGTCCTGGCCGCGTTCGGAGGCGAGGACGAACTCTCCCTGCCCGATGGACGGCAGTGCGTCATCCTCCCCAAACCCGACGAGCGGTCGAACTTCCTCTCCGACTGCGACCCGGTCTACACCGCGCGCCCCTGAACGCGTCCCCCGTAGCGTGTGGATGAGTCGGGGCAAGACCTGCGGCCTCTCGTCCTCGCCCGTCTCGCGGAGCTCGGCGGCGGGTGGCGAGGCGCGCGTCGGACGCCTGGCGCACCGCCGGAAACCGGGCAGCCAGATCGGCGGCGACCTGCCGGATCATCGCCTCGGGTCGCGACTGGTACAGCGCGGCGGCGTCCGCCTCGGCCTGCGGCCGATGGTTCTTCATGCCCACGAGGTGTCCGTCCTCGGATCCTCAGGATCCAGTGTCTCGTGTGTCCAAGATCAGGGGTCAAGACCCTCCGGCGGCAGTCCGGACGCTCCGCGTGCCACACCGTGAACCGCCCTGCCTTTCGCGGCGTCCGCCGCCCGTGTCCCCCGTCAGAGCTACTCGGACTGTCCACTCAGGGGTGACTCGCAGACGTCGCCGCGCTCGTAGCGTTCTTGGCGGGCCGCCTGAAGACACGCGGCCGATGCCATACGGAGATCACCTTGAATACGACTCACACCACGTCACCCCAGCCCACACGCCGGGAGGGCGGCGGCCGCTTCTTCCGGTCTCCCCTCGCCTGGATGCTGACCGGCATAGTGGGGGTGGGTCTGGCATCCAGCCTGGCCTCGGTGGGTGGTGTGGTCGCCATCGTGGGTGCGGTCGTGGCGGTTGTCATCTACTGGGCGGTCATGCGCTACGTCGCCCAGCGGAGCGTGCCGGAGATCGCGAAGTCGGGGGCCGTGACACAGACGTTGCTCGGTGCCGCGATCGGCTTCGGGTTCATCACCGTGTCGATGCTCATGCTCCTCACCGAGTTCTCGTTCGATGAACGGCCCGGTAACGGCCTGTCCATCGTCGCGAGCATGGCCGCGATGTCGGTCGGCGCCGCCGTGACCGAGGAACTGCTCTTCCGCGGCCTCGCCCTCCAGGCACTGGAGAAGCTGTGCGGCAGCTGGGCGGCTCTGACGATCACCGCGGTGCTGTTCGGCGGACTGCACCTGGCCAACCCGGATGCCACGCTGTGGAGCTCGACCGCGATCGCCATCGAAGCCGGCGTCCTCCTGGGTGCCGCGTTCTTGTGGAAGCGCAATATCTGGTTCGTCGTGGGCCTGCACTTCGCCTGGAACACGACCCTGGGCCTGATCGGCATCCCCGTATCCGGCCACGTCTCCGAGGGCCTGATGACCACCAACCCGACCGGCCCCGACCTGGTGACCGGTGGAGACTTCGGCCTTGAGGCGTCGATCGTGCCCGTCATCGTCAGCCTGCTGATCGCGATCCCCATGCTCATCGCCGCCCACCGGCGCGGCAACCTGGTACCCATGCGCCGCGGGCGCCGCTGAACACCTGTCGCCCGACGGCCACGAGATCTCGCTCGCGCTCGCGCTCGCCGTACGGGCGGCAGCGGTATCGCCGTATGTCCACAGCGAAGCCGTGTCGACCGTGGCGGTCCCGCCGCCCGTCCTGGACGCGGGTCCGGACGACCTACCGTCCCTGCGGCACGGCCGACGCAGCGAGCAGCGCCGATGTCGCTGGGGCCGACGCGCGGGCGACGTAGACAGTGGCGGTGCTCCGGTAATCGCTGGCGATGCGGCGGCCGGTCGGCTGGAATAGAGGCTGGACACACAACCGATGCCGTGAGGACTTTCGTGGCGATCACATGGCGCAGACTCACTGAGTCCGACTTCCCGCTGCTGAGGCAATGGCTCCTTCAGCCTCACGTCGCACGCTGGTGGAATCACCAGACCTCACCCGAGGCGGTCGCACGCGACTTCGGCCCGGCGGTCCGGGGCGAGGAGCCTTCGGAGGACCTGCTCGTCGCTGTCGGCGAAGACCCGGTGGCGTTGGTCCAGCGGTGCCGGCTCGCCGACTATCCGCAGTACATCGGCGAACTGGCGTCCCAAGTCGAGATCCCCGAGCAGGCGATGACCATCGACTACCTGATCGGTGACGCCCGGTTGACCGGTCGAGGGCTCGGCACACGCATCATCAAGGCGATCGTCGCGGCCACCTGGACCGACCACCCGGATGCGCAGAGCATCATCGTTCCCGTTCACTCCGCCAACCACGCGTCCTGGCGGATGCTGGAGAAGGCGGGACTCGACCGCCGCACCGAGGCATTCCTGGAACCCGACAATCCTGTCGACGACCGCCTGTACTTCGTCTACCGAATCGATCGCCCTGCCGATTGACCGACCCACCGCTCCACCGTCATGGACCTCGGCACCCGCCAACCACGCACTCGGCGGCGGACCGAGCGGGGACGCGGGCCACGAGCACTCACGCGAACAGGACGGCCCGTACCCGCCGTTCGGTCGACGCACGGCCGCCGGGTCCGTTCGGGGAGGTGCCGGCCAGTGCGCCGGGCGAGCTGACGCAGATCGACTCCGCCCCGTTGGATGTGCTGGTGCGGCTGGGCGACGGGATCGCTGAGACGGCCCCGTAGCCGTTGGAACCGTAACCGTTGGGGCCATAGCCGTTGGGGCCATAGCCGTTGGGGCCATTCCTGTCGTAGGCGATGGGGTCTTCAGAACACTGGAGATGGAGGTCGAAGTGCCTGCCTCGCATGAAGGAGGATGGCCGCGGGAGGAACTCGGGTGACCGGACGGCCCGATCCGGCGACGGCTCCGCGACGTACCGCCCGCGGAACTGAGTCATCTCCCCGATTCCCCCGGCCCCGCCCGCACCATGCCCTCCCGCACCATGCCCTCCCGCAGCTTGATCCACACGGTGAGGACGACACACGCCGCCAGACAGCCCGATGCGGTGATCAGCAGTGCCGTGTCGGCTGCCGCTTCCGAACCCACGCCGCGGTCATGGTCGGTGACGGCCCCGGCCAGTCCGACGCCAAGGCCGGCGGCCACGGTGATGACCGTCTTGGTGACTCCCGACGCCTCCCCGGCCCGCTCCGGCCGGATCACCGCCTGGGTGGCGATGAGCGTCAGTGAGTTGGCCACTCCGAGGACCGCGCCGCCCACGGTGGCCACGCCTACGTACAAGGTGAGGGAGGAGGTCCGGGCCAGGCACGCCAAAACCAGCGCTCCCCCGCACAGGCAGCCCGCCATCAGCCGTACCGCGGCCCGTGGCGGCACCCGCCCGGCGAGCGGCCCGGCGAGCGCCATGGCCAGCGCGGGAGCGAGGAACGCGGTGCCCGCAAGGACGACCGAGAGGTCCCAGTGGCCCTGGAGCGTCAGGGGTACGACGAACAGGAACATCACGGTGGTGGTGTTGGCCGCGGCACCGGCCAGGGTGAGCGCCATGTACGGCCCGTTGCGGAACAGGCTGAGTTCCACCAGCGGATGGGCTGCGGCCCGCTCACGCCGTACGAACAGGATCAGCAGCGCTGCCGTGACGGCCACGCCCGCCAGCGCCGCGGGCCACGGCCAGCGCGGTCCGCGGTCGATGACGACGCAGAGTGCGGCGAGCGCGGCCGTGGCACCGGCCAGGCCGCTCCAGTCGACGCTGCGGGGCGCACTGGTGTCGTAGCTCTCGGCGGTACGTGAGGCACATACCGCGCCGAGTACGGCGAGCGGGACGTTGAGCCAGAACACGGCACGCCAGGACACCGACTCGGTCAGGGCGCCCCCGATGAACGGACCGCAGGCGGTGGCGATCCCGCCGATGCCGAGGGCCCAGCCGGTGGCACGGCCCCGCAGTTCGGCCGGGTAGACGTTGGTCAGCAGGGACAGCCCCACCGGCATGATCATCGCGGCCCCGGCGCCCTGGGCCGCCCGGGCGCCCATGAGGACGGGCAGGGTCGGGGCGAGCGCGCAGACCAGCGAGGACGCGCCGAACACGGCAAGCCCCGCGACCAGGAGCCGCCGTCGGCCGAACAGGTCACCGAGCCGTCCCGCCCCCAGCATCAGCGTGCCGGTGGACAGCAGATACGCACTGATCACCCACTGAAGACCGTCTCCGCCCGCGTGCAAGTCGCGGCCGATCTGCGGCAGGGCGAGGTTCAGGCCGAACGAGTCGAGCTGGATGCAGAACACCCCCACGGACATGGCGAGGAGCGCCCACCGCCGGGTGGCGAAGGGCGGCGGCGTCGCGCCGCCGACACCGTCCCTCAAGATCGCGCCCTTGCTCACGATTGCGCACTTCTCCTCATGGTCAGCCCCTTTGGGGGTGCTCCTTGCTGCCGCCGCACGGCCGTGCGGCGGCACGAGACGCTAGTCAGGACCGACGGATCGCAGGCCCCGAAGCTGCTCAGCTCACCGACGATCGCCATCACGATCAACGTGACGGCGCTCCTTGAAATCTCCTCAGGGGCGTTCTCGCTGTTACCTTGCCCCCTCGGCATCCGTCATAGGTGTGACAGCCGAGTACGAACGGTTGTCGCACCGACGAGTGAATCGAGAACCGGATGCTGACCAACATCATGTACGTGACGATCTACGTCACCGATCAGGACCGCGCGCTGAAGTTCTACGCCGAAGGGCTCGGCCTGGAAAAGCGGCTCGACTTCCCCGGGCCCGACGGACGTTTCCTCACCGTCGGCGTGCCCGGCAGCCCGGTGCAGATCATTCTGTGGTCGCATGCGCCGGCCGCGGGACAGCCGGGCGGCACCGGCGCGCCCGGTCCGCTGATCCTCGAATCCGAGGACCTGCGAAAGGATTTCGAGACCATGCGCCGGCGCGGCGTCGTCTTCGAAGAGCCCGAACCCGTGGACTACCCCTTCGGAGTTCGCGTCGAGGCGGTGGACCCGGACGGCAACCGCGTCTCGCTCCGTCAGCAGCGCAAGCCGTGACCGCCCACCCGTCCCTCCTCGTGACCGAGGCGTTCGAAGCCCAGCGCGACCGGCTGCGCGCCGTCGCGTACCGCGTGCTGGGCTCGCACGCCGATGCCGAGGACGTGGTTCAGGAAGCCTGGATGCGCCTGGTCCGCCAGGACGAGGCGACCATCGGCAATCTGGCAGGCTGGCTGACCACCGTGGTCGGCCGAATCAGCCTGGACATCCTGAGATCCCGCCGAGCTCACCCCGAAACCGACTACGAGCAAGAGTTCGCGAACCTCGTGGTGACACCCGACGATGGCCCCGCGCCGGACGAGCAGGTGGCGCTGGCCGATTCGGTCGGCCTCGCCCTGCTCATCGTGCTCGACTCGCTCACCCCGAGCGAACGCCTGGCGTTCGTCCTGCACGACATGTTCGCGGTCCCGTTCCGGGAAATCGGCCAGATCCTGGGCAAATCCACCGACGCGACCAAGATGGTCGCCAGCCGCGCCCGCCGCAAGGTCCAGGCCACGGACCGGTCGGCGGGCACCGGCCGTGAGCACCGAGAGGTCGTCCAGGCATTCGGCGCCGCCGCCCTCAGCGGCGACTTCGAAGCGCTGCTTCGTGTCCTCGACCCGAATGTGAAGCTGACCGTCGACACCCCCGACGGCGTGGTCGTCACCCTCGGCGCCACCAGGGTCGCCGCCGGCGCCCGTATGTTCTCCGGCGAAGTCGCCCGCCAACGGCCCGTGCTGGTCAATGGCATCCCCGGCCACATGTCCTGGGGCCCCGACGGAAGCCCTCTCTCCATCATCGCCTTCACCGTCACCGAGGGCCTGATCGCCGGCATCCACATCATCATCGACCCGGCCAAACTCGCCTCGATCCATCTGCCCGCCCCGGACTGAGCGGGTGCCGTCAGTCCACCCTCCGGCGGCGAGATCGGGGAAACCGGGACCGGCTTGCGCATCACGCGGTCCATGCGAATTGAGGGCGTCGCGGAGGAACGTCCGGGCCGCGTCCATGGACTGGCACGATACGTAGACCGCGTACGGTTCACCGATCGAGCGACCTGGCCCGTCTGTTCAAGGGCCGGTGGGCGCATCGATCACGACTACCGCGAACCCAACCACGCTCTGGGGCTGGCCCACTGCGCAGGTCGGTCCTGGACCGGCACCAGCAAGACGTGGCGCTGCCCGGGGCGATGTGGTCGGGAGCATGGGGCCCAGTGACGTAGGGTTGTCCTACCGACGCGGGGTGGAGCAGCTCGGTAGCTCGCTGGGCTCATAACCCAGAGGTCGCAGGTTCAAATCCTGTCCCCGCTACCAACGCGACAGCCCTCTCGACCACTGGGTCGAGGGGGCTGTTCGTATCCCAGGCCCGCCGACGGCTATACGGCCGCAGAAGCCGCCGGCAACGGACGTACGACGGCGCGCACCATCCGCACACCGTCGTGCTCCACCGGCTCACCGGGCAGGATCAGCAGCCCAGGCCCGCCGCCCTGCCAGGCCGCGCCGATCCGCCGCAGCAGTAGCACCTGGACCGCCGACCCCCCTGGCACCGCCCGTACACGGTCGGCCTCGCTATGTCCAGGGCGGGGTGGGCGTGCCGTCGGGGTCCAGACCGTAAGGCCATTGCCGTCGTGCGTAGGTTCTGAAGGCGTTGGAATTCGACACGCTTCCCAGACTGCCCCTGTCGGCTGCCTGCCGGGCGAGGGTCTCTGCCCCTGCGTGGTCCCCGGCTCGTTTTCTTTCCTGGGCGAGTTCGAACATGGCGTGAGCGCTGCCCGCGTCGGCCGCGCGCCGCAGGAGGTTTTGGGCTCCTGCGTGGTCTCCGGCCTTTCCCCTGGTCACGGCCAGATCGAGCAGTGCGTAGACGTTGCCCGCGTCGGCTGCGCGGACGGAGAGAGTCTCGGCTGCCGCGTGTTCCCCTGCTTTCTCCCATGTGCGGACCAGTTCGCGCAGCGGATGGAGGTCGCCATTGTGGGCCGCGTGCAGCACGAGCTCCTCGGCGCCTGTCCGGTCGCCTGCCTTGTCACGCACACGGGCAAGGTCCGCGAGCGTCGTGCGGCTGCCGGCGTCGGCGGCCTGTTGGAACAGAACCGCGGCCGCCGCCAAATCGGCGTCCTGCTCTCGAGAGCGTGCCAGATGGGTCAGGGGACCGGCGTCGCCGGCGGCGGCCGCGCGCCGGGCCAGAGCTTCCGCTTTTGCATGCTCGCCTGCTTTGTCCCGTAGCCGGACCAGCGACGCAAGGGCTTCCATGTCGCCTGCATCGGCCGCCTGCTGGAAGAGGTCCTCGGCGTCGACGTCGTCGCCGGCCCGCTTCCGTTGCCGGGCCAGCACCAGCAAGGCATACGTCCCGTGGAACGCAGGAGCACGCCAGTCGGCTGCCGCGGCACCACTCAGGTACGCCGCCCCTCTGCCCTCCAGGGGAGGATCGCCTGATGAGCGGTGCCCTGACAGGTTGACGGCGTACCTGGCCAGGGCTTCGGCGCCCTTTTCGTCGCCCGCCTTCTCGCGCTCAAGCATAAGGTTCACCAGCACTTGGATGTTGCCGGCTGCCGCTGCTTGCCGGGCGAAGTCGTCAGCCGCCGCGTGATCTCCAGCCTCCTCTCGAACCCACACCAGTTCGGCCAGCGCGGCCGGGCTGCCGAGGTCGAGCGCGTACCGGGCCAGGGCTTCGCCTCCCTGCCGGTCACCCGACTTCGCACGCGTCAGCGCCAAGTCTGTCAGGGCACGCAGCTTGCCGGCCGCGGCCGCGCGCCGGGCCAGGACCTCAGCCTTTTCCTCGCGACCGTCCTCCTGCCAGATGAGGACCAGTCGGACCAACGCCTCTTCGCTGCCTGCCCTGACGGCTTGCCGGCCGGCCTCCTCAGCTCCCTGGGCGTCTCCGGCTTCTTGACGGATCCGCATCAGCTGGATCATTGCTTCGGCGCTGCCCGCGGCAGCGGCCTCCCGGTAGAGTTGCCCGGCACCATCGCGGTTTCCGGACTGTTCCCGGACATGAGCGAGCCGGAGCAGAGCCCGGCTGTCTCCTGCACTGGCGGCCTGCCGGGCGAGCGCTTCAGCGCGTTCTTTGCTGCCCGCCTTCTCCCGGTCCCGGGCCAACTGCGCCAGCGCCCGGGTGTCGCCGGCTCCCGCCGCCTTCCCCGCCAGTTCCTCGGCCGCCGCGTGCTGCCCGGACCGCTCTCGAAAGCGGGAGAGATGAACGAGGGCGTCAGCGTCGCCGGCATCAGCCGCGCGGCAGGTGAGGTGGTGTGCCCACTGCAGTCGGTGCCGCCTTTGGGCCGCTGTCGCCAAGGCCTTGAGGTCGTCGACCCGGGTGAGATGCGTGTAACCGGCGTGCCAGAAACTTGCGGGTGGGCACAGCGGCCGGCGGACGGTCCGGCCGTGCTGCTCCAGATAGTCGGCAAGGCGGAAGACGGGCCCAGCAGGGGAAGGTGACGGCGCTGACGGCGCTTGCGGACGGCGGCGTTCGGGTCGCAGGCTGACGCGACGCAAGGGTGCCTGTTTTCCGTGGACGAGGCGAGCGAGTTCGGCGTAGGCGGCTTCCGCCCAGTCCTGGGTGAGTTGGTCGTAGTCGACGTCGGTGAGGTAGTCGGCGGCAGCGTCGGTGAGAAACGGCTGGGAAAGGTGGAGCCCGAGACCCAGGCGGCGGGCATCCATCGCCGCTTCGAGCAGAGCGCGGGCGGCCGCTGTGCCGTGCTCGTATCGGTGCAGAAGCTGAGGTGCGCCGGCGAGGTCCTGCGTGACGCGTCCATCGGCCCGGGCCCGGGTGAGCGCATCGGCCAACAGCCGGTCACCGCTGTCCGCCAGGTCTGCGGCGCGATCCAGGGCAGCGGCATCGAAGGCGTCAGGCACGGACACGGTGCGGCCCGCAAGCAACTCGCGCACCCTGCTGTGGGAGTCCGAGCCGGTCGAGGTCGGCAAAGCGGTGTACTGCCTGGCGTACTCGGGCCACAGTGTCCCCAGGATGAGTACCGGCCCCCGTGCCGGGTCGGTGAGCAGGAGATGCAGGGCAGCAGCAATGCGCTCGCCCGCACTCTGGCTGTCGAGGTAGTGCTGAGCTTCGTTCAGCCACACCACGGTCCGCTGCTGAACCCGGCCCACGTCCTCAAGTGCGGCCTCCGCCCGGGTCGGAACGAAGGGGTGCCAGAGCCGCCACCCTGTACCTGCGAGCGGCTGAACCGCTTCCCAACAAGCCCTGGTCTTTCCCGTGGAGGAGCTCCCGACCAGCACCACCATGCGGCTGTGGCCCTCTGTGGCCTCCCGCACCGCCGCAGCCAGTACACGGTCGTGCTCACGGTGTACATAGCCGGGCAGTACCCGATCTTCGAGCACACCCGCCTCGTGCCCGTTCGCGGTGCTCCCGGCCGGGTGCACCTCCAGGGAATGCGGTTCCCATTCCTCGACAGACTTGCCCAGCACCGGCCCTACGTCCACGGTCGGGCCTGCCCCACCGGCCGCGGTCCGCTGCAACTCCAGAAGCGCCTGTGCCGGGATCCCCAAGGCCAGTGCCAGCGCTGCCACCGTCTTCGCCGACGGCAGCCGACCATCGGGCCGGAAAGCCTCCGAGACGGTGGCGCGCCCCAGCCCCGACCGGTTGGCGAGCTGTGTCTTGGTCAACCGACTCACAGCCAGACGATCGTTCAGCCTGCTGCGTAGTTCACGCCCGGCCGCAGCACGCGTCGTGTGTTCTTCGGACACCCGCCCTCCCCCGGACCGCCCTGCTCTACCGATGTTCATGCTCCTACCGGTGTACTGGCAACCACCACCATCGGCAGACATGCCGTGCCAACGCGCCATCATGCAAGCGGAGTTCACCTCATTCCCTGTCACCGCACCTGTTACTCGTGCGTGGGATGGGTGGCCGGCCCATCATGTCGCTCCCCGCCGGGGCAGGGCAGCGTCCGGCAACAGGAGTTCTTCTGCTGGCGCTTTGGCCGCGGGCGTCGCGGGCGTCCTCGGTGGCTGGCACACTGCACCGGCGGGGCAGCGGTCCGGAGAACAGGGGAGTCGTATGTCGGATGCGGCGATGACGGCGTGGATCGCCGCCGGTTCGGCGGTGGCCGGGGCACTCGCGGGCGGTACGGTCACGGGATGGTTCACCCTGGCGGCCGCCCGGAAACAGGCGCAGAGCACGGTCGACGCGGCGGCCCGGCAGGCGGATGCGGCCTGGGCGGCCGGTCGGCGCCAGGCGGATGCGGCATGGGAAGCGGGGCGCCGGCAGGCGGATGCCGCGTGGGAAGCCGGACGGTTGCAGGCCGATGCCCAACTCGACGTGGCCCGGCAAACGCTGACCGCTCAGCACCTCGCCACGCAGCGTGAGGTGCGTCGGGCTGCCTACGCTGCCTTCCTCGCCGCCACCGACACCGGCCACCAGTGTCGCGTCGAGTGGCAGCAAGCCCTGGGCACCTCCGAGGCGGCAGGCTGCCGCGACCGCTACAGCGCAGCCCTGACCACCGTCGGCGAGGCACTTACCCTCGTCCGGCTCGAAGGCCCCGATCCGGTCAGCTCCGGAGCCGAGGCACTGGAACGCTCCCTCGACGCGAACGCCTCACCTGAGCAGTACCGGACCGCGCACGCCGACTTCCTCGACGCCGCACGTACTGCCCTTGCGGCACCCTGACCACCGTCCCGGCGCTGATCCTGCGTACGTACTGTCCGTTCGCTGTAGGGGCATACGGGTCAGGGCACCACGGTGCGGCGGTGCGGGGCTGCGTGATCTGATCGGTGAGCCGCTCCACGTGGGAGCAGCCCGACGGACCGCCTATCAATCCCGAAGGAACCGCGCATGAGTGTCCTGTCAGCCCGTACCGACCGCAGCAGCGCCCCGGACCCCCTGCGCAGCGTGTACCTGAGGCTGGTCTCCGAGGAATCGATACCCGAGGAAGCGCGAGGGCAGTTCAGCTACCTGCAACCGCTGGCCACGGACCTTCTGGTGGGCATCGCCCTCGACACTCCTGACGACGTCCGGGTCCTCAGTGACCGCGACACGGCCCTCGTCGAGTGGGGCACCCTCGCGGCTGCCGCGCGTAGCAACCTGCTCAGCGAGCCGGTCAACTACGACACCGTCGATCTCCCCGGTGGTGCGGTCCTCCACATCCTCGGCCACCCCGAGTCGGTGTTCGCGGCCAGCAAGGTGCTCGTCTTCGAGGAGACGGTACGCGCCGCCGGCGGCCCCTGGATACCGGACGAGGGTGTGCTGCTAGTCGTCCCCAACCGGCACAACCTCGTGTTCTATCCCCTCACCGACAAGCATGTCGCCGAGGCCGCCAACGCCTTGGCACAGTTCGGGCAGGGCGCCTACGAGGACGGCCCCGGACGCCTCTCCCCCCGAGTGTTCTGGTGGCGCGCCGGGGCCCTGACATCGATCACGCTCTTCGACCAGGAAAGCCGGACGATGAGAATCTCCCCGCCGGACGAACTCATGACGATCATGCGCTGCCTGACCGGCACTGCTGGCTGAGGCACGCGCTCATGTCTGCCGTCGAATTCGAGCTGCTCGACGTGGACCGTGCGTAGGAGCATCGCCCGACCGGTGCTCCTCAGCGCACCAGCCGTACGGAAAGAAGGGTGCCGAGGCCGATGAGTGTCGAGAGGGAATCTGCCCTGGCCCACTCGAGAACCGGTCGAGACGGCCCCGGCGACCAATGCTGCATGCCGGACATTCAGGGTTCTGTCGCGGGGGTGTGGCCGGGGCCGCCGCGGCACAGCCTTGGCCGCACGAGTGATACTCGAGCGGGAGTAGCGACACTTGCGCTATGTGGATCATCGCCGGACTGATCGGGTCATTCGCCGTCGTTCTCCTCCCGGCCTTCCTCGGACGCCGTCTCCTCGGCATCGAGGCCGGGCCGCTGCGGCTCGTGGTGGCGGGTGTCGTCGGGATCTCCGTCTCGGGAGTACTGATCGGGCCCCAGCTACAGGATTCGGATCGTCGGCACGTACTGCTGTCGCTGATGATCGGGATCGGTGTGCTGACGGCCATGGTCACGCTCGTCTCGCTGCGGGAACTGCTGCCCGCGGGCAGCGGGCCGCTGGACCTGGTGCGCGGGATCAGAGGGCGGATCGCGCGGGGGCGCCGCTACACGCACATCGCCCGGATCGCCGGGCGGCACGGGCTGGGGCCCTACCTGCGGGGGCGCAGAGGCGTCGAGAACGAAGGGGTGCCCCACCAGCTCCTGGCGCAGGAGCTGCGGCAGGCACTGCAGGCCGGCGGGGTCACGTTCGTGAAGCTCGGCCAGTTGATGTCGACCCGGCGGGACCTGCTGCCGGAGCCGTATCCGGAAGAGCTGAGCCGGTTGCAGGACCAGGTCTCGCCCGCGCCCTGGCCGCAGGTCGAGGAGACGTTGATCGCCGGGCTGGGGGCGCCTCCGGGGGAGGTCTTCGCCGAGTTCGACCGGCTGCCGCTCGCGGCGGCCTCCATCGCGCAGGTGCACGCCGCTGTTTTGCACGACGGGACCCGGGTCGTCGTCAAGATCCAGCGGCCCGGCATCCAGGAGCTCGTCGAGCGGGACCTGGACATCCTGAACAGGCTGGCGGTCACGTTGCAGAGCCGTACCGCCTGGGGCCGGAGCCTGGGCCTGACCGAACTCGCCCGGGGGTTCGCGGTCGCGCTGTGCGAGGAGCTCGACTTCCGCATCGAGGCACGGAACATGACAGCCGTACGGATGGCGGCCGAGGCACGCGGCGACTGGAGCGTCACCGTGCCGCGGGTGCACGAACAGCTGAGCACCGCGCGGGTGCTGGTGATGAGCCGTATCGACGGGGTGCCCCTGGGCCAGGCGGCACCCGGCACCGCGGAGCTCGGGGAGAAGCTGGCCACGACGCTGCTCACGGCGCTGCTCGACCAGATCATGCAGGACGGCGTGTTCCACGCCGACCCCCACCCCGGAAACATCCTGGTGCTGCCCGACGGCACCCCCGCGCTGCTGGACTTCGGTTCGGTGGGCCGGATCGACGCGGGGCTGAGGGCCTCCATGGCCGGGCTGTTCCTGGCGGTCGACCGGGGCGATCCCACCGCGCTGTGCGATGCGCTGCTTGAGGTGACCAACCGGCCGGAGCAGGTCGACGAGCAGCGGCTCCGGCGGGCGCTGGGGCACTTCAGTGCCCGCCATCTCGCCCATGGAGGTGCCCCGGACACGGTGATGTTCACGGAACTGTTCCGGCTGATGACGGACTTCAGGCTGGCGGTTCCGCCGGAGATCGCGGCCGTGTTCCGGGCGCTGGCCACGATGGAGGGCACCCTGACCCGGCTTTCGGACGGCTTCGACATCGTGGAGGCGTCCCGTGCGTACGCCGCCACGCAGTTCGCCCGGCAGCTGAGCCCCGGGACGGCGGGCGAGACGGCGCGCGACGAGCTGGTCGCGCTGCTGCCGGTGCTGCGCCGGCTGCCGCGGCGTCTGGACCGGATCAGCGGGGCGCTGGAGGAGGGCCGGCTGGGAGTGAACGTCCGGCTGCTCGCCGACCCGCGGGACCGGCGCGTGATAGGCGAGCTGCTCAGCCGGGTGCTGCTGGCGTTCCTCGCGGTCTTCTTCGGCATGGCCGGGGTGCTGCTGCTCCTCGGCTCGAAGGACGGGCCCGTGGTCGCCACCGGGATCGGGCTGTATGCCTTGATCGGCTACCACCTGCTGCTTCTCTCCGGGGTTCTGGTGCTGCGCACGGTCTACATGCTGGCCCGGCCTCCCGCCTGAGGGCCACCGCACGAGCTGGGTCCGCGTACGAGTGATCCTCGATCCGGTGCGGATCCGGTGCGGATCCGGTGCGGATCCGGTGCGGATCCGGTGCCACAAGAATCGGCCGGCCGCTCGCCTGACGACAGGTAGGGCCCGCCCGGTAGGCGCCGAGGATGCGGTCGCCCAGCAGCCCCGTCTCCGCGGCCTGCTGGGCGGCCACGGGATCAGAAGTACACCGGGGACCGCTCATCCGCCCGGGTGCGGAACGCCCACCACTGCATGGCCTGGAAGGCGAGCAGCACCGGAAGGATCAGCAGCATCATGGGGCCGACCATGCTCAGGGTGTCGGGGTGGGCGGCGGCCTCGGCGAGCGAGAGGTCCTCCCCCTCGTACGTGCTCACCACCGTCTGCGGGAAGCGGGCGGCGCCGATCGCCAGCACCGGAAGGCACGCGGCGAGTCCGCTGAACAGCGGGGCGCCCGCGCTGTTGGACGCCACGAGCCGTGCCGCGAGGAGCGCGGCGGCCATCGCGGCCGCGGCGATCAGCACGGCGGGGAGCGCGTTGGGCGCTCCGTCCCGGGTCCTGCCGTCGAAGGCGGCAGCGAAGAGGGTGAGCAGCCCGAGCCCCGCCGCCGCGGTGCCCAGCCACGAGGTCAGCTCCGCGGCCCGTTCGGCGACCGGGCCCGTCGTCCTTCTGGCCAGGAACACGGCGCCGTGGAGCGCCAGGACGGCGACGGCCGTCAGCGCGGACGCCACCGGTACGGGGCGCAGCAGCAGGTCGAGGGAGGGGCTCAGGTGCCCGTCCTTGACGGGCAGCGCGCCGATCACCGCGCCGCCCAGGGCGCCCCACATGAGGGCCAGCGCCACGCAGGCGGTCTGGACCACGGCGTCCCAGCGGCGCCGCCAGCCGGGGGACGGCACGCGGCGGCGGAACTGGATCGCGGCGTGCCGCAGCAGCAGCGCGGCGACGGCCACGACGATCAGCGGGGCCATGCCGCTCACGACGGTGGACTCCAGGCCGGGGAATCCGCCGAGCGTGATGCCCGCGGCGGCCACCAGCCAGACCTCGTTGCCGAGGAAGAACGGCCCGGTGGCCGCGTCGACGGTGCGGCGGTCCGCGTCGGTGCGGGCGACGAGGCGGCCCACGATCCCGCTGCCGATGGTGATGCCGTCGAGCACGAGATAGCCCGTCAGCAGCAGTGCCAGCAGGGCGTACCAGATGTTGTCCCACATGATGTGCGCCTTTCAGTAGGTCAACGCGGCTACGTCCGCGGGCTCTTCGGCTGGGCTTTCGGTCTTCCCGAGTTGCGCCGCGTCCGGTCCCCGGCGGGCGAAACGGAGCAGCAGGGCCCAGTCGATGACGGTGAGGGCCGCGACGAGTACGCCGAAGACGAGGAGCGAGGCGAGCGCACCGCCGACGGTCATGCCGGGGGTGATCGCGTCCTCGGTCTTGAGCACTCCGTAGATGGCCCAGGGCTGGCGCCCGACCTCGCGGAAGATCCATCCGGCGGTGCTCGCGACGTACGGCAGGACCACGGCGGCGCTGAGCAGCCACAGCAGGATGCGGCGGCGGATCAGGTTCCGTTTGATCAGGAACAGCGTGGCGACGAGGGCGACGACCATCATCACGCCCCAGGTGGAGATCATGAGGCTCTCCGCGGTCTTGACGTAGTCGGGACCGTAGTAGTTGTCGGGCCCGAACTTCTCGGTGAACTCCTCGGCCTTGGCCACCGCGTTCTTGTCCCCTGGACCGAACTTGGTCGGGGCCTGGTCGGCCACCACCTGGAACAGGCCGGCGCCCATGACACCGGTGATCATGGCCATGACCGCGGCGACGGGGAGGGCCAGCTTCATCGACGACCAGAAGAACTCCGTGTGTGCGGTGCGCCGTCGCAGATGCCAGGCGCTGACCGCGACGATGAAGAAGGCTCCGGTGGCCAGCGCGCCGGTCAGAACGTGCGCCATCGCGGAACTCGCGTTGGAGTTCTGGAAGAGGGTGGCGGCGTTGACCGGCACCATTTCGCCGTCGACCGTCCGCGTGCCCGTCGGGTACTGGAGAAACCCGTTGGCGGCCATGACGAAGAAGACCGAGGCATACGCGGTGAGCGCCACCAGCCAGATCAGTACGGTGTGCGCGGTGCGGCCAAGACGGTCCCAGCCGAAGATCCACAGGCCGAGCAGCGTGGACTCGGCGAAGAACGCCACCAGGGTCTCCACCGCGAGGGGCGCGCCGAAGACGTTGCCCGCGGCATGGGTGAGTCCGCTCCAGTTCAGCCCGAACTGGAATTCCATCACGATGCCGGTGCCGATTCCCAGGGCATAGTTGATCAGATAGAGCTGCCCCCAGAACCTGGTCTGCGCGCGGTGCTTCTCCTTGCCGGTGATCGCCCAGCGCGTCTGCATGACGACGAGGAAGGTGACCAGACCGAGGGTGAGCGAGACGAACAGGTAGTGCGCGATGGCGGTGAGGGCGAATTGGAGCCGTGCGAGGGTGAGCACGTCGTCCACGAGAGTCTCTCCTTGTGCGGCCGACCATATGGAAGGGCGGCGCGACGGCCGCATGGCGGAGTCCGGGCGCCGTCAGGACGCCCGAACTCCCGTACCGGGGTCAGTGCTTGTCGACGAAGACGGCGACGGCCGTCCCGAAGCCGAACTGCTGCAGCATGCGGTCGCCGTTGAGCATGAAGGACCCGAAGACCGCGACCATGATGGCGCCGGCGTCGGCGGCGATGATGGGTGCGCGTCGCGCCCCACCTGATTCTCAGGCTGCGAAAAGGTCGAAGGTCGAAGTGCGCCGGGCCCCCGAGATGACGTCCAGTTGCGGGTCGACGGTGAGCATGGCTTGATGCAGCCGCTGGAGCTGTGGCGAGGGCTCGACCCCGAGATCGCCGATGAGCCGCACGCGCAGTCTGCGGTACACCTCCAGTGCCGAGGCCTGCCTGCCTGACCGGTAGAGCGCCACCATGGCCTGCGAATGCAGCCCCTCGTGCTGAGGGTGACGTGCGGTCAGTTCTGCCAGTTCGGCCAGAAGCTCGCAATGTCGTCCGAGCCTCAGGTCGGCGTCGATCCGCCGTTCCACGGTGACCAGCCGGCTCTCCTCCAGGCGCATGACCTCGATCTCGAGGATGGGGCCCACCTGTACGTCCACCAGTGCGGGCCCGTTCCACAGGCCGAGCGCCTGGCGGAACCGGTCGGCGGCCACGTCGTTGGCGCCCGCCTCGAAAGCGGATTGCCCCTCGGCGACCAGGAGTTCGTACTGGTGAACGTCCACGCTGTCTTCGGGTATCTGCAGCAGATAGCCCCCGTGCCGAGTCGCGAGAACGTCCTTGGCGCCACCGGGTGCGCCTGGGCCCATCGCCGTGCCAAGTCTCCTGCGCAGCTGAAGGATGTACGTTTGCAGGGTGGTGAGCGCGCTCCTCGGCGGCTCCGTTTCCCAGATCTCTTCCATGAGCGTCGGAACGGGCATCACCCGCCCCGGATAGAGCGCCAGGAGCGACAAGATCTGTCGCGGCTTACCCGCTGTCGGAACAATCGAACCCCCGTTGACTTCAGCACTCAACGGACCCAGAACCTGGATCTTCACGTTCCCCTCCGTACCTCGTCGAGTCGCTCTTCGAGTTCCTCTCAGTGGCCAGAAACAAGCACCCCGAGCCGCAGCCCCACGCAGGTCGTTCGCCAAGGACAGGACAGCCGCCCGGCGCACTCACGGGCGATCGGAAAGCCGGTCCGGACAGCCGGTCCGGACAGCCGATTCCTCCTGAAGCGTCCGGGCCAGCCAGTGGGTGAAATGGATGAGCGGCTTCAGCGGCGAGACACCTGCCGCCTCAACTCCCCCACCCTGTGCAGTTTCTAGCTCCCAGTCCGACGATTACAAAACAGGACGGACGGTTTGTCAATACGAGACCGTTCGCGCTGTTTTTAACGGGGGAGATCAGCGATGCTCGGCACCTACTGACGCCGACATTTCCTACTAATCGGCCCCAACAAGCCTGCTACATGCAGTAGTTGACGGTCTAACGAGTCGCTCCTGCGCCCCCTCAAGCCCCGAGAGGCGCGGAGCGCCCCTCCCGCGCGGGCATCAGAACAGCCAATAAAGCAGACTCAGCGGGCTGTTTATCAGGGCGCAGCGCCCCGATGGGCTACGGCGACGGGCTACGACGGGAGAGTTCGCTCAGACCGAATCGGCCCGGGAGGCCGCGGCCTCTTCCTGGGCATTCATCGCTTCTTCGTACACCTCTTGGCCCCGCTCCGGCCGGAAGTCCAACTGTACGAGCACCCCCGGCACCGCAACGGACGCCATCAGGTACTGCTGGAGTTCCGACACCCGTGTCGTCATGTCCGCGTGCCCGGACATGATCTTCGACACGATCTGGACCCCGGTGAAACAGCTGGCGAACAGCCACGCGGCAGCGGCCACATCAACATGCGGAAGCAGTTCCCCGCCCGCCTTCGCCTTCCTCAGTACGGCTTCGTTGAAGTCGAGCCACGCCTGGATCGGCACCTGCCGGTTCAGGCCGTCCCGCGCGCCCTGCTCGACGGTGAGCCGGACGCTGCCCCGCACCAATGAGTCCCCGCGACTGAGCAGGTAGGCCAGCACCAGGGACGTGTCCAGCCCCTCTTGCAAGGTCAGCTCCCGATGCGGGATCGGGGGCAACGAACCGACCTGGGCGGCCAGGACCGCCTGTGCGAGCTCGTCCTTGGACGTGAAGTGGAAGTAGAGCGCGCCCTTGGTCACGCCGGACCGCTTCAGAATCTCGGAGATGGTCGCAGCCTCGTACCCGACCTCGTCGAACACAGCAGATGCCGCCATGAGGATCGCCTGCCGTGTCCTGATGGCCCGCTCTTGCTGTGCCACAACATCCTCCTACCAGTCCAGCGTCGGCAGGATCAGTGAGAACGAAATAAACCGGCGCGTACGTACCATACGGGCGTTCCCCGCGGCCAACTCGCGCTTCGGCCAGCACTCCCGACTGAACATGCCGTCCATCATGGTCGCCCAGAAGGCCCCGCGAGGAAGAGAATAAAACCTGGCGACCGGTTTTCCAATGCTTTCCGGACAGCGTAAAGCGCTCGCGCCCCGGCCCGAGCCTACGGCTCACGGCCGCCTAGCGCGTGCTGCCGACTGCCGACGACAGCAGCGGACCGTTCGTCGCCGACCTGCGCCGGTGCCAGTACCCGTACGTCAGGATGCCGAGCATCGGGCCCCACAGAACCAGAGGGGCGTAGGCGGCGTAGAAGTAGACGGTCTCCCAGCCACCAGCCTTGCTCGGGAAGTCGGCCGGCAGCGGATCGCCATTGGTCTTGGACTGGGTGGCCGTGGTGGCGATCGCGATGACCGTGAACATCAGGGTCAAGACCGTCGCCCCGATCGCGGCCGGGACGACCGCGGCGGCCGTCGGTACCCGCCGCCCGCGCACCCACGGCATCCAGCGAGGGAACACCTCGCCCCAGCGGGCGACCAGCCCGACGGCCATGAAGGCGAGGATCTCGGAGACGAGGGTGAGGAAGACGACGTAGCCGTTCACCGCCCAGTCCGCGATCGCCCCGCCACGCTTTTCCGCGGCGAACAGCACGCCCAGGCGCCAGATCCCGGAGGGGAGCACCACCAGCGGCACTGCGTAGGCCACCCGGCGAGCCCAGCGCGGCACTCCCGCGGCGGGCTCGTGCGCCGCGCGCCATGCCTGTCTCAGGCGGCCTTCCCGGCGTGGCGCGTGTGCCGGTTCGTCGGTTGTCGTGCTCGGCCTGGCCCGGAACATCCGCGCTCCTCACGTCCACGGGCCGGAGCGGCCCGTACGCTTCGAGACTCGCAGCCGAGGAGCCAGGTCAGGATCGCTCCACGGACCGAACAGCCTCCGCCGGGCGGGCGAGCACGAATCCGGGCGCTCCGCCCCGGGAATGACGGGCCACCGGCGGGAGTTCCGTCTCGCCGAGGTGCCGCGCGACTGGTCTGCTTTCGCAGAGGTTTGCCGGGTTGTGTTCAGGCGGTGGCACGTTGCTGCAAGGCCGTGACGGCGGCCGTGGAGGCGATCACAGCCAGGATGGACAGGGCGGCGATGAGCGTGCGCAGTCGCCGTGTGCTGCGGGCGGCTGCCCACCACACACGGCGGCGGGCAGCGGTGCTTGCTCCTTATGGGAGTCACCGCCGCGACCCTGTGCGGCGTGACGAGCTCTGCATTCGCTGTTCCGGCAACCGCCGCCACGCCGCCTGACCGTTCCGGGCTCGGCGCGGTGGAGAAACTTTCCGCGGCTGAGGTGAAGGCCTTCGAGCAGCGGAGCCCCGACAAGGCCGCGCGCCTCAAGGCCGACTCCGTCCGCCGTCATGACGGAGTGGCCGCCAGGGGACGTACGTCAAAGACCACAACAAAGCCAGTGGGAAGTGCCTGGCGATCGGTAGCAGCAGCCAGGACAACGGCGCCCACGCGATCCAGTGGGAGTACACCGGCAGCAACGGACAACGCCTGGTACTGACACTCGCCTGGCGGGACCACCCGTACCCAAGAGCGACCTGTGAATCGAAGGCGCCCCCCGGGACGCTGGACCGGCCCAGGCGCTGCCTCCTCGCAGGAGGGGCGTCGTCGAGGAGCACGTTGGCGGACGTACTCCTCGACGACTGGCCCAGCGTCCGGCTCCCCCAGGCGCTTGACAGCTTGACATGAGGTCGGCTGCGTAGGCCGATGCCGCGGGCGAGGCGCTGGACGACGTGACGGCGGCATCGTCGGTCCTGGCGGCGTCGATGACAAGGGTCATCGGTGGCAACACGGTTGGGGGGGGCGCAACCGGAGCCCGGTTCGTCGCCACATTCGGTACCACCACGCGGAAGTGCACGCTGGACCGGGAGGATCAGTACAGGGCACGTTTACCGCGCCGCCGTCAGTGGCACCAAGGCCGCCACACTGGGCCGCCACCCGCCCTGTCCTCCTCATGTCCAACAGCGCGTCGCACACAGGCTCGCTCCCCTGAGTATTGATTGTCCCGCAAAAGATCTATGCGAGGCAGCAGCGGTGCGCTACCCCATGACCGCGCGGGCCGCGTCCAGAAACGCCGACCGGTTGCCCTCCAAGTAGTCCCGCACGCTTTCACCGTCGGGCAAGCCGTGCCACACGGTTCTGTTGAGGTCGAGGAAGTGCGCGTGTGCGGCGTCATGCACAGGAAGGGGAAACTGGATACGGAGGAGCCTATCCGCGACCCACAACCTGTACATGACGTCCCGGGTCGTGAGGTACCAGTCGTCTGTGTCTTCCCAGTCGGACGGCCGGGTGTAGGCGCAGCGTTCCGCCTCTGCCGATACCTCGATGAACCGCTCCAGCAGCCCCAGCCGTTCCGCGCGTCGGGTCTCCGACAACGCGGTCCGTTGCCGCTGCTGTTCGGCGCGTTCCGCTGATTGCTGAGTCCTGTGCTGAACGAGGTAGGACAACACGCCGCCGAGGACGACTCCGCCCAATGAGATGAGCGAAACCAAGACTTGACCTGCCATGCCGATCATCGTTCCACAGCTTCGAGCTTGGGGAGGATCTCCGACCGGCCCCCGTTCCGAAGCGACCCGCGGCAGGTCAGCGACGGGCCGAGGCGGATCTCCGTCAACGGCCCTGGCTACCGCCTCAAGAACCGGCTCACAGCCGTCGCACGCGACCAGGACAACGGGGCAACGGGCAACGGGCAACGCAGCCTCATAGTTCATGTGGCCGACAATGAGCGACGGACGTCCCCGAACTGCTCGAATCAGCTTCCCTGCTGGAGGAGCTCGGCGACGCACGTTCGCTCCCCCTGGCCTATTGGGAGCAGCTCGCCGAAGCGGCTGAGCAGCTCCGGCTTGAGCGGAGCGCGGCTTGGTGCCACTGGCGGTGCTCCGAGCTGCGCAACGGCATGATCCGGGCAGATCTGACGCTCCGTCCTGCCGCCGAGGCGCGACGCACGACGCCAGTCTCCGGTGCCGGTGTTCTGCGACCCATGTGGGACATCGGACAACACCTCTCACCCACCGGCGAACGTGCGGTCAGCATCGCCTCGCTCTGGGGCGAGGGCATGCCCGTTCGGGAGCCCGGCGGCCGAGCCACGGTTCACCTCGTGCCCCTCACTCCCTCCATTGGACGCACGTCCGGTCCGGCCAGCAGATCACCAATCACGAGGACCGAACCGTGGCCGGCACCGCGCGACGGCCGGCGCCGTTCGCCAAGGGTGTCGGCACCATACTCCCGGGGTTCTTCGCCCGCTCAGCCTCACCTTCTGCGCCGTCAAAGGGGCAAGCCCGCACCGCTCGGCCAGACGCATCACCGGGACCAGCCCGGCATACGTGACAAGGTCGAGCACTGGATCGGCTGCCAGCCGGCGGATCAGTCGAGTATGAGGCTCATATACAGTGCCGTCTCCCCCTCGGACTCGGTACCGCTGTAGAGGGAAGTGTCCAGGCCGCAGAAGGTGAACCCCAACCGCTGGTAGGCGCGGATGGCCGGAGCGTTGATGTTCGTCACTTCCAGCCACACGTGCCCGGCACCGCATTCCTGGGCCCAGCCGATGGCATGACGCATCAGTGTCCGCCCGATTCCCCTGCGCTGGTACGGGTGGGCCACCTCGATATCGGCAATAGTCAGCCGCCGGTTCCAGGGCTCATACTCTGTGTCGACGTAGCCGCACACGAGTTCGCCATCCAGCGCGACAAACCGTCGCTTGCCTTCCGATGCCTCATCGGCCTCGGGCTCGTCGTCGGGGAAGACCTTGTGAACCGGTGGGTCCAGCCGGGCGGGCCGAATGGTGAACCCGCCTTCGGAGCCGACCACTTCGAAGACGGTATCCGAGCTGAACTCACCCTTGATGACGGTGGACTTGTCCCTCTCGCTCTCCGCCACGCGATAGGTGATTGCCTGCGCCGCCTCACGTTCGGCTGCTCTACGGTCAGATGAGATCACTCGCTCACCGTACCGGTCCGGTGCACCACGGCGGCCGGACCCGACCCACCAGCTGGATCAGCGGCAAATTCCGGCGACGAGATGAGGGCCTCGCGTGGGGAACGGTGTCGGTCGGCCACCAGGTGCCGATGCGGGTCGGGGCCGCGTCGACACGGTCGGCCGTCGCTCGCACCGTTCGTGCTCGTCGGCCGACGACCGCCTCCGACTGCCCCGATCGCGTGAACCCGAGCCCCGCCTCCCCTCGGCCTCCCCTCGGCCGCCCCCGGTGAAAAGTAGGTTGGCCACCAACCTGCTCCTGCCGGACCGGGCGATCCCGAAGGAGCGAGTATGGCGACCGATGTGACCCAGCCGACCGTCGCGCAGGTGACCATGACGCTCTCCGCGATCGCGGCGAGCGGCGCCACCCCGCGCCCCTCGGGCGAGACGCTCGCGGAACAGAGCACGCGGATCGTCCTCGGCGTCAACCGGCAACTGGCGGACACCTCGCTCGCGACCCAGGGCACCTGGGTCCTGTGCTGGCTGGCGGTGAGTCCGGGCAACGCCAACATGGCCTACCTCGCCAAGAACACCGACGGCTCCAACTCGTTCGCCGTGGTGATCCGTGGCACGGTCGGCAACGTGCCCGATCTGCTGGAGGACCTCGACGTCGGCAACGTGGTCCCGCTCAACCTCGTAGGGATGCCGTCACCGGTCCAGGTCTCCAAGGGGGCGATGAAGGCGTTCTCCCAGGTCGTCACCATGAGCACGGCGGGTGTCACCCTGGCGCAGGCGCTCGGCACCGCCCTGGGACAGGCGCAGCCGAACCCGACGGTCTACGTGACCGGCCACAGCCTGGGCGGCTGTATCGCGACCATGGTCGCCCCGTACCTGCAGACGCTCACCTGGCCCGGCGGGAAGCCGAACTTCGAGCTGCACACCTTCGCCGCCCCCACCGCCGGCGGAGAGGCCTTCGCCGCCTACGTCGACTCCCTGGAGTGGCAGGCGAATGAGCGCCACTACAACATCAACGATCTGGTGCCGCAGGCCTGGAACAACCTCGCGGCGGCCACTCAGTGGTACCCGAGTCCGCCGGGCCCGGCGGCGGACGACGATGTCAAAGCCGTCATCTCCACGCTCGCCGGCCTCCCCGGCCCCAACGTCTACGCCCAGCCGGGCAAGGACGACCAGCTGAACAAGACCTACCACCCCGTCGACCCGAACGTGGTGAAGCGGTCAACCCAGGACTTCATGGGCCAGGCGGCCTTCCAGCACGCCAACTCCACCTACTTGGGCCTTGTCGGCGCGCCTGATGTGCAGTCGGGTCCCGTGGTGACCCTCGTCACCCCAGTCGGCAAGGGCGGCGCCCCCGTCGAGATCGTCGGCAGCGGGTTCAGCCAGGGTGTCGTGGTCGACTTCGGCACGGTGTCGAGCACCAGGAACTACGTCTTGCGCGACGACGTGATGGTCGCATGGGCGCCCGAGGGCGTCGGCGTGGTCGACATCCGGGTCACCAGCAGTCTGGGCACCTCCCCGGCCGTCCCGCGCGGCCAGTTCTGCTACGGCGGCGGCGCCGCCGTGCTGGTCACCGATATCAGCCCGGACAGCGGCCGGGCCGGCGACCAAGTCCAGGTCGACGGCGTCTACTTCGGCCCGGACTCCCGGGTCTACTTCGGCGACAATCTCGCCGAGCTCCTCGAGTACGGCACCGAGCAACTGATCGTCAAAGCGCCCAGACCCACCATCGCCGTCGGCAAGTCCTCGACCGTCAACATCACCGTCCTCTCGAGCAACTACTCATCGCCCGCGAGCCCGGCGGACGAGTTCACCTACCTGGAGTGAGACCAGCCCTGAACCGGTTGCCGCCCGGCGTGGTGCGGCGGGGTGTTCACGTCAGCCAGATCTGCCGTATCACCATCAGCGCCGCCAGAACGACGATCACGACGGCTTCCCACCACAGCAGTCGACGGTCGCGCTCGGCGTCACGTCGGGTGCCTTCGGTGAAGCGCGCTTTCAGTTCGCCTGTCGCGCCGTCCGGCGTGGACAGGTCCCCGGTCGAGCCCGAGCGGGTGCGGTCACTGGTCGTGGGTCCGGCCGCGTCGGCGTTAGGGGCGGGCGGCTTGCCCACCTTGCCGGTCTTCTCCGTCCGCCCCCAGGTCTGGTCGGCGCCCCGCACCTGCATCAGGAAGGCCGCGAGAGAGCAGGCGGCGAGGACCGACCCGTAGCCGACGAGGTGGACCAGCGGGCGGGACAGGAAGCGTGCCCGGGTTCCCGTCAGGCACTTCGCGAGCCAGGCCAGGGGCAGGCAGAGGGCCAGCCAGCAGTAGGCGAACAGCATGAGCGGGTGCGGCGAGTCACGGGTCAGCCCCAGTCCCAGACGGTCCAGCCAGGGCAGCGTCACCGCGGGGACGGCGGTGACCACGAGGAAGAAGCACGAGATCAAGCCGGGGAAGATGAGCGCTTCGCGCCAGCAGCGGCGTGCGGTGCGCGGGTCGACGACGAGACTCAGGAGCGTGACGAAGAGATAGCTCAGCAGGTTCACGACCCACAGCGCCTTGAAGGCGAACCACGAGCTGCTGGTGTCGGTGAAGAACAGGAAGAGCAGCGCGGCCGAACTGAGCAGCATCAGGAACGGCGTCAGCAGGACCGCGAACCACATCAGCCCGAAGAGCCAGGATCCCAGCCGGTTGTCGCCGGTGAGACGGCCTCGGAACCACAGTTTTCGGTAGCGCCGCGTGACTTGGTAGTTGCCCCGCGCCCAGCGCAGCCGCTGGCGCCACAGTCCGGTGAGGGAATCCGGTTCCTCCGCCAGGACGAGCGCGTAGCCGTCGAACACGACGCGGTGGCCGGCGAGCTGGCTGTCGAACGTGGTGACGGTGTCCTCGGCGAGCGTGCTGGTGTCGAAGGCGCCGCCCAGAGCGTCGAGGTTGGCCCGGCTGTGCAACTGCGCGCCTCCGGCCAGGCAGGCCACGGCGCCCAGGACGTTCTGGGTGCGGCGGGCCGAGGCCTGGGCGGTGATGTACTCGTAGGCGATGTACCGGGTCAGATAGTTGCCGCGCCGGCCGCTGCCCTCCTGGATGTAGGCGGTCACCGCCCCCACCCGCGGGTCCGCGAGGTGCCGGGCCATCCGCCATAGTGTGTCCGGTTCGAAGACGACGTCCGCGTCCATCACGAGCACCGCCTGCGCCCAGTCGTCGGAAAGGACGTGCCGCAGCCCGTGGTTGAGGGTGTGGGCCTTTCCCTGCCCGCCCTGCTCGCGCCGCAGGTGCACCACCGCACCGGGGTGGGCGCGCGCCAGACGGGCGAGCACGGCCGGGGTGTCGTCGGTGCTGGCGTCGTCGATGACCACGACGCGCAGCCGGTCAGCGGGGTAGGCGGAGGCGAGAAGGGTGTCGACCGTGGTGGCCAGTACGGCGCCCTCGTCGCGGGCGGGGATGAGGACGGCCGTCCTGGGCAGGTGCAGGGCGGTACGGCGGTAGACGCCGCGGTAGCGCTGGAGGCCGACGAGCAGGAACTGCCCGAGCGCCGTCAGCAGGGGCATCGCTCCGAGGAAGACGCAGACGAAGGCGACGGTGTGCGCGATCGCCGACAGGGTCCTCACGGCATCGCCCCGCCGTCGCGGTGACCGCCTGCCGCGCCGTCCGGGCCGCCGAGTACGGAGATCGCGTACGACCAGGCCCCCACGGCTGCCGCTGTGTGCGCGTCGCTGCCGGCGACGAGACGCACGCCGTGCCGGCGCAGAGCCTCCAGTACGGCGGGTCCTGGACAGTGCCACTTCTCGTTGGCCTCGACGGCCGTGCCGGTGTCGCGGCAGGCCCCGGCGATCCGGGCCAGCCGGTCCGGCCCCACCTCTTCCTCGCTCAGTCCCGCCTTGGGCAGCACGCTGAACAGGTGCGCCAGATGGCTCGTACAGGAGGCGGGTACGGTGTGGACGGCCGCGACGGTCGCCTCGGTGAGCGCGTCCAGGGCCTGCTCCCGGCCGAGTTCCCCGCTGGTGAGCAGGTCGCTCACCTCCTTGGGTGCCGCGGGGCCGCCGGGCAGGGGGAAGCGGTGGTCGGCCACGGCGACGTGCCGGACGCCCGTCAGGTCGGGCGGCAGATCGAGGCGCCCCGCCGTGTCGAGGATCTTCACCTCCACCCCGCACACCACCCGCAGGTCAGGAGCGGCTCGCCGGGCCGCCTCGCGCACCGCCCGTGTGTACTCGGGCAGCCAGCGGGTGTCGCGGCGGACGTGGTCGGTGACGTAGAGCGTGCGCAGCCCCGCAGTGGCCGCCGCACGGACCATGGCGTCGAGAGTGTCGCGCCCGTCGGAGAACGCGGTGTGCGTGTGGAAGTCCTCCGCGAGCGCCGAGTCCGCCGGGATCACGCCCGGCCCGCCACGGTCCCCAGGCCGTCCGGTGCCAGCACCACGTCCTGCCAGTGCCGCACCGCCGACAGTTCGCGGTGGGTGATGTGGCCGGGCAGCCGCTCGCCGAGCAGTCCGGCCACCGCCCACTGCGGCATCGCGACGCCCGCCGCGACCGTCAGCGACATGCCGCCGGGCGGGCGGGGGTTGACCTCCAGCAGCGCGGGCCGCCCCTCCCGGTCACCGCGGACCTGCACGTTGCAGATGCCGCGCAATCCCACGGCGGCCGCCACGTCGACGGCCAGGCGCGACAGGTCGGGCCGAGCCATGATGTGGCAGGCCACGACGATGCCCGAGTCGGTCTTGTCGCGGGAGCGCGGGACGGCGGCGCACGCGGACCCGTCCGGACCGACCAGCACGTCCACGGAGTACTCGGTGCCGGGGAGGAGTTCCTGGAGCAGATACGTGCCGTCGTGCGGCAAGGGGTCCGCCGCGCCCGGGGTGTCGACCGTGCGGATTCCGCGCGAGCCGCTGCCGCGGCGGGGCTTGGCGACGGCAGGAAGCCCGGCGGCGAAGCGCGACGCGGCACCGTCCTCCAGCAGCACGGTGTGCGGCACCCGCACGGCATCGCGGCAGGCCCGTACCAGCTCGTACTTGTCCAGGCACCGCTCCAGCGCGTCCGGGGCGGACACTAGCACCCGCACCCCGGCCTCGGCGAAGGCGGCCTCGGCCCTGGCCAGGGGCACCAGCTCGGTGTCCACCGTCGGCACCAGGACGTCGACTCCCAGCCGCCGGCACAGGCTCAGCAGCGCGTCGGCGTACTCCGGGGCGTCACCGCGCGGCAGCAGCCAGCGCCGCTCACAGGGCAGCAGGTAGAGACCGGCCGCGTTGGCGTCGATGTCCCCGGCGAAGAGGTCGCACGAACTGTCGAGCGCGCGCAGGAAGCACACACCGGACGGGCCTCCCGCGCCCGTGACCAGGACGCGGGGTCGACGGCCCAGAGGAGCGGACAGGTCGGGAAGCGGCGGTCGGGGGTCGTTCACACCAGGGACCTCTCGATCTCGGCCGTGTACCGCATGATCTCCAGGGGCTCGGCGAACTTGTCGTTGGTGAAACGGCCCCAGTACCGAGCGGTGGCGCGGATCAGGCCCACGTCGAGGTACGGCCGCGTGGTGGCCTGCGAAGCGTGCCGGGCGATGGCCGCGAGCTTGGCCTCCACATCCTCCTCGCGCAGACCGATGTACCGGTTCGGAGTGAAGTCTGCGGTCGCGGACGGCGACTGGTAGCAGCCCACCCGCGGCACCTTGCGGGCCGCGACCAGGGTGGCCCGGTGCACGGCCCGGTGGTCCTGGTGCGTGTCCCGCACCGAGTGCACCAGCACCACGTCCGGGTCGATCTCGCAGATCACGCGCTCGATGGCCTGCACGGTCTCCGTCTCATCGGCGATGTGACCGTCGGGGAAGTCTTCCAGGTGGAATGAGGTCGTCCCCAGGGCGGTCGCCGCCTCCCGCGCCTCGTGCGCCCGCCGGCCCGGCTCCCCGCCCCACGAGCCGTGGGACAGCGCCATCATCGACACCTGCCACCCGTCGCGTACCCGCCGGTGGATGAGACCGCCGGCGCCGATCTCGCAGTCGTCGGGATGCGCCCCCACGACCAGCATGCGCGGAGCCTCCGCACGACCCGTCGGCGCCCGACGCGTGCGGTGCACCTCCCGGGCACGGCGTACCGCTGTCGCCAGCTCGTCACCGGGGGCGTGTCGCTGTACGACGTCGACCGCGCCGCCGCGCAGCGCCAGCAGGGTGTTCGACGCCGTCACGTTGTCCGTGGTGAGCACGGTCACGGTGGCCGGGAACTCCCGCTGCCACGTCTGGAGCAGTCCCTGCCGGCGGCCCGGGTCCGGCTCAAGGGCCTCGTGCCAGAGAGAGACGTGCCAGGCATCGGGCCGGCTCCGCAGCACCTCCAGGAACTCCGTCTCGTCGACGGCCTGCCCGACGGGGTGCGCGCCCCTCTCCCGCAACTGCGCGGCGAGGTGTGCGGCGACTCCGGGGTCCCGGTCCGCCACCAGGACGCTGATGCCCCGCAGATCCGCACCGCCCTGCCGCGAGGTGGGGGAACCGGCCAGGCCCCGCCCCTCCGTCTCGGCCGCGCCGTCGTCCTGCTTCACCATCCGTCCTCCCGTCGGCAGACGCCACTGACGAGTGTCGCCCCGCCCCCGGCGGCCCGCAGTTCGAGGAGGGCATCCGGGCCACCGGCGCTCAGCCTCCGGCGGACGCCCGCTCACATTGCGGAAGCACCGGAGACCGAGGACTCCCGGACGATCAGGTGGTGGGGCAGTTGCTGGGTGGTGGTGACCTTCTCGCCGGCGAGGACGGATACCAACGTGCCGACGGCCCGGGAGCCCAGCTCGTCGAGGTCGAGGGAGACGGCGGTCATGGAGGGCTGAAGGTGTGTCAGGACGCCGACGTCCTCGCAGCACACCACGGCGAAATCGTCGGGGACCCGCCGTCCGAGGTCGGCGGCGGCCCGCAGGGCGCCGAGGGCCATCGGCGCGTTGGCGGCGACGAGGGCGCGGGTGTGGGGCCTGGCGCGCAGGAGCCGTGTCACAGCCGCCCTGGCCGGCTCGGTCTGGTAGTCGCCGGTGACGTACATCCACTTCTGGGACACTCGGCCGGCCCGCCGGCAGGCGGCGATGTATCCGGCGCCCAGCCGCGCGGACAGTGCGGAGGTCCGGCGGCCGCCGAGGAAGGCCACCGGCCACATGTCCTGTTCCAGCAGGTGCCGGGTGGCGTCGGCACCCATGGCCGAGTGGTCGCAGGCGATGGCAGGGACCACCGGATCGTCGACTTCCGTGCCCGTGGAGACGACGATGACGCCCGCCTCCAGTGCGGAACCGATCGCCGCGCGCACCGAGGCGGCGGTGAGGTCGTCGGCGGTGGCGATCAGTACACCGTCGACGCCTCGGTGCGGCAGCTCGCGGAGGAACCCGGCCAGGCGGTCGGGCCGGTTGTCGAGATCGTAGATCAGTACGCCGTAGCCGTGCTTCTCCGCGGCTTTCTGCACGGCTTTGGTGAGCTGTCCGTGGAAGGGCTGCGAGATGTCACCGACGCACAGGGCCAGGGTGTCGAAGGCGCCCCTGCGCAGGTTGCGGGCGCTGACGTTGGGGCGGTAGCCCAGCTCCTCGATGGCCTGGAGGACGCGTAGCCGCTTGTCCTCCGCGACCGCTTCGGGGGCGTTGAGAACCCGCGACACCGTGGTCCGCGATACCTGGGCGCGCTGTGCGACATCGCTGATCGTTGCCATTCCTCACCTGTCCGCCGTTCATGTCGTCACTGACGCAGTAGCGTCTCACGGCTCCTTGACGGCGTGTCCGGCCGGAGCGCGGCAGGGCTCACTCGGGGCAGGCTCGGGGCAAACGGTCATTCCGTTGCCTCCAGCACCTCGGCGCGTTCGTCGAGGTCGCCCGGCTCGGTGAAGCGCAGCTCGACATCGATGAGCGCCCCGTCGGGCAGCGGGAATTCGCCGCTGTAGGCCGTGGAGACCTGGCTCACCGTGTCGCGTCCCACGTCGAGGCCGTAGCCGGACAGCCGGGGGGCGGTCATGGGGATCTCCGCCCGGCCGGCAGGCCTGCCGTCGATGTGGAGCGTGAGACGGGCGGAGCGGTCCGCACGCCGTTCCAGGCGGAAGCCGACCGTTTCCGTCCGCGCCGGGAGCGGTCCCGGTGCGACGCAGTGCACGCGTTCGTCGAGCAGGTGGTGCTCGAAGACGAGGCGTCCTTCCTTGATGTAGAGCACGTATCCGCCCGCGAGGGTGCCGCTGGCGAGGACGACTCCGTCGGCGAGGTGGTGCATGCGGGCGGTCACGCGCATCGATCTGTTGCTGCCGGTCACACCGCTCGCGGCGGGAACGTGGCCGCTTCCGGCTGCCAGGACGATCCGGTCGGTGCCGAGCAGGCCCTGTCCGGTGTCCAGGGCGAGGAGTTCCTTGAGCGGCCGGTCGTCCAGGGGGAAGACGCCGTGGGCGCGGGCCGCTTCCTCCCACAGCGCGCGCAGGTGGGACAGACGGCCCGGCTCGCTCGCAGCGATGTCGTGGCACTCGGAGAAGTCGCCCGAGGTGTCGTACAGACGCCACACGTCCTCCTCGTACGGTGTGCCGGGGACGTGGGTGGTGACTGCCTTCCACTTGTGGTGCCTGATGGCACGGTGGCCCAGCATTTCGAAGTGCTGGGTGTCCCTGGGCGCCGGTGCGGTGGCGTCCTCGAAGGTGCGGGTGATGCTGCGGCCGTCGAAGCTCTCCGGGTCCGCCAGGGTCCCTGCGGCATCCAGCAGGCTGGGCATGATGTCGATGGCGTGCACGAACTGGTCGCGGATCCCTCCCGCGTCGGTGATGTGCCGCGGCCAGTGCACGATGAGCGGTACCCGGACCCCTCCCAGGTCGGTGAACTGCTTGTACAGGCGGAAGGGGGTGTTCCCGGCGGTCGCCCAGCCTTCGGGGTAGTGGGCCGGGCCTTCGGGTCCGCCGAGCCGGTCGAGTCGCTTCAGTTCCTGCTGGACGCTCTGCGGAATCCCGTTGTAAGGGGCGTTGACGTCGACCGCTCCCTGACTGCCGCCTTCCCTGCTGGCTCCGTTGTCGGACATCACCAGGACAACGGTGTTGTCCAGGGCGCCCCACTCTTCGAGGGCCGCGACGACCCGGCCGATCTGCGCGTCGGCGTGTTCGAGGAAGCCGGCGTAGGCGGCCTGGAGGTGGGTGTAGAGGGTCCGCCGGTCATCGTCGAGGTCGGCCCAGGCCGGCACGCCCGGGTCGCGCTCGGTGAGCCCGGTCCCTTCGGGCACCAGACCCGCCTCCACCTGTCGGCGCAAGCGATCGACGCGGGTCCGGTCCCAGCCCTTGGCGAAGGTTTCGAGGTACCGGTCGATGTAAGCCCTGGGCGCCTGAAAGGGCGCGTGCGTGGCTCCCAGTGCGAGGTTCAGGTAGAACGGGCTGTCCGGCCGGTAGGTCCGGTGCTCGCGCAGAAAGCCGATCGCGCGGTCGGCGAGGTCCGCCGAGAGGTGATAGCCCTCGCCCTCGGGTCGCTGGACCTGGTGGTTGTCCTCGTAGAGTTCCGGGGCGTACTGGTCGGTGCAGCCGTCCATGAAGCCGTAGAAGCGGTCGAAGCCGCGTCGCAGCGGCCAGTTGTCGAAGGGCCCGGCCGGGGTGATCTCGTGTCCGGGTGTCAGGTGCCACTTCCCGACCTGGTACGACCCGTAGCCGGAGGGCCGCAGGTGGCTGGGGAGCAGCGGGACGCCGGGATCGATCCGGCCTCGGGAGTTGGCGAATCCCGTGTCGGTGTCCGCGATGAAACGCATGCCGAGGCCGTGGTTGTTGCGGCCGGTCAGCAGGCACGCCCGGGTGGGCGAACACATGGGCGTGACATGGAAGTTGGTGTACCGCAGCCCGCCTGCGGCCAGCGCGTCGATGGTGGGTGTGCGGATCTCGGAGCCGAAGCAGCCGAAGTCCGACCAGCCGGTGTCATCGAGGATCACGGTGAGGATGTTGGGCAGATCGCCACCGGGCTGGGCCGGCCATGAGGGCACCGCTTCGGCAACGGTACGGGCGGGTGCGGCGGACTCACTGGTCGGCACGGTGTTCTCCTGCGGTTCCTTGAGTGGGTTCGGTGTCGGCCGCACAGCGGAAACCGGTGTGGCCGGCGCTGCTGTCCGGCGTGTTCGATGTGCGTGCCGCCACCCGGTATCGGTTGCAGTACGAGGAGTGGCACAGGTAGGAGCCACCCCGGATGACCCGGGCGTCCGCGCGGTCGGGGCCCTGGGGGTTGTCGCGCGTGCGCGGCTCGTCCGGTACGTGCCATGTGGTGCTCCACCAGTCGGAGCACCACTCCCACACGTTCCCGGCGACGTTGTAGAGGCCGTAGCCGTTGGGGCGGAAGGCTGTCACCGGAGCGGTCGCGAGGTAGCCGTCCTCGCCGGAGTTGTGTTGCGGGAAGGCGCCCTGCCAGATGTTGCAGCGGTGCCGTCCTCGTGGGCGCAGTTCGTCGCCCCACGGATAGCGTGCCCCGGCGAGTCCGCCCCTGGCCGCCTTCTCCCATTCGGCTTCGGTGGGCAGCCGCTTGCCGGCCCACGCGGCGTACGCGGAGGCGTCGTTCCAGGAGACGTGTACGACGGGATGCTGGTGGAGTCCCTCCAGGGTGGAACCGGGCCCGTGGGGGTGCAGCCAGGAAGCCCCCTCGACGGCTAGCCACCAGGGCGCTTGCGGAACGCCTCCCCCCGTGATCGCGCCACTGGCCTCGGGGTGGACGAGAGCGTAGAAGACGAACGACCAGCCGTACCGTTCGGCGTCGGTGACGTACCCGGTCTCGCGCACGAAGCGCGAGAACTGCCGGTTGGTGACGGTGTGGGCGTCGATGAGGAACTCAGGTGTCGTCACCGTGCGCACCGGGCCCTCGCCGTCGGCCGCGAAGGCGTCGGCGTCGTCACCTCCCATGCGGAACGGACCGCCGGGAATCCGCACCATCGCTGCCACGCCGTGGACAGGGCCACTCCTCCGGGTGCCGGTCCGGACCGGGGGCCGGGGCAGCCGGTTCGCGGGCGGGTCTCCGCCGGCTTCGCGGACGGGTCCGCAGCACGCACTCATCGCCTGACTCCTTACTACCGGGCCTGTTCACCGCTTGGCTTGGTATCGACCGGTTGGCTTGGCACCGACGACCACTTGGCTTGGTATCGATTCCATAAGCTATGACCCAACCAATGTGGCGTCAAGCTCGTGACCTGCAAGTAAGTGCTTCCACATCTATTGACAGCTCACGCAAGCCGCACTCAGTCTGTCCTGGAATTGATTCCAAACTTAACTGGAGGCGGCTGATGAAGACAGGTTGGGCAGGTTGGGCACAGGCGGATCGGTGGCCACGGCGGCTCGGGCATCTCGGGCATCTCGGGCAGGGAACCCTGGTCGGCGGTGGCGGACAATGACCGACAGCCACGCCACCACGGGGACTCCCCCGACCGAGGACCAGGCCTGGAGAGCGGCGCTGGCCAGCGGGGTCGGGTCGGTCCTGGAGTTCTACGACTTCTTCATCTACAGCCCGCTGGCCGCGCTGGTCTTCGCCCGCATCTTCTTCCCCGCTCAGTCCTCCGGCACCGGCGTCCTGCTGTCACTGGGAACCTTCGCCGTCGGCTTCCTCGCACGCCCCCTCGGCGGGCTGATCGCGGGGCACCTCGGCGACCGGGTGGGGCGCCGGCCGGTACTGATGGCCAGCTTCCTGCTGACCGGCACGGTGACCTTCGCGGTGGGTCTGCTGCCCACCTACGAGCAGATCGGCGTCTGGGCACCGGTCATGCTGGTGTCACTCCGTTTCCTCCAGGGAATCGGACTGGGCGGGGAGTGGGCCGGAGCCGCGCTGCTGGCTGTAGAGCACGCCCCCCAGGGGCGCAAGGCCTTCTTCGGCAGCATCGTCTCGGCGAGCGCGCCCCTGGGGGTCATCCTGGCCAACGGCGTCGTGGCGTTGCTCACCACCACGCTCACCGATGACCAGATGCTCACGTGGGGGTGGCGCGTCCCCTTCCTCATCAGCGCGGTACTGGTCCTCTTCGGATTCGTGCTCCGTCTCAAGGTCGAGGAGAGCCCGGCCTTCGCGCAGACGCGAGCACACGCGAAACCGGCCCGGACACCCCTGCGCATCGCCGTGACGCGCTACCCCAGGTCGATCCTGTCCGTCATCGGTGTGCACGTCGGCCCCACCATGATCGGCTTTCTCAGCGGTGCCTTCCTCGTCGCCTACGCCACCGGCACGATGGGCATCAGCGCGTCGGTGGCACTGTCCGGGAACATCGTCGGCAGCTTCGTCAACATGCTGCTGACCCCGTTCGTGGGACGGCTGGCCGACCGCTTCGGCGAGCGACGGCTCCTGCTGACGGGCGGCTTCGCCATCACCCTGTGGAGCCTGCCCATGGCCTGGCTGCTCACCAGCCACAGCGTCGCAGCCCTGTTCTGCGTCTTCATCGGCAGCTCCGTGCTCCAGGCCATCATGTCCTCGCCCGAACCGTCGTACTTCGCGGGCCTGTTCCCTGCCGATGTCCGCTACAGCGGAATGTCCATCGGTTACCAGACAGCCACCATCATCGGTGGCGGAGTCGGCCCGCTCCTCGCCCAGTCCATGGTCAACAACGCCGACGGGCACCCCTGGCCGGTCGGCGTCCAGACACTGGCGACCGGCCTCGTCGTCCTGGCGGCACTCACCCGGCCACGCACCCGCTCCCGCCCTGCCGAGAAACCGAAGGCGACGGCCCTGACCGGCCCACCCGCCTGAACCGTCGCAACCGGCCCGGCCCCGGGGCCCGGGCGGCGACCATCTGAGGTCACCGTGGGGCTCGACGGCCTACGCGAGGGCCTGTCGGTGGTGCCTCGGGCCCCGGAAAAGCCTTTGCGCAGGCTGCCGTCCGGCTGCTGAGGTGGCCCGGTGACCAAACACGATGGGGCAGCGGCTGTCCGACCGTTGACACTCGCTTGGGTGAGCCGGCACCTGGAGCCCGGCGAACGGATCGTCAGGGCCGACGCGCTGCACGGCGGCATCACTGCCGAAATGCGGAGGCTGACCATCGGCACGCGCGACGGAGATACCCGTGCCCTGGTGCTGCGGACGTTCGTCGACCCGTTCTACGTGGAGCACGCCGAGGACTCGCTCCACAGGGAGGCCGGCGCCCTGACCCAGCTCGCGGACACCGACGTGCCTGCTCCTGAACTGGTAGCGGTTGATCCGACCGCCGCGCATTGCGCGTATCCATCGCTCCTGATGACACATCTGGCGGGCCGGACGGTCCTCGACGACGAGGGACTGGAGACGCGGATTCACCTGCTGGCCCGTCACCTCGTGGCGATCCACGCATTGCGGCCTGTCGACCGGCCCAAGAAGTACGTGACGCTGACGACCGCCGACACTGTCGTCACTCCGCAGGGCGCCGACGTGGCGGCATGGGCCGCGGCGATCGACGTGATCCGCAGGCCGGCGCCGCCTTATGAAGGGCGGTTCCTACACCGGGATTTCCAGCCCGGCAACGTGCTGTTCAACGTGCCGCCCCATGGGCCGGCAGAGGCCCGTGTCACGGGGGTCGTCGACTGGGCAGCGACTTCCTGGGGCCCGGCAGATCTCGACGTGGCGCACTGCTCGACCACCCTCGCACTCCTGCATGGCCCGGAGTGGGGTCTGCGTTTCCCTGAGGTGTACGAGGCGGCCGGCGGTGTGCTGGCCGCGACCGCGGATGAGCGGTTGTACTGGCAGGTGCGGGACGGGCTGGCGAGCTCGGAAGAAGTGCGGCAGGTGGCGCGGCCATGGCGCGAGGCAGGAAGGACAGAGCTGACGACGCCGGTTGTGGAGAAGCGGCTGGATGCCTACGTCACCGCCCTGATGGCCGCGTCGGACTGATCCGTAGCGGCCGGGGGCAGGCACGGCGCGGGCTCGCTAGCCAGCGCAGGGCGGCTGCCGCGTTCCGCGTTCCGTTCCGGTGGCGGAGTTTCGGCCGCACGCCCGCGCTGGGCCCCTGTATTACTCTGCCCAGCCGGTTGGCCGAGTCCGGCGAGACGTCGCTGGAGGCGTTTGTCAGCACCCGGGTGCTCGCCGACGCCCGCCGACACCCATCGCGTGGTTGTCGTCTACGTGCTGCTGGATCACAGTGAGTGGCGGGTGGACACGCAGGGGGTGAGACTGGAGATGCCTGACGTGGCGGAGGAGCTGCTGACGGTCCACGGGCACCGGCCCGGCCACGGTCACCCGCCCGGTCCAAGGCCAACCGCCGGAAGTCGGCCCTCGCCAACCCGGCCCCGTGACTGCCCTGCCCGCCCGCCCCTCTCGTAGCCGCAATCGTCTCATGCGGAGCACATACCGCACCGGAGTGACTCGAAGTTCACGATGTGGGTACCGGTAGACGAGCCCTGACGCGCGAGCGGCGGCCGGGTGCCCTGCGGCCCGGTTCCCTGCCCGGAGGAGAGACCACGATGGCGCACGAAGACGACGACCGGCAGGCCGTGCCGGACACGCACACGCACACGCCGGAGACACGCACCGACGGCGGCGGCGTCACGCACCGTCGGCCGCTGCGGGAGCAGCACGTCGAGGAGACGGTGGAGATCGCGGTGCCGGTGCGGACGGCGTACAACCAGTGGACGCAGTTCAAGGCCTTCCCGCGTTTCTCGACCGTGGTGCGATCCGTCGAGCAGATCAGGCCCACCGTGACCGCCTGGACCATCGGCTACGGGCCGCTGCGCCACCGTTTCGCGGTCGAGATCGTGGAGCAGGACCCCGATGCCTACCTGGCCTGGCGCGGACTGGAGCAGAGCCCCTCCCACCAGGGCGAGGTCGAGTTCAGGCCGACGGAGTCCGGCGGCACGGCGATCACCGTCCGGATGCTCCTGGAACCGCGGGGAGCCGCGAGTATCCTCACCCGTTCGTCCGGGGCCGCTAGGCTGACCGCCCGCCTGTTGCGCGGTGAGCTGATGAACTTCAAGCATTTCATCGAAGGACTGGGCCAAGAGGGCGGCGCCTGGCGCAGCACCATCCGCAACGGCCGCGTGCAGCACGATCACCCGGAACCGCCCAGGAGCCGCGTGGCCCAGTGGCCCGTCGGCTGAGCGGCGTGCCGTACACGGAACGAGAAAGGCGAACCGATGCAGAACCCGTCCGGCGAGGAGCCGGAGACCACCCTCTCCGTGACGCCGCCGAAGAAGTGGGCTGCCGGAGTCCCCGCGGTCGTGCACGCGCTGGAGTACTCCCTGGAGCAGACTTCCCCGAGGAAGACCGGGGTGGACCTGCTGACCATGAACCAGGTGGGCGGGATCGACTGCCCCGGCTGCGCGTGGGCGGACCCGGCACCGGGCAAGCGCCATCGCAACGAGTACTGCGAGAACGGCGCCAAGCACATCAACGACGAGGCCACCACACGCAGGGTCACCGCCGACTTCTTCCGTGAGCACAGCGTCTCCGACCTCGCCGCCTGCTCCGACATGTGGCTCAACCAGCAGGGGCGGCTCACCGAGCCGATGATCAAGCTGCCCGGCTCCGATCACTATGAGCCGATCGGCTGGCACGACGCCCTGGGAGTCCTCGCGCGGGAGCTGAAGGCGCTGGCCTCCCCCGACGAGGCCGTCTTCTACACCTCCGGCCGCGCCAGCAATGAGGCCGCCTTCGTCCTGCAGCTCTTCGCCCGCGCCTTCGGCACCAACAACCTGCCCGATTGCAGCAACATGTGCCACGAATCCAGCGGCTTCGCCCTGAGCGAGACCCTGGGCACCGGCAAGGGCACCGTCGGTCTCGACGACCTCCACCACGCCGACCTCATCTTCCTGGTGGGTCAGAACCCGGGCACCAATCACCCTCGCCAGCTCACCGCCCTGGAGGAGGCCAAGCGCAATGGCGGCCGGATCGTGGCGGTCAACCCGCTGCCCGAGGCCGGGCTGCGGCGCTTCAAGAACCCGCAGAAACCCCGCGGCATCCTCGGACGCGGCACACAGATCGCCGACCGCTTCCTGCACATCAAGCCCGGCGGTGACCTCGCCCTGTTCCAGGCCCTCAACCGCCTGCTGCTTGAGGCCGAGGACGCGCGGCCCGGCACCGTCCTGGACCACGCCTTCATCGACGCCCACACCACTGGCTTCGAGGAGTTCGCCCAGTACGCCCGCACCGTCGACTGGGACGACGTGTGCGCCGCGACCGGACTGACCCGCGAGGAGATCGAGAAGGTCCGCGACGAGGTCCTGCGCAGCGAACGCGTCATCGTCTGCTGGGCGATGGGCATCACCCAGCACAAGCACGGCGTGCCCACCATCCGGGAGATCGTCAACTTCCTGATGCTGCGCGGCAATCTGGGGCGCGCCGGTGCCGGCGCCTGTCCGGTGCGCGGGCACAGCAACGTCCAGGGTGACCGCACCATGGGCATCTGGGAGCAGATGCCGGACACCTTCCTCGATGCCCTGCAAAAGGAGTTCGGTTTCGATCCGCCGCGCCCGCACGGACTGGACTCGGTGAACTCGATCAAGGCGATGCGCGAGGGCCGCGTCAAGGTCTTCCTCGCCCTGGCGGGCAACTTCGTCCGGGCCGCTCCCGACAGCGAGGTCACCGAGGAGGCGATGCGCTCATGTCGGCTGACCGCCCATATCTCCACCAAGCTCAACCGCTCGCACACCGTCTGCGGCGACACCGCGCTGATCCTGCCCACCCTGGGACGCACGGAGCGTGACGTCCAGGCCGACGGCGAGCAGTTCGTCACCGTCGAGAACTCCATGAGCGAGGTGCACACCTCCCAGGGCCGCCTGGAGCCTGCCTCTCCGCTGCTGCTCAGCGAGGTCGCCATCCTGTGCCGGCTCGCCCGCCGCACCCTGGACGGCAAGGCGGACATCCCCTGGGAAAATTTCGAGGGCGACTACGGCACCATCCGCGACCGGATCTCCCGCGTCGTGCCCGGCTTCCACGAGTACAACGCACGGGTGTCACGCCCCGGGGGCTTCCAACTGCCCAACCCGGTCAACGAGGGCGTCTTCAACAACAAGGTCGGCAAGGCCCTGTTCACCCGCAACGAGCGCGTCGTCCCCCGGGCGCCGAAGGGTCATCTGCTGTTGCAGACGCTGCGATCGCATGACCAGTGGAACACCGTCCCCTACACCAACAACGACCGCTACCGCGGTATCCACGGCAGCCGCCACGTCGTGCTCGTCAACCCGGCCGACCTGACCGAACTCGGCCTCGCCGAAGGCGACCGTGTCGACCTGGTGAGCGTCTGGGCGGACGGCACCGAACGCGGCACCGAACGCCGGGCCGAGAACTTCGCAATCGTGCCCTACCCCGCCGCCAAGGGTTCGGCCGCCGCCTACTATCCGGAGACGAACGTGCTGGTGCCGCTGGACAGCGTCGCCGACATCAGCAATCAGCCCACGTCGAAGGGCATCGTCGTCCGCCTCGAACCCGTTCTTGACCGCACCCGGCCCGCGCCCGCCTGACCGAGTCATCGGTTTCAGGCCGTACGGACCGGCTGGTCACCGGTGAGTTCGGAGGAACCCTCCAGGAGCACCAACGCCAACCCCGTCTTCGTGCGCCGCGTGCTCGGACCACTTCGGAGCCATGCCTTCGACGATCCGCGCCACACTCGGCCGCACCGCCGGCCGAACCGCCCGCCGTGGGGCCCGCGTTCGGGGCGCCGTCGGCCCGGCAGCGCGGGCGAGGTTGCCGCGCTCCAGGCGCGTGTAGTACTCGACGCTCACCCCGGCGAGCGTGGCGAGCTCTCCCCTGCGCAGTCCGGGCACCCGGCGCTGACCGTACGTCGGCAGGCAGGCCGCACGACGGGTGGGGGACCTGCCAAGTACCCCTCACAGCATGGACTCCCCCGTCACCGTCGTCTCGCCTTGCATGGTGCGTGCCCCGGTACTCCGGGGCCCGACCGGTGCGAGGACGTACGCGCCCCGATCGGCGGCGCACGAACCACTGACAGGCGATGTGCCCGAACAGCTTCCCTACGGCGGCGTGCACCAGGGCCGCGAGGCACCACCCACACCACCGGTGAGCAGTTCCCGCTGACGTGGTGCGCGCCGCAGACCGCTTCGCCGACAGCCATGAACGCGGCCGAGCGGCGGGTGTTGGCGGCGGGGGCGCAGGTCTTCCCGCGCTCCCCGCCGCCAACATCCGCGGCGCCGATGCCCAAGGCCGCCGCGCCGTCCATGCCCTACGCGGCCGTTGTGAGTTCCGCGCGGCCGAACAGCAGGGCGTAACCGGTGGGGAGCTGGTGGAGGATGCGGGTGATCAGTTCGGGGCCGGCGTAGGCGGCGACGGCGGAGAAGACGGATCCGGTGTCCCAGCGGGCGGTGGCCAGGGAGGCGCCGGTGCGGGCGGTGAGGTCCTTGACGAAGGCCCAGCCGGTCAGGGGCTGGGGGGCGGGGATCTGGGCGGTCAGCACGCGTGCGGCTTCTATGGGCAGGCTCGCGGCCAGGTCGACGCGTTCGTCGCCGGTCAGCTGGCGCCCGAGTCCGGCAAGGACCATGCGGGCGGCTTGGTCTGCCTTCTCGCGGGTGGGGTATGCGCCCTGGTGGCGGACCTTCTCCAGCATCTGCTCGTATGCCGTCCCGTACGTCTGCTGGTGCGGTGCGTGCCGGTCGGAGATCACTGGGGTGGTTGCCTTTCTTTCTGTGGCCGGTGCTCGGGCACCGGGGTCGGATGGTCAGGTGGGCTGGGGGCGGCCGAAGAGCAGGTCGTAGCCGGTGGGGAGCTGGAGCAGGATCTGGCCCAGCAGGTCCTCGCCGGCGGCGTCGGCGACGGTGGACAGCACGGCGCTCACGTCCCAGGCCGCGGTCCGCTCGGTGGCGCCTTCGATCCACGCGGCGGTCGCGCGGACGAACCGCTCCGGGGGCAGCGGCTCGGCGCTCTGCAGCGGGTTGAGCAGGATCAGGGCGTACTCCTCCGGCAGGCGCGCCGCGAGCTGGGCGCGGACGTCGCCGACCAGGTGCGCGCCGAGGAGGGCGAGCACCACACGGGCCGCGCGCTCGGCTTCCTGGTGAGTGTCGTATTCGCCGCGTTCCTTCACATGGCCGAGGAACGCTTCGCGTCGCAGGGTCATCTCGGCCGCCACCCTTCTTCTTCGGACTGTGCACGGGGTGCGGAGAGGGGGTGCGGAGAGCGGGGTGGGAGGGAGATCAGTTGCCCGCCCTCCGCGACCGTCCGGCCGGTGTCAGCCGGAGATCTCCTTGCGGTCGGATTCGACGCCGATGGAGATCTTGCGGGGCTTGGCGCGCTCGGCGATCGGGATGCGCAGGGTGAGCACGCCCGCGTCGTAGTCGGCCCGGATGTGTTCGGTGTCGAGAGTGTCGGCGAGCACGATCTGGCGCGAGAAGACACCCAGCGGCCGCTCGGACAGTTCCATCTGCACGTCGTCGGCCTTCGCCATCGGCCGCCGCTCGGCCTTGACGGTGAGCATGTTCCGCTCGACGTCGATGTCGATCGCGTCCGAGGTGACGCCCGGGAGGTCGAAGGCCACGACATACTCGTCGCCCTCGCGGTAGGCGTCCATCGGCATCGCCGACGGGCGGGACCACGTGCCCGGGCCCATCAGCTGCTGCGCCAGCCGGTCCAGCTCACGGAAGGGGTCAGTGCGCATCAACATGGTGAGAACACCTCCAGCAGGTTCAGGCAGTGGCTGCCAATGCGCTTCACTGACACCGTTGTAACATGTCATCCAATGGATGACAACCACAGTGTCGTCCACGTGATGACATCAAATGACATCAAAGGGAGGTGTCCGTGGCCACAGCCGACAAGCCGTCCACGACCAGTACGAACGCCCACAGCCCGGCGTCGTTCCTCGCCGCCGCGGCGGCCCTGCACGCCATAGACGACGCCCTGCGTGACGCCCAGCGAGAGTCCGCGGAGACCCCCGACGCAGTCGGCCCCGGGCCGGAGCAGGCCCTGGCCTCCCTGATGCTGCTGCGGGAGGTGCGCGAGCGACTCGCGGGATGGGAGACCGGCCTGATCGAAACCGCCCGCGACGCGGGAGCCAGCTGGGCCGACCTCGCCCACCCTCTCGGCGTCGCCAGCCGCCAGGCCGCCGAACGCCGCTACCTGCGCGGCTGCCCCGGCCCCGCCGGAACCACCGGCGAGCAACGCGTCCAGGCCACCCGTGAACGCCGCGCCGCCGAACGGACCACAGCCACGTGGGCCCGCCGCAACGCGGCAGACCTGCGCCGCATCGCCGGCCAGATCACCGCCCTCACCGACCTGCCCGCCACGGCCGGCCTCCCGCTCAGCCAGCTCCACGCGGCCCTCGCCCATGACGACCCCGCCGAGCTCATCCCCCCTCTCAACGCCACCCGCCCCCACCTGACCACCACCCACCCCGACCTCGCCGAACAGCTCAACGCCCTCACACCGCCCTGACGACATCACGGGACCTCGGCCGAAGCCGAAGACCATGCGGGCTTTCCGGTCCCGAGGGTCATGCTGGCCGGCGTGCCTGGGTCGTAGGCGTCACTCCCCCACTCGGGGGAGGGCAAGCAACCTGGCGGTTGATGTCACGCCGCGGCAGCTGCTGCGATGGTCGGTGCATGCTCGATGCGACGGGGATGACGACTGCGCCTTGGCGCATGTGGTGGCAGCGGTGGCCGTACTGGGTGGGCCGCGCCGCGACGGTGTGGGCTGTGCTGTACGCCGCCTTCGGCCTGGCCTGCGCGTTGAGCGGGACGCCGCCGTTCCACCTGGGCGGTGCCCCGGGGTCCTCGACGTTGGGCTGGGCGGTCGCGGCGGTGGGGGCGCTGGCAGCGGTGGCTTGCGGTGCGCATGCGCGGTTGGGGTTGCGGCCGGCGTTGCGAGTGCTGCTGTGGGTTCTCTGCGCGCTGACCGGGATCGGCGCGTTCGGCCTGCTGATGGACGTCATCACCCTGGTCTTCGGCCAGGGGGTGGACAGTGGGGTGGCCGCTGTGAACCACGCGCTGTCGGCGGCCGGGGGCCTGCTGCTCGCGGCCACCGCCCGGTCCGACCGCCGCCCGTCCTCGGCGGCTGGTGCGGTAGCCCCCTCCGCCGCCTCCCGACCGGTCCAACTCGCCGCCTGCGCCGGAACGGTGGCCTTTCTCCCCTACGTGGCGATGAAGCTCATCTGGGCATCCGGCGGCACCTTCGCCGGAATCGCCGGCGAAGAGATGCTCGCGATCTCCAAGCGCAACGGTGCGTCGGGGATCTGGCTCACCCTGGACTCCTGGGGCCTGGACGGCACCGTGTTGCTGGCCGCGCTCGGTGTCTTCCTGCTGTGGGGCCTGGTCCGCCCGTGGGGTCAGGTCTTTCCACGCTGGACTCCGTGGTTGCGTGGCCGGCGCGTTCCCCGCTGGCTCCCCCTGACCCCGGCCTTGATCGGCGCTGCCACTCTGGCCCCGTACGGGGTACTCGGGGTCGGCTACGTGACTCTGGCCACGGTCGACGTGGTCACGATACGGCGCGGTGACTTCCCCTCCTCGGACGACGCACTGCTGGTCGGCTGGATCGGCATGGCCGCGTTCGCCGTCTACGGGGTCGCACTCATCGTCGCCACCCGGTCGTACTGGGCCCGGACCCATTCCATCCGCAGGAGCGCGTGACCGCGGGGGGGGAGACGCGCAGTCGATCCAGCGCGCCGTCTCATTCATGCGTCCTCTATGTGAGACAACATTTTGCGATCTGAGCGGGATGTCTAAGGTGGAGCGCATGTTCGGACCCGCTCGTCACCTCGCTCTCGCGCTCTTCGCGGCCACGCCGTGGAGCGTCGACGACGCGCTCTGTCGCCGCTGACCCATCGGTCGCTGACCCATCGGGCACTGCCCCGTCAGCCGCTGACCAGTCGGCCTCTGCCCCGTCGGCCGCTGACCATCAACCGGCGCTGATGTCCCGCTCCGCGCTCACGCGACCACAGCCTGAGCCTGTCCGACCTCCCCTCCCGTTCCCGGAGACCGCCTTGACCACCGCTCCCGATGCCGGGGCGCCGCCACGGCCCGCCCTGCTCGTCCCTCCCCCCACCTCTGCCCCCGCCCCTCAGGCCGAGGCCTTGCCGTCGGTCCGGCGGCTGCCGCTGGCGGTCGCCGGTGTCATCGGCGCCGCGCTCGCCGGCTACGTCTTCGCGGAGCACGGGGCCAAACCCGGCGTCCTGCTGCTGCTCGGCATCGGACTCGGGTTCGCCCTGTTCCACTCCCGGTTCGGCTTCACCTCCGCCTGGCGGCAGCTGGTGGCCGTCGGCAACGGCACCGGCCTGCGCGCCCACACCCTGCTGCTCGGCACCACCGCAACGCTCTTCGCCCTGATCATCGGCACCGGCAGCGGCCTGTTCGGCTCGGTGCCCACGCCCAGCGCCGGACCGATCGGCGTGGCGCTGCTCGTCGGCGCCTTCCTCTTCGCCATCGGCATGCAGCTCGGCGGCGCCTGCGCCTCCGGGACCCTCTTCGCCGTCGGTTCCGGCCAGGGCACCATCGTGCTCACCCTCCTCGGCTTCATCACCGGCTCCACCCTCGCCGCCTGGCAGTTCGGCCTCTGGAACAACCTGCCCGCGCTCGACCCGTACGTACTGTCCGACCACATCGGCTGGTTCGGCTCCTGGGCAGTGACGATCGCGGCGCTCGCCGCGATCTGGTTCACCGCCCGCGCCGTACAAGCCCGCCGCAATCCCCCGCCGGTCGGCACACCGCCATCAGCACGCGGCGCTCTTCGCCGTACGGTGCGGGGTTCCTGGCCACTGGCCGCAGGCGCCCTGGTGCTGGCGATACTGGGCGCAGGTGTACTGCTCGTCTCGGGCGGCGCCTGGGGCATCACCAGCGCGTTCGCCCTCTGGGGCGCCAAGGTCGTGGACGCGCTCGGCGGCTCGCCGGAGACCTGGGCCTTCTGGCAGCAGCCCGGCAGCGCGGCCCAGCTGTCCGGGCCGGTGCTGGCCGACAAGAACAGCCTCACCGACATCGGCATCATGGTCGGCGCGGCCGTCGCCGCGGCCGCCGGCGGCATGTGGCGGCTGCACCGCAACATCCCCGCCCGCACAGCGCTCGCCGCCGTCATCGGCGGCATCCTGATGGGCGTCGGTGCCCGCCTGGCCGACGGCTGCAACATCGGCGCCTACCTCGCCGGCATCGCCTCCGGCTCCCTCCACGGCTGGATCTGGGCGCTCGTAGCCATCCTCGGCACCTGGGCCGGCCTGCGCCTGCGCCCGCTGTTCGGCCTGGGCAACCCGAAGCCGACCGACAGCGTCTGCTGACCTGCCGGCGGCCGGCATCGGCGTCCATCCACAGCGCTCAGCCGTCGAGTGGGGCACGCACGACGAGTCGGCCTTCGACAACGGAGCCATCCGGGAACGGGCGCGGGGTGATGAGTATCCGCAGTATGCCGGCGCCCGCCACCACGGCAGCCAGGTGCAGCACCGCGGCGACCGCGAGGTTTTCCGGCGGTGTGATGTCGGCGGGATGGGCCAGCGCGACAAACAGTGTGACGGGCAGTTTCCAGCCGCTCCATGCGAAAAGGGACCCTGATCCGAGCCAGCCCACCGTCAGCGGGAGCCACCGGGGCATCCGGGTGGGACGTGTCCGGGCGACGGTCTGGACGGCAGCGGCAGCGGCCAGCGCCCACAGGGCGCCCAGGCCGGTCAGCAGGTACCCATCGGTTTGCCGCTCGGCCGGGTGGGCAATTCCCAAGGTGCCGCCGACTGCCCAGTACAGCCAGACCAGGCCGACCACGGCAGCCAGCACAGCTGCCCATGGCAGGGCTGTCCGGGTGCCGTCCCCCACTCGCCCGGCAAACGCCTCCGGCCAGCGTCGCCGCAGGTAGGCGGGGAGCGCGATGGCAAGGCCCAGCCCCATCCCCACGAAGCTGAACTGGATCAGGGCTGACATCCAGTCGGTCGTGGCAGAGCCGTCATTTCCGCTGTCGGCCGAGTCGCCGCGCGCGGACTCAAGCAGCGTACTGAGCACGGCGTACGGAAGGATCGATACGAGAAACCCAGACCCCGTCCAGGCACAGAACACCACCAGCCACCCCGGTATCCGCATCCCCCACGGCCGTACCAGGGCGAGCGCCAGAGTGATACCGATCCCCGCCATGCCGATGGTCACCGTATTGAGAAGCACCCAACCGGCTTGGCTGTAACCATCCGGGGTCGGCACCACTCCCAGAAGCGAACCGGCCACCCACGACATCTTGATCAACAGATACGGCAACAGTGCCAGCGCAGCCCCGTATGCCGCGCAGCGCCCGACCCGGTCCCAGCGTTCCACCCGAGAATCCCTTCACTCAACAGGAATCCCAGCTTCGGACGCCGCCCCACCCGGACACATCCGCCCGTGGAAGCGTTCGCCTCCCCCATCCGACGGAGCCCACTCTCATCACGGGAGCTACGGGAGCCACGTGCGCTACGGGAGCTACGGGCGCTACTGCTGCCGGCCGCGAGGGACCTGATGGACCTCATGGACGCTGACGGCATACCCGCCGCCCTCATAGGGGTGGGCGTCCCACGTCGCGAAGCGGTCGACCAAGGTGAGGCCCGCTTCGGCGCAGTAGGCGTCGTACTCGGGCAGTGTGATGGTGGGCGGTACCGGCAGGTGGGCCGCGTCCAGGCCGAATCCGGCGACCAGGAGGCCGCCCGGCCGCAGAGTCGCCGCCAAGCGCCTGACCACCGCGGCCTCCGTACCCGTGGCAAGGAGCGGGAAGATGTTGCCGGCCGCGACCACGAGGTCGAAGTCCGCGGCGATATGGAACTCAGCCAGGTCGAGGGCGGCCAGGTCGGCCTGGATCCAGGGCAGTTCTGGCGCCTGCCTGCGCGCCACGGCCAACATGGAAGCGTCGAGGTCGACCCCGACGCAGTCGTACCCCAGCTCCGCCAACCGGATCATGATCCGGCCGGTGCCGCACCCGGCATCCAGCACCCGCGCCCCGGCGGGCACCAGCGCAGCACACAATCGTGCCTCACCGTGCATGTCCTTACCGCTGCCGGCCAACGCCGCGAACCGGGCCGCGTAGTCCTCTCCGGACGTCCCACCAGTCAGCTCTTCCCAACGACTCATAGGGGACAACATAGGTGAGCGGCACACCTGCGATGCACGCAGCCCAGCCGCGGCACCGCGGCGACGGAATGACGAGGCGGGGGGGCGAGAACAAGAAAAGGTCCGGGCGTCACCGCCCCCCCCCAAACTCTGCTGAGGGAGGGGGGAGGTCGAGCTCCACAAGTCT
>NZ_JBVJFF010000015.1:87612-95312 GCF_055587985.1 Streptomyces sp. NPDC046335 | reverse complement strand
GCCAGGGGTAAAGCCCACACCCGCCGCCCCCCCCCCACCCCCCAACCCAACATACAAGAACACCAAACAACCCCCCCCCCCACCCCCCCCCCCCCCCCCCCCCCCCCGCCTTCGCCCGCCGCCTTCGCCTGGGGGCGAGTCAGTCTCTGGCCCAGCAGGTCACCTGCACGGAGGCACGAAACCCGCTGTCTTGACGTAGCGAGCGGCGACCCAGCCCTTGGGCGCCGTGACCCGGTACCAGGCGCGGTTGCCGTCGACGGGCTGTCCGAGCTTCCTGCACGTCAGATCAATGATCTGTCCGCTGCGGTAGAAGCCGGTGACCGCCGAGTTGGAGGTCGGCTGCTGTCGTACGTTGAGCCCGGACCTCGCGATGACCTTGCCCTTGACCGTTTTCGAGGGTGCGAGAACCGTGAGTCTGGCCTTGGCCACCCACCTGCCGCAGCCTGTCCCGCTCACTGTGACCTGGTGCCGGCCAGGGGCAGCCTGCCCCTTTACCAGGGCACGTCCAGAGTACGCGGACGGGTTACCTCTCTTGTTCAGCATCACCGTTCTGACGAATGCATCGGATCTGGCCTGCACGGAACGGCACGATCTGGGAGCGCCGTCGACTCTCACAGTGAGCGTGTCCCCCTGCTTGACCGTGGCGGGGGAGAGCGAAGCTCTCGGCGCCATGACGGACGACGCCTGCACGGTGCCGGAATCGGCCTGAGCAAGGCTGGTCATCGCCACCGAAGCAAGGGCTACCGCCGCGCAGCCGCTCACGGCATCGCGAACCATCATCTTCGTTTTCCCTTCAAGAGGCCGCATGCAATCTCCACGGGGCGGAGCCCTGCGGACTGAAGGCACCATAAGTCCGATGTTGAGGCAAATATCGCTTTCACCACGCGGTGTACATCCGGATCATCCGAATGCGTCGGCTCCAAGCTCCACTCACCGCAGCTCGACTGGTGGGCGGATGGTGGAAGCGCGGGGCGGCGTTACGTCACTCCCCCGCCGCCGGGCGCCGACGCCGTATTGCCGAAGCGGCAACAAATGTGGCGCCGCCGCGATGTGCTGGAGGACGGTGGGTTCGTGACCGATGAGACCGCAGCACATGCAGCACAGTCGCCCGCACCCGCACCCACACCCACCACTGCCTCAGCCTCAGCCTCAGCCTCAGCCTCCGACGGGTACCTCGGAGATCCGGCGGTGCGCGAGGAATGGGACAGCCGATACGCCGACCGAGACCAGTTGTGGAGCGGCCGGCCCAACGGCGCGCTCGTGGCCGAGGTCAGCGAACTCACCCCCGGGCGGGCGCTCGACGTCGGCTGCGGCGAGGGCGCGGACGCCATCTGGCTCGCGCGCCGCGGCTGGGAAGTGACCGGGCTCGAGGTCTCGGGGGTGGCACTGGAGCGGGCGGCCGGGCACGCCCGGGAGGCCGGAGTCACCGTCGACTGGGTCCACGCCACACTGACGGAGGCTACGCTCCGCCCTGCTTCCTACGACCTGGTGTCCGCCCAGTACCCGGCCCTGCTGCGCACACCTGACGCCGCGGCCGAGCGCGCGATGCTGGCGGCCGTGGCGCCCGGCGGAGTGCTGGTCCTCGTACACCACGCGGGTATGGACACCCACCAAGCAGACGAAGGCGGATTCAACCCGGCCGACTACGTCTGGCCCTCCATGGTCTCCGCTCTCCTGGACGAGAACTGGAAGGTCGAGGTGGACGAGCAGCGGCCACGCGTGGCACCCGAGGGCGGCGCGGGCGCCCATCACACCGATGACGTGGTGCTCCGCGCACGTCGATTGCGCTAGACGTTTCCCATGCACCCGCGGCCAGGCACGCCCCCTCGGTGCCTACCGCTTGCTCAATTCGACGATGCCGATCCCGGGGCCGGTGCCGGGTCCGGGCCCGGTGCCGGGTCCGGTGGTGCTGGGGAACACCGCCCCTGGGTCAGCAAGGTGCGCAGGACCGTCTCGGCGTGCGTCCAGAGCAACGATCCCGCAGCGTCGGCAAGCAGGTGCCGGGTCGCCGTCGGGATCATCTGGGCGAGTGATTCACCCAGGTCCGGAGAGTGGGCCGGGCTGGTGTCCTGCTGTCCGTACCAGAGGTCGACCGGGACGGCGATGTCGGCCGGGTCGAATGGCCAGCGGCCCATCGCGAGGACGGTGTCGCGGGCATAGCCCGCTGGGCCCTGGCTGAAGGCCTCGTCCATCGCGCGCCGGAAGGCGGGCCGGAAGACCGGGTCGGTGTAGACGGTGCGATCCGCCTCGGGGCTCGTCGTGATGATCAGATCCCACAGTGTGTCGGCGCTGCCGAAACCGGCGAAGGATGCCTCAGCGGCCCGGGGGTCGGCTGCGACGGCGTCCACCATGCTCCTCGTCTGCGGATTCAGCGAGTGAACGAAGCGTGGGTGGGCGAGTTCGTCACTGCCGGACACCACTGCCACCGCGTGCACCAGACCGCTCGCCGCCAGGGCGAGGGCGAACGGTGTCCCCTGGGAGAATCCCACCGCCAACGGCGCGTGCAAAGCGCGCTCTTGGATGAAGTGCCGGATGTCGGTGGCCCAACTGACCAGCGTACGGTCGGGGTCCGGGTCCGGGTCGGAGGCGCCGAGGCCGGGCCGGTCCACGCTGATGAGCCGGATACCTGCCGCATCGACGATGCCGCCGCCGAAGCCGAGCCACCTACTGGTGGCCGCCCCCGGGCACACCAGCACCGGGGTGCCGTCGGCCGGTCCCCATTCCGCCCAGCCCAGGAATCGACCATCCGGCAGTCGGGTCCGTCCGAGCCGCGCAGGTTCACTCACGCCGTAGTCCATAGATCCGTAGTGTTCCCTGCCGCCATCCCGGCTGTCGCCCCCTATTTCCCCCGCCGGTCGCGGCAGCGCGGGAGGCCGCGAGTCACCGGGATGGCCCGGCGAATGAACGTGCCGGTCCACGAGCAGGCAGCACGGAGAGGCCCACCGGCCGTGTCCATGGACCGCGGAACCGGACGCCGTTCGAGCGCGTCCCGAGGCTCGATAGGCTCGGTCGCTGTACTGCACGGACATGGGGGATGGCATGAGCCAGGCGCTCTATACGGAACGGTCGTGGAATCCACTGGCGCGGACCGTTGAGCTGACGGGGGAAGACCTGCGGCGCGGCGGCAAGGTCACGCCACTGAGCCAGCTGAACCTGCCGGCCATGGCCGAGGCGTTCCAGCGCGGCCACTGGCTCGGCGGCGGCGGCACGGAACGTCCACTGGACCAGTTGGCCGCGGGCAGCGGCATCGTCCCGGTCACTCGTGTCACCGGCACGGCCGCTCCCGTAAAGGTGCGCCAGGCGGCCGAATTCGCCCAGAAGCTGGGAGAGTTGGCGGTACGGAATTGTGGCGGGCCCGCGCAACTGAACGCCCTGGCCGAGCGGGCGCGGGCGGAGGGCGTGCCGCTGTGGATGGCCCGGCGGTACGCACACGGCCCCGCCGGCCAAGTGGGAGTGGCAGTGGACCGGCGGCTGGTACGGGTGGACGTGTGGGGGCCGAGCGCTCCCGCCGTACGGATACGGGCGCCGCTCGGCTTCCTGAGCAGCACCGCCGACCAGGCCCAGGGGCTGCGGATGACCGTCGGTGACGTACCGGCCGTGCTCGTCCTGCAGAAGAAGCTGCGCAAGTCCAAGAGCTACGCACGGGCGCGGCTGCCTCAAGGCGTCTGGGAGCTGCGGCGGACGGACTCGACGAGTTCCTGGTTGCTGCGAGACGAGCAGCGGGTCGCTCTGATCCAGCGGCCGCCACGCCGCCCCGCGCTCGGCCCCGGCGCGGTGCTGCTGCCCCTGGCGCACGTTCGCCACGAGAGCCCGGACCCGCTGGACGCCGTCATGGCCCACGCCTTCGCGGCCACCTTCGGCCTGGGCGACACCACGGGTACGGCCCGCTTCCGGCTCCGGCGCTCGTCCAACATCGCAGGTGAGCCGATAGCCAACGACGACGCCTGGGACCGGCACTGGTTCAGCAACCTGGGCATCGGCGGCGACGACAACGAACCGGGCGGCTCGGACGGCTGGGGCTCCGACGGTGGAGACGGGGGCGACGGGAGCGGCGATGGAGGCGGAGGAGACGGCGGTGGCGGTGGCGGTGACTAGAGAATGGGTGCCCAGAGAAATAACGTAATCAAAAGCAATCAGCGCCGGCTGTCCGACAATGATCCGCGAGGAAGCAGAAGCTGGTGGTCTCCGTGTGGACAGCGAAGGTGTACTGCTCGGCGGCGCTCCGGCTCAGTACGCAAAGCAAACTGCCTTTGCACCGTGGGAAGATATCCGGTCCATGGTCCTGTGGTATCAGACCACGGTCGGCAGGGGGCTCAACCATATCGGCCTCCGCCGTCGGCCAGGTGCTCCGCAGCTGGCCGGGCCGAACCCATCAATCTCTGGCGTCTCGACCCAGAAAAACTGCAAGCAGCGGTCGAAACGTTTGTGCCCGACGTTCCTGTACTGGTCTATCAACAAACAGATCAGTAAGCTCCGGCAGGATCTGCTCGCCTGTCCTCAGCCACCGACCGTCCTCTGGCAATGTGCAGTGGTGCGCACCGTGCTGCGCGGTGGCCGCCAGTTCCTCACACCGGCGGCTTGGACGTCCGGAGGGCTTGACCTGCGTTCAGGCCGCGCCGCGGAAGACGTACGCCGTCATCGGGGCGGTAACCGGCCCTGGGCCCAGACGGGTCGCCATTTCCCCGATGACGGTTGCCCGGACGGTCGGCACGTCGCCGCGCTCCTCGACGGCCGCGCGCACCGGTGTCCCAGCGAGGAACCCGGTGGCGACATCGGCGCCGAAGGCGTGCCTGCCGAGCGGGCCCCACGTATTGAACAGGCACCGGCCGCCCGGGGCCAGCATGGCAGACCAACAGATCGAAGCCTCCGTCCGTGAACGGCAGCCGCTGCGCGTCGGCCTGCCGCCGCACCGCGCCCGGGCCCGGGACGTCCCGAAGGCAACCATGGCCTCGTTCCCAGTAATCCGCGGCCAGTTCGAGGACCCGCCGCGGGCGGAGCGCCGCCGCTCGGGCGGCCAGGTCTCCGGCGAAGGGCCGGAAAACCACCGGCACCAGGTAGCGCCGCCTCAGGAAACCCCCGCCGTGCCGCGCCGCCACGCGCCCAGGGGCTGGACCAGGCCTTGAGGGGTGTCACACCTCGTTTTCCCTGTACAGGACGAGGTGCTCGTGGAAGAGCACGCCGTCACGGATGTCGCCGGTGGCGGTGAAGCCGGTGTCGTCGACGTAGTCGAGGTGGCTGCCGGTCACGGTGTAGCGGCCGGTGTAGGCGCTGCGGCGGCTGCCGCGTGCCTCGTCGTAGCGGCCGTCGGCGCGTAGCTCCTGCCGGATGTGCCCGTCCCCGGTGACCCACATCCCGACCACGTCCACGTCCACGTGCGGGTGCGCCTCCACGTCATCGGTCCTTCGCCCGGCGGCTTTCTCCGGCGGGCCGAACTGGTCCCTCACCATGCGCTCCTTCTCGTTCGCGGGTGCTGACACCTTCTGACACCTGCTGACACCAGACTGGGCAGCCCGGGCGAAGGAGGCCAGGACCAGTCGTGCCTGGGTACGGTGCACCCAGGCAGGCGGGCGGACGGCCGCCTAGCCTGGAGGGGTGACCAGCAACGATCTCGGAGATTTCCTGCGCGCTCACCGAGCCCGCCTGCGTCCTGACGACGTCGGGCTCGCCTCCTACGGCGCCCGCCGGGTGGCGGGGCTGCGGCGGGAGGAGGTCGCCGTACTGGCCGGCATGAACAGCGACTACTACGCCCGCCTCGAACAGGGCCGTGAGCGCAGCCCGTCGCCGCAGATCCTCGAGGCCATCAGCGGCGCGCTGCGGATGGACGACGAAGCGCGGGAGCACATGTTCCGGCTGGCCGGCACCGCACCGGAAGGTGAGCGGCGGCAGCGGCCGAGAGAAGCGGTGAGTACCGCGCTGCGGCATCTGCTGGACGGGTACCCGAACGCCGCGGCGTTCGTCCTGAACCCCGCCACCGACTTCCTGGCCTCGAACGCTCTGGCCGCCGCCGTGTTCTCACCGTTCGAGAACGTGGACAACATGGCCCGCATGACGTTCCTCGACCCGGCCGCCCGGAGCTTTTTCACGCGGTGGGAGCGGGCAGCGGAGGCAGTCGTCGCCGGACTGCGCCACGCCACGGGCGTCGACCCGCACTATCGGCGCCTGCACGACCTCGTCCGCTCTCTGGCCGGGGCGAGCGAGGAGTTCGCCGCCTTGTGGTCCTCGCACACCGTTCACGGAAAGACCCATGACCGCAAGGAGATCGTGCACCCCGACGTGGGGCCTCTCGCCCTGACCTACCAGACCTTCGATGTACGAGGAGCACCGGGCCAGCAGCTGGTGATCTACCACGCCGAACCGGGAAGCCCCAGTGCCGAGGCGTTGGCCTTGCTCGGCAGTCTGCACGCCACCCGGCATCGGGAGTCCTCCGAGGAGCGGTAATGCTCCGGCTTCGGCCGGGCCTCCCGCCGAATCGTCTGACCTATGCTCTGCGGCATGACGAGCACAGGGAACGACAGGAACGGCACCGTGCGATGGGGCATCCTCGCGACCGGTGGCATAGCCGCGTCCTTCGCGGAGGAGCTGAAACTGCTGCCCGACGCGGAATTGGTGGCGGTCGGGTCGCGATCGGACGCGTCGGCACGGCGTTTCGCCGAGCGGTTCGACATCCCGCGGGCCCACGGCAGCTGGGCCCGGTTCGCCGCCGACCCGGACATCGACGTCGTCTACGTCGCGACGCCGCACTCGGCGCACCACGCCGCTACAAAGTTGTGCCTGGAGGCGGGAAAGCACGTCCTGTGCGAGAAGCCCTTCACCCTCAACTCGGGCGAGGCCGCCGAGCTGATCGCACTTGCCCGCGAACGTGAACTGTTCCTGATGGAGGCCATGTGGACGCACTGTCTGCCGGCCGTCCGCCGTGTGGTCGAGCTCGTCCGCGAAGGCGCGATCGGTGATGTGCGGTGCGTACAGGCCGACCTGGGGTTCGTCGCCCCGCCCGCGACCACGCACCGACTGCGCGACCCGGAGGCCGGCGGGGGCGCCCTGCTCGACGTGGGCGTCTACCCCGTCTCGCTCGCGCACCTGATCCTCGGCGCCCCCGACGGCATCGCGGCCTGGGCGAAGCTCACTCCGGACGGCGTGGACGAGACGACCGGCGTGGTGCTCGGCTATGACAGCGGTGCCGTTGCCACACTGAGCTGCTCGATCGCCGCGGAGACCCCGGCGACGGCATCGATCTCCGGTACGAAGGGGCGAATCGACCTGCCGAACGGCTTCTTCTTCGCCAAGGGGTTCACGCTGCACCGCCACGGCAGCGCATCGGAGGAATTCCGGTTTCCCTCGTCCCAGGGGCAGGGCTACCACTGCGAGGCCGCCGAGGTCATGCGGTGCCTCCGTGCCGGGGAGACCGAGTCCCCGCTCGTCCCGCTGGAGGGCACCCTGGCCGTGATGGCCACCCTCGACGCGATCCGCGAGCGCATCGGGGTCCGCTACCCGGGCGAGGGGGCGCCGGCACTGAGTGGTGTGGTGAGCCAGGGCAGCTCGACGGCCGCCGCCGGCGTCACCGGCTGACCGGCGTCGAAGCCGGCCCCTGCTTGGACACGGTGAGTGGGGGGGGGGGAGGACGGGGGGTGGCACCCACCCCCCCGTCCCCCCCCCCCCCACCCCAAAAACCCCCCCGAACCACCCCACCCGCTTCCCCCCCC
>NZ_JBVJFF010000015.1:0-87602 GCF_055587985.1 Streptomyces sp. NPDC046335 | reverse complement strand
AGCTCGAGGGCCGCCGCCGGCGTAACTGTTTGATCGGTGTCGAAGCTGCCCCTTGTTGGGACATGGGGGGGGGGGGGCGGCACGCGTGTGTTCCCCCCCCCACTCATCGTCCCACCCCCTGCCCGCTAAGGACTCGCTCAGGACTCGCTCAGCCTGCTCACTCAGCCCCGTGCCGCCAGCAGATGGTCCATGGCCAACTGGTCGAGCTGCTCGAAGGCCATGGAACGCGCGGCGGCGGTGTCCACGTCGAAGTCCTCGAAGGCCGTACGGTCCGCAAGGAGGTCCTGCAAACCGTCCGCGGCGGTGGGCTTGGCCAGTTCGTCCAGGCCGGACGTGCGCAGGGCCTGCTGGACCTGCGGGTCGGCGCGGAAGGCGGCTGCCCTCTCCTTGAGGATGAGGTAGTTGCGCATGCAGCCCGCGGCGGAGTCCCAGACCCCGTCGAAGCCTTCGGTGCGCGGCGGCTTGAAGTCGAAGTGGCGGGGCCCGGTGTAACCGGCGCTCTCCAGGAGGTCGACGAGCCAGAAGGCGGCGCGCAGATCGCCGGCTCCGAAGCGCAGGTCCTGGTCGTACTTGATGCCGGACTGGCCGTTGAGGTCGATGTGGAACAGCTTGTCCGCCCACAGGGCCTGGGCGATGCCGTGCGCGACGTTGAGCCCGGCCATCTGCTCGTGGCCGACCTCGGGGTTCACGCCGTACAGCTCGGGCCGCTCCAGGCGCTCGATGAAGGCCAGCGCGTGGCCGACGGTGGGCAGGAGGATGTCACCACGCGGCTCGTTGGGCTTGGGCTCGATCGCGAAGCGCAGGTTGTAGCCCTGGGAGATGACGTACTCGCCGAGGAGGTCGAAGGCTTCCTTCATGCGGTCCAGTGCCACGCGTACGTCCTTCGCCGCGCCGGACTCTGCCCCTTCCCGGCCGCCCCAGGCGACGTACACCTCGGCGCCCAGCTCCGCGGCCAGGTCGATGTTGCGGATGGTCTTGCGCAGTGCGTAGCGGCGCACGTCACGGTCGTTGGCCGTGAAGCCGCCGTCCTTGAAGACCGGGTGGGTGAACAGGTTGGTGGTGGCCATCGGCACCGTCATGCCGGTCGTGTCGAGCGCCTGGCGGAAGCGCTTGATGTGCGACTCACGCTCGACGTCCGAGGCCCCGAAGGGGATCAGGTCGTCGTCGTGGAAGGTCACGCCGTAGGCGCCGAGCTCGGCCAGGCGCTGCACCGACTCGACCGGGTCCAGGGCGGCACGGGTGGCGTCCCCGAAGGGGTCCCTCCCTTGCCAGCCGACGGTCCACAGACCGAACGTGAACCTGTCCTCGGGGGTGGGCTGGTAGTTCATGTCACGGCTCCTTGCGCTGCGCGGAACTATTTCGTCATGGCCCTTAACAAATTAGTATGCCGATGCGCTGGTGGGAAGTGCCCAGGGGATGCGGTGTCCCCGGCACCCGCCGAAAGGGGAGTTCTTGATGTCAGCAGCCGAGGGTCCGTTCGTCGTCGGGGTCGACACATCCACGCAGTCCACCAAGGCGCTGGTCGTCGACGTGTCCACGGGGCAGGTCGTCGCCAGCGGCCGGGCGCCTCACACGACCTCCTCGGGTGCGGGCCGGGAGAGCGATCCGCGGCAGTGGTGGGACGCGCTGTGCGAGGCGCTGCGGCAGTGTGGCGCTGCTGCGCGCGAGGCCGCCGCGGTGTCGATCGGCGGACAACAGCACGGCCTGGTCAGCCTGGACGCGCACGGTGAGCCGGTGCGCCCGGCGATGCTGTGGAACGATGTGCGATCCGCGCCCCAGGCCCGCCGACTGGCCGAGGAGCTGGGTGGGGCCAAGTTCTGGGCGGAGCGCACGGGGAGCGTGCCCACCGCTTCCTTCACGGTGACGAAATGGGCCTGGCTCACCGAACACGAACCGGACGCGGCGCGCGCGACCAAGGCGGTGCGCCTCCCCCACGACTACCTGACCGAGCGGCTAACTGGCCAGGGCACCACCGATCGCGGTGACGCGTCCGGTACGGGCTGGTGGGCGACGGCCACGGAGACGTACGACGAGGAGATCCTCGGACACGTGGGTCTGGACCCCGCGCTGCTGCCGCGTGTGGCTCGGCCCGGCGAGGTGGCCGGCACGGTGCGCGCTCACCCTGACCTGCCGTTCTCCGCAGGAACCCTGGTGGCGCCGGGCACCGGCGACAACGCGGCCGCCGCACTGGGTCTCGGGCTGCGCCCGGGCACTCCGGTGATGAGCCTGGGCACCTCCGGTACGGTCTACGCGGTGGCCTCGCGCCGCCCCGTCGACCCGACCGGCACCGTGGCCGGGTTCGCCGACGCGTGCGGCGACTGGCTGCCGCTGGCCTGCACGCTCAACTGCACTCTCGCCGTCGACCGGGTCGCCGCGCTGCTCGGCCTGGACCGTGAGGCCGTCGAACCCACCACCGGCGTGACCCTGTTGCCCTACCTGGACGGCGAGCGCACCCCGAACCTGCCGAACGCCTCCGGTCTCCTGGTGGGCCTGCGCCACGACACCACCGCCGGTCAACTGCTTCAGGCCGCCTACGACGGTGCTGTCCACGCCCTGCTGGCCGCGCTCGACCTGGTCCTGGAGGCGGACGCGGACCCCGCGGCACCGCTGCTCCTGATCGGCGGTGGCGCCCGCGGTGGCGCGTGGCAGCGGACGGTGCGCCGGCTGTCGGGGCGTCCGGTGCAGATCCCGCGGGCGGGCGAACTGGTGGCGCTCGGTGCCGCGGCACAGGCGGCCGGTCTGCTCACCGGCGAGGGCCCGGTGGCGGTCGCCCAACGCTGGGACACCGCCCGCGGCACGGTCCTGGACGCCGTGGAACGGGATGAGGAGGCACTGGGCCGGATCTCCGCGGTACTCTCCGACGCCGCCCCACTGCTGGAGCGGGCCACGCCAGCCGAATGACACCGAGCAAGGACCGACTCCCCGCCATGACCGCACCGCAGCACGGGCCCCGCGGGCCCCGTCCCGCACCTTCCGATCGCGCGCTGCCCGACACACAGCGGGGCATGCGCCGGCGCAACCTGGCGCGGGTGATGCACACGGTCAGCGACGGGGGGCCGCTCTCCCGCGCCGCGGTCGCGTCCCGCATCGGACTGACCCGCGCGGCGGTGTCGACCCTCGTCGACGAGCTGATCGGCTTCGGACTGCTGGAGGAGCTGGGCCCCGAACGGCCGAGCCGGGTGGGCCGGGGCCGGCCCGGGTCCGCGCTCGCGGTCAGCGACCGGGGCCCCGCCGGGATCGGCGCCGAGGTCGGCGTCGATCACCTGGCGGTCTGCGCGGTGGATCTGCGCGGCCGGGTACGCGCCAGGGCCGAGCGGCGTGCCACCAACCGCGACCGCTCCCCCGAGGCGGTCATCGGGGAGCTGACCGGACTCGTACGACAGGTCGTCGCGCTGGCCAGGGGTGAGGGGCTGTGGCCTGCGGGGCTCGCCGTGGCGGTGCCCGGCCTGGTGGCACCGGACGGGCGCACCGTCGTACGCGCCCCGAACCTGGACTGGCGCGATGCCGACCTCAGCACCCTGCTGCCAGACGACCTGCCGCTGTACGTGGACAACGAGGCCAATCTCGGCGGCCTGGCGGAGTTGTGGCTCGGCGCGGACACGCCGGGCGATTTCCTGCATGTCTCCGCCGAGATCGGCATCGGCGCGGCGGTGGTCGTGAGCGGTCAACTCCTGCGCGGCGCCCGGGGTTTCGCGGGCGAGTTGGGCCACGTACCGGTTCACCCCGACGGGCCTGCCTGCGGCTGCGGCGGCCGTGGCTGCCTGGAACAGTACGCGGGCGAGAAGGCGATGCTGCGGGCAGCGGGCATGGAACCGGGCGCCGGCCGCGCGGACCTGCTCGCCGAACGCGCCGCCGCTGGTGACCGAGCGGTACGGCGAGCGCTGGAGGAGGCCGGTGAGGCACTGGGCATCGCGCTCACCGGCGCGGTCAACCTGCTCGACCCCGAAGCCGTCGTCCTGGGCGGCGCGCTGGCCGGCCTCGCGCCTTGGCTGCTGCCCTCCCTGCTTGAGGAACTGGACAGCCGGACGGCCGGACGGGCCTGCCCGGTGTCGGTGTCACAGCTGGGTTCCGAGGGCCCCCTGCTGGGAGCCGCGCACTCGGTGGTCCGCGCTCTGCTGGACGACCCGGCGATGGTGGCCAAGCGGCCTGACGCCGAGCCGCTGATGCAGAGCCCGTGACGCGGAGCCCATGGCTCAGAGCCCGTGACGCCTACCGCTGCCCGGCGAGGCAGGGTCGCCAACCGGAGGAGGCCCGGTCCGCCGGGCCCCAAGGGCAGGGGCCCCTCTTGGCCAGGCGCTATCCTGTGGCCACGGCCGACGACATGGCCCCGTGACCGGCGGCTTCGGGATGAGACGGCCGCGTCGTACAGGCAGAAAGCTCAGGTTGTGGATTACCAGGCCGTTCTCGAAGAAGTCGCCGCCTTCGCCCGGCCGCTGGTGGGCCGCGGTCAGGTGGCTCAGTACATCCCGGCCCTCGCGGACGTGGACGCCGAGCGTTTCGGCATGGCGGTCGCCGACGTCAACGGCGAGGTGCACGGGGTGGGGGACTGGCAGGAGCCGTTCTCCGTCCAGTCCATCTCGAAGGCCTTCAGCCTCGCGCTCGTCCTCGCGGAGGGCGGCGAGCGGATCTGGGACCGGGTCGGCACGGAGCCGTCCGGCAACCCGTTCAACTCGCTGGTCCAGCTCGAGTACGAGAACGGCATCCCGCGAAACCCCTTCATCAACGCCGGTGCGCTGGTCGTCACGGACCGGCTGCAGAGCCTCACCGGAGACGCCGCCACGACGATGCTGGAGTTCCTGCGTGCGGAGAGCGGCAATCCGGATGTCGCCTTCGATCCGGTGGTGGCCGCCTCCGAGGCCGAGCACGGCGACCGCAACGCGGCTCTCGCGCACTTCATGGCGAGCTACGGCAACCTCGACAATCCCGTGAGCAAGGTGCTCGAGCACTACTTCCGGCAGTGCGCGATCCGTATGAGCTGCCGCGACCTCGCCCTCGCGGGGGCCTTCCTGGCCCGGCACGGGCTGCGTGGCGACGGCACGCGCCTCCTGCCCGCGCGCGAGGCGAAGCAGGTCAACGCGGTCATGCTCACCTGCGGTACGTACGACGCGGCGGGCAGCTTCGCCTACCGCGTCGGCCTGCCGGGCAAGAGCGGCGTCGGCGGCGGCATCGTCGCGGTGATCCCGGGACGCTGCACCCTGTGCGTCTGGAGCCCGGGCCTCGACACGTACGGCAACTCCGTGGCGGGCGTGGCGGCACTCGACCACTTCACCACGGTGACGGGCTGGTCGGTGTTCTAGGCCGGCGGTTACCTTCAGTTCGCGCTCGCCGGCCAGGCGACCATCAGCATCGACATCCTGACCTCGCCAGCCCCATAACGGGCGCCCGCAGGCGCTGTCTACACGGCGTTGGTCTAGGGCCGCTGGGGCACTCGGTTCGTTCCTGGGGTCGTCCTGTGGCTTACCGTGGCGTGATGGTGCGTGTGCGGGAGATGAACGGGTCTGAGATCGAGGCGGTATCGACGATCCGGGTCCGGGGATGGCAGGCGGCGTACGCCGGAATCGTGCCCCAGTCGTACCTGGATGCAATGACGGTCGAGAGTGATACCGATCAGCGGCGGCAGTGCGACTCAAGACGACGTCTACGGCGAAGTCACGCTCACTGAGTTCCGCTACCAGCTCGTACTCTGAGCTCCTGTGACTGGTCTGTACGAGGCACGGTTTGCGGGGTGCGTCCAGCATGTGCCAGTTGTGGCCCCCAGCCATCTGACGCCCGCCCTCCCCCAGCCAGGGGGCCGCGTGGAAGCCGGACCAGACTGTCGTCATGGATCTTCTGTCTCTGCGGTACTTCCAAGCCGTCGCCCGTCATCAGCACATCAGCCGGGCCGCACAGGAGTTGCGTGTCGCCCAGCCGTCGGTGAGCCGTACGATCAGTCGGCTCGAGGCGGAACTCGGGGTCCTGTTGTTCGATCGTCAAGGCCGTCGGGTACGACTCAATGAGCACGGCGCGGCCTTCCTGGAACGGGTCGACCGGGCATTGGCCGAACTGGACGACGCACGGCGCGAGATGGCTGACGTCGCCGGCGCAGGGCCGGGGCGGGTCGCCATCGCCGCGGAGACGCTGTGGCAGCTGGCCGAGGTGCTGTCCGTCTTCCGGGCGCAAAGCCCTGGCGTGAAGGTGCGTCTGCTTCAGGCCTCGGTGCAGTCGATGCGGCGCCATCTGTCGGCCGCCGAGGTGGACTTCGCCCTCGCATCGCAGCCGCTGGCCGGACCGGGGTTGGATGCGGTGGCCCTCATACGGGAGGAGGTATTCCTCGCCGTGCCGCGCGGCCATCACCTGGCGGACCGGGAGGACGTCGCGGTGTCCGAGCTGGCCGAGGAGGAGTTCGTCAGTACGCGCTCCGGCCACTGGCAACGCGTGCTCCTCGACGCGCTGTTCGCCCGCGAAGGCCTACAGCCGCGGGTGATATGCGAGGGCGACGAAGCCGCAGCCACCCCGGGGCTCATCGCAACCGGACTGGGCATCGGCCTGATGCCCGCTGTCGCACGGCGTGCCATCGGCGAGCACGGGCCCGTGGCCTGGGCACGCCTCGGCACCCCGGACGCCCGCCGCACCCTCAGCCTCGTATGGCGTCAGGATGCCTACCTCTCCTCAGCGGCCGAGACATTCCGTCGGCTGGCCGTGGACCACTTCATGCGTCACCCGTCATGAGTACATGACAGAACTGGTCGTGGAAGGCATGAACACAGTTCCCTAACGTCGGCTCCATCGTCGGATCCGTCCTCGATTCCATCCCCGGTTCCATTCACTGGACCCCTCGAACGGGAGCGCTGAAATGCCGCAGCACCACACGACACCGAGTTCCTTCACCAGTTACGTCGAGGCCGTCCTCGCCACCTTGTCCGCCACGCCGCGGCGCACCGTCCTCACCGATGCGGAGGGGCGCACGACCACGGCCGCCGACTTCCGTGACCAGGTGTACAGGCTGGCCGCGGAACTGCGGCAGCGGGGGGCGGCTGTCGACACGACCGTCGCCCTGCTCACCGGCAACACCGTGGAAGCCCTGGTGGCCCGCTACGCCGCCAACCTCGCCGGCGCGCGAGTGGTCTGTCTGTACGACGGCATGAGCGCACCGACCATGGCACGCATCATGGCCGATGCCGACTGCCACATGGTCCTGGTGGACGTGCGACAGCAACACCTGGCTGAAGAACTGCTGCGATCAGCCGAAGGGTCCCGAATGCTGTCACTGGGGCCGAGCAGCTATGGCGAAGACGTCCTGGCCCGGGCCGCCCGGCACCCGGCGAAGCCGCTCCCGTCGCCGGTGGGCCCCGAGGACGACTGGCGCATCGGTTACACCGGAGGCACCACCGGAGTGCCCAAGGGCATCCGCATGACTCACGGCCCCCATCGCACAGGGATCGAGGACCGGCTCGTGGGTGCCGGTGACCCACCACGGTTCTTGGCCTGCACCTCTCTGGCCCACCTGGCCGGGCTCCTGGTCGATCGCACTCTCTACCAGGGCGGATCGGTGGTGCTGCACCACCGTTTCGAGCCCACGGACGTACTGGCCACCATCGAGCGCGAACGCATCACCCATACATGGCTGCTGCCGCCGCTGCTGTACCAGCTCCTCGACCATCCGGCGCTTGCCAGCACCGACCTGTCCAGCCTGGGGCGCATCACCTACGGCGGCACCGCCGCCTCTCCTGCCCGGCTTCGCCAGGCGGCCGCGGCTCTGGGGCCGGTGCTCTACGGCTGGTACGGGCAGGCCGAGGCCCAGCTCATCACCGAAACGGGGCCCGGCGAACAGGAGATGACGGGACGCGACGGACATCTGACCGTCGGCAGGGCCCTGCCCGGTGTACACATCGATGTCCGGGGCGCCGACGGAGCCAGCCTGCCCGCCGGGAGCCGCGGTGAAGTACTCGTCCGCTCCCCCTACGCGATGCGGGGCTACTGGAAGCAACCGGAGCTGACCGCGCAGGTGCTGCGGGACGGCTGGGTCCACACAGGTGACGTCGGCTACCTGGATGAGAGGGGTTACCTCTACATCGTGGACCGGCTCAAAGAGATGATCGTGGTCGTCGGCGGCCATGTCTACCCCGCCGAGTTGGAGGAGCTGCTGCTGCGCCACCCCGCCGTCGCCCAGTGCACGGTATTCGGCCACCGGGACGACGAAGCGGTCGAGCACGTCCACGCCGCCGTGGTGCCCGCTGCCGGTCAGCAGCCCGGCCTGGAAGAGATCCGCGAGTTCGTCACCGCCCACAGAGGCCGGCTCTACGCTCCCGAAGCCCTCCACGTGCTGCCCGCCATCCCGCTCACCACGGTGGGCAAGCCGGACCGGCTCCGCCTGCGCGCGCAACTCTGCCTCCCCCAGGGCGGAACGCCAGAGGTGAACTCCGGCGACGCCTGAAGCAAGCCCCCGGGCCGCGAACGCCGTCCCTGCCCGGGTCAGGTCAGGGTGCCGGCACAACCCTGCCGAACGCCTCCCCCGCGTCCATCTCTCGGTGGGCGTTGGCGTTCAGCTTCTCCAGGAAGAGGGAAGCTGGGGGGCCGCCCACGACGTCGATCACCACGTCGAAGCCTGCCGTTGTGTCCGGGCCGCCCTCACCGGCGCGGTCCAGGACATGGGTCGCGCCCAGGTCTGGCAGGCGGGAGCCACGTACCACCGACGAGGTGGTGACCGCCACCGCGCTCGCGCCACGCCTGGCTGCGAGTTGGACCGTGGTGATCCCGATGCTGCCCGCCGCACCGCGTACGAGCACCGTCTCTCCCGGCGTGAAACCGGCCCGGCCCAGGGCGAGGCGGGCGACCACGCCGGAGCCGCCCCGCCACGCTGTACGGCACTTCCCGACCAAGCAGGCACTGATCGTGCAGACCTTCGCCGAGCAGCGGCGGGCCTGCCACGCCACCGTCGGTCGGCGAACTGACTCACCGTGCCCGGGAGACCGGCCAACTGCGCCCCGGCTTCGTCGTCGACGACCTGATCCTCATGCTCACGGCCCACCGGGGCCTCCAAGACACGCCGCGTGCCGCCCACGTCATGGCCTCCCGCCGCTTCGCCGCTGCCGCCACCGAACCTCACCAACCGTCACCGAGAACAGATCACGGTGACGAGGGTGAACGATGCGTAGAAGGAGCCATCGGCGAGTCCGGCGAACCACCGCCGGCCGCGGTCCCCGTCCACGTAACCGTCGTTGATGGCCCGCTGCATGTTGCGGCCAAGGCCCAGCGTGTGGTCCGCGTCGGCGAAGTCCGTGAAGACCGGTGTCGTCGCCGCCACCGTCTTCAGGCGGAAGCCCGCCTTCTCCGCGAGCCGCCCCAGACTGCGTCCGATGGTGGCGTGGCGGACCGCCTTCTCCGTGGTGTACCGAGTGAAGGCGCGGCTGGTGTGACGGTCCTCCGCATCGACGGCCAGCGTGTCCCAGTCAGGTTCGACGAGACCGACCACGGCGCCTGGCCGGGTGACGCGGTGCAACTGAGTGAGGGCCGCCTCAGGCTCCTCGACATGCATCAGAACTCGGTCAATCTTGGCTCGATCCACGGATCCCGGATCGATGGGAAGCGCGTGTACGTCGCCCTCCCGTACCTCAATTCCGTGCAACCCCCGAGTCCGCTCGCGGGCTTGGGCGAGCATGGCGGGGTCACGGTCGACGCCGATCACTGTGCCGTGCTCGCCGACCCGCTGAGCCAGTGAGGGCAGGTCGGTGCCCGGACCACAGCCGACGTCCAACACGGTGTGACCAGGTGCGAGGTCCAGCAGGTCGATGAGCTGCCGCTTGTACGCTCGGCCGGCGTTGCTGGCCGCCGTGCGCAGCATGTACGTGGCCTGTTCCGGCCGGGTCACACCAAGAGTCGTCGACATGCACACCAGTCAAGCACTCCGGCACCGATCGGTACCGTCAACTGCTCTGCTCCATCAGCCCGTTGCGGTGTTGTAGTTGATGATTGTCTCCACCATGAGGGCGGTCGCCCCATGCAGTGGGCTTTCCGCCCCTTTGTTCACCACGTCGGGCAACCGGTGCGCCTCCTCCTCGGCGACTGCCACCATGCCCCAGAACGCGTTGAACGCCGAAGGATCCATCGGCTTTTCGGCGGCCGACTTGACCGTCACGGCGCCGCCGCCCTCTGCGACCGCCAGTGCGCCCATCTGTTGCAGCTTGTCGGGGTCACGTTCTTCAGCGGCCACTACGCTCCAGCCGCTCTCCCCTATTCGCCGTAACGCGGCGAGAAGACTGCCTGCACTGCCCGCGCCGGTGACGACGATGTCAGGCAGGACAAGGGCCACCGGCCCCTGCGTCATCGGCAGGGCGGACCGGATCGCGCCGTCGAGGCCCGCCGCAAGCGACTCGTCCTGGTAGACGAAGACCAGTTGGAAGACGTCGGCGTAACGCGCGAGGTAACCTATCGTGTCCAGTTTGTGCGATCTGATCACCACGACCAGGCGCACGTTGAGTCCACTTTTGGCCACTTCTACAACGGCTTCCAGACTGCGGTCGAGCACAGTGACCCCAGGAGCCAGGCAGTGGAGCTCCTTCGAGTACGGCGCCTCGAAGCGCGTGCCGAATCCGGCGCAGGGCAAGATGATCGAAACATCGGGAATGGGCGCGGACGAGCTGTGCATCGTTGGCTCTCTGGCTCTCAGGTGGTGTTGACGATCGGGGAACCTCGCGCGCCTCGCCGGTTACGGGCGGTCCGAGGATGCGGTGGTGACGGCGGACGGGAGGACACGCTGGTGCTCACCGTAGTCACCGAGGGCTGTTCGACGCGAGAGTTGACGTTGAGCGCCACGTACACTGCTGCCCGCGTACCGGTTGGGTCTCACAGCTGGACAGAGCGAAAAGAGGACGCGGAATGCGGGTGCTGTTGTCCACATACGGGACGCGTGGCGATGTCGAGCCGCTGGTGGCACTCGCGGTGCGGCTACGCGCACTCGGCGTGGAGGTGCGGATGTGCGCCCCGCCGGACGAGGAGTTCGCGAAGCGGCTGGCAGGTCTCGGCGTTAAACTGGTGCCGGTCGGGCCCTCTGTACGGGAGTTGATGCGCGGGACGGCTCTGCCGTCGGCGGCGGACCTGTCGCGGTACCGGACGGAGCTGGTCGACGCGCAGTTCGACATCATGCCTTCGGCCGCCGAAGGATGTGACGTGCTGGTCGCGGCCGGGCTGGCGCAGATAGCCGCGCGGTCCGTGGCCGAGGCTGCGGGCATCCGCTACGTGTACGCGAGCTACGCGGCGGTCCACCTGCCGTCGCCGCACCATGCGCCGCCGCCGCGGCCGGGCTGGCCCGAGCCGGAGGTGAGCGACAACCGGACGCTGTGGGAGCTGGACGCCCGCAACGTGAACGCGCAGTTCAGCGAGACACTCAACGGCCACAGGGCAGCGATCGGTCTGCCGCCGGTGGACAACGTCCGCGATCACGTCTTCACCGACCGGCCGTGGCTGGCGGCGGACCCTGCCCTGGGGCCGTGGCGACAGACCGAGGGCCTGGACGTCGTACAGACGGGTGCGTGGAGCCTGGCGGACGAACGTCCGCTCCCCGCCGACCTGGTGACGTTCCTCGACGCCGGCGCGCCGCCGGTCTACGTGGGCTTCGGCAGCATGCACGCGTCGAAGGACATCGCCCGCAATGCCGTCGAGGCGATCCGCGCGCAGGGGCACCGCGCACTCGTCTCCCGCGGCTGGGCGGAGCTGGGCCTGACCGACGACCGGGACGACTGCTTCGCCATCGGCGAGGTCAACCATCAGCGCCTGTTCGAGAAGGTGGCCGCCGTGGTGCACCACGGCGGCGCGGGCACGACGGTGACGGCCGCCCGGGCGGGAGCGCCGCAGGTGGTGGTGGCTCTACAGATGTCGGACAACCCGTACTGGGCCGGCCAGGTGGCAGATCTGGGCATCGGTGCGGCGCACGACAGTTCGACTCCGACGGTCGAATCCCTGTGTGTCGCCTTCAAGACGGCCCTCGCCCCCGGGACCCGCGCGCGGGCAAGGGATCTGGGTGCCAAGGTCCGCAGCGACGGAGCGGAAGTGGCCGCGAACCTGCTGCTCGACGCCCTCGGGTGAGCCGGGCAGGACGGGAAAAGGCCCCGGATGCGCTTCCCCTCTGGTCGTCCTTGTGCACGCCGGTTTAGGATCGAGGACCTGCAACGGAGGCCGTGGATAGGTATGTTGGGCGTTCTACCGGTGCGGTCACCTCTCGCGGGACGGCCGGTCGTGGTGCCCAGCCAGGGGTGCCCGGGCGACGGGAGAGCAGGACATGAGCCAGGACACGCGACCACAGTCCAGCACCGTCGACGTCAGCGTCCCCAGTGTGGCGCGCATGTACGACTACTACCTCGGCGGCAAGGACAACTACGCCGTGGACCGTGAGGCATGCGAGGAACTGAACAAAGTCGTGCCCAGCACGCAGGTCCTGGCGATCAACAATCGCCGTTTCCTGCAGCGGGTGGTCCGCTGGCTCGCGCAGGAACAGGGCATCCGGCAGTTCATCGACCATGGATCGGGCCTGCCGACCCAGGACAACGTCCACCAGGTCGCGCAGCGGGTCGACCCGGACTCGCGGGTGGTCTACGTCGACAGCGACCCCATCGTGCTGGCCCATGGCCGCGCGCTGCTGGAGGAGAACCAGAATACCGCGGTCATCCAGGCCGACATGCGTGACACCGACGGCATCATGGGCCATCCCGACGTGGAGCGGCTGATCGACTTCGACCAGCCGGTGGCCGCGCTGTTCGTGTCCGTACTGCACTGCATCCCGGACGCCGACGACCCCGCGGGCCTGATCAGGCGGGTCGCGGACCGGCTGGCCGACGGCAGCTTCCTCGTCGTGTGCCAGCTCGTCAGCGAGGATCAGGAGACCCGCGACTTCGTCACCGAGTTCATGCGGGTCAGCACCCACGGCCAATGGGGCCGGGTACGCACGGCCGCCGAGCTCGGCTCCTTCCTGGAGGGTCTGGAGATCCTCGAACCGGGCCTGGTGGAAGTGTCGACCTGGAAGCCGGACGCGGATGTCGGGCCCAAGCAGCGCACCTTGGAGTGGATCGAGTACGGCGGGGTCGCTCGCAAGGGGTAGCGGGAGCGGTCAGCGGTGGCGCGAACGCCCCGCCGCGTGATCGCAGGGCGCGACGATCACTGCTCCTCCACGCTCCTGATCATTTCCTCCAGGATGGCCTGGGAGTCGCGCGGGGATGCGGCCTGGGCGCTGAGCTGGTCGGTGACGGCGAGGTAGTGGTCGACGTCGTCGCGCTTGTCCAGGTAGAGCGCGCTGGTCAGTTGTTCCAGGTAGACGATGTCGGGCAGATCCGGCTCCAGGAAGCGCAGGATCGTGATCGGCCCGCCCGCCGCCGCGTGCCCGCCGAGGTGGAACGGGGCGATCTGCACGGTGACGTTGGGCAGGCGCGTCATTTCCAGCAGATGGCGCAGCTGGGCCGCCATGACGCCGGGGCCGCCGAGCGGACGCCGAAGGCACGCCTCGTCGAGGACGGCCCACAACCGGGGCGCGTTGGGGGCGGTGAGCAGCGCCTGGCGTTGCAGCCGCAGCTCCACCCGGCGTTCGATCTCCGTGCCGGACGCCTGCGGGTTGCCCAGCCGACACACGGCGAGGGCGTACTCCGCCGTCTGCAGGAGCCCGGGGACGAACTGCACTTCGTAGGTACGGATGACTGAGGCGGCTTCTTCCAGGCCGAGGAGTGTCTCGAACCAGCCGGGCAGTACGTCGTTGTACCGGTGCCACCATCCGGGCGTGCTGGTCCCGCGGGCCAGCGCAAGGAACTCAGCGCGTTCCTTCTCGTCCGTGACCCGATAGAGCGTCAGCAGGTCGGCGACATCGCGCTCTTTGCAGCCTACGCGGCCCAGTTCGAGGCGGCTGATCTTGGCGTGTGAGCCGCGGATGGCGTCGCCGGCCTCCTCCCGGGTGACACCGGCGGCCTCCCGCAGACGGCGCAGCTGCGTTCCGAGAATGATCCGCAGGACTGTCGGGCCACCCCGGGGGTGCTCGATGTGACGGCGCAGAGGCGGGATGCGCCCCGGCTGCGCGGCAACCATGCTGACTCCCCTGTCCGGCAGTTGGGTTCAGTTGTCCGGCGGTGACGGTTCAGTGTCCCATCGCCCTGACTGTTCGTACAGCCACGGTGACTATTCGGCCGACATATGCGTCAGGCGAGCCCGGCAAGGTCGTCGAAGTCCCCGTCCTTCGCTCCCTGGACGAAGGCCGCGATCTCGTCGCGGGTGTAGATCAGCGCGGGCCCACCCGTGTGCCGGGAGTTGCGCACCGCCACTCCGCCGTCAGCGAGAGCGGCCAGCTCAACGCAGTTGCCGTTGGGATTGCTCCGGTGGCTCTTGCGCCATGCCGCGCCTTCGATGGCGCTGGCGCATATGCCGTTGGGCAGTGACTGCACTTGGTTCTCTCCTCGCTCAGTGATCTGCCTCGGCCCGGCTCGGACCCGTGCGTGCGGTGGCGTGAAACGGGCCCCGCTCAACCGTTCTTGCTGATGCAATTGCAGATGTACTTGCAGCGACAGGCTGCAGACGAGGATATTAGCCTTTCCGAACTGCGCCGCCCAGACCCCGAGATGGCCCATGGGGAGATCGTGATGACCGCACATTTGGCACCACCCGTACACGACGCCTCCGGTGGGGCGTTGCCGCTCGACCGTGAGCCGTACCTGTCGCTCGTCCAGACCGTCCTGGCCTGGTCGGCACCCGAGACGACGCTCCAGCCGCGTGACTGCGAGCGGCTCTCGCTGCAACTCGCGTCCCAAGCCCGTGTCCTTGCCGAGTCCTTGCGGCGCCTGTGCATACAACTGCCCGTGGACAGCGCGACGCGGGACCTGAGCGAGATCGTGCTCGGTGAAGCCGAACGGCGCCTGTCAGCGCCGCCTCGGGCCACCGCGGCCCGGGTGCAGAACCTCGCCCGGCTCGTACGCGCCCTCTACGAGCGCCTCGATCGCCTGCACGCCGCGGCGGAGCCCGGCCACGCCGTCTTCTCGTCCTGACACTGCCGGGCCGGTCGGGAGAGGTGGGTTCAGGCCGGTCCGGAGAGGACCGGCCGCGCCGGTTCGACGGGGGGGGCCGAGCGCTGGTCCGGCGGGGGCGGGCCGCGCCGGTCCGGCGAGGGCAAGTCAGGCCGGGTGGTGGTCGGAGACCGCGCCCAGTTCGATGTCGTGTTCGAGCAGCGCCTTCAGCGCGCACAGCACCGTGGTGAAACCGCCGACCGTGTCATTGATCCAGCCCAGCGTCTCATCCCCCGAGCCCTGGAAACCCCTCTCGGTGATCTCCACCAGCGTGGCGTTCGCCGGCTGCGGCGTGAATGCCATCTCGACCTGCGTCGGCTGCTCGTAGTTGCCCCAGTCGAAGCGGATCAGGCGCCCCTCCTCCACCGCCTTCACCCACACCTGCACCGACGCGCCGTAGGCCGCCCAGTCCCAGCGCAGCTCCGCCCCCTCGACCATCCGGCCGCTGCTCCGGCTGTACCAGAACCGTGTCGTGACCGACGGATCCGTAAACGCTTCACACACCTCCACCGGAGGTCTGCGAATGATCATGGAAGCCGAGGCGGCCGGGGTCTGGGTGAGTTCGAGTCTCTGCATGAACACGAGCATGCACCTGTGGCCACCGCTCACCGGCGCGCCGCGCCTACGAGGCTGCCGGCGGCCGACAACTCCACCTGCCGCGGAGCCGCGCGCGGGGCTCCGTTCCACCACTCCGGATGCGCCGTGATCACCAGTTGATTCCGGCCGCCACCGGCAGGTGGTCACTGCCCGTGGCCGGCAGCGACCACGAGCTCTCCGGCTGTACGCCGCGGACCAGGATCTGGTCGATCCGCACCACCGGGAACGTGGCAGGCCAGCTGAAGCCGAAGCCGTTCCCGGCCGCCTCCTGGGTCGAGCGCAGACGCGAGGTGATGCCGGCGAACGCGCGATCGTCCATGGTGCCGTTCAGGTCGCCGAGCAGCACCACTCGCTCATTCTGTTCGGCGGCGAGGGCCTTGCCGAGCGCCTGCGCGTTTCTGTCCCGCGTGTCTGTCCAGAAGCCCGTCCTGGGGTTCACCCGTGCGGACCCCAGGTGGGCCACATACACCGCCAGCCGACCCTGGTCCGTCGCCACCGTTGTGCGCAGCGCCCGGGTGGAGGCCATCGTGGCGTCGGCCGGCTTGGTGTCCGCCAGCGGCCCGTAGTCCATCATGATGTCGACCGGCTGGGTGTCAGACATCGGCAGCTTGCTCCACAGCCCGACGGTGCCCGGCACCGCGTGGTACGGGTACGCCTTCGCCAGTTCCTTCTCGTACAACGGCTTCGCCTGCTCAGTGACTTCCTCCAGGGCCAGCACGTCGGCACCGGAGGCGGCCAGGGCGCGGGCGGTGCCGGCCGGGTCGGGATTGTCGGCGCTGACGTTGTGGCTGACCACGGTGAGGTCGCCGCCCTGGTGGGACTTGTCAGTGAGCAGCCCGCCGAAGAGGTTCAGCCACACCAGGACCGGCAGCAGCAGCGCGGCCACCGCGGAGGCGGAGCGGCGCCACAGCGCACCGGCCAGCAGCACCGGGATGAACAGGCCGAACCACGGCAGGACGGTCTCCGCCAGGCTGCCGAGGTTCCCGATCCGGTTCGGGATCTCCGCGTGCAGCAGCATGAACAGGCCCAGCAGCAGCGCCAGCGCCGCCGGCACGAGGCCGCGCTTCCAGGGCCCCGGCCGGGAGACGACGCGGAGCACCCGGCGGATGCGCGTGCGCCGGGGGCCGGGGGCGGGGTTCCGGGGGCCGGGGCCGACATTGCGGGGGCCGGGGCCGGTATCACGGGGGCGAGCGCCGCCCGGCTCGGTATCCGCCGTCTCGACCGTCTCGACCGTCTCCACCGTCCCCGCCATCCCTACCCGCGTCATCGACTGTCCTCGCTCACTGCCGGTCGTCACTTCTGCATCCTCGGGTCCTCGGTGGGGTCGGCGTACATACGCGGGCAACCGCGATCGCTCGCGTCGGTGCGCAGTTCGTAGTGCCAGGGTTCGTTCTCGTAGATCTGGCACAGCCCGTACTCGGCACCGTGCTCGGACAGCCACTTCGTCGCGTCGGAGTGCCCGATGTCGACCGCGTCCCCCGACACGTGTGGCGAGGTCGCCGCGGTGGCCACCCAGCGGGCGGCCCGGTCTTCGGACCCGTACTTCGCAACCGCCTCGCGAAACAGCTGTTCCTGGTGCTCCCGGGAACGCCAGCCGCTGTTGACGTGGAACTCGACTCCGCTCTTCGCGGCATCCGTCGCGGCCCGGCGGAGGGACTTGAGTAAATCCGGATCGAGCTTGGCCACGGCCAGGATCTCGTCGTCGAAGACGGTCACGCCGTCTGGTATGGCCAAGGAGCCCGAAGAACCGGAGAAGTCGGAGAAACCGGAGAATCCGAAGGAGTCCGAGGAATTCTGCCGTTGGCAGCCAAAGGCTGCGGTGATCGCTGCGATGACTGCTATCAGACCGATGGCGAGGAGCCGGAAATTCCGGCGGGTCGTCGTTCGCGGTGATGATGATGGTGTTTGAGCCATGCAGCCAGTCAAGGCGGCGCGGTGTTGCCGGCACGTATGTGGTTTTCGATATGCCGACGATATGCGTCGGCTCGTAGCATCAACAGCATGCGCGTGTTGATCGTCGAGGACGAACCTTATCTGGCGGAGGCCATCCGCGACGGCCTACGCCTGGAAGCCATCGCGGCCGACATCGCGGGCGACGGCGGCACCGCTCTGGAGCTGTTGAGCATCAACACGTACGACATCGCCGTCCTCGACCGAGACATTCCCGGACCGTCCGGTGACGAGATCGCCGAACGTATCGTCGCCTCGGGCAGCGGCATGCCGATCCTCATGCTCACCGCGGCCGACCGGCTCGACGACAAGGCCTCCGGGTTCGAACTCGGCGCCGACGACTACCTCACGAAACCCTTCGAACTCCGAGAACTCGCGCTCAGGCTCAGAGCCCTCGACCGCAGACGCGCCCACAGCAGGCCGCCCGTACGGGAGATCGCCGGTGTGCGGCTGGACCCGTTCCGCAGAGAGGTCTACCGGGACGGCCGCTACGTGGCGCTGACCAGGAAGCAGTTCGCCGTGCTCGACGTCCTCGTCGCCGCCGAAGGCGGTGTCGTCAGCGCCGAGGAGCTCCTGGAACGCGCGTGGGACGAGAACGCCGACCCGTTCACCAACGCCGTACGCATCACGGTCTCGGCACTGCGCAAGCGTCTCGGCGAACCCTGGATCATCGCCACCGTGCCGGGCGTCGGCTACCGCATCGACACGCAACCGGAGCCGGGGCACGAACGGGGCGAGCGCGGATAGAGCACCGGGGCTGAGTGTTCGGCTGAAACTCACCCTCAGCTATGCCGGGTTCGTCATGCTCGCCGGGACCTTGCTGCTTGCCGCCGTGTGAGTCTTCCTCCTGCAATACGTGCCCGCTCGTGCACACCTTCGATCCCTACGTGACCGGGGCCGCCGGTGACGTGCTCCCTCCGGTGTCGGTGCTCGCCGCACCGGTCACGATCGCGCTCGCGATGATGGTGAAGAGGCGATCGGCGCGTGGCGCGAGGGCGGGCTGGTCACCGAGCCACGCGAGCGCCGCGATCAGCGCGAACAGGTCCGTGCCGTCCATGTCGGTCCGCGCCGCGCCCGCTTCCTGGGCGCGGGCGAGGAGCCGTGCACCGGCCGCCCGCAAGGTGACGCACGAGGCGTGGAGCGCGGACTCGGTGTCCTCGATGGCAGCGGCCATCAGCACGGTCACGCCGCGGTACTCGGTCGTCCACGCGACGCAGTCGCGAACCCACGAGACGAGGGCCTCCTGGGGTGAACTCGACGTCTCCAGGGCGCCTGCTTTCGCCGTCAGCTCGTCGAAGCTCGTGCGGAGCAGCGCCTCTAGCAGCGCCTCTCGCGTCGGGAAGTGACGGATCAGCGTCGCGAGGCCGACGTCGGCCCTGCGCGCGATGTCGCGCAGGGACACCTCGACGCCCTGCTCGGCGATGGCGGTGCCCGCTACTGCGAGCAGGTGGTCGCGGTTCTTCCTGGCGTCGGCCCGCATCTGTCCCTCTTGCCCTCTTGACTATCCGGATCAGTGGTCCATATATTCGGATCAGCGAACCGCTTATGTGGATCGCTGATCCGAAAGCCTACCCCGCGCACCGCTGAGGAGCACATGATGTCGATACACACGATGAGGGCGATCCGGCTCCACGAGCACGGCGGCCCCGAGGTTCTGCGCTACGACGAGGTACCGGTTCCGAAGCCGGGACCGGGTGAGGTGCTCGTCCGCGTACACGCGGTCGGCATCAACCCTCCGGACTGGTACCTGCGCGGCGGCCTGACGAAGATCCCCGGCGAGACGGAGCCGCTGGCCGCCCTGCCGGTGACTCCGGGGACGGACGTGTCGGGCGTCGTCGCGGCCGTCGCCACGGACGTGGACGGCTTCTCCGTCGGTGACGAGGTCTTCGGCCTTCTGCGTTTCCCCAGCTTCCGTGGCAGCGCCTACGCCGAGTACGTGGCCGCGCCCGCGTCGGACCTGGCGCGCAAGCCGGCGGGCATCGACCACGTGCATGCCGCGGGGGCGCCCATGGCCGGGCTGACGGCGTGGCAGTTCCTGATCGATGTCGGGCACGACCACCCCTCGCCCTTCCAGGCGGAGCCGCATCGCCCGAGGCCGCTCGGCGCCGACACGACCGTGCTCGTCAACGGCGCCGCGGGCGGCGTGGGGCACTTCGCGCTACAGCTGGCGAAGTGGAAGGGGGCGCGTGCCATCGCGGTGGCGTCGGGCGCGCACGAGTCGTTTCTGAAGGAGCTGGGCGCCGACCAGTTCATCGACTACACCAAGAGCCGCCCCGAGGAACTCGTGCGCGACATCGACCTTGTTCTCGACACTGTCGGCGGCCCTCACAGCAAACGTTTCCTGCGTACGCTCAAGCGCGGCGGCGCCCAGTTCCCCGTGTTCCCGGGGGAGTTCGACGACGAGGAGACCGCGAAGCTCGGCGTCACGGTCTCGGTCACCCAGGTCCGCTCGAACGGCGCGCAGCTCGCCGAACTGGGGCGCCTGCTGGACGCGGGCACGGTCCGCGTCGCGATCGACAGCACGTTTCCCCTCGCGGAGGCCCGAGCGGCGCATGAACGCGCGGCGCGAGGACACATCCGGGGCAAGATCGTACTCACCGTCGCCTAGCGATGCCGGGCGCCGCCGCGGCCGGCGTCCGACGGTCTCCCCCGTACGGCGGATACGGCCGCGACCTGCGGACGATGCCGGGCATCCGACCGGTCGCGACGATCAGGACACGTCCTACACGTCGAGATCTGGAGCCCCACCGTGCCGAAGTGGATTCTGCCCGCCATCGCCGCCCTCGCCATCGCCGCCGCGATAGCCACCCCTGTCGCCGTACCCGCACCCCCGGCAGCGCCGGCCACACTCAGCGTCGCGGCCTCCGCGTCCGCCCCGGGTGCCCCGGTTTCGCCGGAAGCCCCGGTACGGAGCTGACTCCACCCAACACAAACGAGGCACGGCTGCCCCTTTCGCGGGGACAGCCGTGCCTCACGGCGTCAGGTGGTGGGCTGAGGGGTTGTTGTCGGGGCAGGCTGCTACGTTCCGCCGATGAGTAAACATGTGCCGTTCACCGGCAGCGAGAAGGAGAGTCTGCACATCAGTCTCGACCGGCACCGTGACGCGGTCCTGTGGAAGCTCGACGGCCTGGACGATGCTGCGCTACGGCGGCCGATGACTCCGTCGGGGACGAACCTGCTCAGCCTGGTGAAGCATTTGGCGACCGTGGAGTACGGGTGGTTCTGCACGACGTTCGGACGCCGGACCGAGCCGTTCTGGTTCGATCCCTTCACCGAGGACATGCAGGTGGGCCCGCGTGAAACCACCGCCGACATCGTGGAGTTCTACGGACGCGCTCGGGCAGCCGCAGACGCGACGATCGCCGAGCTGGATCTCGACGATCGGGGCACGGCCTGGAACGGGAACGCCGTGTCCTTGCGCTGGGTACTGATCCACATGCTTGAGGACACCTCCCGACACGCCGGTCACATGGACATCGTGCGCGAACTTCTCGACGGCGTCACCGGAGACCACCCCAAGGGCCCTACTCCGCAACACCCTTCGCCACTTGGACCTTGACCCGCGCGCCACGCAGGGACCCCCCGTCGACACCCCAGACGCGTCCAGGCAGCGCCGAGCGAGCACCCATGCCCCGTATGCCCCCGAATCGCCGCGTCCTTATTTTGGTGTGGCGTAGATCACCATTGACCTTCCAGCTGACCACATGTCATTAATATGGGAGGAAAGAAGCCGTCAAAATGGCATTTCGAAGCATAAACCAACCCCACCCTATCGGCAGGCACTTCTGCCATTCCCACGAATTTGGCGCCCCCTGGATTTCCAGGACGTGCCCATTACGCCCGTGACTTACGTACGGCCTAGCGTTTGTTCTCGTGAAGGGTAATACGTGCACTCCCCCCGCAACGCCGCAGTACCTCAACGCCCCGACGAAGAACCGAACTTCGCCCCCCTGTCACTGGCGCAAGAGCGGCTGTGGGTCCTGGCGCGCATGGACGGCGACGCCAGCGCCGCCTACAACGAGGCGATACCCTTCGATCTGCGGGGGCCGTTGGACCGGGACCTGCTCGTTCGGGCGCTGCATCTGCTCGCGGCCCGGCATGAGGCGCTGCGCACCCGGCTTGTGCCGTCCGGTGGTTCGGCGACGCAGGTCGTCGATCCGCCCGAGGTCGGCTTTCCTGTGGTCTTCGAGGATCTGACCGGCGTGCCGGACGCGGCCGAGCAACTGGCGCGCGTGCGGTGGGACGTGGAGAGTTCTCCTTTCCGGCTCGGGGAAGAGCCGATGGTGCGAGGGTGTCTCGTGGCGCTCGCACCGGACCGTCACGTCTTACTCCTGACCGCCCATCACATCGTCTTCGACGGCTGGTCCCGCTCCCTGCTGCTGCGCGAACTGGGCTTGGTGTACGCGGCACTTCAGGAGGGGCGGGCCGCCTCGCTGCCCGAACTGACGTGGCAGTACAGCGACTACACCCGCTGGCAGTGGAAGTGGATGTCGGGGGCGGAGCCCGCCGAGCACGCCGAGTACTGGACCACCGCGTTGGCCGACGCTCCGGCCGTGCTGTCCCTGCCCACCGACCGGCCCCGCCCGCCCGAGCAGGACTTCCGCGGCGACCGCGTCTCCGTCACCGTCGACGAGGCGCTGACACGGGACCTGCGCGATCTCGCCGAACGCAACGGGGTCTCGCTCTACGCGACCGTCCTGACCGGGTGGTCAGTGTTGCTGTCCCTGCTCTCGGGACAGGACGACATCGTTGTCGGTGCTCCGACGTCCAATCGCCGGCGCGGCGACGTGGAAAACTTGATCGGCTTCTTCGTCAATACTCTGGCTCTGCGCGCGGACCTGTCCGGCTCCCCCACCGTCAGTGACGCGCTGCGGCAGGTGAACCAGCGGGTCCGTGACGGCCTCAACCACGTCGACCTGCCCTTCGAGCGTGTGGTGGAGCTGGTCAATCCGCCACGGAGCCCCGCCTATACGGCGCTCTTCCAGACCATGTTCGCCTGGGTCCCCTCCATGCGGCAGGAGCTCGATCTCCCCGGCGTAGAGGTGGAGTTGCGTGAGGACGCCGCCCACGTCCCGGCCAAGTTCGACATGGTCCTGGCCCTCGCCGACGAGGGCCCGCACCTCACCGGTGAGATCGACTACGCGGTGGCGCTCTTCGACCGTACGACCGTCGAACGGTACGTACGCCAGTTCCTGCGCGTGCTCCGCCTGATGGCCGAGCGGCCGGAAGCCGGGATCGCCGACCTGACGCTGCTGGACGAGGACGAGCAGCGGGCCCTCGTCGCGGCGTTCAGCACCGGGCCCGAACCGGCGGCACCTGACGCATCGGCGTCATGCGGACTGCTCGAGCGGTTCGCGGCGCAGGTGCGCGAGCGGCCGACGCAGGCGGCGGTCGTGGCCGGGGACACCGCACTGGACTACGTGACGCTGGACCGCCGGGCCAACCGGCTCGCCCACGCATTGATCGCCCGGGGTGTCCTGCCCGATCACGTCGTGGGCCTGCACGCCGGACGCACAGTCGACCTCGTCGTCGGCGTGCTCGGCGTCCTCAAGGCCGGGGCCGCCTATCTGCCGCTCGATCCCGGGCAGCCCTCCGAGCGGCTCGCCGCCATGGTGGGCGACGCCGCACCGGCCCTCGTGCTCACCGACCGGGCCGACCCGGCGGGCGACGTTCCGCAGGCGTGGGAGGACCTCGCCAAGATGGAGGCCGAGGGCACACGCGACGACGCGCCCGGCATCGACGCCGACCAGTCCCGGTTGGCGTACGTCATCTACACCTCGGGCTCGACCGGCCGCCCCAAGGGCGTGGCGGTGACGCACGGCAGCGTCATCAACCTCTTCGAGCACTGGCGTGAGTTGATGGGAGACGCGCCCGGCGAGGCGGCGTCGGCCTGGTCGAGCATCGGCTTCGACGCGTCGGTGCACGAGCTGCTCATGCCGTTGACCACGGGCGCGGTGCTCCATGTGGTTCCCGACGAGCTTCGGGGCGACCCCGGGGCGCTGATGGACTGGCTGCGCGAGCGCCGGGTGACCCAGGCGTTCCTACCGCCGTCGTTCGTCCTGTGGATCGACGAGGATCCGGCCACGCGACTGGCCGGACTGAGTCTGCGTCAGCTCCTGACCGGAGTGGAGTCACTGCCGGAGGGCGCCCTGCACCGCATGCGCGAGGCGCTGCCCGGCCTTCGCGTCTGCTTCGGCTACGGTCCCACCGAGGCGACGCTGTATGCCGTCGCCTACACCGATCCGCGGCCCGTCGAGCGGTCCTGCCCCATCGGGCGGCCGCTGCGCGGCACCCGCCTGTATCTGCTCGACGAGCGCATGCGCCCGGTGCCGGTGGGGGTCTCCGGCGAGGTCTACCTCGGTGGGGCGAGCCTGGCCCGCGGATACCTCAACCGGCCGGACCTCACCGACGAACGCTTCGTACCTGACCCGTTCGTGCCCGGCGCACGCGTCTACCGCACGGGTGACCTGGCGCGCTGGCTGCCCGACGGCAACGCCGAGTACGTGGGCCGCCGCGACGACCAGCTCAAGCTGCGGGGCTTTCGCATCGAACCCGGCGAGGTCGAGGCGGCTCTGCTCGCCGTGCCCGGTGTGCGGGAGGCCGTGGTGCTCGCCGATCGCGAGGCACCGGGAGGGCCGCAGCTCGTCGCCGGTGTGGGCTGTGGTGCCGATGCGGCGTCGCGCACACCGTACGAGTGGCGGGCGGCCCTCAGCGACCGCCTGCCGGACTACATGATCCCCGCCGTGGTGGCCGAGTTCGCGAGGCTGCCGTTGAACCGCAGCGGCAAGGTGGACCGTACGGCCGTGCTCGGTGCCGCGGCCGGGGCACGCGCCGGGCGGGTCAACACGGCCGCGCCCCGCGACCACGTCGAGATGGCGCTCTACCGGATCTGGCGGCGTGTGCTGCTGCACCCGGAGGTCGGCATCGGCGACAACTTCTTCGAGCTGGGCGGCACGTCGATCTCCGCGATCAAGATGGCGTCCGCCGTACAGGAGGAGCTGGGTGTGGCGTTGCCGGTCCGGGACGTCATGCTGCACCCCACCATCGAGGCGCTCGCCGAGCGGGTACGCGGTGCTGAGCCTTCGCAGGGGGCCGAGTCGCCGCAGGGTGCCCGGTCCTCGCAAGGTGGTGAGCACAGCAGCCTGGTGGAGTTCCGGGCCGGTCGCGGCCGGCAGCGCGTGGTGTGCGTGCACCCCGCGGGTGGCACCGCGTTCTGTTATCTCCAGTTGTCCACGGCGCTACCCGACCACGTCGGCGTCGTCGGACTACAGGCTCCCGGGATCAACCCCGGCGAGTCGGTGCTGCCCGGTGTGGAGGCGATGGCCGACGCATATCTGCGGCTGGTCGCCCCCCGCCCGGACGAGGCACTGGTGCTGTGCGGGCTGTCCTACGGCGGTCTCATCGCGTACGAGATGGGCCGCCGTCTGGTGGTGGCCGGGCACGAGAGGGTCAGCGTGGTCCTGCTGGACACCCATGGCGCGGCGGACGAGGAGCAGCGCGCCGCGATCGCTCCGGTGGGCATGGCGGAGTTCCGGGACAAGCTCGTCCGCTTCAACGGCATGTATCCGGGCATCGACGACGACCAGGTGGCCCGGTATCTGACCGTGTACAACCACCACCGCGAGACGGCTCGTGAGTATGTCGTGCCCGCGTCGCCGGCCCGCGTCGTGCTGATGCAGGCGACGGCCGTGGAGGACGACGACGGTGCCGAGCTGCGTGCGTTCTGGGAGTGCCGGGTCAGCGGTGCGTTCGAGGTCGTACCGGTGGCCTGTGGTCACTGGGACATGCTGGAGAGCGACGAACTGCCGCGTGTCGCCGCCACCCTCGCCGACGAGCTGGACCGGCTGGACGGCGGCTCATGTGATCCCGGCGCACAGCGTTCGGCCCTTTCCGGAACGTCGGAGGCGTGATGGCACCGCACAACCAGACCTCTCCGGACGAACCGCGCGGGCTCGCCCTGGAGGTACACCGCCAGGCCCTGCGGACGCCGGGGGCGGAGGCTGTCGTCGACGGTGGCGTGCGGCTGACCTACGCGGAACTGGATGCCGCTGCCGCCGCCGTGGCCGAGGCGCTGAGCGGCAGGGGCGTGACGCCTGGGCAGGCCGTCGCGGTGGCTCTGCCGCGCTCTTGGCGGCTGGTCTGCGTGATGCTGGGGATTCTGCGGCTGGGAGCTACGGTGGTGCCCCTGGACACCCAGAGCCCCGCCGAACGCCGCCGTTTCATCCTGGCGGACTCCGGAGCGACCGCCCTGGTGTACGCGCGGCAGGACATCGCCGCCGGGCTTCCGCAGGGCGTGCTGCCGCTCGCCGTGGACGCGCTGCTCGCCGGGCCGCCGGACGCCGAGGCGGCAGCGGTGGCGGTGCGGGCGCCGACTGCCGAAGCGGTGCGGGCACCGCACGCCGACAGCGGGGTCTCCTTCGTCTTCTACACCTCAGGAACGACGGGCCGTCCCAAGGGCGTTGAGGTACGCGACGCCGGAGTCATGCGCCTCTCGCGACCCGGATACCTGCGTATCGAGGCCGGTATGCGCTATGGCTGCCTGGCCAATCCGGCGTTCGACGCGCTGAGCTTCGAGGTGTGGACGCCCCTGTTGACCGGTGGCTGCTGCGTGGTGCTCGGCGACGGGGACGTGCAGACGCCGGAGCGGCTCGCGGCGGCACTGCGGCGCGAGCGGGTGGACACCTGCTTCGTCACGACCGCGCTGTTCAACGCGGTGGTCACGGCCGTGCCGGACTGCTTCGCCGCGGCCGGGCAGGTGCTGGTGGGCGGCGAGCAGCTCAACGCTCCCGTCATGCGCCGCTGGTACCGGGACAACGCCGGCAGCCGCACCCGCTTGTTCAACGTCTACGGGCCGACCGAGTCGACGACCTTCGCCCTGTGCCACCCCATCCCCCGGGACTTCTCCGGTGACGTCGTACCGATCGGCCGGCCGCTGCCGCTGACCGGTGCCGCTCTGGTCGTGCCGGGCCAGGAGCGGACCGCCGCACCGGGTGAGGTCGCCGAGCTGCTGCTGAGCGGCGCCGGCCTCGCCCGCGCCTACCGAGGCCTCCCCGACGAGACCGAGCGCCGCTTCGTGCGGCTCACCTGGCTCGACGGCGGCCGGGAGCGGTACTACCGCACCGGTGACCTGGTGCGGGCCGATGACACGGGGCGAGTGGAGTACGTCGGACGCACCGACCGCCAGGTCAAGGTCCGCGGCTTCCGGATCGAGCCCGGCGAGGTGGAACGGCACGTCCTGGCGCACCCGGCCGTCCGCCAGGCGTACGTGTGCACGCACCGCGTCGACCAGGACGCCCCGAACGAGCTGTTGGCGTTCGTCGTCCTGCACCAGGAGCTTTCCTACGAGGAGTTCGACCGCCACCTGAGCGCCCGCCTGCCCGGCTACATGCGCCCGCACCGTATCCACCGCGTCGAGGAGCTGCCGCTCAACGCGAACGGCAAGGTCGACCAGTCCGCGCTGCTGGAGCGGGCCGGGCAGCCCTGGCGGCCGTCCGCCCCGGAAAGGGCCGCCGCGACGGGCAGGGAACGTGAGGTCCTTCGGCTGGCCGAGGAGGTCCTGGGCACGACCGGCCTGGGCCTCGGCGACCGGTGGATCGCGAGCGGCGGGGATTCGCTGAAGGCCCTGCGGCTGTGCTTCGCGGTGCGGCGGCGGTGGGGTGTCGACGTGTCACCGGCGGAGGTCCTGCACAGCGACCTGGCGGGGATCGCCCGGGCCGTCGCCACGGGCGCCCCCGGTGGGCAGGGCGTCCATCCGGTACCGGTGACCGCCGGGGCCCGCTCGGCGCCCGCCACCAGTGAGCAGCAGCGGCTGTGGCTGTGGCAACGCCGGGCGCCCGCCTCTCTGGCGTACTCCGTCAATCAGGTCTTCCGGGTGGACGGTCCTGTCGACATCGCGGCCCTGCGCCACGCGCTGCGGTCCCTGGTGGAACGCCACGTGGCGCTGCGGACGGGCTTCGGCACCGGTCCGGACGGGCTTCGGCAAACCGTGGGTGACGTCTACGACCCCTGGTGCGAGCCGGAGACGCGGCGTGTGTGGGGCGAGGAGGAAGCGCACGGCTTCGCCGACGTCTTCTTCGCCGAGCCGTTCGATCTCGCCGTCCCGCGCATGCTGCGGGCCTGCTGGCTGCCGGGCGCCGGGGGCGGCACGCTCCTGCTGCATCTGCACCACATCGCCGTCGACGGCTGGTCGCTGAACGTCCTGCTGCGCGACCTGTCCGAAGGTTACGCCGCCGGGGTTCCCGGCACCGGCCTTGGCCCGGCGACGACGACGGCGCCCGATCCGCTCGACCTCGCCGCGTGGCAGGCCGACTGGTTCGCCACGGCGGCCTACCGGGCCGAGCGCGATGAGCTGTTGGCGTACTACCGGGGTCTTGAGGGGTTCCGGGAACCGCTGCCCGCCGAGCACGCCCGTCCGGCTCCGGCTCCACGGGCCCGGCTGCTCCACACCTCCCTCGACGCCATGGGCCGGACGACGGTGGACCGGCTCTGCGCCGAGCTCGGGCTCACCCGTTTCCAGGTGCTGCTCGGCGTGTTCGCCTGGAGCCTGTACGGCGTGACCGGCCTGGTCAGCCCCCGCATAGCCGCCCCCGTCGCCAACCGCCCGGTGCGCGAGTTCGAGGACAGCGTGGGCATGTGGGCCAACACCGTGCTGCTGCCCGTGACCGTGGTGCCGGGTGCGGAACTGCGGTCCCAGCTCACCCGCATGGCGGCCGGCACCGCGCGGGTGCTGCGACACCAGGACGTGGCCCTCGCCGACGTGCTGACCGGCTGGGAGGCGGTCGGTGACGGCACGCCGTTCGATGTGCTGTTCGTCCTGGAGAACACCGACTTCGGGGCGCTGCGGCTGCCCGGCTGCGAACAGAGGCCCCTGTGGTGGGCGGCGCCGGAGGCCAAGTGCCCGCTGACGGTCTCCGTGATCGAGCACGGAGAAGGTCTCGACGTGCTGTGGGAGTACGCCGAGGACCGCTTCACCGATGAGGCCGTCGAAGCGATGGCCGGACTTTTCAGGCGTGGCGTGGACGCGCTCGGCTCCGCGGAGCACTCCACCGCACGGGAACTGGTCGCGCCCTACCGGCGGTCCCTGCCCGCCCACGGACGTGGCCCCGACCGGCGAGCGGGCTTCACGACGATCGCCGAGGGCTTCGCCCGGCAGGTCGGCCGCACGCCGGACGCGCCCGCCGTCCTCACGGCGGACGGCGCCACGCTGAGCTACGCGACGCTGGACGCCCTCGCCGAGGACCTCGCGGCGGACCTGGCCGCGCGGTACGCGGTCCCTGCGGACGGCGGCCCCTGCCGGGCCGCCCTGTACCTGGAGCCGTCCGTCGAGCACGTGGTGGCCCTGCTGGCGCTGGCGCGCCTGAACATCACCGCCGTCCCCCTCGACCCGTCCTATCCGGACGAGGTGCTGCGGCGCGTCCTGGAACGCGTGGACCCGCTGTGCGTCCTGGTCTCGCCCGAGGGCGCACCGGCACTGGACACGCTGTGCCCACGGGGCGTGGCGCATCACCTCATCACCCTGACGGCTCCGGGGCCACGGCCGCCGGGCGGCGCGCGCACCTCGTACGAAGGACGCGCCCACGACGGCATCCGGCCGCTGTACACCCTGTTCACCTCCGGCTCCACCGGCGCGCCCAAGGGGGTGCAGATCTACGACCGCACGCTGTGCGACCTGATCCAGTGGCAGTCCGGCCCCGGCGGCCTGGGCGCCCCGGCGGCCACCCAGCAGTTCTCCATGCTGTCGTTCGACGTGTCGTTCCAGGAGATCTTCACGACGCTGTGCGGCGGCGGCACCCTCCAGCTCATCCGCCCCGAGTGGCGCCAGGACGTTCCCGGACTCCTTGAACGGCTGGAGGCCGCGGGGACCGAGCGGATCTTCATGCCGTACGTGGCGCTGCACCTGCTCGCCGAGTACGGGGTGCGCCTTGGCAGGTTCCCCTCCCGGCTGCGTGAAGTGGTCACCGCGGGCGAGCAACTGGTGTGCACCGACGCCATCCGCCGGTGGTTCTCCGGACTGCCGGGTGCCCGTCTGTTCAACCACTACGGGCCGACCGAGACGCACGTGGTCAGTGCCCTGTCTCTGACGGGTGACCCGTCGCTGTGGCCCGAGCGGCCCGCCATCGGCCGCCCGGTGGCCGGTGCCGACCTTCGCGTGGTGGACGCATCGGGGGACCCGGTCCCGCCCGGGTGCACCGGCGAACTGCTCATCGGCGGCACCATGACCACGCGCTGCTATCTCGACGAACCCGGCATCGACGGACCCGGTCTCGAAGAACTCGGTCTCGACGAACCCACCCTCCATGACACCCGCTTCGTGGAGGTGCCCGGGGAGGGGCTGTTCTACCGCAGCGGTGACCGGGCCTTCTTCGACGGTGAGGGGCTGCTGCACTACGCGGGCCGCGACGACCACCAGATAAAACTCAGCGGGCACCGGCTGGAACTGGGCTCCGTCGAGGCGGCCCTGCTGCGCCATCCCGCGGTGGTCAACGCCGTCGTCGCGCGTGACGGGGGCGGCTTGGCGGCCTGCCTGGAGTTCCGGGGCGAGACCCCGCCCGCGGACGACCTGACCGCCCATCTCGCCGCGCTGTTGCCTTCCTACGTGCGTGTGGACCGCTTCCGGCGGCTGGCGGCGCTGCCGCGCACTCCCAGCGGAAAGCTGGACCGTACGGCGGCGCTGCGCGCACCTGGCGAGGAGATACGGCGGTCACCGGTCACCCGCACCGGGCTCTCCGCCGAGGAGGAGCGGCTCACCGCCGCCTTCGAGGCCGTCACCGGCTCGGCGATCGCACCGGAGCAGACCTTCTTCGACGCGGGTGCGTCCAGCCTCACCCTGATGCGCTTCCACCTGCGCTGCACCACGGAACTCGGCCTTCGCTTCGGTGTCGCGGACCTCTTCGAGCACGTCACCGTCCGCTCCCTGGCCCGCCACCTGAGCTCCGCGAACGCTCCCGCTCCCCGCACGCGTGCACGGGTCACGGCCCACGGCGGTCGCACGGAGCCGGGCGAGCCGATCGCGGTCGTCGGCATGGCGGTGCGGGTGCCCGGCGCCCCTGACCTGGCCGCCTTCTGGGATCTGGTGGTCTCGGGCGGCACCGGCATCCGCCGCGTCGACGCCCCGGAGGGCGTCATCGGCGCGCACAGCACGCTCGACGGGCTCCTCGACTTCGATCCGGGCCACTTCGGCATCAGCCCCCACGACGCGCGTCTGATGGACCCCCAGCAGCGTCATCTGCTGATGGCCTGCGTGCAGGCCCTGGCGCACGCGGGCATCGCGGACACCTCGGAGACGTGCGTGGGCCTGGTGGCGGGTGCCGGGGAGAACACCTACTTCCAGTCCCTGCTGCGCGAGGCGGACCCCGACCGGCTGCCCGACGGCTTCCAGCTCGCCCTGCACCACGAGAAGGACTTCCTCGCCACCAAGGCGGCCTACCACCTCGGCCTGACCGGCCCCGCCTTCAGCGCCCAGACGGCGTGCTCCAGCTCCCTGGTCGCCGTACACCTCGCGGCCGGCCTGCTCCGGCAGGGCGAGGCGGACGTGATGCTCGCCGCAGGTGTCCTCGCCGACCCGGGACTCACCGGCGGCTACCGCTACCGCCCGCAGCACATCTTCTCCGCCGACGGCGACTGCCGTCCCTTCAGCGACGACGCGAGCGGCACGGTCGGTGCGAGCGGCGTCGGCGTCGTGGTGCTCAAACCCCTGCGGCAGGCGCGGCGGGACGGCGACACCGTTTACGCGTTGGTCACGGGCTCCGCCATCAACAACGACGGCGCGGCCAAGATGACGTACACCGCGCCGTCCCTGGCCGGGCAGCGCGAGGTGATCAGGACCGCCCTGGCCCGCGCCGGGCGCACCGGCGCCGACCTCGGCTATGTCGAGGCACACGGAACCGGTACCCGCCTGGGCGACCCGATCGAGGTCAGCGCGCTGCGGCAGGCCTTCGACGTGGACCGGCCCGGCCGCTGCGCGCTCAGCTCCGTCAAGAGCCAGCTCGGCCACATGGGCGCGGCCGCAGGTGTGGTGGGCCTCGTACGCGCCGTCCTCGCCCTGCACCACGCCACCGTGCCGCCCAACATCAACTTCCGTGCCCTCAACCCGGAGATCGCCCCCGACCCCACGCCCTTCTACATACCGACCCGTGCCACGCCCTGGCCCGAAGGGCGCGAGCGGGTGGCCTCGGTCAGCAGCTTCGGCATCGGCGGCACCAACGCGCACGTCATCGTGGAGAAGCGCGCCGAGGATGCCTCGTACGGGGACACCGCGTGCGGGGACACCGCGTCCGCGGACACGCGCGCTGTCGGCAGCGGGGTGCCGAAGTGTCTTGTGCTGTCCGCCTCCAGCGCTCGGGCCCTCGCCTTGGACGCCGCCCGCATCGCCGACTACCTCGACCTGCGGCCCGAACGCCTCGAATCCGTGCTGCGCCATCTGCAGTCAGGGCGTGCCGCCCGCCGCCTGCGGGCCGCGGCACCGGTCGCGGACGCCGCTTCCGCCGTGCGGTGGCTGCGCGCCGTGGCCGCGGGGGAAGTCCCGTACGGCACGGCGGCCTTGGACGTCACGCCGGTCGCCGCTGCAGGGCGCACGGCATACGACATCGCCGAGGAGTGGACCACCGGACGTCCGATCACCTGGCCGAGCGGCCCGGCACCGGCGCCCTGGGACTTCCCGCCGCCGTCCTTCGCACTGGCGGAGTACGACTTCGACAGGGCGGCCGGGGGTGCCGACGGTAGGGCCGACCGCTTGCCCGCTGTCGGTGCGCCCGAGCGGTTGCCGCAGTCGCAGTGGCTGCACCAGCCGCACTGGGTCCGGCTGCGCCGCGCCGCGCCCGTACGAGGCGTCGTACCCGGAAGCCGTGCCTCCGTCGTGGTCGTGGTGACCGCCCGGGCCCTGCCGGAGATGGCCTTCACGCCCTTCGAGCACGTGGCGTCACGCGTCGTGAGGGTGCACGTGGCAGCCGCCTTCACCCGCACAGGGGCCGACGCGTTCGAGGCCGACGTGACCGATCCGGCGTCCCTGCGCCTGCTGCTCGACGCGCTGGCCGCGGACGGTACCGGCGACGGCCCGGCCGAAGTGGAATGGGTGCACGCGCTGCCGCTGGACGTGACGGGCCCGGTCGGTCCCGCCACGCTGGAGCGTGCCCGTCACGCCTGTCTGGACGCCACCGCCGCGTTGGCGAAGGCGCTGTCCGGCCGTACCGGTTCCCCGCGTGTGTGGTGGCTCTCGCACGGCGCCCGGCCCGTGACGGGACCGGTGCACCGCCCCGAACTGGCACTCCTCGCCGGGCCGGTCACGGTCGGCCCGCAGGAGGGCGCGCTCGAAGGCCACTGGTTGGATCTCCCCGACGGCGACCTCGCCCGCTGGGCCGGTCACGTGGCTTCCGCCATCGGCGAAGCCCGTCGCGCCGCCGGGGACCCCGACGCCCCGCCGCTGCCCCGGCAACTCGGCCTGCGCCAGGGGTTCTGGTGGCAGCCGGGCACCACCGCCGTGCCCGGACCGTCCGGCTCAGAATCCGCGGAGTCCGTCGTACCGGCGGACGCCGAAGCGGTCCACCTGGTCCTGGGCGGCACAGGCGGCATCGGCAGCGCCATCGCCGCCTGGCTCCTCGAACACACGGCCGGCCGGGTCCTGCTGCTGTCGCGCGATCCGCGGCTGCCCGCGGGACTGACCCGCTGGGCCGACCGTGTCGGCCTCGTCGCGGCGGACCTGGCGGCCTCGCCCGTCGAAGAGGTGGCAGCGGCCGTCGCCGGTCACACCTCGCGGCTGGACAGCGTGGTGCACGCGGCCGGGCTCGGATTCGGCGGGCTGCTCGTACGCCGTGATGCCACGGCGATGCGCGACGCCGCCGCGGCCCGCGAGAACGGCTCACTCGTCGTGGAGCACCTGATCCAGGCCTTCCACCCGGATGTCGCCGTCTACTGCTCTTCCATGTCCGCGCTGCTCGGCGGCGTCGGCCAGAGCGATTACGCCGCCGGCGCGAGCCTGCTCGACGGCTTCGCCCACCACCGCGCCGACGAGAGCGAGACGACCACCCGGGTCAGCATCAACTGGGACATCTGGCGCGACGCCGGGATGGCGACCCGGGTCCCGAACCCGGACAGCCGCCACCAGGCCCACCTGGCGGTAGGCCTGACGGCCGAGGAGGGCAAGCGGGTCTTGGCCGACGCTCTCTTCCTGCGCCTGCCGCAGCTCCTCGTCTCCACGACCGACCTCGAACGGTCCGGCGTCTTCTACGCCCCCGCTGTCGGCGACGCTGCGGCCTCCACGCCAGTGGGCGGCTCGGTGGCCTCCGACCCTACGGACGGCTCGGTGGCCTCCGCGCCCGCGGGCGACGCCACGCATCGAGCCGAGACCTTGACCCGGTTGCTCCAGGACCTGCTGGGCGTGGACAGCCTCGATCCGCACGACTCGCTGTACGAACTGGGCGCCGATTCGCTGACGTTGCTCGACCTGATCGCCCGGATCGAGGCCGACTACGGGGTCACCTGCGACCTGGCCTCCTTCAGCCACCGGGTCAGCCTCACCGAGATCCTCAAGCTCATCGAGACGGCCCTCTCCCCCGCCGAACCCACCCTCACCACAGCAGCCGCGAACGCACCTTCCCCGGTGGTCCTCGACGTCTGGCAGGACGGAACCGGCTCCGCCGTACTGTGCCTGGTGCACCCGGTGGGCGGCGACATCCATGCCTACCGGGCGCTGGTGGCGGCGCTCGGGCCCGCGCCGACCGTATGCCTCATCGCCGATCCCGCCCTGCGCGACGCCGGCATGCCTGCCTGGTCACTGGCCGAGCGTGCCCGTCACTACGATGCCGCGCTGCGGGAGCGCTTCGGCACCGTCGGCCACCGTCTGCACTTGGCCGGCTGGTCCTTCGGTGCCCGGGTCGCCATGGAGATGGCCGCCCTCGCGGAGGCGGCGCAACGGCCGGTGGACGCATTGTACCTGCTGGATCCGCCGCCACCGCGGGCGAAGGCGCTGGTCGCCGCCTATGACAGGACCCACCTCGAAGCGGTGTTCAGCGCTGAATTGGGTACCGGGGGCTCGGCGTTGTCGGCCGGGCACGCGCAGGCGTACGCCGAGCGGCTGGCCCGCTGCTGCCGGGGCAACCTGAGCAGTCTGGGCGAACACCAGGTGCGTCCACTCACCTCCACCTCGACCTTCCTGTGGCTGGCCGACCGGCCCACGCCCGGCGTGCCCTCGCCCGGCGATCCGCGGGAGACGGCACGGCAGTGGAGCGCCTGCCTGCCCCCTTCCGCGGTGCGCCGGTCCCTGCCCACCGACCACTACGGCGTCGTCGCGCCACCCCATGTGCGGACCGTTGCCGAGACCATCACGGCCACGCTGACGGCCCCCGCCGCGCCGGGCCCCCGTTCCTCCGACGATCCCGCCCGGCACTGAACCGAGCCGAACCAGCCGAACCGAACCGAACCGCTGCTAGTCCGATCCCCACGACCCCGCGCCTACCGAAGGACGTCATGGAGCCCTACGAACTCGAAGCACTGGAAGCGGTGACCACACGTCCCGCGAGGCCCTACCGGACCATCACGGCCGAACGGATCACCCCCGTCCTGGGCGCCAAGATCTCGGGCGTCGACCTGTCCAAGGACATCCCGGCGGAGCAACTGGACGAGATAGTCACCGCGTTCCACGACCACCACGTCCTCGTCTTCCACGACCAGACGATCACGGTCGAGGACCACAAACGGTTCGCCGCCGCCTTCGGTGAACCGCGTCCGGTCAACCCCCCGCCGCCCGAGGGCGACCCCTGCGTACTGGAGATCCGCACGACCTCCGCCGCGGCGAACGTCGCGGGCAACGGCTGGCACGCCGACGGCACGGCCGACGCCGAACCCTCGCTCGGCTCGATGCTCTACATCACCGAGATCCCGGAACTGGGCTGCGGCGGCGACACGCTCTTCGCCAACATGCACCTGGCCTACGAGATGCTCTCGCCGGCCATGCGTTCCCTGCTGGACCCGCTCACCGCGATCCACGACGGCGCGCAGGCCTTGCAGGGTTACGTGCCGCCCGCGGACTACGTCATCCCGAAGAGCGAGCACCCGCTGGTCGCCCGCCACCCCGAGACCGACCGCAAGCTGCTCTACGTCAACAAGGCCTACACCAGCCGCATCCCGCAGCTCTCCGCCCAGGAGAGCCAGGCCCTGCTCGGCATGCTCTTCGACACCATCGCCAGCAGGCCGGTGCTGCACTGCCGGGTTCGCTGGACGCCGAACACCCTCGTCTTCTGGGACAACCGCTGCGTCCAGCACCACGCGACGTACGACTACTACCCCTACGCCCGCTACGGCCGTCGCGTCGCCATCAACGGCGGTCCCGTCAAGGGCTGACGGAGCAGGCCTCGTCGGCTGCGGGCGGAGGCGGTCAGCGCACGCTGCGCGCGGCGGCGTTCGCCTGCCACTCGCGGCCGATGGAGCGCATCAGCGCGGGGTACACCCCGACGTACCGGAAGGGCTTGATGGCGGCCATGTAGAGGGTGCCGAACAGCCCGTTCGGCTTCACGAGGACGGCCATCTGGCCTCGGTAGCCGCCGGATCCGTCCGGGACCCAGCCGATGTGCATGACCGCGTGCACGGTCTTGTTGCCCATCTCGGCGGCCCACTCGTCGTCCCTCTGGTAGAGGGAGGTGAACGGGGACGAGCCGAGGTCGGGGCCCTGGGCGCCCTCACGGAGGTCCGCGGGCATGCGGTCGCGCAGGGAGGGCAGCCGGGTGCTGATGCCGGTGTCGGACTTGTCCCAGCCGAGCAGTGCGCCGAGCTTCCAGCGGATGGCGAAGAGCGCGCGGGAGACGGGACCGTCTCCCTTCACCCCGCCCCTTATTCCGTCGGCGGTCTGACGCACCAGCCACACGAGGTCGTCGGGTCCGCCGGGGGTGGGCAGTGCCCACACGTCCTCGACCGTGAAGTCGTCGGCGATCTCGTGGATACGCCAGGGGCGTTCGGTGTGGGCGGTTCGGGGAAGTCGCATGAGCAGGCCCCTATCTATACGGTGGCGTATATATCGAGGCTAGACCCAACTATGCGCCCCCGTACACTTGGTGGGGACGTGAGGAGACACACACCGGGCGCTGGTCGCGGACGGCCCCGAAGCCGTGCCGATCGAGGCGCCGGCGCAGACACTCGGCGTCAGCAAGGGCGGCTTCTCGCGTGATCGAGCAGGTCGAGGGCGGTGGGGGCGAGGCCAGGGCCAGGCTAGAACGGCTGTTCGGCTGGCGTAGCCGCCCCCTGCCGTCCACCTGCGGGCCTGCCGGCTACCCCCGCGGTCGCTTACGCGGGGGAAGCGAAGTGTTGTGCACGGTGGAAGAGCTGTAGGAGGCGCGGTCGACGCTCGCTTGTTCTCTGCGGCGCTGCTCGATACGGAGCCCGTCGGCGTTCTCGGTGCGAGAGCCTCCTCTGCGCAGCAGAACGACGATCAGAAAGACCGCCGCCACCCCCAGCAGCCCAAAGACCGTAAGAATCGTCGCCATGCCGCCTCCGCCGTAGCTCCTTCGGGCCGGGAGTCAGGCTATGACCGGTCCTCTTCTGCCAGTAGGTGGCGCCGACGGCAGCCTCTGCTCCTCCTCGTTGCCGACGCCCGGCAAGAACCGCTGGCGCGGCGCTGAGCCGCGCCCACGCGGTGTCTACGGCGTGTCCACGAGTTCCTTCGTCCACGCGGCGCGCAGCGCCTTCTTGTCGACCTTGCCCACCTTGGTCGTCGGCAGGCGGTCAAGCAGGACCGTCCGCCGGGGCGTGTACAGGTCGCCCAACTCGGCGGTCACCGCCGCGCCGACCGCGTCCGGGTCGACGTCGGCGCCCTCTGCCGTGGCCAGGAAGACCTGTACGGCCTCCCCGTACTCCTCGTCCGGCACGCCGAGCGCCGCCGCGTTGCGTACGCCGGGGAGCGTGAGCAGGAAGTCCTCAAGGACCCGGGAGTAGACGTTGTCGCTGGTGCTGCCGGTGACGATGATGTCCTTGGCCCGGTCGACGAGATAGAGGTACCCCTCGGCGTCGAGGTAGCCCATGTCCCCGGTGCGCAGCCAGCCGTCGTGCAGCGCCTCCGCGGTGCGCTCCGGGTCCTGGTAGTAGCCGAGCATCACCGTCTTGCCCCGTACGCACACCTCGCCGACCTGCCTGGCGGGCAGCGCCGCCGCGCCGCCTTCCCCGCGGATCTCGATCTCGGTGCCGGCTATCGCGCGACCGCAGCTGCGCCAGAGCTCGGGCCGCTGTGCCCCCTTCGAGGCGAGGTCCTCCGCGCCGAACACGGCGATGCCGAGCGCCTCCGACTGCCCGTAGCCCTGACTGAGCACCGGCCCGAAGACCTCGACGGCCTGCTGCAGCCGGCTGGGCGACGAGGCCGCGCCGCCGACGGCGATCCGCCGCAGCGCCGGGAGGGAGCCGGGCACGCACTCCGGGTGGTCGAGAAGCGCGTACAGCATGGGCGGTACGAACATGGTGGCGGTGATCCGCTCCTCGCGCAGCACCCTGAGCGCCGCGCCCGCCTCGAACTCGGGCAGGACCACGAGCGTCGACCCCGTCACCAGTGCCTGGAGCGAGGTGAGGTGGCCGCTGCCGTGAGTGAGCAGCGTGGCGGCGAGCACTCGGTCGGTGCCCGGGTCCATCGCCGGGAAGGCCGCCGTCCGGGGCTCGTCCGCGGCGCTCCGCACCAGGCCCATCAGCGCGTCGTACAGCCGGTGGCTGTGCGCGGCGAGCTTGGGGCGGCCCAGGGTGCCGCCGGTGTAGAGGACGGTGACGGCCTCGTCCGCGCCGGGCGCGGGCACGCCGTCGGGGCGCTCCGCCGGGCACTCGGCCTCCAGGGCCAGCAGGTCCGCGCACGGCTGCTCGCAGGGCCCGAGGCTGAGCAGCACGGGGGCGTGGACGCTGCGGCCTGCCGCGTCGGCGGCCCGCTGCGCGAAGAGCGGGTCGGTGACCACGGCGCGCGCCCTGGACTGCTCGACCAGCGCGGCGAGCTCGCCGGGTCCTGGCTCGGGTGGCAGGAACACGACGCGGCAGCCGATGAGGTGGACCGCGAGCTGCACCAGGACGGAGTCCACGCGATTGGCCAGAAAGAGCCCCACTCCGTCGCCGGGCGCGAGCCCCTGCCTGCGCAGCGCGTGCCCCAAACGGAACAGCCGCCGCCGGGCCTCGCCCCGGGTCAGCCGCTGCGCACCTTGGACGAGCGCCTCGGCGTCCTCGTCCTCGTGCCAGCGCTCCAGGACGCGGTCCACGTATGTCTGCGGCGTTGCTGTTTGCTCTGAGCTAATGATCATGGACACATGCAAACATGCCGCGCGGCGGACCTGGTCTGACAGGGGGGCATCGTCGGCCATCGGCCAGCAAAGTATTATGCCCCGACCCCGTCCCCGACCCTGTCCCTGACCTCGTCCCCGACCCTGCCGTCAGGCCGTTTCCGCGGGACGCATCAGCCGCAGTTGCAGCATGAGGGCGAAACGTACCGACGGATCCCGCAGATCGGCCTGCGCGACCTCGGCGACCCGCCGGATGCGGTAGCGGAAGGTGTTGGGGGGGACGAACACACTGTCCGACGCGGCGACGACGTCACCGAAGGCGTCCAGCCACGCGCGAAGCGTCTCGACCAGGTGCGAGCGGTGCCTGGCGTCGTACTCCACCAGCCGGGCCACCGGGCTGAGCAGCTCATCGCCCTGGACGGCCGCCAGGTCGCGCAGGTCAAGCAGCAGCGCGTCGACGTACACGTCGGCGATCGAGGCCACCCGCCTGCCGCTCTCGCCACTGGTCAGCACGCGCAGGGCCCGGTCCGCCCGGGTCCGTGAGGGGCCCAGCGCCGACGGGTCGGTCGCCACCGACCCGATGCCGATCACCACCGGGGAACGCTTGCCCGCGCGCTCCACGAAGTGGGCCGCGATCTGCACCGCGCGCTCACGGCCGGCCGTCGGGTCCGCCGGCACCGGGACGATGGCGTACGTCACGTCGCCCAGCAGGGCGAGAGCCGACCGTGGCTGCACCGCGTTGAGGTGGATGCCCAGGGCGCTGGTCAGCCGCTGCCGTTCCGCCGCCAGCTGAGCGTGGTCGCCCTTCTCCCCTGTGAGGCCCATGGCCATCACCACCGTGGGCGCCTTCACGAGGCCAAGACGGTCCAGGGCGTCCACCGCCCCGGCGCCGCCCTCGAGCACCGTGCTGACGAGGTCGGCCCGCAGCCGGTTCCGCGCGTCGGCGCCCGCCCGGTGGCGCAGCAGGTGCAGCGCGACAAGCTTCGCCGCGTCCTGGAAGGCCTGCTCACGGTCGGGGGTCAGCGGTTCCTCGACCGCCGCCCAGACCGAGCCGAGGAACTCGTCCCCGGCACGCACCGCGACGGCGACCCGCGGGATGGCCGTCTCCCCCTCCTCGATGGTCGCGGGGGCGATGCGCACGGGGCGGTCGCTGCGGTACAGCTCGTTGAAGACGCCGCGGCTGTCGAGGATGCGCAGGTACGCGTCCGGTACCTGGCGGGCCAGGATCGTGGCGACGCGCGACTGGTCCGCCTCGTCCTGGCGGCCGGAGAAGGCCAGGATGCGCTGGCGGCGGTCCTCGATCGTGATCGGCGCGTCCAGCAGCGTCGCGACGGCGTTGGCCAGTGCGAACAGATCACCGGAGGGGACTCCCCCGAGCGTCTCCACGCCCGCGTCCCCTACGTCACCCTCGGTGAGCAGCGTCCGCAGGAGCTCCGTCAGCTGTGACCACGACGCGCCCTGCGTCAGGCTGATCAGGGCCACCCCCGAGGCCGCCGACGCCGCGCCCAGCGTCTCGTCCCGCTCCACCGGGCCGCGTACCACCAGGGCCGCCGCGCCGTGCTCGCCGACTTCGCGCATGAGCCGGGCGATGCCCTCCGTGCCGTAGACGCCGACTCCCAGCACGATGGCGCGCGGGGGGTAGGCGATCTCGTCGCCCGGGTCATGGATGACGACTCCGCCGACCTCGTCGGTCAGCTCGGGGCTGCCCTCCACAAGGTCGAGCAGGGCGGGGCTGAAGTCGTCGAGCACACGGGAGAGACTGGTGCGGGGGTTCGTCGGCACATCACTGGTCACCACCTCAGGCTAGGACGAGAACCGCGGGACCGGATGGTCGGGCCGGTCTGCCTACGCCGCCAGAGCCTGCTGAAGGGTGGGGTGGCAGTCGACGGCCAGGTCGAGGCCGATGAGTTCGATGACCCGCTGTACGGAGTCCTGGGCGCCGGCGATGCGCAGCCAGCCGCCGACCTCGTTCATGATCCGGTGGGCGGCGACGAAGACGTTGGTGCCGCTGGAGTCCAGGTAGGTGACCGCGCTGAGGTCCGCCACGACGCAGGCAAGGCCTCCCGCGTCGAGCACCAGCAACGCGTCGCGGACGGCCTCCGCGGTGTCGACGTCGATCTCGCCGACCAGCGTGACGACACGGATGCCGTCGATCATCTGCCGCTCGATGGACAGCCGTTCGGGCCACTTCCTGCCCTGAATGCTGGTCACCGTGTCCTCAACTGCACCTAGGATTTCCCGAATCGGCCTATACGAATGATTCTGCCTCATCTGTCGGGGCAGCGACGCCCGAACACGGCCGTCCCGAGGCGGCACCGCACATACGTGGCAGCAGGCCGGGTACGCGCCCCGCGTAAACGGGGGGAAGTGAGGGATGCGTATGCGCATCGGCAGTGACGGCGACGGTGACAGTTCCGCCGAGGACGACACCCCGATCCGGGCCAGCCATGCCCTGGAGGGGGACGACGGCTGTATCGCCGAGGCCCGCCACCTCGCGGCCGCCTTTCTCGCCCGGGCCCGTACCTCCTGTGGCGTAGTCGTTTCTGCCCGCGCGGTGGATCTGACGCAGCTCGTCGTCAGTGAGCTGGTGACCAACGCGCGCAAGTACGCCCCCGGCCCTGTGCTGATGGATCTGCGTATCGTCGGAGACATGGTGGAGGTGGTCGTGTGGGACAGCGACACCGATCTCCCCACGGCCCACGACGCCGACCCCGGCAGGATCGGCCGGCACGGCCTGGAGATCGTCATGCGGATCGCCCGGCATCTCAGCGTCCAGAAGGAAGTCGTCGGCAAGCGCATCACCGCCCGTGTGCCTCTGGCGGACCCGGGTGAGCAGACCGGATACGGGTGACAGACCGGGTTCAGGTGAACAGAGCCGTGATCAACGCGATGTCGTCGTCCTTGTCCTGGCCGAAACGACCCAGGAGCAGGTCACACATCTCCTCCAGATCCTCCGGGCCATGGGCGACGGCCTCGCGGAACTCGGCAAGGGTGACGTCCAGGTGGATGGCTCGTATCTCGACGAGACCGTCCGTCACCAGCATCAGGCGCGTGCCGGGCGGGATGTCGAGGAGCGCGGGCTCGGGGTGCGGGAGCCGTAGACCGATCAGCGGGCCGTGTGCGTAGTGGAAGCGTGGCCCCTGCTGCGGGTCGATGACCAGTGGGGGGATGTGGCCCGCGTTGGCGATGTGCAGACGGCGCCTGTCCGGTTCGACCAGGACGAGGCAGAGGCTGACGGTGATGCCGGGCTGGGACTGGGCCAGGAGCCTTTCCAGGCATTCCAGGATGTGATGCGGAGGGTGGCCTTCGATGGCGTAGGCCCGTAGTGCGTGGCGTACCTCTCCCATGACGGTCGCGGCCCGCACCGAGTGCCCGACCACGTCTCCGATGGCGAGCAGCAGCCCGTCGGGCGTCCGCACCGCTTCGTAGAAGTCGCCGCCGATCTCCGCGTGTTCGGAGGCCGGGAGGTAGCGGAAGGCCAGCGCGACGCCCGGTACGGCCGGAAGCGCGCTGGGCAGGAGGGAGCGTTGCAGGGCCAGGCCCAGGGCGTGCTCCTCGTTGTAGGTCCGCAGGGCTTCGAGGGCCAGGGCGCTGGCGTTGGTGAGTTGCTGAAGGAGCTGTTCGTCATCGGTGTTGTGCAGTGCTCCGGCGGGGACGGCCAGGCAGACGGGGGGCCGGCCGCGTTTGGTGCGGGAGACGCTGAGGGCGACGTCGCCGGACAGGTGGTCGCCCGGCAGCAGGGCTCGCCACTGCCGGTGCGGAATGCGGACGATGGTGACTCCGGTGGCCTGGTTCAGGCTGTGGGCCGACAGTTGTCGCAGCAGGCCGGAGTGGGCCGCATGGATGCGTACGGGGCTCTGCGCGTCGTCGATCATGCTGTGGACGGCTTGTGCCTGCGGTGAGAGGAACACCGCGCTGGCCGGGCCCGCGAGGACGGCGGCCGCGCCGCCGGTGGCCGCCGTGGCGAAGGAGTGGAAGCCGACGGCGCTGTAGACGTCCAGGGTCGCCTGGTTCAGCGTTATGAGGCGTTGGGCCAGCCGTTCGGCGCGTTGGCGGGCCCGGGCGTAGCGCAGGGTGGCGGTGACGGTGGCGAGCAGTTCGCCGGGGTCGATGGGCTGGTTGAGGTAGGCGTCCGCGCCGCGTCTGAGTCCTTCCGCGTGATCGGCGGGGCTGATGGCGGCGGCGGAGATCTGGATGATCGGCAGATGGGCCGTGTGCGGGCTGTGCTTGACGCGTTCGCTGACCTCGAAGCCGCTCATGTCGGGGAGCCGTACGTCGATGATCGCGATGTCGGGGAGCCCGTCCGCCGCGGTGCGCAGTCGGCGAAGGCCCTGTTCGCCCGTGCCGACGCTGATGACGGTGTGCCCGGCGCGCTTCAGCCAGCTGGTGAGGACGTAGCGGTTGGTCTCGCTGTCCTCGATGACCAGGACGGTCGCGGGCAGGTCTGCCTGGGCTTCATCGGTCACGGCCGGCCCCTTGGTCACCGCGTTCCTTCGCGTGTTCGTGGCTGAGGTCCGGCAGGCATACCTGCACCCGGGTGCCGACGTTCTCGGTGCTGGTGAGCGTCAGGGTGCCGCCGAGCAGTTCGGTGAGTGTGCGGGCATAGGGCAGGCCAAGGCCTGTGCCGGGCCTGCCCTGCTGGTGAGCGCCGCGGACCTGGTAGAACGCCTCGAAGACGCGGCCGAGTTCCTCTTCCGGGATGCCGATTCCCGTGTCGGTGACGGTGAAGGTCACGGCGGGGGCCGATGAGTCGCGGGCGACAGCGATGTCCAGGCGCACTTCGCCTCGCTCGGTGAATTTCAGGGCGTTGACCAGGAGGTTGCGCAGAATACGCACGAGCAGCGTCTCGTCGGTGACCAGGACCGGCTGCTCTTTCGGACACGGCGTGCGGAGAGTGACCTCGTCGTGGCCGTGGCTGCTGAGGACGACACTGCTGAGGTGGCCGACCAGCAGGCGCAGATCCACTCGCCGCGGATTGATCTCGAGGTGCCCAGCCTCGGCCTTCGCGACGTCCAGCAGGTCGCTGACCAGGGCCAGCAGTGTGTGGCCTGAGGAGGAGATGAGCTCGACCTGTTCGTACTGCTCGTGGGTGAGAGGAGGGGAACTGGGGGCCAGCAGCAGGGTGGATAGAGCGACCACGGCGTTGACGGGGGTGCGCAGTTCATGGCTGACGTTCGTCCAGAACCGGGTCTTGGCCTCACTGGCCTGCAACAGCTGGTGCCGCTTGTCCTCCAGCTCGGTGTGCAGGGCGAGGACACCGCTGTTGGTCGCTTCGAGCTCCTGTGTCAGCTCGGAGTACAGGGCGAGCACGCCCCGGTTGGTCTCCTCCAGCTCTTCGTTGAGCCGGCGCAGTTCCTCGCGCTGGGCGCGGGTCTCCTCCAGGGTGGCGATCAGGTCCCGTGTCTGGGCGCGCAGGTCGTCGGCTTCGGTGAGCTGCGTGCCGTCCTCGAAGACCTCGGCCAGGCGGGCGTGCTGTTCGGCCGCGTCGACGCGTTCCGCGGGGAGCGGCTGCGTGATCACGATGCGCTCGCTGGCCGACCCTGTCCGGTAGTCGACGCGCACGAGCCTGCCCGCGAGGTTGAGGGTGTCCTGTGCGGGGGGCGGGCCGCTGCGCCAGGTGAGGGTGATGAGCAGGGACGTCGGCAAGCCCGGTGGGGCCAGGCTGAAGGAGACCTCAAGGCCGCTGCAACTGAGCCGGTCGCGTCCGAGTTCGCTCAGCGCGGTCGCCAGACGCACTTGGTCCTGCTTGTCCAGGGCCACTGCCGCCGCGGCCTGTTGTGCCCGGCGCCGCAGCCCGAACACATGCTGAGCCGACGCCAGGGCGAAGCGTGCCACCGGGTCGGCCGCCTCGGTGGCGGAGGCGCGAGCACCGCGGGGGGCGCCGCCCCCGGGAGAGCTCGATTCACACGTCACACTCATGCCGCCCCTTGCTGCTCACCATGCCTCCTTGATCACGACGACGCTGGCGTCGTCCCTCCGTACCGCTGCTTCGCGCAGTAGCTGTCCGGCCATGACCAGTGGTGAATGGCTCAGCCACCCTGGCAGGCTCTTGTGGTCCCAGCGCTCGGTCAGCCCGTCCGAGTGCATCACCAACGCGCCGTGCGCGGGAAGGGGTTCTTCGAACGTCCGCAGCCGCCGCATGTGCTCGCCGACGATTCCGGGGGCGGACAGCAGGGCCTTGCGGCCGTCGTCGTCGACCAGGAATCCGCTGACGTTCCCGATGCCGCAGTACTCCAGCCGGTGCCGGCGGGGGTCGATCCGGGCGACGGCGACCGCCCCGCCACGGGTGTGCCGCAGGGCGAGGTGGACCGCGTCGATGACGCCCTTCGGGCTGAGGTCGCGCGTGGCGTGGAACGCCTGGACCGCCGCCTGGCTCGCGCGTGCCGCCAGGGGCCCGTGGCCCAGACCGTCGCACAGCATGGCCAGGACCGCGGGGCGCTGCCCGGCGGTGTTGGCCTCCACTCTGCGCACGGCCCATGCGTCACCGCACACGGTCTCGCCGCTGATGGGCCGGGTCACGCCCGCGAACGGGGAGATGGCGGGGGAGGCGACGGCGGCTGTGCCGTTGGCGTTGCGCGGCCAGAACTGCGCCATCATGACCGTTCCGCGACCTGGGACGGAATGCAGGTCGAAGGTGTCAGCCAGGCGGGAGACCGCGCCGAGACCGATGCCCAGGGTGCCCGCGCTGGACGCCCCGTCGACCAGGGCGGCGGGCACGTCCGTCATTCCGGGCCCCGAGTCGACGGTGAGGAACTCGACGCCGGCCCGTGGCCCGGATCGCACCACGCGCAGCAGCAGCGCGCCGTCCACGGCGTGCCTCTGCAGGTTCGTTGCGGCCTCGGTGACGGCGAGGGCGACCTCGGCGGACCGGTGGCTGCTGAGCCCCAGCCGCCTGGCGAGCGTGGCGGCCGCGCCCCGGGCCGCCACGGCCAGTGAGGCGCCGTCCCGGAACCACGCCACATCCTCGTGATCGAAGGTGACGGCAGTGCTCACCGCACCCACTTGATGATGGTCACGGTCGTGCCCTTGCCCGGCGTGGAGTCGAGCCGGAAGGCATCGACGAGGCGCCTGGCTCCGCTGAGCCCGAGGCCGAGGCCGCCGCCCGAGGTCCAGCCGTCCGTCATCGCCTGCTCGATGTCGGCGATGCCGGGACCGGAGTCCTCGAAGACGGCGGCCACCCCGCGCTTCGAGTCCGTGTCGACCAGTCCGCAGGTGACCGTGCCGCCACCGCCGTGAACCAGCGTGTTGCGTGCCAGTTCACTCGCGGCGGTGATCATCTTCGTCTGGTCGACGAGTGACAGGTGGCAGCGCTGGGACAGCGCACGGATGGTCTGCCGGATGTGCACGAGATCACCGCTGCGCGACACCGCGGAAACCTGCGGAGCCGCCCCCGCCGCCCAGGGCGCTGTCACCGCGAGGCCGGACTGGCCGACCGGCGCAGTTGCGCCAGCCCCTTCTCCAGGTCCAGGGCAGTGCTGACGCCGCCGAGCGAGAGACCCAGCTCCACCAGCGTGATGGCCACCGCCGGGCGCATGCCGACCACCACTGTCCTGGCATCGAGTACGCGCGAGATGGCGGCCACCGTCGCCAGCATGCGCCCCACGAACGAATCGACGATCTCCAGGGCGCTGATGTCGATGACCACCCCCTGGGCGGACTTGGCCACGATCTGCTCGGCCAGGTCCTCCTGGAGGTTCAGCACCATCTGGTCCTCCAGGTCGAACTGGACGGACACCACCAGCGTCTCACCGATCCGCAGGATCGGAATGCGATCGCTCATCGCTTGGCGCCCTGGTGGGCGACCATGTCGACGCCGGTCCTGCGCAGCGCCAGTTTGAGGGCGTCGGCAAGGCTGGCCTTCGTCACGATGCCGTCGAACTCGATGCCGAGCGCGACGATGGTCTGCGCGATCTGCGGGCTGATGCCGGAGACCGTGCACTCGGCGCCCATCAGCCGCGCGGCGACGATGGTCTTGAGCAGGTGCTGGGCGACCTGCGTGTCCACCGCCGGAACCCCGGTGATGTCGATGATCGCCTGGTCGGACCCGGTCTCCACCAGGGCTTGCAGGAGCTTCTCCATCACCACTTGCGTCCGCGCCGAGTCCAGCGTGCCGACCAGCGGCACCGCGATGACCCCGTCCCACAGCCGCACCACCGGCGTGGACAGCTCCAGGAGCTGCTCCGCCTGGGCGGTGATGAGTTCGTCCCGGGCGTGTGTATAGGTCTCGATCGCGAACAGTCCCAGACCGTCCAGGATCCGGGCCAACTCCAGATAGGCGTTGATCTCTTCGGTCGAGCCGTTCCGGAGAAGAGGGTCGAGAACCTGCTTGAGCGCGAAAACACTGATCGCGGTCTCGCTGGGCGAGAATCCCTGCCGCGCCCGATTTCTCGAAAGTTCTGTCAACAGCGCACGAATTTCGGACATGTGTTCCGAGTGGACGTCGCCGGCCCCATGACGCAGCGCGTCCACCAGGGCGTCGTACAACTCCCGCAGCTCGCGCTCCAGTTCGGCCGAGCTGATACGGCCACCGAGGGTTCCCGCGACCTCCCGGACCCACCCCGCAGCCAAATCCTGACCCTTTACCGTCAGGAGCCCCACCAGATCCGTCGCGTCGCCTCGTTGCACCATTCGGGCGCTCCTTCGATATTCCCATTTTCACGCCAGGGCTGACCTGCGAAGCGTAGGGCACACACCGTGTCCGAGGTGAGCTGAACTGGAATAACGGTTGTCGTTGAAATCACGACCGAAGCCCCGGCGCCCCTTTCCCGCGGCGGTCATTGCGCACTGGCGGCCGGACGGACGACGATTTCGTTGACGTCGACCTGTGGAGGCTGCGACAGGGCGTACGCGATGGCCTCCGCGATGGCGGAGGCGGGCAGTGCCACCGCACGGTAGGTCTTCATGGCCTCCCTGGCAGCGGGGTCGGAGATGCTGTCGGCGAGTTCGGACTCGGTCACACCCGGGGAGACCAGGGTGACCCTGATGTCCCCGTCGGACTCCTGGCGCAGCCCTTCGGAGATCGCGCGGACGGCGAACTTGGTGGCGCAGTAGACGGCGGCGGTGGGAGAGATCTCGTAGGCGCCGACGGAGGCGATGTTCACGAAGTGCCCGCCGCCCTAGGCGCGCATCACGGGCAGAGCGGCGGCGATCCCGTGCAGGACTCCCCGCACGTTCACGTCGATCATGCGGTCCCACTCGTCGGTCTTCAGCGCCGCCATCGGTGAAAGCGGCATCACACCGGCGTTGTTGACGACCACGTCAAGGCGGCCGTAGCGCTCACGGGCGGCGGCCACGAAGGCCCGGACATCGGCGGCCTCCGTGACGTCGAGTCGCTGGAACGCCGCGGTGCCGCCCGCGGCGGTGATCTCGCCGGCCAGCGCGTCGAGATGGCCGGTACGCCGCGCGCCGAGGAGCAGGCGGTGGCCGTCGGCGGCGAGCCGGCGGGCGGTCGCCTCGCCGATCCCGCTGCTCGCTCCGGTGATCGCCACGACCTTGCCTGTGTCTGTCATGCCTGTTGTTCCTCTCGGTGAAGGACGTCGTCGATACGGCACGTCGTCGTCGGAGCACCGAGTCTGGGCATACCGAAGGCCGCCCACCAGGACGTGTGCTGCCTGGGTGCGCCACACCCAGGCAGCGGCCTGTGCCGCGGCGCGTCCCCTGGTTCTTACGGAGCCGTGACGTATGCACGCCGAGCGGCGGCACGCGGACGCGGCGGGCCTAACGTGGCCCGCATGCGCGTACTTGTCACCGGCGGGGCCGGGTTCATCGGATCGCACATCGTCGAGACCCTCGCGGAGCGCGGACACGACGTGGTGGTGCTCGACTCCCTGTCGGCCTCCGCGCACACCGTGCCGCCGACGCCGCCCGAGGGCCAGCGGTGGGTCGTCGCGGACGTCCGGGACCGGGACTCGGTCGCGGCGGCGCTGCGCGGCGTGGACGCGGTCTGTCACCAGGCGGCGATGGTCGGTCTCGGCAGCGGCTTCGCGGACGCGCCCGACTACGTCGGCTCCAACGGTCTCGGCACGGCCGTGCTGCTCGCCGGGATGGCCGATGCCGGGGTACGGCACCTGACGCTCGCGGGGTCGATGGTGGTGTACGGCGAGGGGCGTTACGAGTGCGCTCGGCACGGGGTCGTGCGGCCGGGCCCGCGGACCGTGGCCGACCTCGACGCCGGGCGGTTCGAGCCCGCGTGTCCCGAGTGCGGGGCGCGGCTGCGGCCGGGCCTGGTGGGTGAGGACGCGCCCGTCGATCCGCGCAACGTCTACGCCACGACGAAGCTCGCCCAGGAGCACCTGGCCGCGTCCTGGGCACGGGCCACCGGGGGCAAGGCGGTGTCCCTGCGCTACCACAACGTGTACGGGCCGGGCATGCCGCGCGACACTCCCTATGCGGGGGTGGCCTCGTTCTTCCGCTCCGCCCTGGAGCGGGGTGAGGCGCCACAGGTCTTCGAGGACGGCTGCCAGCGGCGGGACTTCGTGCACGTACGGGATGTGGCGGCGGCCAACGCGGTGGCCCTGGACGCGGTCCGCGCGCGGGGTGCGGAGACATTCATGGCGTACAACACCGGCAGCGGCGAACCGCACACCGTCGGGGAGATGGCCCGGGAGCTGGCGGGGGCCTTCGGCGGGCCGGCGCCGGTCGTGACCGGGGCCTACCGGCTGGGTGACGTACGGCATGTCACCGCGGACTCGGGGCGGCTGCGGGCCGAGCTGGGGTGGCGGGCCGAGGTGGGATTCGCGGAGGGGATGGCCGAGTTCGCCGAAGCGCCGCTTCGAGGGTGACTCCCGGCACCCCCGCGTGGGCACGCGGGTCAGGGCTGCGCCGCGGGCAGCGTGACCTCGAAGCAGCAGCCGCCGGACACGTTGCGGACGGCGGCGCGGCCCTGGTGCGCCTCGACGATGCCGCGCACGATCGCGAGGCCGAGACCGGCGCCCGCCGGCGGGGTGCGGGCGTGGCTGCCGCGCCAGCCGGTGTCGAAGACGCGGGTCAGGTCCTCCTCCGGAATGCCGCCGCAGCCGTCGGTCACGGTCAGGGTCACGCCGTCCGGTGAGCGCTGCGCGGCCACGGCGACGGTTCCGTCGGCCGGGGTACGGCGGATCGCGTTGATCAGCAGGTTGCCCAGGACGCGGCTCATCTCCTTGCCGTCCACCTCGACGGGGACGGCTTCCACGCCGTCTCCGACGAGACGTACGCCGTGTTCGCGGGCGAGCGGGTCGGCGCCCGCGAGGGCGTCGCCGACCAGGTCGTAGACGGAGATGCGGGACCTCGTCAGGGCCAGCGCGCCGGCGTGGATGCGGGAGAGTTCGAAGAGGTCTCCCACCATGGAGTTCAGGCGCTCGACCTCGGTGCGGATCTGCCGCAGATAGCGGTCGGGCTCGGCGGCCATGCCGTCCTCCAGCGCCTCGGACATGGCGCGCAGTCCGGCGAGCGGGGTGCGCAGATCGTGCGAGATCCAGGCGACAAGTTCCCGTCGTGACCTCTCCAAAGCTCGCTCGCGCTCGCGGGACTCGGCGAGTCGGGTGCTGGTGGACTGCAACTCGCGTGTCAGTTCCGCCAGTTCCGCGTTGACGCGTTCGGGCGGGGCGGCGAAGGTGCCGCCGTCGCCGAAGGTCCGGGCCGCCAGGGTCAGGGCCTTGCTGCGGGCGACCACCCAGCGGCCGAGCAGCAGCGCGGTGGCCAGCGAGACCACGGCGGCCATGGCCACCACGATGGTGACCACCTTCAGGTCGTGGGGCGAGAGGAACATCTCCCAGGCCACCGAGAGGGTCCCGGCGAGCATGGCGAGGATCGCCACCGAGGCGACGACGGTCATCGCCACCACCAGGGAGCGGTGCCGCAGCCGGCGCAGGGCCAGCGCTCCCAGGAGCCCGGCGGCCGCGGCCCCCAGGAAGGCGAACAGGGCGATGAGGAGGATGTCCTGCACGGGGTCAGCCTTCGGTTAGCGGCGGTCGCGGGTGGTCGGGGTGCGGGTCGTCCGGCACGTCGAACCGGTAGCCCACGCCCCACACCGTCTGGATGAGCCGGGGTCTTGCGGGGTCGTCCTCGACCTTGCCGCGCAGCCGGCGGATGTGGACCGTGACGGTCGACAGGTCACCGAACTCCCACCCCCACACCTCGCGCATCAGTTCCTCGCGGGTGAACGCCCGGCCGGGGTGGCGCAGGAAGAAGGCGAGGAGGTCGAACTCGCGGACGGTCAGCGCGAGCACCGTTCCGGCCTTGGTGGCGCGCCGCGCCGCCACGTCCGCGGTGATGCCGGCCGCCCGCAGTGGTGCGGTGGGGCGCCGGGGCTCCGAAGCCCGGCTGCGCCGCAGTACCGATTCCACCCGCAGGACCAGCTCGCGGGGGCTGAACGGTTTGGTGACGTAGTCGTCGGCGCCCACCTCGAGGCCGAAGATGCGGTCGTCCTCGTCGCCCCGGGCCGTGAGCATGATGACCGGCACCGGCCGCTCGGCACGCAGCCGGCGGCACACCTCCAGGCCGTCCATGCCGGGCAGCATCAGATCGAGGACGACCAGGTCCGGCCGGCGTTCGGTCGCGCACGCCAGCGCCGCGGGGCCGTCCTCGACGCGGTCGACGGCGTGGCCCGCGCGTTCGAGGTAGCCCGCGACGACTTCGGCGACGGTCGGGTCGTCGTCCACGACGAGCACCCGGAGCGTGCCGGGGTCGCGTTCCTGCGGTGGTGGCTGCATGCGGCCAGCCTCGCATCCGCCGTGCGGCGCGCGGACCTTGCGGAGGTGTCCCGGCCGCTGACGTCCCCGTTTCGTAAGGACTGCAAGTCCGTTATGCCCTCTTTCTCTTCGTAGGGTGAACGCCATGCCCCTCTCTCCCCCGACGGAACCCGCCGCGCCCGACGGACGCGCCACCCGGGTCGATGTCGTCCTGCCCTGCCTCGACGAGGCCGCCGCCCTGCCGTGGGTCCTGGAACGCATCCCCGCGGGCTGGCGGGCCGTCGTCGTCGACAACGGGTCCACCGACGGCTCGGCGCACCTCGCCCGCTCCCTCGGCGCGACCGTCGTCCATGAGTCGCGGCGCGGTTTCGGAGCCGCGTGCCATGCCGGACTCATGGCGTCCGACGCCGACATCGTGTGCTTCTGCGACTGCGACGCCTCACTCGATCCCGGGTTGCTGCGGCCTTTCGTACGTGATGTGGCCGGCGGGGCCGCCGATCTGGTCCTCGGGCGGCGGCGCCCCCAGCGGCACGACGCCTGGCCCGCGCACGCACGCGCGGGCAACGTGGCGCTGGCCCGGATGGTGCGGCGCCGCACCGGTGTACGTCTGCACGACCTCGGCCCGATGCGGGCGGTCCGGCGCGAGGCCCTGCTCGGGCTCGATCTGACGGACCGGCGCAGCGGTTACCCCTTGCAGATGGTGGTGCGGGCGGCCGACGCGGGCTGGCGGATCGAGGAGCGCGACGTCCCCTATCTGCCGCGCGCCGGGAAGTCGAAGGTCACCGGTACGTGGCGGGGAACGTGGCACGCGGTGCGGGACATGAGAGCGGTGCTCGCCGAGCCGCCACGGGCCTCGGTTGCGAGCCGGGCGGAGGACGCGTGATGACCTCGGACACCACTGTGCTCGTCATCGCCAAGGAGCCTGTGCCGGGGCGGGTCAAGACCCGTCTCACCCCGCCGTACACCCCCGAGGAGGCGGCCGAACTGGCCGCCGCCGCCCTTGCCGACACCCTGGACACGGTGCGGGCTGCGCCCGCACGCCGCCGCGTCCTGGTGCTCGACGGGCGGCCGGGTCCCTGGCTGCCGCCCGGCTTCGAGGTGCTCCCCCAGTGCGCCGGAAGCCTGGACGAACGGCTCGCCGCCGCCTTCGCCGCATGCAGCGGTCCGGCTCTCCTCGTCGGCATGGACACCCCCCAGCTCACCACCGCGCTCCTCGCCCCGGCGCTCGGCCCCGACGCCTGGCGGGACAGCGACGCCTGGTTCGGCCCTGCCGTCGACGGCGGCTTCTGGGCACTCGCTCTGGCCGAGCCCGACCCCGAGCTGGTGCGCGGCGTCCCCATGTCGAGGGCGGACACCGGAGCCCTGCAACGGGCCCGGCTGACCGGTGCCGGGATGCGGGTGCGCGATCTGCCCCCGCTGCGTGACGTCGACACCGCGGCCGACGCCGGCCTGGTCGCCGCCGCCGCGCCCCGTACCCGCTTCGCCGCCACGCTCACCCGCCTCGCCGAGGCTTCGGGCCACTGCGTGGAGGGCCGCCGATGAACACCACCGTGTCGGACGCCCTCGCATCCACCGCCCCACCCGGGGCCACCGCATGGCGAGCCGATCCGTACGCCGACGCCCTGCGCGAGGGCCGCGGCCCCCTGTTCCTGCGCCGCGGTGACGGCTGGCTGCTGCCGCTGGACGTCGAACGCTGGTGTGCCGTGCCCGGCCCCGCGGACCTCTCCGCACTGCACCGCTGCGAGGGCAGCGTCATCGACATCGGCTGCGGTCCCGGCCGTCTGGTCGCCGCTCTCGCGGCCCGTGGCGACCGGGCCCTCGGCGTCGACATCAGCGAGGCGGCCGTCGACCGCACACGCCGCTCGGGTGGCGCGGCAGTGCTCGGCTCCGTCTTCGACCCGCTGCCGGACGACGGGCACTGGGGCACCGCGCTGCTCATCGACGGGAACGTGGGCATCGGGGGCGATCCCGCCGCGCTCCTCGCGCGCGTGGCCGAACTCCTTGCCCCCGGCGGCCTGTTGATAGCCGAGGCCGCGCCGGTGGACGTCGACGAGCGTGTCGAGGTGTGCGTGGACGACGGGCGCGGCTCGCCGGGCGAATCCTTCCCCTGGTCCCGGCTCGGGGTCTCGGCGCTCCTGCGCCATGCCCGGTCGGGCGGCTGGCGCCCGGCCGATCAGTGGATGTCGGAGGGCCGTTGTTTCCTGGCGCTGCGACGCCCCCGCACCCCACGGAGCGCCCACCACAGGGCGGCTGCCGCGAACAGCGCGACCGTGATGAGCAGCCAGTGGGTGAGGAACGCGCCGGCGGGCAGCCCCGTCGTGGGTCCGTAGCGCTCGGCCTGCCCGGTGATCAGCGGGAACCAGACCAGCAGCAACAGCCCCGACACGAAGGCCGGTACGCGGACGAAGGCGAGCCACGGCCGCCGGCCCCCGCGTCGCGCGGCGGCCCGCAGAACACGGTCGGCCGCCGCGTACAGCGGCACGAACAGCAGGTCGTGCACCAGGGCCGCGCCGACGAACCAGAGGACGACGGACAGCCACTCACCACCGCTCAGAAGGCGCACCCCCGCATAGCCCGCCACCGTGAACGAGGCGAGCAGCACGAGGAACTGCGGCAGCCCCTCCCCGTACCACCGGCGCAACCGGCGTGCGGGGGCACCGGCCCGGCGCGCGCTCATCGCACTCCTCCGAAGGTCAGCCGGGACACCCATTTGGTGTTGAGCACGCCGGGGGCAGCCGGGACGATGATCCGTGCCGGGTAGCCGTGGTCCGGCGACAGGTCTTCGCCGTTGACCTGGAGGGCGAGCAGGGAGCGTGGGTCGCGTACCTGGTTGTCGCGGAGCGCGGCCCTGCGGAACGCGCCGTGCCGTTGCAGGGATTCGACGAACACGCCGGGCAGCGCGTCCTCGTCGCATCCGGCCACGGCGGCGAGGTCCCGCAGCCGCACCCCGCGCCACCACTGATCCGACGTCGACCAGCCCTCCACGCACGCGATGGGCAGCGCCGCGCTGGACAGGGACATCCGCGACAGTTCCTCCCGCGAGAGATGTACGACGCCGCCGGGTCCTTCGATGACCAGCCGCCATGCCTTGCCCGTGTCGGCCGGTGCGATCCCCGCCTTCGCGGCCGTCTTGTTGATCTGGAACCCGTTCGGTCCGCTTCCCGGGTCCGCGCCGCCGTGCGGGGCCAGCAGGGCGAGACGGCGCAAGGGGCCGTCGAAGCTCTGGCCCACCGTCGTCACGAACAGCGCGGCGGAGCCCGCGCCGACCATGCCGAGCGCCCCGCGTCGCGACACGCTCGGCTCGGCGGGGCGGGCGGGCGCGAGCCCGCCGTCCTCGTACGGCTCGGGCCCCGGGTCCCGCAGCCGGGCGCGGAAGCCCTGCTCGCGCAGGACACGCACCGCCGTGGGCAGCCGGAGCGCGACATGTGCCACGAGGGCCGCGAAGAACACCCAGGCGCCGTAGAAGTGCAGCGGATAGAAGGAGCCCGGGAAGAGGTACTCCAGCTGCACGTTGAGTACACCGGTGCCGAACTCGAAGAGGGCACCGCCGACCAGCAGGAGCAGCGAAAGACGCTCCAGTGCGTGGCCGGCCGACCGCGCCGGAGGCAGCGAGAAGAGCTTCGGGATCACCGACCACAGCTTCGCGAGCAGCACCGGGATCAGCGTGACGCCGACCGTGACGTGCAGGCCCTGGGTGAAGCGGTAGAGCCAGTGCGGGCCGGTGGGCCAGGCGAAGAGGTAGAAGCCGAGAAGGCCCTTGTCCGGCGTCTTGTCGTTGACCGGCGACAGGTCCGGGTTGTACGCGGCGTACGAAAGGAGCCCCGTCACGAACAGCACCGTCAGACCGGCCAGCAGGACGACGCCGAGGACCGAGGTCAGCCAGGGGCCGCGCAGCGGACTGCGCCAGAAACCGGCATGGGTCGGTGAGGGGACGCGCGGGGCGGGAGGCATGGCTCGACCGTATGCCGCCGCCCGGCCGCCGGCGGGCCGTCAACTGATGACGAAACGCTGACGTCCGGCCGCGAGCGGCCCGCCCCGGTCCCGTCTCGGCCTAGCGTGCGGACGTGATCACCACAGAACGCACCGGCGGCCGCCGCGACCTGGCCGCGGCCGGCTGCGGAGCCCTCCTCGTCGCCGCCGCCGCCGTCGTCGGCGCCCGCATCGAGCACGCCGACGGCTCCCTCCATCTGGGCCTGCCACCGCTGTACGCGACGTGGGAACCGCACATCGGGCCGGGCACACCGGCCGCACTCACCCTCGCCGCGGCCGTCGTCGTGTACGCCCCTTCGCTCGCCGTCCGGCTCCCCTGGCGGCCGCTGCTGCTGACCGCCTGGGGCGCTTCCCTGGCCTGGATCTGGTCACTCGCGCTCATCGACGGCTGGCATCGCGGCGTGGCGCGGCGGCTCACCACCAAGTACGAATACCTCCAGGTCATCGACCGCTTCGAGGACATCCCCGCGACGCTGCGGGACTTCAGCCGGCACATCCTGATCGACTCGCCGGGTCACTGGCCCGCCCACACCGCGGGGCATCCGCCGGGCGCCACGCTCACCTTCGTCCTCCTGGACCGGATCGGCCTCGGGGGTGGCGCCTGGGCCGGTGCCTTCTGCATCACCGCGGGCAGCACCGCGGTGGTCGCCGTCCTGATCACCCTGCGCTCGCTGTGCGACGAGGCGACCGCCCGCAGGGCCGCGCCCTTCCTCGTCCTCGCACCCGGCGCGATCTGGATCGGCGCCTCCGCGGACGGCTACTTCGCCGCGGTCACCGCCTGGACCATCGCCCTGCTCGCGCTGGCGTCGACACGCACGACCCGCTCCCCCGCCGCCGCGGCGCTCGGCTCCGGGCTCCTCTTCGGCCTGACCTGCTACCTCTCGTACGGGCTGACGCTCTTCGCCGTGGTCTGCGCCGCTGTCCTGCTCATCGCGCGCACTCCGCGCCCTCTTCCCCTCATGCTGGTCGGCGCGGCCGTGGCCCCCCTCGTCTTCACTCTCGGTGGCTTCGACTGGTGGGAGGCGTACCACCTGCTGGTCGAGCGCTACTACCAGGGCGCGGGCGGCATCAGACCGTACGGCTACTTCGTCTGGGCCAACCTCGCCTGCACGGTGCTCGTCGTCGGCCTCGCCTGCGTCGCCGGTCTCCGCAGGGCCCTGGGGGCCGTGCCGGCCGCGGTCCGGCGTCTGGTCAGCGGCCGGGCCGGGGCCGCCGACCGGCTGGTGGCGCTCGTCCTTGCCGCCCTGCTGGCGCTTGCCGCCGCCGACCTCTCCGGCATGAGCAAGGCCGAGACGGAACGCATCTGGCTGCCCTTCACCACCTTCCTCCTCGCGGCCACGGCGCTTCTTCCTCCCACCGCCCGCAGGTACTGGCTGACCGCCCAGGCCGTGCTCGCCCTCACCGTCAACCACCTGCTGCTGACCGGCTGGTGAACTCCCCCCGCGCGGAGGTGCTCCGCGCATCGGCCGCCGGGAGCCGCCACGTATCGTGCACACGGATACGGCGTACGACACACCCTGGAGGGAGCACCATGATCGGTGTCGAGGAGTTGGAGACCGCTGCGGCACGCATCGCCGGTCATGTGGTGCGCACTCCCACCCTGCCCAGTCCGGGGCTGAGCGCACTGCTCGGCGTCCCGGTCACGGTCAAGCTCGAACTGCTCCAGCGCACCGGGTCGTTCAAGGCGCGGGGCGCCGCCCACAAGCTGCTCACGCTGACCGACGAGCAGCGCGCGGCCGGTGTGGTCGCGGTGTCCGGCGGCAACCACGGCGTCGCCGTGGCGGAGATGTCGGCCGCCCTGGGGGTGCGCGCCACGGTGGTGATGCCGCGCACCGCACCGGCACGCTCGGTGGAGGCCGCCCGCGCCGCGGGCGCCGACGTCCGGTTGACCCCCACCATGGCCGAGGCGTTCGCGCTCATGGAGCGGCTGGAGGCCGACGGTCTCACGCTGCTTCACCCGTTCGCCGACCCGGTGGTGATCGCCGGGCAGGGCACCGTGGGGCTCGAACTGGCGGCGGACGCGGGTGAGTTGACGGACGTCCTGGTCTCCATCGGCGGCGGTGGTCTCATCGCCGGGGTGGCGGCGGCGCTGCGGGTGCTGCGGCCCGGTGTGCGGGTGTGGGGTGTGGAGACCACTGGCGCCGACGCGATGTCGCAGGCGCTGGCGAGCGGTGGGCCGGTACAGGTGACCGTGGACTCACGCATCTCCACCCTCGGCGCGCCCACCGTGTCCCCGCTGACCTACACCATGGTGCGCGACTTGGTCGACGAGGTGCTCGTCGTGCCCGAGGCGGAGGCCTACGCCGGTGTGCGGGAGCTGGCCGAGCACGCCAAGGTGTGGGCCGAGCCCGCGGCCGGCTGCCTCCTCCCGGCCGCCCGCCGCGTCCTGGCCAAGACCGGTGAGAAGACGCGGCTCGGCTTGGTGGTCTGCGGCGGCAACGCCTCGGTGGCTGACGTGACCGCGTACGAGGGGTAGCTCCCGCCGAAGGTGCGGCGGCGGCCCGGGGCTCCGGCCTCAGTGGCGGGCCAGGAGGGCCCGGGTCTCGCGGTCGACCTGCTGGGCCTCGCCGGTGGGCACGACGAGGACCGGGACCCGCGCGCCGGGCCCGCTGACGATCTCTGGCCGTTCGGCGACCAGTGGGCGCAGGCCGCCGGTGAGGCCGAGCGCGGGCAGCCGGGCGCACACCTCCTCGCGCACCTCGGGCTGGTCCTCGCCGATCTCCCCCGTGAAGACCAGGGCGTCGAGCCGGTCCAGGGAGGCGGCCATCGCGGCGATGCCGCGCCGGCAGTGGTGGGTGAAGACGTCCAGGGCGAGCGCGGCGCGCTCGTCCCCCGCCGCTCGGCTGCGGACGAGGTCGCGTGTGTCGTCCGAGGTGCCGGAGAGGGCGAGCAGACCCGACTCGCGGTTCAGCGCCGTCTCGATGTCCTTCGCGGTCAGATGGTGGCGGGTCTGGAGCCAGGTCAGGGCGCCGGGGTCGACGCTGCCGCTGCGGTGGCTCATCACCAGCCCCTCCAATGGCGTGAACCCCATCGTCGTGTCGACGCTGCGCCCGTCGCGCACGGCGCAGGCGGAGCAGCCGCCGCCGAGGTGCGCGATCACCAGGTGGAGCTGTTCGCGGCGGCGGCCGAGGAGTTCGGCGGCCCGGTCGAGCGCCCATGCGTAGGACAGTCCGTGGAAGCCGTAGCGTCGCAGCCGGTACTCCTCTCGCCAGGTGGCGGGCACCGCGTACTCCCGTGCCGCGGCGGGCAGCCCGGTGTGGAAGACGGTGTCGAAGCAGGCGACGTGCGGGACGTCGGGCAGCAGGCTTTTGGCCGCGTCCAGGACGGTGAGGGCCGGCGGGACGTGCAGGGGCGCGAGGTCGGCCACCTCGTCCAGACGGGCGCGGACCGCGTCGTCGACCAGGGTGTGGCCGCGCAGTTCCGGCCCGCCGTGGACGATGCGATGGCCGACCGCCGTCGGAGCGGGCGCTTCGTCCAGCAGTCGCCGCAGCGGGCCCGAGGCGTCGTCGCCGGGCGCGGAGTCGCCGCGGTGTTCGGCGAGGACCTCGCCGTCGTCGCCGAACACGGTCAGCCGCAGGCTCGACGATCCCGCGTCGGCCACCAGGACCGGGCTGTTGCCCTGTGCGAACACGTTGATCCTCTCCTTCGGGTCGGCGGCACACCCCGTGCGAGGCGTCAGCACTCCGGTGCGGGCGTATGCCGCGGCACCGAGGTACCCGACCAGGCTTCGCGGGAAACGCGCCACCGCGGCGGGAAACGCGCGCCACCGAGGCGGGAGCCTGCCCGCGTTCCGGCGACATCAGCGGAACATCAGCGGAACGTGAGCGGGTGGCCCCAATCTGGGTGATCAGGAACACAACGCGCCTCTTAGGACACCAACGCAGTAGCTGATTACCTGGTCAACAAGGGGGTAGCGGTGCACGCTCGTGTCTGCCGCGCTCGAGAGCCCCTGACCTTCGTAGAAGCAGAAGGAGCTCCAGCTCGTGCAGCAGATCGTCGAGAGTGTCCCCACGAGTGAGCGGGTGACGTTGTCCGTTCACGCATCGGACCCCATCTCCCGGGCCGGAGTGCTCAGCCAGCTCCGCCAGTATCCCGAGATCGAGTTGGTGGACACCGGTCACCAGGACTGCTGCCAGGTCGCCCTGCTCGTCGCCGGCTCCGTGGACGAGACGACTCTGCTGCACCTGCGCCGGCTCATCCACGGCGAGGACGTCCGGGCGGTCCTGGTGGTGGACCGGATGCGGGAGGCCGACCTGATGGAAGTCGCCGGGTGCGGCGTCACCTCGATCGTGTGGCGGCGGGAGGCCACGCCCGCGCGATTACTGCGGGCCATACTCGCGGCCCACCGGGGCGACGGTGATCTGCCGGCCGACTTGCTGGGCACGTTTCTCACCCGGATGGGGCAGCTCAAGAGCGGCGCCCCAGGACCGGCGGGACTCCCCACGATGGGCCTGACGCCCCGTGAGGTCGAAGTCCTCCAGTTGGTGGCGGAGGGGCTGGACACCGCGCAGATAGCGGACAAGCTCGCGTACTCCGAACGGACGGTGAAGAACGTCCTGCAGAATCTGACCTCCCGCCTCCAACTGCGCAACCGCACCCATGCGGTGGCCTATGCGGTGCGCGCGGGCTACATCTGACGTCGTGGGCGAACCGCGTGAGGCCGTGGGCGAACCGCGCTGAACGCCTTCGGCACAGCGGGGGCTGGACCGCCCTCTCGTCCAACCCCCGGCCGCGTGCCCGTTCTAGCCGACCGTCACCGCGCCGCGCAGCGTCTCACGCATCAGTGCGATCACCTCCGCCGCGCGCGGGCTGAGGTAGAAGTGGCCCCCCTGGAACGTCCGGATGTCGAATGCCGCTGTCGTGTGGGCGCGCCACGCGTCCGCTTCCGGCACCGTCGTCTTCGGGTCGTCGTCGCCCACCAGTGCGGTGATGGGGCAGTCGAGGGTGGCGTCCACCGGACCGTACGTCTCGATGGCCCGGTAGTCGCTGCGGATGGCGGGCAGCACCATCCGCAGCAGTTCCTCGTCGCCGAGGACCTGGGCGTCGGTGCCGCTCATGGCCTTCATCTCGGCCACGATCCCGTCGTCGTCGCGCTGGTGGACGTTCTCCTCCCGTCGTGTCGACGGTGCGCGCCGGCCGGAGGCGAACAGCATCGCGGGCGTGTGCCCCTGCGCCTCCAGCCTGCGTGCCACCTCGAAGGCGATGATCGCGCCCATGCTGTGCCCGAAGAAGACCACGGGCCGGTCGAACAGCGGCGCCACGACGGGCGCGATGCGGTCGGCCAGTACGCCGATGTCGTCCACGTTCGGCTCGGACCTGCGGTCCTGTCGGCCGGGGTACTGCAGGGCCGTCACGTCACTGTCGCTCTGGAGTGCGGCCGAGACGGGGAAGTAGAAGGTCGCCGAGCCGCCCGCGTGCGGGAAGCACACCAGCCGGACCGGGACGTCCGGTGCGGGGTGGAACCGGCGGAGCCAGAGGTCGCTGCCGTCGGTAACAGTCATGTTGATCGTCCGTTCTGCTGTGGTTGTCGGTACTCAGCGGGCTGCTGTCTTGTCGCGCTCAGGGAGAGTCTTCCGTGATCCGGCCGTCGTCCAACCATGCCCGTACCGCGAGCGCCGTCGATTCCGAGTGGTCGTCCATGATCGAGAAGTGGTCGCCGGGGACGTCGGTGTCATCGTGCGGCAGGGGCCATTGGGGGCGCCAGTCGTCCTCGGTCCGCAGGGCCCGCGACTCCCCCGGCGGGAAGGTGGCGTGCACGTACAGCGTCGGCGCGTCGATCGCTTCGGGCTCCCAGTCGCCGAAGACGCGCAGGTAGCCTCCCTGGCCGGTGAGTTGGGCGCCGGTCATCAGCTCGAACGCCTCGCTGGTGGCCGCGCGCTGCCTGAGCGCCTCCTCAAGGCGTCCCTCGAAGGAGGTCGTCGCGGTGTAGGTGTCGACGAGGACCACGGCCTGCGGTGCTCTGCCCTGCTGTTCGAGCAGTGCGGCGACCGCGTTGGCCAGCCATCCGCCCGACGAGTAGCCGACGAGCACGAACGGCCGGTCCCCTGCCTGCCTCTTGACGGCCTCGGCCTGGAAGCGCACGACCGCGTCCCTGGTCGCGGGCAGCGCCTCCCCCGGCGCGAAGCCGGGGTTGGGCAGCACGGTCACGTCACGCTCGCCCGCGAACAGGGGGGCGAAGCGGCCGAAGTAGTGCGGTCCTGAGGGCGCCATCGTCGGCGGGATGCACAGCAGCGGGGTGCCGGGGCCGGTCGCGAGCGTCACCGGCGGCAGGGCGGGCACCTCCTCCGGCGTCTCGAACACCGGCCGCACCAGGGCTGCCGCGTTCACCATCTGCCACCCCTGCTCGTACAGGCCGAGGTCGCAGGCCTGCCGGTACAGGCCGGTGAGCGTGTCCTCCACCGCGAGGACGGCGGTAGTGGCCTCTTCGTTCCCGGCCCCCGCGGCGAGTTCACGCCTCAGGTATCCGGCGAGCGCCGGTCCTGTGGGCTGGTCGAAGACGACGGTGGTGGGCAGGCGAAGCCCCGTCGCCCCGGCGAGGCGGTTGCGCAGTTGCAGCGCCGTCAAGGAGTCGAGGCCGAGCTGGGTCAGGGCGCCGGAGACGTCGAGCTCCTGCGGCGCGTAGCCGAGCACGGCCGCCGTCTGGTCCCGTACGAGCAGCAGGAGTTCACGCTCCTGCTCCTCCTCGGTCAGCCCGGCGAGCCGCTGTGCCAACGGCTCCTCGCTCGCGGCGGGCGCCTTGGTGGCCCGCGGGCGCACCAGGCCGCGCAGCAGCGGGGGCACGTCGTCGGGCCCGCCGCGCAGGGCGGCGAGGTCGAGCCGCATCGGCACCACGACCGCGTCGTCGGCCGCGCAGCCGAGGTCGAACAGCGCCAGGCCCTGTTCCTGGGTCAGGCCCGCGACCCCGGAGCGGGACAGCCGCGCCACGTCGGACTCGCCCATGTCACCGGTCATCGCGCTGGCCGTCTCCCACAGCCCCCACGCCAGCGATGTCGCGGGAAGGCCGGAGGCCCTGCGGTGGTGGGTGAGGGCGTCGACGAAGGCGTTGGCCGCCGCGTAGTTGCCCTGCCCCGGTCCGCCGAGGATGCCCGCCGCGGAGGAGAACAGCACGAACGCCGACAGGTCGAGGCCGCGTGTCAGCTCGTGCAGATGCCAGGCCGCGTCGACCTTGGGCCGGAACACCGTGTCGACCTGCTCCGGGGTGAGCGAGCTGATCGTGGCGTCGTCCAGGACGCCCGCCGAGTGCACCACGCCGGTCAGCGGGTGCTCCGAGGGCACGGCGTCGAGGAGTTGTGCCAGCGCTCGGGCGTCGGTGACGTCGCAGGCGGCGAGCGTGACGTGCGCGCCGAGTCCGGTCAGTTCGGTACGCAGGTCCTCCGCGCCGGGGGCGGCGGCGCCGCTGCGGCTGGCGAGGACGAGGTGCCGTACGCCGTGCTCGGTCACGAGGTGCCGGGTGACGAGGCCGCCGATCATGCCGGTGGCGCCGGTCACCAGGACGGTGCCGCCGGGCGCGAACGCGAGCCCGGACTCCGCCTCGGAGGGCCGGGTCCGTGCGATGCGCGGCACCAGGACGTCGCCGGTGCGCACGGCCGACTGCGGTTCGGCGGCGGTGAGGGCGGCGGTCAGTGCGGGCCAGGAGGTGTCGTTTCCGTCCACGTCGACCAGCGCGAACCGGTCGGGGTTCTCGGACTGCGCCGAGCGGATCAGGCCCCACACCGTCGCGTCGGCGAGGCCGGGCACGTCCTCCCCGGGAGCGGTCGCGACGGCCCCGCGGGTGACGAGGACGAGGCGGGAGCCGAGGAACCGGTCGTCGGTCAGCCACTCCTGGGCGAGGCGCAGCGCGCGCAGGGCGGCGGTGCGGGCGGCGGCGACCGGCTGTCCCTCGTCCTCGGCGCACGGGACGACGACCAGCTCCGGCACCCCGGCCTCGGCGAGGGCCTGGAGGTCGTCGTGCTCCTGGACGGCGATCCCTGCCGCGGCGAGGCCGGCGCCGATCTTCAGATCGTCCGGGCCGATGACCGCGCAACCGCGGGCGGGAGCGGAGCCGGCCGCACGGGCCTGTGCGGCCACCCACTCCAGCCGGAACAGCGAATCGCGGTGGCGCGCACCCCACTGGTCCGCGGCGATCGGCCGCAGCACCAGGGACGCGACCGTCGCCAGGGGATGCCCCTGGACATCGGTCAGTTCCAGGGTGACGGCGTCGGGTCCGCCCGGGGTGAGCCGTACCCGCGCCGCTGTCGCGCCTGTCGCGTGCCACCGGACCCCGTTGAAGGAGAACGGGAGCCGGGGGCGGCCCGCGTCTTCGACGAGGCCGCCGAGCATGCAGGCGTGCAGCGCGGCGTCGAGCAGCGCCGGGTGGAGCCCGAACGACGCGGCGTCCCGGTGCTGGTCCTCGTTCAGCGCGATCTCGGCGTACACGGCGCCCTCACCGCGCCATGCCGCCCGCAGGCCCTGGAAGGCGGGCCCGTAGCCGAACCCGGCCTCCTCCAGACCGTCGTAGAGGCCGTCGATGTCGACGGGCTCGGCTCCGGCGGGCGGCCACTGCGTGGGCGCGGCCGGTTCGGCGGAGGCGGTGGCGGGGGCGGCAGTGGTGAGGAAGCCGGTGGCGTGCCGGGTCCAGTCGGCGCCGGCGGCCGGGTCGTCCGGGCAGGAGTCGATGCTGAGGGCCCGTCGGCCGGTGCCGTCGTCGCCGCCGACCGTGACCCGCAGCCGCACTCCGCCGCGCTCGGGCAGCACCAGCGGTGCGGCAAGGGCCAGTTCCTCCACCTCGTCGAGGCCGAGTCTGCCGCCCGCCGCGAGCGCGATCTCCGCGAAGGCGGTGCCCGGCAGGAGCGTCGTCCGTGCCACGGCGTGGTCGGCGAGCCACGGGTGGGTGTCCGTGCCGAGCCTGCCGGTGCACACCAGGCCCTGCTCGTCGGCGAGGTCCACGGCGGCGCCGAGCAGCGGGTGGCCGGCGTCCGCCAGGCCAAGACCACTGGCAGCGTGCTCGAAGCGCAGGTCCAGGGGGGCTTCCAGCCAGTACTGCTTGCGCTGGAAGGGGTAGGTGGGCAGGTCCACGGGCCGCCCGGCGGGCACCACGCCCCGCCAGTCGAACGGCAGTCCCCCCACATATGCCTCGGCGGCGGAGAGCAGGAACCGGTCGAGTCCACCCTCGTCCCGGCGCAGCGTGCCCACCATGACGGCGTCACCACCGGTGGCCTCCACCGTCTCGGACACGCCGATGGTGAGTACGGGGTGGGGGCTGCACTCCACGAACACGCCGACGCCGTGATCGAGCAGACCCCGCGTCGCGTCCTCGAACCGTACGGTGTTGCGCAGGTTCTGATACCAGTACTCGGCACCGACCTCCGTCCCGGTCAGCCACTCCCCCGTGACCGTCGACAACATCGGCACACTCGCCGGCTTCGGCTCAATCCCGGCCAACACCCCGGCCAACACGTCCTGAATACGCTCCACATGCGGCGAGTGCGACGCATAATCCACCGGCACCCGACGGGCACGTACGTCGTCCGCGGTGCAGGACTCCATCAGCTCGTCAAGCGCGTCGGCGTCGCCTGCTACGACCACCGAGCTGGGTCCGTTGACGGCGGCGACCGAGATACGGCCGTCCCACCGCGCCAGCCGCTCACGCGCCTGACCGACCGTCACCGCCAGCGACACCATGCCACCCTGACCCGACAACGCCAGAATCGCCTTGCTCCGCAGCGCCACCACCTGAGCGGCATCCTCCAGGGACAGCGCTCCCGCCACATGCGCGGCGGCTATCTCACCCTGGCTATGACCCACCACCGCGTCCGGCTCCACACCGTACGAACGCCACAGCGCCGCCAGCGACACCATCACCGCGAACAGAACGGGCTGTACGACGTCCACCCGCTCCAACTGGCCCGCATCCCCCAGCGCTTCGTGCAGCGACCAGTCCACATGCGGGGCCAAAGCCTCAGCGCAAGCATCGAGAGAAGCACGGAAGACCGGCGAGGACTCCGCAAGCTCCGCCCCCATCCCCAGCCACTGCGAACCCTGACCCGGGAACACGAACGCCACCTTGCCCGCGGCCCTCGCCACACCCACCGCCACACGAGCCGACTCCGCACCCGCGGCCACCGCCGACAGCGCGTCCGCGCCACCCGCCACCACCACGGCCCGGTGATCGAACACCGACCGCGACAACAAGGCATCCGCCATGTCGACCAGCGCCGCTCCCTCCATCGCGGTCGCGAGTTGGGCGGCGTGGGCGCGCAGGGCGGTTTCCGATCGTGCGGAGAACACCAGCGGGACCGGTCCGGGGATCGGTGCCAGCGCGGCCGGGGTCTCGTCGGGCGTCGTCGCGGGGGCGGACTCCTCGTCCGCCGGGGCCTGTTCCAGGACGATGTGCGCGTTGGTGCCGCTCACGCCGAACGACGAGACGCCCGCCCTGCGCGGTCGGCCGAGGGCCGGCCAGGGCCGGGTCTCCGTCAGGAGGTCGACCTCGCCCGCCGACCAGTCCACGTGCGGGGAACGCTCGTCGGCGTGCAGGGTCTTGGGCAGTTCGGCGTGGCGCAGCGCCATCACCATCTTGATCACGCCACCGACGCCTGCGGCGGCCTGGGTGTGGCCGATGTTGGACTTCAGCGAGCCGAGCCACAGGGGCTCTCCGGCCCGGTCCTGGCCGTACGTGGCGAGGAGGGCCTGGGCCTCGATCGGGTCGCCGAGGGTGGTGCCGGTGCCGTGCGCCTCGACGGCGTCCACGTCGGACGGCGTCAGGTTGGCGCTCGCCAGTGCCTGGCGGATGACGCGCTGCTGCGAGGGGCCGTTGGGCGCGGTGAGACCGTTGGAGGCGCCGTCCTGGTTCACCGCCGAGCCCCGCACGACGGCGAGGACGCGGTGGCCGTGGCGGCGGGCGTCCGAGAGGCGCTCCAGGACCAGCATGCCGACCCCCTCGCCCCAGCCGGTGCCGTCCGCGTCGGCGGAGAAGGCCTTGCAGCGGCCGTCCGGGGCCAGGCCCCGCTGCCTGCTGAACTCCACGAACGTCGCGGGGCTGGCCATCACCGTCACACCGCCCGCGAGGGCGAGCGTGCACTCTCCGGAGCGCAGCGCCTGGGCCGCCAGGTGCATGGCCACCAGCGACGACGAGCATGCCGTGTCCACGCTCACCGCGGGGCCTTCGAGTCCGAACACGTAGGACACGCGGCCGGAGGCGACGCTGCCGGAGCTGCCTACGCCGAGCTGGCCCTCGAAGCCTTCGGGGGAGCGTCCGAGCCGGGCGGCGTAGTCGTTGTACATCACGCCGGCGAAGACGCCGGTGGCGCTGCCCCGCAGTGACTTCGGGTCGATTCCGGCCCGCTCGAACGCCTCCCAGGAGGTTTCGAGGAGCAGCCGCTGCTGCGGGTCGACCGCGAGCGCCTCGCGCGGCGACATCCCGAAGAACGCCGGGTCGAACTGGGCGGCGTCGTGGAGGAAGCCGCCCGACCTGACGGTGCTGGTGCCGGTGTTCTCGGGGTCGGGGTCGTAGAGCGACTCGACGTCCCAGCCCCGGTTGTCCGGGAAGTCGGACACCGCGTCGCGGCCCTCGGCGACCAGGCGCCACAGGTCCTCCGGTGAGCGTGCTCCGCCGGGGTAGCGGCAGCTCATGCCGACGATGGCGATCGGCTCGTCGTCGGCGGCGGCCGTGCGGATGGTCGCCGTGCGCGTCTCGTCGTCGCCGAGCAGGGTGGCGCGCAGGTGCTTGGCCAGGGCGAGGGGTGTCGGGTAGTCGAAGACCAGCGTGGCGGGCAGGCGCAGGCCGGTGGCCGCGTCGAGCTTGTTGCGCAGCTCGACGGCGGTGAGCGAGTCGAAGCCGAGCTCGTCGAAGGCCCGCTCCGCTTCCACCGCGGCGGCGGACGCGTGGCCGAGGACGGCGGCGACACAGCTCCGTACGAGGTCGAGGAGGGCCGGGAGGCGCTCCTCCCCCGGCAGGGCGGAGATGCGTGCGGCCAGGCCTCCGTCGGCCTTGGCGGCTTCGGGGCGCGCCGAGCGCACCAGGGCGCGCAGCAGGGCGGGGACGGCCTCGGGGCGGGCCCGCAGTGGCGCCAGGTCCAGGCGCATGGGCACGGCCACGGGCGACGGCAGGGCGAGGGCGGCGTCGAACAGCCGCAGCCCCTCCTCGGCGGACAGCGCGGTGACGCCGGCCCGTGTGAGGCGGCCCCGGTCGGTTTCCGCCAGGTCGTCGGTCATGCCGCTCGCGTCGGCCCACAGGCCCCAGGCCAGCGATGTCGCGGGCAAGCCGTGCGCGTGGCGGTGCTGGGCGAGGGCGTCCAGGTAGGCGTTGGCCGCTGAGTAGTTGGCCTGGCCCGCGTTGCCGAACGTGCCCGCGGCAGAGGAGAACAGCACGAACGCCGACAGGTTCAGGTCGGCTGTCAGCTCGTGCAGGTGCCGGGCGGCGTCGGCCTTGGGCCGGAACACGGTGTCGATCCGCTCCGGGGTCAGCGACTCGATCACACCGTCGTCCAGGACGCCCGCCGCGTGCACGACGGCCGTCACGGGGTGTTCGGCGAGGAGCGCCGCCACCGCGTCCCGGTCCGCCACGTCGCAGGCGACCGCGGTGACCTCGGCGCCCAGGGAGGTCAGTTCGGGGTGGAGTGCGCCGACTTGGCCGCGCCTACTGGCGAGGACCAGCCGCCGCACGCCGTGCCGCTCGACCAGGTGTCGCGCCACCAGGCCGCCGAGCATGCCGCTCGCGCCGGTCACCAGGACAGGGCCTGTGCCGAAGTCCGGCTCCTGCCCGGCCTCGGGGCGGGACCGTACGAGCCTCGGCACGAGCAGTTCTCCGGCGCGAAGGGCCAGCTGGGGTTCACCGGTGGCGACGGCCGCCGGCAGGGTGCGGGCGGTGGCCTCGGACCACGCGAGATCGGTGTCCATGAGCACGAACCGGCCGGGGTGCTCGGACTGTGCCGCGCGTACGAGGCCCCACACCGGGGCGTTGGCCAGGTCGAGGACGTCCTCGTCGGGTCCTGCCGCGACCGCGCCGCTGGTGACGAACACCAGGCGCGCCGCGGAGAACCGGTCGTCGGCGAGCCAGGCCCGCACCAGGGCCAGCGCCCGGTGCGTCGCCTCGGCGGGGCTCTCGGCCGGGGTCACGGGGGCGAACACGAGGTCCGGCACCTCGTCCTGCCCCAGCGCGGCCAGGCCCGCGTCCCCCAGCACCGTCCAGCGGTCCGAGGCCGGGTCGACGGGCCGTACCCGCGTCCAGTCGACCCGGAACAGCGAGTCGAGGCGGTCGCCGGTCAGGCCGTCCGCCGACAGGGGCCGCAGGGACAGTTCCTCGACCGTGGCGACGGGGGCGCCCGTGCCGTCGGTCAGGGCGATGGCGACGCCCGAGGCGCCGGCCGGGGACAGCCGCCCCCGCAGCGCCGACGCGCCGCTGCTGTGCAGCCGCACGCCGCGCCAGGAGTACGGCAGGTGAAGCCGCTCGGTGTCGGTGACGAAGCCGCCGAGGCCGATGGCGTGCAGCGCCGAGTCGAGCAGCGCGGGGTGCAGTCCGAAGGAGCCCGCGCTGTCCTGGTCGGGGAGCTCGAGCTCGACGAACACCTCCTCGCCGAGCCGCCAGGCCGCGCGCAGGCCCCGGAACGCGGGCCCGTAGCCGAGTCCTGATGCGGCGAGGTCGTCGTAGCGTCCCTCGATGTCGACGCGCTCGGCTCCGGCGGGGGGCCATGCCTCAGCGCCCGCTTCGGGGGCGGCCAGGGCCGTTCCCGAAGCGAGTGTGCCGGCGGCGTGGCGTGTCCACGGCTGGTCATCGGCCGCGTCGTCGGGCCGTGAGTACACGCTCAGCGCGCGGCGCCCCGACTCGTCGGGGGCCCCGGCGGACACCTGGAGGCGTACCGCGCCGTCCGCCGGCAGGACCAGCGGCGCCGCCAGCGTCAGCTCCTCGACGTGGTCGAGCCCGACCTGGTCGCCCGCCCTGATGGCCAGTTCCACCAGTGCGGCGCCGGGTACGAGGATGACGCCCCCGACGGTGTGGTCGGCCAGCCACGGGTGGGTGGCCGGGGAGAGCCGGCCGGTGAGCAGGGCGCCCTCCTCGTCGGCCAGGGTGACGGCGGCGCCGAGCAGCGGGTGGTCGGCGGGGCGCAGTCCCACCGAGGTCATGTCGCCCGCGTAGGAGCCCGTGTCGAGCCAGTACCGGGTGCGCTGGAAGGGGTAGGTGGGCAGGTCGGTGCGGCGGGCGCCGCGGCCCGCGAACACCGCCTGCCAGTCCAGGGCGACGCCCCGCACGTGCAGTGCCGCGATCGCGGAGGTGAGCGTGGTGCCCTCGGGCCGGTTGGCGCGTACCCCGGCGACCAGCAGCGCGCCCTCCTGGACGCAGTCGCGGCCCGCCGCGGTCAGCACGGCGTCGGGGCCCAGCTCCAGGAAGTGGGTGACGCCCTGTTCGTCCAGGCAGCGCATGGCGTCGAGGAACCGCACCGCCTCGCGGACGTGGCGCACCCAGTGCTCGGGGTCGCGTGCCTGCTCCGGGGTGAGTACGGCGCCGGTCAAGGTGGAGACGACCGGGATCGCCGGGGTGCCGTAGGTGAGGGTCCGGGCGACGGCGCGGAAGTCCGCGAGGACGGCGTCCACGTGCGGGGAGTGGAAGGCGTGGCTGACCCGCAGGTAGCGGGTCTTGCCGCCGCGCTCGCGCCAGGCCTCGTCGACGGCTGCCACGGCGTCGGCGTCGCCCGCGACGACCGTGGACTCGGGGCCGTTGACGGCCGCGACGTCGACCGTGCCGCCGTGCTCGGCGATCAGGCGGCGGACGGTGTCCTCGTCGGCGCGCAGCGACAGCATCGTCCCGCCATCGGGCAGCGCGCCCATGAGCCTGCCGCGGGCGGCGACCAGCGTGCACGCGTCGGCGAGGGAGAACACGCCGGACACGTGCGCCGCCGCGAGTTCGCCGATGGAGTGGCCCGCGAGGAACTGCGGGGCCGGGCCCCAGGCGGTGACGAGGCGGAACAGGGCCACCTCGATCGCGAACAGCGCGGGCTGGGTGTAGGTGGTCAGGTCGAGCAGGGCGGCGGCCTCGCTGCCGGGCTCGGCGAACAGCACGTCCCTCAGCGGCCGGTCCAGGTGGGGGTCCAGGCCCGCGCAGACCTCGTCGAGGGCCTGGGCGAACAGGGGGAACTCCCCGTACAGCTCGCGGCCCATGCCCACGCGCTGGCTGCCCTGGCCGCTGAACAGGAACGCGAGCTTGCCGCGCGTGCCGACCGTGCCGCGCACCAGGCCGGGTGCCTCGTCACCGGCGGCCAGGGCTTCCAGGCCTTGCAGCAGTTCCGCGCGGTCCGCGCCGACGACGGCGGCCCGGTGTTCCAGCGCGGTCCTGGTGACGGCGAGCGAGTAGCCGATGTCGGCCGGTGTCTCGTCCCGGCCCGCCAGGTGGGTCAGGAGGTCGGCGGCGCGTGCGCGCAGGGCGTCGGGGTCGTTGCCGGAGAGGACCCACGGGACGGCGTCGGTGAGCACCGGGTCGGCGGGGGCGAGGGGCTCGCCCGGCTCGTCGTCGGGGTCATCGGCGGGGGCTTGTTCGAGGATGACGTGGGCGTTGGTGCCGCTGATCCCGAAGGACGACACCGCCGTCCTGCGCGGCTGCTCCGTCCGCGGCCAGTCCCGCGCCTCGGTGAGCAGTTCCACGGCGCCCGCTGACCAGTCGACGTGCCGGGAGCGTTCGCCGATGTGCAGGGTCGGCGGCAGCACGCCGTGCCGCATCGCCATCACCGACTTGATGACGCCCGCGACGCCCGCGGCGGCCTGGGTGTGGCCGATGTTGGACTTCACCGAGCCCAGCCACAGCGGCCGGCCGGCGGGGCGGTCCTGGCCGTAGGTGGCGAGGAGCGCCTGCGCCTCGATCGGGTCGCCGAGGGTGGTGCCGGTGCCGTGTGCCTCGACCGCGTCGACCTGGGCGGCGGTCAGCCCCGCGCTGTCCAGTGCCTGGCGGATGACGCGCTGCTGCGAGGGGCCGTTGGGCGCGGTCAGGCCGTTGGAAGCGCCGTCCTGGTTCACCGCCGAACCGCGCACGACCCCGAGGACGGTGTGGCCGTTGCGGCGGGCGTCGGAAAGGCGCTCCAGGAGGAGCATGCCCGCGCCCTCGCCCCAGCCGGTGCCGTCGGCGTCCTCGGAGAAGGACTTGCACCGGCCGTCCGCGGCGAGGCCGCGCTGCTTGCTGAAGCCGATGAACGTGTCCGGGGTCGCCATCACGGTGACACCGCCGGCCAGGGCGAGCGTGCACTCGCCCGAGCGCAGGGCCTGGGCCGCCAGGTGCAGCGTGACCAGGGAGGAGGAGCAGGCGGTGTCCACCGTGACGGCGGGCCCCTCGAGGGCGAAGGTGTACGACACGCGGCCGGAGGCGACGCTGCCGAAGCTGCCGGTGCCGAGGAAGCCCTCCACTCCCTCCGGCACCGAACGCAGCCGCGAGGTGTAGTCGTGGTACATCACCCCGGCGAACACACCCGTCCTGCTGCCGCGCAGCGACGAGGCGTCGATCCCCGCCCGTTCGAAGGCCTCCCAGGAGGTTTCGAGGAGGAGGCGCTGCTGCGGGTCCATCGCGAGGGCCTCGCGCGGCGAGATCCCGAACACGCCGGGGTCGAACTCGGCCGCGTCGTGCAGGAAGCCGCCCTCGGTGCGGAAGGCGCGGTCGGGGTCCTCGGGGTCGGACAGCCCGACCTCGCCCCAGCCCCGGTCGGCGGGGAACGCCGTCACGCCGTCGCGGCCGCCCGCGACCAGCTCCCACAGGTCCTCGGGGGAACGTACGTCGCCGGGGTAGCGGCAGCTCATGCCGATGATCGCGACCGGCTCCTGCTCGCCCTCCTCGACCTCGCGCAGGCGTCTGCGGGTGTCACGCAGGTCGGCGGTGACCCGCTTCAGGAAGTAGCGGAGCTTGTCCTCGTTGTCCATCGTTTCCAACTCCAGGGAGTGTTCGTGCACGTGCGGTGGCCGGGGAGACGGGCGGGTCAGGAGATGCCGAACTCCTTGCCGAGCAGGTCGAAGACCTCGTCGTCCGTGGCGGCGTCGAGATCGTCGGAGGCCTGCGCGGCGGCGTCGGCGCGGCTGTCGCGCCACACGGCGAGGAGCGCCGACAGGCGGGCGCCGACCCGGTCGTCCTCGTCGTCGCCCGGCTTGACCGAGGCGAGCTCGGCCTCGATGCGGCTCAGCTCCGCCAGCAGCGGCGCCACCCCGCCGGGCTCGTCGACGACGAGCGTGTCCGCGATGTGGCCGACCAGGTCGAGCGGGGTCGGGTAGTCGAAGATCGCGGTGGCGGGCAGCCGGAGCCCGGTGGCGGCGCCGAGGCGGTTGCGCAGCTCGACCGCGGTCAGCGAGTCGAAGCCGAGCTCGGTGAAGGCGCGCCGTTCGTCGACCGCCGCGGCGCCGGGCAGCGCCAGTACGGCCGCGACGTGCGTGCACACCACGTCGACCAGCGCGGACGTCCGCTCGGTCGGCGGCAGCGCCGCGAGCCGGTCCCGCAGCGCGGTGGCGGGGTCGGCCCCGCTGTCGGCCGCCCGGCGGGCCGTCGTGCGCACCAGGGCGCCGAACACCGGCGGCACGGCCGGGAGTTCCCGTACGGCCCGCAGGTCGAGCCGCATCGGTACGACGACCGGGTCGTCCCCGAGTGCCGCCGCGTCGAAGAGCTCCATGCCCTCCTCGGCGGACAGGCCCGCGGCTCCGGACCCGGCCATCCTGGCGCCCATGCCGTCCTCTCCGGCCCACAAGCCCCACGCGAGCGACGTCGCGGGCAGGCCCCGCGCTCGCCGGTGCTGGGCGAGCGCGTCCAGGAAGGCGTTGGCTGCGGAGTAGTTGGCCTGGCCGGCGTTGCCCAGGGTGCCCGCCACCGAGGAGAACAGCACGAACGCCGACAGGTCGAGGTCGCGGGTCAGTTCGTGCAGGTTCCACGCCGCGTCGACCTTCGGCCGGAACACCGTGTCGATGCTCTCCGGCGTCTGCGACGCGATCACACCGTCGTCCAGGACGCCCGCCACGTGCACGACGGCCGTCACGGGGTGTTCGGCGAGCAGCGCCGCCACCGCGTCCCGGTCCGCCACGTCACAGGCCACGGTCGCGACCTCCGCGCCGAGACCGGTCAACTCCTCGTGCAGTGCGCCGACGTGGCCGCGCCTGCTGGCGAGGACCAGCCGCCGCACGCCGTGTGCCGCGACCAGGTGCCGCGCCACAAGGCCGCCGAGCATGCCGCTCGCACCGGTCACCAGGACCGGACCGGCGCCGAAGCCTTGCCCCTCCGGCGCCATGGTGCGGGCCCGTACGAGCCTCGGCACGAACGCTTCACCGCCGCGTACGGCCAGCTCGGGTTCCGCGCCCACCACGGCCGGCTTCCAGCCGTCCTCGTCGTCGACGTCCACCAGGACGAAGCGGTCGGGGTTCTCCGCCCGCGCCGTCCGCAGCAGACCCCACACCGCGGCCGACGCCAGGTCCGCCACGTCGTCATCGGCGCCCACGGCCACGGCGCCACTGGTCACGAGGACCAGTCGCGACGCCTCGCAGCGGTCGTCGGCCAGCCAGCCGCGCACCAGTTCCAGCGCGGTGTGCGCCTGCCGGTGCACCGCGCCGGCGTCCACGTCGGCGGGCGGCGCGCACCGCACCACGACGTTCTCCGGCAGCGGCTCCCCGGCCTCAAGGGCCGCCTTCACCGCGGCCCAGTCGGCGAACTCCGCCACCGAGCCGGCACTTCCGGCCGGTACGGGGGCGGGCACCCAGTCCAGGCGGAACAGCGACTCGTGCCCGCGTGCCGTCCGGAGCGAGTCCGGCGACACCGCGCGCAGCACCAGCGAGTCGACGCTCACGACCGGGGCGCCGGAGCCGTCGGCGACGGCCAGGGCCACCGCGTCCGGCCCGACCGCGCTCAGCCGCACCCGCAGCGTCGTCGCGCCCTCGGCGTGCAGGCGGACCCCCGTCCACGCGAACGGCAGCCGTCCGTGCTCGGCCGGGGGCAGCACACCGAACGCCACCGCGTGCAGCACCGCGTCAAGGAGGGCCGGGTGCACACCGAACCCGGTGACCGCGGTGTCCTCCTCCAGCGCGACCTCGGCGAACACCTCGTCGCCATCGCGCCACACCGAGCGCAGGCCCTGGAACAGCGGACCGTAGGCGAAGCCGCCGTCGGCCATGCCCTCGTAGAAGCCGTCCAGTTCCACGGGTTCCGCGCCCGCCGGGGGCCACGCGCCGAGGTCGGCGGGAGCGCCGCCGGTCTCGGCGAGGACACCGCCGGCGTGCCGGGACCACGGCAGGTCGCCGCTCTCGTCCCGCGCGTGGACCGCGATCGGGCGGCGGCCGGACTCGTCCGGCGCTCCGACGCGTACCTGGACCTGCACACCGCCGTGCTCGGGAAGCACCAGCGGTGTCTCCAGGGTCAGCTCCTCCACCGAGGCGCAGCCGACCTGGTCACCGGCGCGCACCGCCAGCTCGACGAACGCCGTGCCGGGCAGCAGCACCGAACCCATGATCTCGTGTTCGGCCAGCCAGGGGTGCGTCCGCAGCGACAGCCTTCCCGTGAACAGGACGGTGTCCTCGTCCGCGAGCGCGACCGCCGTGCCGAGCAGCGGGTGATCGGCGGATCCGAGCCCGAGCCCGGTCGCGTCGGTGACGGGCCGCACGCTCGTGTCCGGCCAGAACCGCTGGTACTGGAACGCGTACGTCGGCAGCTCGACGCCGCGTCCGGTGCCCGGGAAGCAGGCGGCCCAGTCGACGCGTACGCCGCGCACGTGCAGTTCGGCGAGTGCCGTCATGACGGCGCCGTCCTCCGCCCGGTCACCGCGCAGGACCGGTATGAAGGCCGCGTCGGGCAGGGATTCCTGCCCGAGCGCCGACAGCACGCCGCCGGGTCCGATCTCGACGACGACGTCCGCGCCCATGTCGGTCACGGCGTCGGCGAAGCGCACGGACTCGCGTACGTGCCGCACCCAGTACTCCGGCGAACCCAGCTCCTGGGCGTCGGCCGGCCTGCCCGTCAGCGTCGACACGATCGGGACCGTGGGCGCCTCGTAGGACACGCCCTCAAGCACCCGGCGGAAGTCGTCGAGCATCGGCTCCATCAGCGGCGAGTGGAACGCGTGGCTGACCTTCAGACGCGACACCTTGCGGCCCGCCTCGCGCCACCGCTCCGCGACCTTCTCGACGTCGGCGGCGACACCGGAGACGACCACCGAGTCCGGGCCGTTGACCGCGGCGAGGCCCACCGTTTCCGACAGGTCGGAGGCCACTTCGGCCTCGGACGCCTGGATCGCCACCATCGCACCACCCACCGGCAGCGCCTGCATCAGCGCGCCCCGCGCCGACACCACCTTCACCGCGTCAGCCAGTGACCAGACACCGGCCACATGGGCCGCCGCCAGTTCACCGATCGAGTGCCCGGCCAGAACATCCGGGCGCACACCCCACGACTCGAAGAGGCGGAAGAGCGCCACCTCGACCGCGAACAGCGCGGGCTGCGTCACCCCGGTCTCGTTCAGGGCGTCGGCGTCCTCACCGAACAGCACCTCACGCACCCGCGGGTCACACTCATCCAGTACGGCGTTGATGGCGTCCGCGAACACCTCGTAACGGTCAACCAGTTCGCGGCCCATCCCGAGGCGCTGCGAACCCTGGCCCGAGAACAGGAAACCGACTCGGTGTTCGTCGGTGACACCCAGCACGACTCCGTTGCCGGGTCGTCCCTCGGCGGCGTCGGTGAGCCCGGCCAGCAGGTCGTCGAGGTCCTTTCCGACGACGGCGAGCCGGTGCTCGAACGCGGCCCGTGAGGTCGCCAGCGCGCCGGCGACGTCCGCGGGGTCGAGGCCGGGCCGCTCGGCCAGGTGGTCGCGCAGCCTCGCCGCCTGGTCGCGCAGGGCGCTCTCGGTGCGGCCGGACAGCAGCCACGGACCGGCCGGCGCCGCGGGAGTACGCGGCACGTCGGCGTCCTCCGCGGACGCGACGGGCTCGACCTCCGGTGACTCGATGATGACGTGCGCGTTGGTGCCGCTGAAGCCGAAGGAGGAGACACCGGCCCTTCGGGGCCTCTCCGCCCGGGGCCACGGCTGTGCCTCGGTCAGGAGTTCCACGGCGCCCGCCGACCAGTCGATGTGCGGCGAGCGCTCACCGACGTGCAGCGTCTTGGGCAGTACACCGTGCCGCAGTGACATCACCGTCTTGATGACGCCGCCCACGCCTGCGGCGGCCTGGGTGTGGCCGATGTTGGACTTCAGCGAGCCCAGCCACAGCGGCTCTCCCGCGCGTTCCCGCCCGTAGGTGGCGAGGAGCGCCTGTGCTTCGATCGGGTCGCCGAGGGTGGTGCCGGTGCCGTGCGCCTCGACCGCGTCCACGTCGGACGGGTTCAGGCCCGCACTGGCCAGCGCCTGGCGGATGACCCGCTGCTGCGAGGGCCCGTTGGGGGCGGTGAGGCCGTTGGACGCGCCGTCCTGGTTCACCGCGGAGCCCCGGACCACCGCGAGGACGGGGTGGCCGTTGCGTCGGGCGTCCGAGAGGCGTTCCAGCACGAGCATGCCGACGCCCTCGCCCCAGCCGGTGCCGTCGGCGTCGGCGGAGAAGGACTTGCACCGGCCGTCGGGCGACAGGCCCTGCTGGCGGCTGAAGTCGACGAACGCGCCGGGTGTCGCCATGACGGTGGCGCCGCCCGCGAGCGCGAGCGAGCACTCCCCCGACCGCAGTGCCTGCGCCGCGAGGTGCAGTGCGACGAGCGAGGACGAGCAGGCCGTGTCCACGGTCATCGCGGGGCCTTCGAGGCCGAAGGTGTAGGACACGCGGCCGGATGCCACGCTGCCCGCGTTGCCCGTGCCGAGGAAGCCCTCGGTGCTCTTGGACACGCCGTACAGCTGGGAGGCGTAGTCGTGGTACATCACGCCGGCGAACACGCCGGTCGCGCTGCCCCGCAGCGACTTGGGGTCGATGCCTGCCCGCTCGAAGGCCTCCCATGAGGTTTCGAGGAGCAGCCGCTGCTGCGGGTCCATGGCGAGCGCCTCGCGGGGCGAGATGCCGAAGAACGCCGGGTCGAACAGGTCGGCGTCGTGGAGGAAGCCGCCCTCGCGGGTGTAGGAGCTGCCGTCCCGTTCGCCCGAGGGGTCGTAGAGCGCCTCCACGTCCCAGCCGCGTTCGGTCGGGAACGGCGTGATGCCGTCGGCTCCCTCGAAGACCAGTCGCCACAGGTCCTCCGGCGAGCGGACGCCACCGGGGTAGCGGCAGCTCATGCCGACGATCGCGATCGGCTCGTCGGTCGCGGCCACGACCGTGGCGGCGGGCGCCGCGACGACGGGCGCGTCCGCGAACTCCGTGCCGATGAACTCGGCGAGCGCCGTGGGCGTCGGGTAGTCGAAGACCAGCGTGGCGGGCAGGCGCAGTCCCGTGGCCTGGTTGAGGCGGTTGCGCAGGTCGACGGCGGTCAGCGAGTCGAAGCCCAGCTCGGTGAAGGCCTGGCCGAGCGCGACCGCCTCGGGCCCGGCATGGCCGAGCACCGTGGAGGCCTGGGTGCGCACGAGGTCGAGGAGCACCCGCTCGCGTTCGTCCCCGGCCAGCGGTGCCAGCCGCTCGCGGAGTGCCGCCGCGGGGTCGCCGCCGCTCTCCGCCGTCCTGCGTGTCGCGGTCCGTACGAGGCCGCTGAGCACCGGGGGGATGACGGGGAGTTCCCGTACGGCGCGCAGGTCGAGCCGCATCGGTACGACGACCGGGTCGGCCCCGGAGGCCGCGGCGTCGAACAGCGCGACGCCCTCCTCCGCTGACAGGCCGGTCGAGGCGGACTGCGCCACCTTGGCGCCCATGCCGTCGGCCCACAGGCCCCAGGCCAGCGATGTCGCGGGCAGGCCCTGGGCGCGCCTGCGCCGGGCGAGGCCGTCGAGGAAGGCGTTGGCCGCCGCGTAGTTGCCCTGCCCGGTGGCGCCCAGGGTGCCCGCCACCGAGGAGAACAGCACGAACGCCGACAGATCCAGGCCGGCTGTCAGCTCGTGCAGGTGCCGCGCCGCGTCGACCTTGGGCCGGAACACGGTGTCGACCTGTTCGGGGGTGAGTGAGCCGATCGTTGCGTCGTCCAGCACGCCGGCGGTGTGCACGACGGCGGTCACGGGGTGCTCGGCGAGGAGCGCGGCCAGCGCGTCCCGGTCCGCGACGTCACATGCCGCGAACGTCACGTCGGCGCCCCGCTCGGCCAGTTCGGCACGGAGTTCCCCGGCGCCTTCCGCCGTCGCCCCGCGCCTGCTGGCCAGGATCAGCCGCTGGACGCCGTGGGTGCCGGCGAGGTGCCGGGCGATGAGGCCGCCCAGCGCGCCCGAAGCGCCGGTCACCAGGACCGAGCTGTCCGGTCCGAACGCCGGGCCGGTGTCGGTCGCCTCCGGTCGCACCCTCACCAGGCGGGCCACGTACACCCGCCCGTCGCGCACGGCGGCCTGGGTCTCCCCGGTCGCGAGCGCCGGCCGCCAGCCGTCCTCGTCGTCGGCGTCCACGAGGACGAAGCGGTCGGGGTCCTCCAACTGGGCGGACCGCACCAGACCCCACACCGCGGCCGACGCCAGGTCCGCCACGTCGTCCTCGGAGTCCACGGCGACGGCTCCCGACGTCACGAGCACCAGCCGCGACGCCCCGCACCGGTCATCGCTCAGCCAGCCCCGCACCAGCTCCAGGGCGCTCAGCGTCCGGCCGCGTACGGCGTCCACGTCGTCGGACGGGGCGCACCGCACCACGACGTTCTCCGGCAGCGCCTCCCCCGCGTCGAGCGCGGATCGCACCGCGGCCAGGTCCGCGAACTCCGCCACCGAACCGGCACTCCCCGCCGATACGGGGGCAGGCACCCAGTCCAGGCGGAACAGGGACTCCCGGCCCGGCCGCGACAGTGTCGTCGCCGTCACGGGGCGCAGCACCAGCGAGTCGATCGTGGCCACCGGAGCACCGGAGCCGTCAGCGACCGCCAACGACACGCCGTCCGATCCGGCGGGCGTCAGGCGCACCCGCAGCACCGTCGCGCCCGAGGCGTGCAGCCGCACACCCGACCACGAGAACGGCAGCATGCCGGGCCCTCCGGCCTCGCCCATCAGCCCGATGGCGTGCAGGGAGGCGTCCAGCAGCGCCGGGTGCAGGGCGAAGCCGTCCACGCCCGCACCGTCCGGCAGCGCGACCTCGGCGAAGACTTCCTCGCCCTTGCGCCACGCGGCCCGCAGGCCCTGGAACACCGGCCCGTAGCCGAATCCGCCGTCGGCCATCCGGTCGTACAGCCCGTCCAGGTCCACGGCCCGCGCCCCGGCCGGCGGCCAGGCACCGACATCGGCCGACGGCGCCTCGGCGCTGCCCACGAGCACACCGCTCGCATGCCGCACCCACAGGTCACCGTCGTCGTCCCGCGCGTACACCGTCACCGAACGCCGACCGGACTCGTCGGCCACGCCCACCTGCACCTGCACCCGTACGCCGCCGCGCTCGGGCACCACCAGCGGTGCCTCGAGCGTCAGCTCCTCCACCAGGTCGCAGCCGACCTGGTCGCCCGCGCGCACCGCCAGCTCCAGGAACGCCGTGCCGGGCAGCAGGATCGAGCCCTGGATCACATGGTCGGCCAGCCACGGGTGGGCCGCCACCGACAGCCTGCCGGTGAAGAGCTGACCGTCCGAGTCGGCCGTGTCGACGATCGCGCCGAGCAGCGGGTGGCCGGCCGAGCCGAGCCCCGCGGCGTCCAGGTCGCCCGCCGCCACCCCGGTGTCCAGCCAGTAGCGCTGCTGCTGGAACGCGTACGTGGGCAGGTCGACGCGGTGTGCGCCACGACCCGCGAAGAAGGCCTCCCAGTCCACCCGCACACCGCACACATGCAGTTGGCCCACGGCGGTCGTCACGGCCGCCGCTTCCGGCCGATCGCCGCGCAGCACCGGCACGAAGGCCGCGTCCGGCGCGGACTCCTGGCCCAGCGCGGACAGCGTGCCGCCCGGGCCGACCTCGACGAACGTGGCCACGCCCTCATCCGTGAGTGTGCCGACGGCGTCGGCGAACCGTACGGACTCGCGCACGTGCCGCACCCAGTACTCGGGCGAGGCGAGTTCATCCGTGGTCGCGCGGACGCCGGTCAGCGTGGACACGATGGGGATCGACGGCGCCCCGTAGGAGACACCTTCGAGCACCCGGCGGAAGTCGTCGAGCATCGGCTCCATCAGCGGCGAGTGGAACGCGTGGCTGACCTTCAGGCGAGACACCTTGCGGCCCGCCGCACGCCACTTCTCCGCGACCGCGTCTACGTCCTCCGCGACACCGGAGACGACCACCGAGGTGGGGCCGTTGACCGCGGCAAGGCCCACCGTCTCCGACAGGTCCGGGGCCATCTCGGCCTCGGACGCCTGGACGGCGACCATCGCACCACCCGCGGGCAGCGCCTGCATCAGCGCGCCCCGCGCCGACACCACCTTCACCGCGTCAGCCAGTGACCACACACCGCCCACGTGGGCCGCGGCCAGTTCACCGATCGAGTGCCCGGCCAGGACGTCCGGCTGTATGCCCCAGGACTCAAGGAGGCGAAACAGCGCCACCTCAACCGCGAACAGCGCGGGCTGCGTCACCCCCGTCTCGTTCAACGCGTCGGCGTCCTCGCCGAACAACACCTCACGCACCCGTGGGTCACATTCGTTGAGTACGGCGTCCAGGGCCTCCGCGAACACCTCGTAACGGTCGGCGAGTTCGCGGCCCATGCCGAGCCGCTGCGAACCCTGTCCCGAGAACAGGAAGCCCACACCGCCCACGGCGACGGACCCGACGGCCAGGCCGGGGAACGGACGGCCGTCGGCCAGGGCGGAGAGTGAGTCGATCAGTGTCGTGCGGTCGTCGCCCATGACCACAGCACGGTGGTCGAACGCCGATCGCGTCGTCGCCAGCGAGTACGCGATGTCCAGCGCGCCGGCCTCCGGCTCGCCCGTCACATGATCCCGCAGCCGGATCGCCTGCTCCCGGAGCCCTTCCGCGCTCCGGGCGGACAGCACCCACGGCAGGGCGCCGTCGACCGGGGCCGGGAGGTACTCCTCGTTCGGCACGTGCTCGATGATGGTGTGCGCGTTCGTCCCGCTCACCCCGAACGACGACACAGCGGCCCGCCGCAGGTGACCGGTCTCGGGCCACGGCTGTGCCCGGGTCAGCAGCGCGACGTCGCCGGCGGACCAGTCCACCTTCGACGAGGGCTCGCCGACGTGCAGGGACTGCGGCAGCACGCCGTGCCGCATCGCCATGACCATCTTGATCACACCGGCGACGCCGGCGGCGGCCTGGGTGTGGCCGATGTTCGACTTGATCGAGCCCAGCCACAGGGGCCGGTCGACGGGGCGGTCCTGGCCGTAGGTGGCGAGGAGCGCCTGTGCCTCGATCGGGTCGCCGAGGGTGGTGCCGGTGCCGTGTGCCTCGACCGCGTCCACGTCGGACGGGGCCAGACCCGCGCTCGCCAGGGCCTGACGCATGACGCGCTGCTGCGAGGGGCCGTTGGGCGCGGTGAGACCGTTGGACGCGCCGTCCTGGTTCACGGCGGAACCACGGATGACGGCGAGGACGGGGTGTCCGTTGCGGCGGGCGTCCGAGAGCCGCTCCACCAGGAGCATGCCGACGCCTTCGCCCCAGCCGGTGCCGTCGGCGTCGTCGGAGAAGGACTTGCACCGGCCGTCGGCGGAGAGTCCGCGCTGGCGGCTGAAGTCGACGAACGTGCTGGCGGTCGCCATCACGGCGACACCGCCGGCCAGCGCCATCGAGCACTCACCCTGGCGCAGCGCCTGGATCGCCCAGTGCAGGGCCACCAGCGAGGAGGAGCACGCGGTGTCGACGGTGACGGCGGGTCCCTCAAGGCCCAGGGCGTAGGCGACGCGCCCCGAGGCGACGCTGCCGGCCCCGCCGGTGCCGAGGTAGCCCTCGACATCCTCCGAGACGGAACGCAGCCGCGCCACGTAGTCGTGGTACATCACGCCGGCGAACACGCCGGTCGCGCTGCCCCGCGCCGTCTCCGGGGCGATCCCGGCCCGCTCGAAGGCCTCCCAGGAGGTTTCGAGGAGCAGCCGCTGCTGCGGGTCCATGGCCAGCGCCTCGCGGGGCGAGATCCCGAAGAACGCCGGGTCGAACAGGTCGGCGTCGTGCAGGAAGCCGCCCTCGCGGGTGTACGAGGTGCCCATGTGCTCGGGGTCCGGGTCGTACAGCGTGTCCAGGTCCCAGCCGCGGTTGACGGGGAACTCGCTGATGGCGTCGTCACCGTTCAGGACGAGCCGCCACAGGTCCTCGGGCGAGTTCACCCCGCCCGGGTAGCGGCAGCTCATGCCGACGATCGCGATCGGCTCGTCGGTCACCTTGGCGGTCTTGCGGGTGGGCGCCGCGACGACGGGCGCGCCCGCGAGCTCGGTGCCGATGAACGCGGCGAGCGCGGCGGGGTTCGGGTGGTCGAAGACCAGCGTGGCGGGCAGCCGCAGTTCGGTGGCCGCGTTGAGGTGGTTGCGCAGCTCGACGGAGCTGAGCGAGTCGAAGCCCAGCTCGCGGAACGCGCGGTCGGCTGCGACGGCGTGCGCCGAGCTGTGGCCGAGCACCGCGGCGGCGGTGGTACGGACGAGGTCGAGCAGTGCCTTCTCCCGCTCGGCCTCGGTCATGCCGGCCAGTGACTGCGCCAGCGCGGTCCGGGCGGCGGCGGGATCGACGCTCCTGCGCGCGGTGCCGCGCACCAGGCCGCGCAGGAGGTGCGGTACGGGGTGGGAACGCGCCTGCCGTTGCAGCACCGACAGGTCCAGGGGGACCGGCGCGAGGAGCGCGCGGCCGGTGGCGGCCGCCGCGTCGAACAGCGCCAGGCCCTCGGCCGCGCCGATCGGGATCGCGCCGCCGCTGGTGATACGCCGCACGTCGGCCTCGTCGAGCGTGCCTGCCATGCCACCGCCGGAGGCCCACAGGCCCCAGGCGAGCGAGGTGGCGGCCAGCCCGGCGGCGTGGCGGTGCTGGGCGAGGGCGTCCAGGAACGCGTTGGCCGCCGCGTAGTTGCCCTGCCCGGCGCCGCCGAACACACCGGCGGCGGACGAGAACAGGACGAACGCGGACAGGTCCAGGTCGCGGGTCAGTTCGTGCAGGTGCCAGGCCGCGTCGACCTTGGGCCGGAAGACGGTGTCGATCCGCTCCGGGGTGAGCGAGCCGATCGTGCCGTCGTCCAGTACGCCTGCGGTGTGGACGACTGCGGAAATGTCGTGCCCGGCAAGGAGAGCCTTGAGGGCTTCGCGGTCGGCTACGTCACAGGCCGCGTACGTCACCTTGGCGCCCGCCTGGACGAGTTCGGCGCGCAGTTGCTCGGCGCCGTCGGCTGCGGCGCCGCGCCTGCTCACCAGCAGCAGGTTCCGTACGCCTCGCTCGGCGACCAGGTGCCGGGCGAGAAGGCCGCCGAGCGTGCCTGTCGCGCCGGTCAGCAGTACGGTGCCTTCGCCGAAGCCGGGGTCGTCCGTCACGGACTGCCGGGCCCTGGCCAGGCGGGGCGCACTGACGGCGCCCGAACGCACGGCCATCTGCGGCTCACCTGTGGCCAGCGCGGACGGCAGCGCGTCCAGCGATGCCGTGTCCTCGTCGAGGTCGACCAGCACGATCCGGCCGGGGTTCTCCGACTGGGCGGAGCGCACCAGCCCCCACACCGCCGCCTGCGCGACATCTCGTACGTCGTCATCGGCCGTGGCGGCGATCGCGCCACTGGTGACGATGACCAGGCGTGACGCGTCGTACCGCTCGTCATCGAGCCAGGCTTGGACCGTGTGCAGCGCCCAATGGGCCGCCGCGTGCGCGCCGGCTACCGGGTCGGACGTGGCGGTCACCTGGTCGGACGTGGTGGCGACCGGGTCGGAGGTGGTGGCGATCGGGCACGGCAGGACTACGAAGTCGGGCAGCTCCGCGGAGTCCGCCAGCGCCTCCAGGTCAGTCCACTCGACCGTCGGGACATCGTCCCCGGGCAGGGAAACCGGCACCCAGTCGACGCCGAACAGCGCGTCACCGCGCTCGTCACCTGCGCCAGCGCCCTGGACCGGCACTGCCGGGCGCAGCACCAGCGAGTCGATCGTGGCCACCGGAGCACCGGAGCCGTCGGCGACCGTCAGCGCCACTCCGTCGGCGCCGGTGGGCGTCAGCCGCACCCGCAGCGCCGTGGCGCCCGAGGCATGCAGCCGCACACCCGACCACGAGAACGGCAGCTTGCCGGGGGCGTCGGCCTCGCCCATCAGCCCGATGGCCTGGAGCGTCGCGTCCAACAGTGCCGGGTGCAGACCGAATCCCTCGGCCTTCGTACCTTCCGGCAGCGCGACCTCGGCGAACATCTCGTTCCCACTGCGCCAGGCCGACCGCAGGCCCTGGAACACCGGGCCGTAGCCGAAGCCGCCGGCGACCATGTGGTCGTAGTAGCCGGACAGATCGACGGCCTCAGCGTCGGCGGGCGGCCACTCGACCAGCGAAGTCCCATCGGAGCGCCCGCCCGCGCCCAGTACACCGGTGGCGTGACGGGTCCACGCACGGCCGTCGTCGGTGTCACCGGCGCTGGAGTGGAACGTCAGCTCACGCCGCCCCGACTCGTCCTCCGCACCGACCCACACCTGGACCCGCACAGAACCGCTCTCGGGCAGGACGAGCGGCGCCTCAAGAGTCAACTCCTCGACGAGGTCACAACCGACCTGGTCACCGGCGCGGACCGCCAGCTCGACGAACGCCGTACCGGGCAGCAGCACCGAACCCATGATCTCGTGATCGGCCAGCCACGGGTGGGTCTGAAGCGACAGCCGACCGGTCAGCAGCACACCGTCCGTGCCGCCGAGAGTGACGGTCGCGCCGAGCAGCGGGTGCTCGGCGGCACCGAGCCCGGCCGCCGCGACGTTACCGATGATCGGCAGCACGTCGGGCCAGTAGCGCTCGCGCTGGAAGGCGTACGTGGGCAGGTCCACGTGCTGTGTGCCGCGACCGGCGAAGAACACTCCCCAGTCCACCCGTACGCCATGTACGTGCAGTTGGCCCACTGCGGTCGTCGCGGCCAGGGCCTCGGGGCGGCCGTTCCGCAGCACCGGTACGAAGACGGCGTCCGGCGCGGTCTCCTGGCCCAGCGCGGACAGCGTGCCGCCCGGGCCGACCTCGACGAACGTGCCCACGCCCTCATCCGTGAGTGTGCCGACGGCGTCGGCGAAACGAACGGACTCACGGACGTGCCGCACCCAGTACTCGGGCGAGGCGAGCTCGTCGGCGCCCGCGCGGGCGCCGGTCAGCGTCGACACGATCGGGATCGACGGCCCCTCGTACGACACCTCTTCGAGCACCTGGCGGAAGTCGTCGAGCATCGGCTCCATCAGCGGCGAGTGGAACGCGTGGCTGACCTTCAGGCGGGACACCTTGCGGCCCGCGTCACGCCACCGCTCCGAGACCTTCTCGACGTCGGCGGCGACACCGGAGACCACTACCGAGTTCGGGCCGTTGACGGCGGCAAGGCCCACCGTCTCCGACAGATCCGCCGCGATCTCGGTCTCGGAAGCCTGGATCGCGACCATCGCGCCGCCGGACGGCAGCGCCTGCATCAGCGCACCCCGCGCCGACACCACCTTGACCGCGTCTGCCAGCGACCAGACACCGGCCACGTGGGCTGCGGCCAGCTCACCGATCGAGTGACCCGCCAGCATGTCGGGGCGGACACCCCACGACTCAAGGAGACGGAACAGCGCCACCTCCACCGCGAACAGCGCGGGCTGCGTCACCCCCGTCTCGTTCAGCGCCTCGGCATCCTCGCCGAACAGCACCTCACGCACCCGTGGGTCGCATTCGTTGAGTACGGCGTCCAGGGCCTCCGCGAACACCCGGTACTGGTCCGCCAGTTCACGGCCCATACCGAGCCGCTGCGAACCCTGACCCGAGAACAGGAAACCCACCCGGCCAGGCTCATCAGCGGCCCCTGTGACCACGGCGCCGTTCGCCCGGCCCTCGGCCACGGCCTCCAAAGCCGCAAGGAGTTCCGAACGGTCGGCACCAACCACCACAGCACGGTGCTCAAGCAGCGTCCGTGAGGACACCAGCGCACGGCCCACGTCCGCCACGGTCAGATCCGGCGCCTCATCCACAAACGACTCAAGTCGTGCCGCCTGCTCCCGCAGCGCCTCAGCGCTCCCGGCCGACAACACCCACGGCACCAGACCGCCGTCATGTGCCCTCGGCTCCGGGACTTCCTCCCGCTCAACCGCAGGTGCCTGCTCGATGATGGTGTGCGCATTCGTGCCGCTGAATCCGAACGACGACACACCCGCCCGCCACGGGCGGTCCGCGGCAGGCCACTCACGCGCGTCGGTGAGCAGTTCCACCGCGCCTGCCGACCAGTCGACGTGGGGCGACGGCTCATCCACGTGCAGGGTCTTGGGAAGCACCCCGTGCCGCATCGCCATGACCATCTTAATGACGCCCGCCACACCTGCGGCGGCCTGCGTGTGGCCGAGGTTCGACTTGATGGAGCCGAGCAACAGCGGCCGGTCGGCCGGGCGGTCCTGGCCGTAGGTGGCAAGGAGGGCCTGGGCCTCGATCGGGTCGCCCAGCTTCGTGCCGGTGCCGTGCGCCTCGACCACGTCCACGTCGGACGGGGTCAGGCCCGCGCTCGCCAGGGCCTGGCGGATCACGCGCTGCTGCGCGGGGCCGTTCGGGGCGGTGAGGCCGTTGGACGCGCCGTCCTGGTTCACCGCTGAACCGCGTACCACCGCAAGGACCTGGTGACCGTTGCGCTGAGCGTCCGAAAGGCGCTCGACGAACAGCATGCCGACACCCTCGCCCCAGCCGGTGCCGTCAGCGGCGCCGGCGAACGCCTTGCACCGCCCGTCCATGGCAAGGCCACGCTGCCGGCTGAACTCGACGAACGAGGTGGGCGTCGACATCACCGTCACACCACCGGCCAACGCCAGCTCGCACTCGCCCCTCTGCAACGCCTGGATCGCCAGGTGCAGGGCCACCAGCGACGACGAACACGCCGTGTCCACCGTCACCGCCGGGCCCTCAAGGCCGAACGTGTAGGACAGCCGGCCGGACGCCACGCTGGCGGCGTTGCCGGTCGCCACGTATCCGCCCATGTCGTCGGCTGCGGCGCTCAGGACCCAACCGTAGTCCTGCATGTTCGATCCGACGAACACGCCGACGCGCTCGCCGCGCAGCGACGCCGGGTCGACACCGGCCCGCTCGAAGGCCTCCCACGAGGTCTCCAGGAGCAGCCGCTGCTGCGGGTCCATCGCCAG
>NZ_JBVJFF010000014.1:54152-287018 GCF_055587985.1 Streptomyces sp. NPDC046335 | reverse complement strand
CCGATGACCTTGCGCATGCGGGTCATCTTGACGGTCTGGCCACGCAGCGGGGAGACCTCCAGGGCCGGAGCCTTCGAGGCGGCGGCCGGTGCTGCGGCGGCGGCCGGGGCCGGGGCGGCCTTCTTGGCCTCGGCGGCGGCGATGACGTCCTGCTTGCGGATGCGGCCGCCGACACCGGAACCGGTGACCTCGGAGAGGTTCACGCCGTTCTCGGTGGCGAGCTTGCGCACCAGCGGAGTGACGTAGGCGCCGTCGTCGGCCGGGGCGGACTGCGCCGGAGCCGCGGGGGCGGCCGGGGCGGCGGGCTGGGCCGGAGCTGCGGGCTGCTCGGCGGCCGGAGCCGGGGTCTCGGCCGCGGGGGCGGCCGGGGCCTCCTCCTTGGCCGGGGCCGGAGCGGCACCGGGTGCGCCGATGACGGCGAGCTTGGCGCCGACCTCGGCGGACTCGTCCTCGGCCACAACGATCTCGAGCAGCACGCCCGCGACCGGCGAGGGAATCTCGGTGTCGACCTTGTCCGTCGAGACCTCGAGGAGGGGCTCGTCGGCCGCGACCTCCTCGCCGACCTCCTTCAGCCAGCGGGTGACGGTGCCCTCGGTGACGGACTCACCGAGCGCGGGCAGGATGATGACCTCGTCGGGCATGGTCATGCCTCCACCCCGTAGCGTGCGGCGGCCTGCCGTACCGTCTCCTGCTTGACCTCGCCGCGCCGGGCGAGCGTGGCGAGGACGGCGACCACGAGGGAGGGGCCGTCCACGCCGAAGTGGCGGCGGACGTTCTCCCGGCTGTCGGAGAGCCCGTAGCCGTCGGTGCCGATGGACATCCACTCCTGTTCCACCCAGGGGCTGATCTGATCGGGCACCGCACGCATCCAGTCGCTGACGGCGATCACCGGCCCGGGAGCACCGGCCAGCGCACGCGTGACGTACGGGACCCGCACCTCGTCACCCGCACCCGCGGTGGCCGCACGGAGGTTCGCCGCCTCCGCGTCGAGCGCCTCGCGGCGCAGCTCCGTCCAGGACGGGGCGGACCACACGTCGGCCGCGACACCCCAGTCCTCGCGCAGGAGGCGCTGGGCCTCCAGGACCCAGTGGATGGCGGTACCGGAGGCGAGGAGCTGGAGGCGCGGCGCGTCGGGGGCCGCGCCCGTGGCCTCCTGGTAGCGGTAGAGGCCGCGCAGGATGCCCTCTTCCACGCCTTCGCGGGACGGCATGGGCGGCTGGACCTTCGTCTCGTTGTAGACGGTGAGGTAGTAGAAGACGTCCTCGGCGTCCGGGCCGTACATGCGGCGCAGCCCTTCACGGACGATGACGGCGACTTCGTACGCGAAAGCAGGGTCGTAACTGACCGCGGCCGGGTTGGTCGAGGCGATCAGATGCGAGTGCCCGTCGGCGTGCTGGAGGCCCTCGCCCGTCATGGTGGTGCGCCCCGCCGTCGCCCCGATGACGAAGCCGCGCCCCAACTGGTCGCCCAGCGCCCAGAACTGATCGGCCGTCCGCTGCCAGCCGAACATCGAGTAGAAGATGTAGAAGGGGATCATCGGCTCGGCGTGGGTGGCGTACGAGGTCGCCGCCGCCGTCAGCGAGGCCATCGATCCGGCCTCCGTGATGCCCTCGTTGAGGATCTGCCCGTCCTTGGACTCCTTGTAGTAGAGGAGCTGGTCGCGGTCGACGGGGTCGTAGGTCTGGCCCACCGGCGAGTAGATCCCGGCCGAGGGGAACAGCGACTCCATGCCGAAGGTGCGGGCCTCGTCGGGGACGATCGGCACCCAGCGCCTGCCGGTCTCCTTGTCCCGCATCAGGTCCTTCACCAGCCGGACGAACGCCATCGTCGTGGCGATCTCCTGGCTGCCCGAGCCCTTCTTCAGCGCGTCGAAGGGCTTCGCGGACGGCAGCGGCATCGGCTTGGGGATGATCCTGCGCGCCGGGGCCGGGCCACCGAGCGCGGCGCGGCGCTCCTGGAGGTACCTGACCTCGGGGGAGTCGGCTCCGGGGTGCCAGTAGGGGACCAGGGTGTCGTCCAACGCCTTGTCGGGGATGGGGAGGTCGAGCAGGTCGCGCATGGCGCGGAACTCCTTGCCCGAGAGCTTCTTCATCTGGTGGTTGGCGTTGCGCGACTCGAAGCCGGGGCCGAGGGTCCAGCCCTTGACCGTCTGGACCAGCACGACCGTGGGGGCGCCCTTGTGCTCCAGGGCGGCCCGGTAGGCGGCGTACACCTTGCGCGGCTCGTGGCCGGCCCGCGAGGTGCCGACGATCTCTTCGAGGCGGGCGTCGCTCAGCCGGTCGGCGAGCGGGGCGAGAGCGGGGTCCGTGCCGAGGAACCGCTCGCGGATGTACGCGCCGTCGCGCGCCGCGAAGGTCTGGAACTGGCCGTCGGGGACGCTCCCGAGCCGGCGGACCAGGGCGCCGTCGGTGTCCTCGGCGAGCAGCCCGTCCCAGTCCTGCCCCCACAGGGACTTGACGACGTTCCAGCCGGCCGCGCGGAACTGCCGCTCCAGCTCCTGCACGATCTTGAAGTTGCCGCGTACGGGGCCGTCGAGGCGCTGGAGGTTGCAGTTGATGACGAAGGTGAGGTTGTCCAGGCCCTCCCGCGAGGCCAGCGCGAGGGCCGCCGTCGACTCGGGCTCGTCCATCTCGCCGTCGCCGAGGAACGCCCACACGTGGGAGTCCGAGGTGTCCTTGATGCCGCGGTTGGTGAGGTAGCGGTTGAAGCGCGCCTGGTAGATCGCCGACAGCGGGCCGAGGCCCATGGAGACGGTCGGGAACTCCCACAGCCAGGGCAGCCGGCGGGGGTGCGGGTAGGAGGGCAGGCCGTCGCCTCCCGCCTCCTGGCGGAAGCGGTCCATCTGGCCCTCGCTGAGACGGCCGTCGAGGAACGCGCGGGCGTAGACGCCGGGGGAGGCGTGGCCCTGGACGTAGAGCTGGTCGCCGGAGCCGTCCGCCTGCTTGCCGCGGAAGAAGTGCTGGAAGCCCACCTCGTAGAGCCAGGCCGCCGAGGCGAAGGTGGCCATGTGCCCGCCGAGGCCGCCGCGTTGGTTGCCGCGCGTCACCATCGCGGCCGCGTTCCAGCGGTTCCAGGCGGTGATCTTCCGCTCCATCTCCTCGTCGCCGGGGTAGGCCGGTTCGGCGGCGGTGGGGATGGTGTTGATGTAGGGCGTTTCCAGGAACGGCGGAAGGTCGATTCCGGTGCGCCGCGCGTGTTCGTTGATGCGCTGGAGGAGCTGTACGGCCCGTTGCGGTCCGCCGAAGCCGACGGCCGCGTCGAGGGAGTCGCACCATTCGGCGACCTCGGACGGGTCCTTGTCGGGAAGTTGGTCGAGCTGGGACACGGATGATCCCCTTTCGCGTTCCTGGGTAAGGAGTCGGGGTGCCACGGCTTGCCGTGGCAACCCGGTGAGCGGGGCCGGATGTACGGGTGGTCCGGCCGGTGTACGAGGGCGGCGATGCACGCCCCGCTGACGCCGCTTCCGTATCGCATGCAATATTTCGCCATGCGGAAGCTTGTTTCCGTGATTCAGAACGTAAGAGCCGCTGATAGGTGCAGTCAACACTTACTGGCGGGTAATGAGCGATGATCGATCATTTCTCACGATGCGAGATACCGGAGATTTCTCCGCCGGCCCCGGGGTGTCGCTCGGGCATCACCCTGCGGCCCGGCGGAGCAACTCCTCATAGACCGCGGGCTCGTTCTCCGTCACCACGGGGAACCCGGTCCCGTACTGGCCGTGCCAACGGGCCGTTACGCCGGGGTTGGCGCAGTCGGAGCCGTCGGGCAGATAGAGGTGCGGACTGCACTGGACCTGGTGTTCCCGGGCGCACGCGAAGTCCCGCGTGATCGCCCGGCGCGCCCGCCCGTCGTCCAGGCCATCGGCGATACGGGCCGCGTCGACGCCCGGCGTCTTCTCGGCCACGTCAAGCACCACGGCACGGGCGCCGATGGACCGGCTCTCGGCCCAGAAGGCCTTGCGCAGGGCGAGATCGAGCCGCTCGGAGGCCTCCAGGCTCTCGCCCTTGGCCAGTTGGACGGCTTCCAGCGCCGGCAGCGAGGAGGAGGGGAACTTCCAGTCCGGCGCCCGCCACAGCTGCCAGCCGGCGTCGGGCTCGATGTGCGCCACCCCGCCGACCTCGGAGTCCGTGCCCGGCCGGGGGCTCGGCCCGTTGTTGAACAGCTCCAGCGGGAACGCCCGGTGGTCGAAGCGGACGCGCTCCTGGAGGCCGAGCCTGGCCCGCGTCGTGTGCAGCCGGTACAGCGCCACGTGGGCGAACGAGCACCAGATGTCGGAGAACACGGTGATGGTGCCCGGCGCGACCTGATCGCGCGGGTGCGGGGTGGTGGTCATGGCATTCCTATCGGTTTGTGTGCGTATTCCAGGACGTGCAGTTCGAGCATGCGTCCCACGTAGGGGTCCTGGCGCCGGAAGGCGTCCACGATGGCGATGTGGTCCTCGGCGTTCTCGTGCAGTTCGGTGCGCAGCCACTTCAGGGAGAGGCGGGTCCACAGTTCGATGGCCAGGGACTCCCAGTTGCGCAGCAGCACCTCGTTCCCGGCGGACCGGACGATCTCCCTGTGGAACTCGACGGCGCAGTGGATCTGCAGATCGGAGTCACCGTCCTGCGCCGCCTGGTGCAGCAGGTCCAGATGAGGCTCCAGCTCCGTCACGTCCCCGCCGAGCCGGTGTACGGCCAACTGGCCGGCGAGGCGCTCCAGGGCGGCGCGTACCGGATAGACCGCGGCGAGATAGTCGGGCGTCAACTCCCGCACGCGGGCCCCCTTGTTGGGGATCATGTCCACGAGCTGCATGGCCTGGAGGTCGCGCAGCGCTTCCCGGACGGGGCCGTGGCTGACGTCGAGCTCCTGGGCGATGTGCCGCTCGATGATGCGGTCGCCCGGCCGCCATCGGCCGTTGAGCAGGCCGTCCAGGAGGGTGCGCCGCACCTGTTCGCTCAGGGGGACACGTTTCAACGAGGCGGCGGACGCCGGGAAATCGGTGACTCTCTCACCTGACATGGGAACTCCGGTCGGAACTGGCATGGGGTCGGCAAAGGGTTGAGCGATGATCGATCATCGTCTAACGTACGCCACGGTGGTCACGCCGCACCAGGTTCAAAACCCTTTGAGGGCAAACCCTTTTGCGGCCCAGCCGGGTGCGGGCCCGGCTCCTCCCCGCGGATGACGCGCGTTTCCGAGCAGATCTCGACCACTCTTCCCGACACCGACGCCTTCGAGCGGACCCTGTCGCCGTGCCGTGCGGGCACGCCCCGGGTCCGTCCGCGTCGCCTTCTTCCCTCAAGGAATCCTGTGACCGAGCAGCTTCTCGACCTCACTCAGCACGAGATCCAGGCACTGAAGACCCGGTTCAACCTCGCCGACGCCCACACGCACCAGCAGCAGTCGCCGGGCCAGCGCGACATAGTCCAGGCCCTGCCCGCCCTCTGGTACGAAGCCGAGGAGAGCCGCCAAGTGGACCTGGAGGACCGCTTCAAGGAGGTCTTCTTCCGGCTGCACGGCCAGAACAGCGTGCGTGCGGAAAGCACCATGCTCTCCTACGCGGCCTCCATCTCCACGCTGGTCGCGGGCATGTACCTGCGGCGCAACGACATCAGCGTCAGCCTCGTCGAGCCCTGCTTCGACAACCTGCCCGACGTCCTGCGCAACGTCGGCGTCAACCCGGTGCCGATCCCCGAGGACGCCCTGCACGAAGCCGACCGCATCTACGACCGCCTCGCCGAGACCGTCACCACCGACGCGCTCTTCCTGGTGGACCCCAACAACCCCACCGGATTCTCGCTGCTCAGCCACGGCCGCAAGGGCTTCGAGGAAGTCATCCGCTACTGCGTCGACCACGACAAGCTCTTCGTCGTCGATCTCTGCTTCGCCGCCTTCGCCCTCGCCGACCCGCGCTTCGGCCGGTTCGACCTCTACGAACTCCTCGACACCTCCGGTGTGCGCTACATCGCCCTGGAGGACACGGGCAAGACCTGGCCGCTCCAGGACGCCAAATGCGCCCTGCTCACCTGTAGCCGGGACCTCCACGAGGAGGTCTACAACATCCACACCAGCGTCCTGCTCGACGTCTCGCCGTTCGTCCTCAACTTCCTCGCCCGCTACGTCGAGGACTCCATCGAGGACGGCATGACCTCGGTGCGCGACGTCATCACCCGTAACCGCGAGACCGCGCTGAAGACCTTGGAGGGCAGCCTCCTGGAACATCTGGAACCCACGGTCAACGTCAGCGTCGCGTGGTTCCGGATCACGGACGACGAGATCAAGGCGACCGAACTCCAGGCACACCTGACGCAGTACGAGGTCTACGTACTGCCCGGCACCTACTTCTACTGGAACGAGCCGGAGCGCGGCGAGCGGTACGTCCGCATCGCGCTCGCCCGGGACCCGCAGGAGTTCGCGGCCTCCCTCACCCGCCTGCGCGAGGCGGTGGACAGCTATGCCGCGTGACGTCTACGTGGACGCGTCGCTGTTCATGGGGATGCACAGCGCCGATCCGGTGGTCCGCGCCTCCTGCGCCGCGTTCTTCGCCGAACACCTGCACCGGCCGGTCGTGATGACGTACGAGGAAGTCGGCCGCTGCGACGACCTGGTGTGGAGCTATCCACGCCACGAACAGGACGTCTACTACCCCTTCATGGACGTGCTGCACTCCCTCATGCCGATCCGGCGGCGCGCCTACACCACCGCCGACTGGCAGGCGCTGGCCCAATTACCGGCCCGCGCCGACACCCTGGAGCTCCGCGAGCGGATGCTGCTGGCGTCCGTACTGGCCGCCGAGGGCGAACTGGTCACCGTGAATCCCCGCCTCACCGCCCTCACCGCCGAGGGAGTGCCCGTGCGCACCCCGCGCCGGGCGAGCGGCGCCGTGCGCTTCGACGACGCCGACGACGTACTCGACGCCCTGTACCGCACGTCCCTGACACTGGAGGTCGACCATGCCGCCGTCTGAAGCCCCCACAGATGCTTTCGCCGCCGTGGAGCGCCTGAAGCGGCTGCGCGGCGTCGTGGTGCCGCTGGTCACGCCCGTCGACGAGCAGCGCAAGGTGTGCGGGCGGAGCGTGGCCCGGCTGATGGACGGCCTCCGGGGCAGGGTCACGGGATACATGCCGGCGCTCAGCACCGGCGAGGGCTGGAAGCTCTCCCTCAAGCAGTGGATCGACATCGTGCACCTGACCGTCGAGCACGCCGAAGGCGCCCCGGTGTTCGCCGGGATCGAGGTCGGGCGGCCCGCCGGCATCCTCGCGCGGGCCGCGCTCGCCGAGGCCCTTGGCGCCGACGCGATCGTGGTGCCTCCGCCGTTCCCGGCCGCCGACATACCTTGCCCCACGCTTGTCGAGCACTTCCGCGAGATCCTCGCCAAGAGCCCGCTGCCCGTCTTCGTCTACCACGAGAACGCGGTCTCCAAGATGGACCTCGACGTGACCGCGCTGCGCGAGGTGTGCGCGCTGCCGGGTGTCATCGGCGTCAAGGAGTCCAGCGGCGACGTCCGGTTCACCAAGGAACTGCTGGCCGACGGGGTGCCGGTGCCGGTTTTCCAGGGCTGGGAGCACCAGATCGCCGACGTGCCCGGCGTCCAGGGGTTCGTCGGCCCGCTGGCCAACCTCGAACCCGGCACCTGCGAGGAGGCGGTGACGTCCTTCTCCCGCGTGAGCCAGGAGCGCGTCGACGAGCTGTCCGAGCGGTACGACCTGCTGGCGGACGACTGGTACCTCCACGTCAAGACCGAGCTGGTCCGGCGCGGAGTCATCGGCACCGCGCTGGCCGTCGGCTGAACCGCGGCACCACTCACCGCCCACCCCTCCACATCCCCTTGCGAAGGAGCGCCCCAGTGACAGCGAACCCCACCCTGGAACGCACCGCGGGCAGCCGCCTGTTCGTCCTCAACCGCACCATCCCCAGCCCCGACGAACTACGCGAACTGCACGAACTCGAAGAGCGCCTGATCGCTTCCCGCGTCCGCGAGATCGAGGACGCCGCGCCGGACCTGCCGGACCGCGCGGCGCTCGGCCGGCAGATGAAGGAACTGCTCAAGGCCGAAGAAGCCGACCCGCCGGAGTTCGAGCGCGTCATGGCGGAGGACCTCGACCTGAAGCAGTTCAAGGAGGTCGTCGCGCAGTTCGCGGTGGACGGACTGACCGAGTCCGAGTCCTTCCTGCCGATCGTCTGGCGGCTCCCCAGGAAGGCCAAAATGGCCGTGTTCCGGGTGCTCATCGACGAATTCGGCTGCGGAAACCTCGACCAGGCGCACTTCAACATCTACCGCGACCTGATGACCGAACTGGGCATGTCCCTGGAGGTCGAGGAGTATCTCGACCGCACGAACGAGGAGACGTACGCGTACGTCAACACGTTCTTCTGGGCGGCCGCCCGGGCGCCGCGTCCCGAGTACTTCCTCGGCACGCTCTGCTACCTGGAATCCAGCATCCTCTACGCCTTCAAGTGCTTCGCCACGGCGGCACAGCGGCTCGGCCTCAAGGGCGCTCGCTACTACACGGAGCACCTGCACATCGACCACTTCCACGCCAAGGAACTCCAGGTGGCCATCAGGGAGTTCGACGCCGAGGCCGATCTGCGGCCGGTCAAGGTCTGGGCCGGGTTCAAGATGGCCAGTGAGGTCATCGGCGGCGCCACCGAGGCGGCGGTCGCCTCCGCACTCAGGGCGGCCTGAGTGAGCGACGCCACCATCGAGCAGGTGGGTGAGGACAAGCTCCGCGTACGGGTCAACGGCCGGGAGTTCGAGGTGGACGCGGCCTGCCCGCACCGCAAGGGCTTCCTCGCCCACGGCCATGTCAACGCCGCGCGGCTGCGGATCAGCTGCCCACTGCACCACTCCAGCTTCTCGCTGGAGACGGGCGAGGCGGTCACCGGGCCGACGGAGCGCCGCCTGTGCACGCGGGAGGTCACCCCAACCACCGACTGACAGTCATGGTCACCGCCGGGCGGCGTGCCCCGAACCTTCCGGGCACGCCGCCCGCAGTGACCTTCACCCGGTGGCTGTCACGCCGGGTCGATGCGGAAGACGCTGCCGCCTATGTCGAGGACGTACAGCTCGCCCCTGCCGTCCTGCGCGAACGAGATGACCTCGCCGCCGCTGGCACCCAGGTCGTTCACGCCGGTCACTTCGCCGTCCCGCATCTTCAGGGAGCGCATGGTGCCGTCGCAGTAGTCGCTGAACACGTACTGACCCGCGAGGGCCGGGATGGCCTTGCCCCGGTAGACGAAGCCGCCGGTCACCGAGCATCCGAGGCCGGTGCGGTCGTACTCGTGGATCGGCGGCGTATGGTTCGCGGGCTCCGTGCCGCCCCGGAAGGGGTGGGTGCCCTCCATCTGGGACCAGCCGTAGTTCTCGCCGCCTTCGCTGTTCGCCGGGGCCCGGTCGATCTCCTCCCAGGCGCTCTGGCCGACGTCCCCGATCATCAGGTCTCCCGTACGGGAGTCGAAGGAGAACCGCCACGGGTTGCGCAGCCCGTACGCCCAGATCTCGTCCTTCGCCTTCGGGTCACCCACGAACGGGTTGTCCCGCGGAATCGCGTACGGTTTGCCGCCACTCGGGTCGATCCGCACCATCTTGCCGAGCAGCGTGTCGAGGTTCTGCCCGTTGCCGTGCGGGTCACCGCCGGAGCCGCCGTCGCCGAACGCGATGTAGAGGTAGCCGTCAGGACCGAACTTGATGTCACCGCCGTTGTGGTTCGCGTACGGCTGCGTCTGGGTGAGGACGGTGCGCCGGGTGCTCGGCCGGATCTTGCCGTCCTTCACGGCGAACTCGTCCACCGTGCTGGTGCCCTCGAGGTCGGTGAACGAGATGTAGAGATGAGTGAAGTCCGGGTCGAACGCGATCCCCAGCAGACCGCGCTCACCGTCGGTGGTGGTCTCGCGGGAGATGTCGAGGACGGGGTCGCTGAGCTTCTTGCCCTTCAACACCCGTACGGTGCCCGCGCGTTCGGCTAACCAGACGGTGCGGCCCGGTCCTGCGGTCCCGGCTGTCGGGTTCTTGGCCATGGCTACTTTGGTGAGCGAGACCTTGGCTGCCTGCCGGGGTGTGGCGGGTTCATCGGCGGACGCCGTGGTCAGGGCGAGAGATGCGACGAGACAGAGCGTGCCGATGATCGCCGAGCTTCTGGTGTGAACTCTCACCGTGATCCTCCTGGAGGCGGCGATTGGGGGATTCACCCGGCTGCCGGACAGTGGGATGGGGGTGCTGCCCGTACCAGCACGCAACGTGGGTGGGGGAGGGGTGCCACTGGTTACGCATGAGGGTACTGGGGAGCCCAGCCCTGGTACAGACCATGAACGCGGGTATCTCGGAGGGGATCCCATGTCCGGGAGATCGGCAAGCCCTTCAACATCGCGGCACATGCCCGCGTATCCCTCAACAACGTCATCGTCGTCCGGCGCCACGGTGTGCCGGACGACAGGAAGTCGGAGGGAGAGTTCTCTTGGAGAACGAAGACATACAGCCCGCCGCGACCCCCGCTCGTGCGCTGCGCCGCAGAACCGCGCTGCTCGGGATCGGCGCGGTGGCCGGTGTCGGGGCAGTGGATGTCGGGGCGTTCGCGTACGCGGGCGGTTGGCTGACGCCGGACAGGCTGACGCCGGCCCGGTTGGCGGACGGGTTCGAGACCGTGGCAGGCAAGCATCCGGGGTTCAGACGCAACCACGCCAAAGGGGTCAGCGTCACCGGTTCGTTCGTCGGCAACGGAGCCGGAACCGCGGTGTCGGAGGCCGTGGTGTTCGAGGACGGCAGACGGACCCCGGTGACGGGGAGGTTCTCACTGTCCGGGGGCGTCCCGGACGTCGCCGACGCCACCAAGACCGTACGGGGACTCGCGCTGCGCTTCGAACTCCCCGACGGCGAGCAGTGGCGCACCGCGATGGTCAACCTCCCCGTGTTCCAGGACCGCACCCCGCAGGGCTTCTACGACCGGATGCTCGCGTTCAAGGCGGTGCCTGATACGGGCCAACCCGATCCGCGGAAGAAGGCCGCGTTCCTGGCCGAGCATCCCGAGACGGTGCGCGCGATGGAGCTGGCCAAGAAGCACCCGCCCACCTCGGGCTTCGCGGACAGCACCTTTAATGGCCTCAACGCCTTCCATTTCACCAACGGTTCGGGCGGCAGCGTCCCGGTCCGCTGGTCGATGGTCCCCCTCCAGCCGGTGCGCGCGGCGGTCAAGGGACCCATCGGCAGGAACGAGCTGTTCGAGACGCTGATCAGCGCACTCGGCAACGGACCGCTGCGGTGGCGGCTGGTGCTCACCGTCGGCCGCCCCGATGACCCCGTCGACGACGCCACCATCGCCTGGCCCGACAGCCGCCGCAAACTGGACACGGGGGTTCTGACCCTCACGTCCGCGCACACCGAGGCGCCGGGCAACGCGCGGGACATCAACTTCGATCCCACGGTGCTGCCACGCGGCATCACACCGTCCAGCGATCCGCTGCTGAGCGCCCGTTCGTCCGTGTACGCGCAGTCGTTCGCGCGGCGCACCGGAGAGCCGGATACGACGGGTACGGTGAAGGTGACAGGGAAACGCGATGAGAAGCGCAATGAGAAGCGCGACGAGAAGCGCAATGATGAGCGCGACGAGAAGCGCGATGACTGACGCCGCGACAGGGGCCCGCGAGATTCCCGCCCCGCAGGAGCCGGTCACCGCCGGCGTACCGGAGCGGTTCTCGCTCTTCTCCCGCTGGCTGCACTGGGTGATGGCCGTCCTCGTCGTGGCCATGCTCTTCATCGGCGCGGCGATGGTGGCCTCCCTGGCCGACTACCGCCTTCTGGTGTCGGTGCACAAACCCCTGGGCCTGGCCGTTCTCCTTCTCGCGGTGATCCGCCTGGTGAACAGGTTGACCCATCGTGCGCCCCCGCACCCCCGGTCGATGGGCCAGGGCGAACGCAGGGCAGCCCTGGCGTCCGAGTGCCTGATGTACGGCCTGATGGTGTCCCAGCCGCTGGTCGGCTGGGCCATGGTGTCGGCATCCGACACACCGTTCGTCGTGGCGGGCGTGCACGTGCCCGCCATCGCGCCGGCGGACCCGAGCCTCTACTCCGCCCTGCACGAGACGCACCTGGTGCTCGGCTACGCGCTCTTCATCCTCTTCACCCTGCACATGCTGGCCGTTCTGGTCCACGTGCTGGTGCTGCGGGACGGCCTCCTCGACCGGATGGCCCTGTGGAAGACTTCGCGGAAGTAGCTACGCGGGAAGTAGCTACGTGGACTGCCCTCCTGCCTGGGGGGGGGAGACGCAAGCGGTCCGCCGACGTGGCCGGCGGACCGCGGTGAAGGTGAGAAGGGTCTGGGAGGGGGACGGTCAGTCGCCCAGTATGTCGGTCACCTCAAGGCGGTCCACGTCGACCTCGGCGACGGTCAAGTCGTCGTTGAGCACCCATGCGGTCTTCGAGTCGGCGCTGAAGCTGATCGCCTGCCGGGGCCCCTTCAGGGCGCCCTTCGGACCGCTCTTCACGGTGCCGGTCACGGAGTTGTCCTCCGGATCGATGGCGGTCAGCGTGTTGCCCTTCATGTTGCCGGAGAACAGGACCGATCCGTCGGGGGAGAGCGCGGCACCGTAGGGCTTCTCACCCACGGGTACCCTCGTGATCGTCTCGCCGGACTCGGTGTCGACGACGGAGATCTTGTCGGTCTCGCTGTTGGCCGCGTACAGACGATCGCCGGCACGGTTGACGGACACCGCACGCAGTCCTTGGAACCCGCCGATCTGCTTCGTCGCGTGGTCCTCGCCCTTGAGGTCGACGACCGAAACCTTGCCTTCGCCGTAGTTGGTGACATACAGCTTGTCACCCGCGTACGAGAGCTTGACCCCCTGCCGCGGCTCGGAGAAGCCGGTGAGGACGTCCGTCGGTCTGTTGTGGGCGAGGTCGATCACCGTGACGGTGTTCGCCGCCGCGTTGTTGGCGTACAGCGTCTTGCCGTCCCTGCTCTGCGCGGTGCCGAACACACCGGCCCCGAGCGGCAGACGCTGCTGAACGTGGAAGCCGGACATGGAGATGCGGTCCACGACACCGCGTGCGCTGTCGGACACGGTGAAGCTCTTGCTGTCCGGGGCGAAGAGGATGTTGCGCGGGCTGACGTACCCCTTGATCTCGGCGACCTTGCGACCGCTCGGTACGTGGATCACGACCAGGTGGTCCGAGTAGGAGTTCGTCGCCACGGCGAACCGCTCGTTCGGGCTGACGGCCAGGGTGTTGTTGGTGGCGTTGACGGTGGGGTCGCGGTCCTCCGGCTCCTTGGGGTTCTCAACCCTGGCCTTGCTGGTGTAGGCACCGAAGTCCACCACGGTGGTGGTGAACCCCTTCGACGACTTCGTCGCCGGTGAATCGGCGTTGGCCGTGGTAACCGCCGCGCTGCCGGCCAGGGCGAGTGCGGCGACCGCGGCGAGCGCGGTGGTGCTGACCGTCATCTGACGTGTGGTCCTGAGGCGTTTCACCTGAGCTGTCTCCTTGATCTGCGTACTGAGGCAGCGCACCGGAGCCACCTACGGACGACCGGTTCGCGCGCTCTGTCGGCTCTGTAACTGTTGTCGTGAGGTGATACGCGGCAGCGCTCCGTCGCGTTGAAAGGAAAAGAGGAAAGCCGAAGCGGGTGTGCGGCCTGGCCGCACGAGGTCCGGCTCGCCGAACTCCACGGCTACGAGAAGTGGCGTGGCAACTTGGGGCAGGGCTGTTCGCCGCGCACGAGAGGGACGGCGGCGCGTTCATCGGCTGGTTCATCCTGCGCCCCGAGCCGGAGGGCCCGCTGGACGAGGTCGAACTCGGCTACCGGCTGCGGCAGGAGACTTGGGGCAGCGCGGGTTCTGGTTCACTTTCCGTGGAGGGCTGACTGACCGAATGTTCCCCTATGACCAGCAGTGAGAGGCTGACGTGAGCCAGTACTACGACTTGGGCGACCAAACCCTGTGGAACCCATCCAACGGGGCGTCCAAGCTGTTCATGAGCCAGGTCGCCGTCTATCAAGCCGAAGTGGGTCTGCCATCCGGCATTGGCCCCATGGAAGCTGACGAGTGTCAGATCGACCCCATCGCATTCGCAGCGTTCGTCGATGCTCTTCTCGTCTGGCATAGCAAGACCAGGCATGCCGTCATGGCCGCCCTGTCCGAAGGGTTCGTTGCCACGGTGCTGGCCTTGGCTCAGACAGCGAACTTCGAGGTGAACTGGCAGGCGGCCGAGCACGCCGAGAGCGGCCATTTCAAGACGGCTTCGGCTCCCCATGCAAATGAGTGGACAGCGGCACTGCAGCAGAAGTCACGTGAACTCGCCCGGCACATGGCTACCTGAGGCTCTTCTGCCGACAGCCGCGGCAGCTGCGGCAGGCTCGTAAGCGTTGCCCTACGTGGAGCGGGCCACGCTTGCGGAGGAGATCGAAGCCGACTCGGCCGCGAGGCCGACCGCGGCCGGCGTCGACCACAGCGGCTCGGTCCACCGGCCGTACCGCCGCATCAGCCCGGCCACCAGCCTTCGCACCAATGCAGTTGACCCCGGCAGCAGGCTATCGCCTTGGCTGGGTGGCATGGCTTGCCGCTGCTTCCCTCTGCCCGGCAGCCCTGGAGACCGACGCGACCAACGAGTGCCTGTGGCAACATCCTTGCGCGCTGCGTGTGGCGTGCAGAATCGCCGCGCTCGGGTTCTGGGCCGCCGGTGAGGGGTCCGCGGACGAAGGGCCCGCGGGAGGGACCGTGTGCAGCACGGCCTCACGGTGGGCCACCGGGCTTGGTGAGCAGCCCCTGCTGCTCGTAGTAGCGCAGTTACCGGACACTCACCCCGGCACGTGCCGCGAGTTCCCCGGTCCGCACCGCGTGGTCACCTCCCGCGGTGTTCACCTCACCGCCCCTGTGGTGCACCCCACACGGCTTCGCGCCGTCCACCGGTTGCCTCTGACACTGGTGTCAGGTTTTAGCGTGCTCGTGGGCTTCGAGATCCGGAGCACAGACGTACGTGAGGACTACGACATGCCGTCTCTCTTCAGCGATTTCCACCTCGGTGAGCTCGTCCTGCCCAACCGGACCGTCATGGCGCCCATGAGCCGCGTCCGGGCCGCCGACGGCGGTCTTGCCACCCCCTCGATGGCTACCTACTACGCGCAGCGCGCCACGGCCGGTCTGATCGTCACGGAAGGCGTCCAGCCCAGCCTCGTGGGACAGTCCAACCCGGGCACGCCCGGCCTGCACACCGACGAACAGACTGAATCCTGGCGGCAGGTGACCGACGCGGTCCACATAAACGGCGGACGCGTCTTCGCCCAGATCATGCACGGCGGCCGGGTCTCGCACCACGAGACCACGGGTCTGCAGCCGGTCGGCCCGTCGGCCGTGCCCGGCGAGGGCAGCGTGTTCACCCCCACCGGTCCGCAGCCGATGCCCGTGCCGCGGGCGCTTCGGACCGACGAGGTCTCCGATCACGTCGGGTCCTACGCCAACGCCGCCCGCCGTGCCGTCGACGCGGGCTTCGACGGGGTCGAACTGCACGGCGCCAACGGTTACTTGATCTCCCAGTTCCTGTCGTCCAACGCCAACCTGCGCGACGACCGCTACGGCGGCTCGGTCACCAACCGGATCCGTTTCGCCGTCGAGGCAGCCGCCGCCACCGCCGAAGCCGTGGGCGCCGCCCGCACCGGCATCCGCCTGTCACCCGGCGGCGGTTTCTGGGGTGTGACCGAGGACGACGCGGCCGAACTGAACGCCGCCCTGCTGACGGAACTCGCCCGCCTCGACCTCGCGTACGTACACCTGGAGGCCACCACCGACGAGGAGACCCTCGTCCAGCTGCGCAAGACCTGGCAGGGCACCCTGATCGTCAACCCCAGCGTGCCCGGCGGCCCCAAGCAGGCCGGGCGGGCGGAGGCCGACCACTGGCTGGGCCTGGGCGCTGACCTGATCGCTTTCGGCCGCGGCTTCCTCGCCAACCCCGACCTGGTCGAACGGCTGCGCTCCGGCCTGCCCGTCGCACCCGTCGACGAGAACACCTTCTACCAGGGCGGCGACGCCGGCTACCTCACCTACCCGACGTACCAGCACACAGCCTGACCGAGCCACCCGGGCGCGCTGGACGCGATGCGACCCGACCAGCCGGTCGATCCGCCGCGTCCCACCGCGTCAGCAGGTCCGCCGGTATTCCACCGAGGGCAGATACGTGTGCCACGCCTCGCGTCCGAGCCCGACCCGAACCCGCGCGCAGACGTCACGGGCGGCACGCCCGGGGCCGACGAGCAGACGGCGGCTCGCGGTGTGCGGTGTGGCGACGCGCACCTCACTCCCGGTGAAGCCGATGGCGAGGACGGGCCCGTCCGCCGCCGGGTACGCGGCACCGGGCAGGCCGGGCGTGTCCGTCTCCCAGACACGCACCGTACCGTCGGCCGTGCCCGCCGCCAGGTGGCGGCCGTCGGCGGAGAATTCCAACACGGGTGCGCCGTCCGCGTCGCCTGCGTCCCAGGAACCGGCGGCGAGCACGCCGAGAGGGCGGGTGCCGCGCGCGTTCCACAGGGTGATCCGGCCGTCGTCATCCGCGACCGCGAGGTAGCGGCCGTCAGGACTGAAGGCCGCGGCGATCACCTCGTCCTCGCCGTGCAGCACCCGTGAGGAGCGTCCGCTCGGCACATCGACGAGGCTGCCGTCCCAGGTCAGCAGGGTTCGGCCGTCGGGTGTCAGCGTGCTGGAGGACCCGGAGGTGGGCCGGTGCAAGGCGCGCACGCGTTCCGTCTTCCCGCCGCCCTTCCATACCTCGACTCGTCGGTTGTCGTTGTCCCGTGCGGTGAGGGGTACCCCCGAGACGACGACGGGCCCCCTATCGGCAGGGACGGCCAGACTGTCCGCGTCGGCCGGCACGGTGGCGGCCCGTCCCGTCGCCCTTCCCTTTGTGAGATCCCAGCGCCGGACTGCCGTTCCGCGCTCGCCGTCGGCCCCGTACGCGAGTACGGTGCCGGCCTTCGAGAACACCGGGCCGCGCACACACTCTTCGCAGGTCCCACCCGGCAGCCAGTCGGTCACCCGGCCGCCGCGCGCGTCGCGCAACTGGAACCGCCAGTCGTGGCCGCGCCGTTGCGCTGCGGCGAGGGTGCGGCCGTCGGGGCTGAAGCGCGCGGACTTGAGCGGGTGCTCCAGTGGCTCCGCCGACAGCGCCTGGCGTATGTCGAGCGTCCGTACGACTCCTCCGGCCCGGTAACGGATGACCCCATCGGCCGTGTCCATACGGACATCGTCGGCGCTGTGGTCGTCGACGGGATGGGTGAGCAGGGGAGCGGCAGGAGACGCGGTGGCCCACAGCATGATCTGCCGTCCCGCCATGGTGAGCGCGAAGGCGCCGTCCGCGCTGAGGGCGCGCGGCGCGTTCGCCGCGTCGCCGCCGTCCGCGCCGGAGAAGACGGCGAGCTCCCGCTGCGCCGCCGCCGACCGCACCGCCTCCCGGGTCTCCGGCAGGTCCGCGATCCGCCAGGCCGCGACGCCCAGCCGCATGGAGGTGACCGGATCGGAGGTACGCAGCGTCCGGGCAACGGGCCGCCGCCTCCCGCGCCTCCAACTCCCCGATCAACGACCCCATCAGCATCGCCTCCTCCACCCACACGGTAGAGACCCGACCACGCCGCCGCCCCTCATGCGCAGTCGTACGTCAGCCCGCCCGCTCATAGGTAAGGACGGTCTTCGGGTGGTTGCCGATCTTGCGGAGGCGCAGCGGGCCGTCCGAGGACTTCACGTCGAAGGAGTACTCGGTCTCCTCCGGCGGACAGTTGACGGTCCTGGTGCCCTGATCGAGCTTGAAGTTGCTCATGGACAGGTCGTGCTGGTCGATGCCGGAGACAGTGGCGCTGCCCTTGCATCGCGGGCCGGTGCGGGACTCGATGACCACGCGTGCGCGTCTGCCCGACTCGACCTGGTGGAGGGTCAGCTGCTGGCTGCCGTCCCTGGCTCGCCACCGGCCCACGAACCAGGGGTGGATGGGCTTGTACTTCGTGGCCACCCCGGCGAAACCGGAGCCTTTGCGCCAGGTCAGCGTGGTGGTTTCCAGCATGCTGGGATCGACGAAGTCCACTCGGGCGCCACCGTCGCGGATGCGGGCCTTCGGCCAGGCGATGGTGCTTTTGGTCGGGTCGGTGGTCCAGGAGGAGAGGTCCCCGGTGGCGACGGCCGCGATCACCTCTTGCGGTTCTTCGCCGTCCCTGCAGTACGCGCCGAAGCCGGCCGCGAGCCACACGGTGTCCCGGTACGCCTTTGCCCTGATGCCGTGGCACGGTTTGGTGCCGGTCTCATAGACCGTCTTCCGGGCGGACCAGGCGTCGTCAGAGGCGTGGCGATGCTGTGCCTCCAGGCCGCGGCGAGTGAAGCGGAGGGACACCTGCCGGCCGTCGGACAGTTCGAGGACGGTGTGGTCGTCGTCGTCCTCGACGACCCGTGAATCAGGCTTGTCCTCGGGTTCGCGGTGGGACTTCGTGTGCTTCGCGCTGCTGCCGGACGGTCCCCTGTCCGATTGCTCGGCGCAGCCGCCGACGGCTGCGCCGAGCATCAGCACCGCTACCGCCCACGCCGCTGCGCTCTTCGTTCTCATGCCGTGTCCGCTCCCCTGTACGCCGTGCCGCGATGCCCGGGCCGGTGGGTGGCACGAACTCGGCGATGCTAGTCGGTGGGCGGCCCGCCCCGCTCGGCCCCCGCCCCGCTCGGCCCCCGGCACGGTGCGGCCCCGGCGGTTCCGTCACTCGTCGAGGACGGCGGCGACCGCACCCGGGCCCGGGCCGCCGCCTCCCGCGCCTCCAACTCCCACGATCAACGACCCCATCAGCGTCGCCTCCTCCACCCACACGGTAGAGACCCGACAACGCCGCCATCACCCACCACCACGATCTCCCAGCTCAAACCATCGGGGCCGTCCCCGGAAGAGAGCTACACCCCGCGGAGCAGGGAACGCGCCGCGCCGGGCCGCTGAACTCGACTTTCGCGGCCCGCTTCCGGGCCCGGAGCAGTCGGCCACACGATCCGCAGCGCACGCACGGGGAGCCCGTCATCACCACCAAGGCCCAGCAGTACGTCGACTCCGCCCGCCCGGCCTCACCCGGCCGTTCCGCGCCACCTGCCGTCTCGCGCGGCCACCTGGGCGCCACCATGGCACCCGTCCTGCGCTGCTGCCTGCTGCTCCGGGCCGGGCTGTTCGCCGGAGTCGTCTTCACGGCACTGCCGGCGGTGCAACGCCACACCCAGGAAGGACGCTCGTACGCGATGGTCTGCGCGCTGGTGATCTGGGCGACGTACCTCCTGTTCCTGGCGCTTGCGGCGACACCGGGCCGGCGCGCACGACCGAGGTGGATCGGCTACGGCACGCTGATGCTCCTCGCGTGCCTGCTGCACGAGTTCGCGGTGTTCGCCCTGCCCGCCCACGCGGTGATGGTGCCCCGTGAGGCACGGCGGCCCTGGGCCATGGCTGCCGGTGCGGTGACGGCGGGGGTGGCCCCGTTGGCCGTGGTGAGCCATCGCCAGCAGGACCAGGTGCACTGGCTGCACTTCGACGTGGTCGTGTACGCGGGGGCGGCCGGGCTCTGCGCCCTGGGGGCGTGCTGTGCCGTGCTGCTGCGCAAATGGACGGCGGGGCAGGGATCCGCCGTCATCAGGCCCGCCACGGCGCTGCTCACCGTGCCCACCTCGCTGCTCATGCTCCTCGCCCCGGTCAAACCGCTGTTCACGGAGCGCTATGTCCTGTACTGCATGGCAGGCGCCGCCCTGCTCTGGGGCGCGCTGCTCGACCGGGCCCTGGCCGGCGGCCGTCGCCGTGCCACGTCGGCCGTGGCGGTGGCGAGCGCGGGACTCGTGGCGTTGACCCCGGTGACTCTGGAACTGCGTACTCCCGGCGGCCGTCTGGACGACGCTGTCGCCGCCGGGCACGCCATCCGTACGGCGGGCAGGCCGGGCGACGCCGTGGTGTACATGCCGCTGCGGCGAAGGGTGTGGTCGCTGGCGGTGCCCGGGGCCACCGCGGGCCTGCGGGACATCGCCCTGGACCAGAGCCCGGCCGCCTCGGACACCTTGTACGGCACGGAGGTCCCCGCCCGTGCCATCCGCGGCCGGATGAGTGCTGAGCCGCGGATCGTGCTCGTCACGGATTCATCAGGCACGACGAGTGACCGGATCGAGCGGGAGACGGTGAAGCGCCAAGTCATCGGCAGCCGCTTCGACAAGTGCCGGTCCTGGAACGTCCAGGGCGCACGCGTCACGCTCTACGCGCGCCGCGGCCGCTGTTGACTCCGCGAAACCACCGGCATGCCCCATCCGCCGATCTGTAGCCGCGCGCCCCCTACGGCACCAGGACGACCTTGCCCACCACCGTGCCGGATTCGGCGAGGCGTACCGCTTCGGCGACCTCGGTGAGCGGGACGCGCGCGGCGACCTGCGGGGCGAGGGCGCCGTCGGCGAGCAGCGTGAAGACCTGGGTCAGGTCGGCGCGCAGCCGGGTGCGGAACGTGTCGAGCCTGCGGCGGCCGGCCCAGATGTTGTAGAAGTGGGCGCCCTTGCCGTTGGGCAGGGCGTTCCACAGCATCAGACGGGCGAACAACTTGAGGACCGGGGCCTTGGACGAGCCCTGGACGTCGCGGGTCGAGGCGGTGCCGTAGGAGACGAGGGTGCCCTTGTCGGCGAGCAGGCGGTAGGAGGTGACGATGCCTTCGCCGCCCACGTGGTCGAAGACCGCGTCGTATCCCTGCGGGGCGTGGGAGCGCAACTGCTCGGTGAGGTCGGGGGCCCGGTAGTCGACGGGGGCGGCGCCCAGCGCCCGTACGGCGTCGTGGTGCTTGGCCGACGCGGTGCCGACGACCCGGGCGCCGGCGATGCGGGCGAGTTGTACGAGGGTGGAGCCGACGCCGCCGTTCGCGCCGTGCACGAGGACGGTGTGGCCGGAGCGGACCTTGGCGAGGCGGTGGAGCATCTGCCAGGCCGTGATGCCGTTGACCACGAAGGTCTCCGCGTCCGCGGAATCGACCGCGTCGGGCACCTCGGTCAGGTCACCGGCGTCGACGGTGACGTGGCTGGCCCAGGCGCCTGTCTTGGTCAGTACCGCGAAGCGCCGCCCCAGCAGGTCGCCCGGTACGCCCTCGCCGACGTCGACGGCCCGCCCGACGAGGTCGTAACCGGGGACGAAGGGGAAGGGCGGCTGGTCGTAGTACTTGCCGCGGCGCATCTGCTGCTCGGCGAAGGAGACCCCGGCGGCCTCCATCGCCAGCACCACCTGCCCGGGCCCGACCGGGCGCTGGGGCCGGGTGCGCACCTGGATGCCCTCCGGATCGACGATGCCGGGCAGCAGCACTTCGGTGACGGCGGCGGTGGCGGTGCGGATCTGGGATTCATGCATGGCAGTGCTCCTCGTCAGATGTGGGCCGGTGCGCGTTCGGTGTGTGTTTCGGGGTGGGGCCGGGGCCTGTCAGAGGGCGGCGTCGGCAATCCATGAGCCGTGGATCATCGCGGGCACCCGCCGCGGGAGGTGGATGGTGGCGACCGGGGGCACGGTGAGATCGGAGGCGTCGATGACGAGCATCCTGGACGCGTCGGCGTTCAGGTCGCTCACGATGGTCAGGAGGTATCCCTCGTCCTCGCCGCTGGTGCCTTCCGCCTGGACGAACACCGCCTCACTGGGGAGTTGGCCGGTGCCGAAGGGCAGCAGCTGACGGGCGCCGGTGGTGCGGTCGTACTTCACCAGGGTGTGGTTGCCGATGCCGAGGTCGTCGGGGAACGACAGGGCGTACTGGAAGCGGTGCTCGCTGCCGGTGAAGTGGTCGTTGATGGTGGGGAACTCCACCGTCAGGTCATCGGTCGGCTGCTCGCTCACGATTCCCGCGGTCAGGTCGACGGTCCAACGGTGGCTGCGGGAGCCGGAGGTGGGCTCGGCGCTGCGGTCCGGGGCGCCGACCCACCAGTTCCAGGAGCGCTGCCAGCCCTCGCGGCCCACCGTGGGGCCCTCGACCACGATGTGCCCGGCGGCGTCCTCGTAGGCGTTGGCGAAGTGCATGCCGTACCCCTGGCCGATCTCGAACCAGCGGATCCGCCGGGCGCCGCCCGCCCCGCGCGGCATGACACCGATCCGCGAGGCCTGCGCGTCGCTCCAGCCGTACGGGATTCCGGACTGCTCGGCGGGGTCGAAGGTGACCGAGCCCTCCAGGAAGACCACGTAGTGCTCGGTGATGGCGAAGTCATGCTTCAGCGCGGCGCTCGCGCCGGGCACCTCCTGGCTGTCGAGCACCTGGCCGTCGGCGGAGGCGACGTGGTGGATCAGGAACGGCGGGAGGGGCGAGGAGGCGAAGAAGTGCAGCTCACCGCTGACCGGGTCCTCCTTGGGGTGGGCGGTCATGGCGGAGGTGAGCTTGCCGCCGAAGTCGTAGGCGCCCACCGTCTCCAGGTCGGCCGTCAGCTCGAAGGGCAGCGCCGCCTCCGACAGGGCCAGGAGCCGGCCACCGTGTTCGATGACGTGCGTACCGGCCGTGCTGGCCGTCAGGTCGGGGCCCCGGTCGGTCATGTACGGGGTGCCGTCCAGGGCGGGGGTGTGGACCCAGCGGTTGCGGTACCACTCCGCGCGGCCCCGGTTCAGCCGGATGCCGTGGACCATGCCGCTGCCCTTGAACCAGTGGGTGGGGGTGATGCCGGGCTTGGGGTTGTGGCTGTTGCGGACCAGACGGCCCGTCAGCTCGGGCGGCAGGGCGCCTTCCACGGTGAGCTCCGTCGCGGTGATCTCGTCGGCGACGGGGGTGTAGTGGCCGGTCAGATAGGGCTTGCTGGTCATCACGATGAGCCTCGATTCCGAAAGGCGCGGGTGGCGAGCAATAGGGATATGTGTGGTTGACCACTCACTAGGAGGGTCCAAAAAGAGACGGCCGCTGGGTCCGTGGACGTGCGGCCGTCCGTCCGGAGGAGTGTCAGTAGTGCGTGATCCCGGCGGCCAGGGTGCGGGTCCAGGGCGCGGAGACCGCCTCGGCGTCGATGGAGACCAGCAGGTGGCAGAGCATGCCGGTGGCGAAGAACTGCTGCACCTGCCCCTCGCTGCCCCCTGAGGCGCTCCGGACGTACTCGACCGTGCGGGCGTACCCCGCCCGGACCGCCTCTCTGATCGCCGGCTCGGAGACCGCGGCGGCCTGGGCGTGCAACTGGACCAGCATGAGGTCGTTGTCGCTGATCAGGTGGGCGTAGGCGTCACCCATCGAGGTGAGCACGGCCTCGGGGGAGCTGCTCTCGGCCTTCGCCGCGCCACCTTCGAGGGCGGCGCGGACCCGGACGAAGCAGTGCTCCACGACCGCGGAGAACAGGACTTCCTTGTTCGGGAAGAGGCGGTAGACGTAGGCCTGTGAGATGCCGGCGGCCTTGGCGACCTCCGTGGTCGTGGTACCGAAGTACCCCCGCGCCGCGAAGGCCCCGATGGCGGTGCGCAGCACGGTCTCGCGCCGTTCCTCGGCCGTGGACAGCCGCCGATGTTCCGTCTTCATGTGAGTACTCAACCACTCACTCTTTTTCGCGTCAAGCGTGGACCGCGAGCCCCAGGCTGGACAGTGTCCGGGACGCGTCTGGGACACCTCCGCCTGTCCCAGACGCGTCCCGGACAGCCGGACAGTGGAGCCGTCACATCAGGCGTCGCTAGGCTGCGGCACCGTCGCAGAGCAACAGGCGGCACAGCATGGGCGATTGGGCCTCACATGCCCCAACCGTGCGTCGCCCGATGTCCCTTCCGCTGCGCCGCCCCGCTCAGTGGCGCCCTCAGCTCGCCTCTTCAGAAGGAGGATCATGCGTAAGACAGTGGAATCCATGAGCAACAGGCTCCTGGGCCTGTTCGTCCCCAAGGTCGAAGCATCCGCCTCGGCACGGGCGTGTCAGTGCTTCAACGAGTGCTGGCAGTGCGCGCGCAGCGCCTGCTGCGTCAACACCTACTGCGGGTCGATCAACTGCTGGCGCAGCTGCCCGGGCTGCTGACCAGGTGACCAGGTGACGTGATCTGACGAACGGCTGGGGACACCGGCGGGAGGCGATCCGCGGCACGATTGTCGCCGCCCACCGCCTCGGTGTCCCCGGTACACGTCGCGTCCGCTCGCGGGAGGTGAGGAATCTGATGCAGTACGCGGAGTTCGGCATCCGCATTCTCATAGGTACGGTCTTTCTGGCCGCCGCCATCGGCAAAGTGGCCGGCAGACGGTCGTTCGCCGCGTTCACCGCCTCTCTCGGCCGGCTCGATGTCGTGCCCGACGCGATGACCCGCGCGGTCGCCGTGCTCGTGGTGGCGGCCGAATGGCTCGTCTGCCTCTTGCTCCTCGTGCCTCGGGCCGGCGCGGTGAGTCTGGGACTGGCCCTTGCCGCGGTGCTGCTGACCGGCTTCGCGGTCGCCATCCTCTCCGTCCTGGCCAGGGGTACGCGCGAGGCCTGCCGCTGTTTCGGCAGTGCGTCCTCGTCCCCACTCGGGGTGCGGCACATCGTCCGCAATCTCCTGCTCGGTGGGCTCGCCGCAGGCGCGGCGGGCACGACGCTGCTGGCCGAGACGCCACCCGGGCACGCGGCGGGACTGGTCGTGGCGGCTCTGGCCGGGCTGATGGGCGGCGGTTGTATCGCCGCACTCGACTCCATCGTGGCGCTGTTCCGCCCTCTGACCGCGACGACTTCGCACATGTAGCACGTCCGCACGCGAGCACCCAGCACGTCCGCACGCGAGCACGTAGCACGTCCCCACGGCAGCACGCCGCACGCCACGTCCACCGTCCGCACCTCCGCACCTCCGCACGAGATCCATTCCACGAGAAGGGAGACGCACGTGCCCATCCTCATCGCCATCGTCGTCCTGGTCGGTGTGCTGTGCACCCTCGACCTCATTCTCACCGTCGGTGTCATCAAACGGCTGCGGGAGCACACCGACTTGCTCTCCGAGCGAGGTGGCGGCCGGATGTCGCTCGGGCCCGGTGACGAGGTGGGGGAGTTCTCCGTCGCCTCGGTGGAGGGCGAACCGGTGCGGGGCGCGATGATCGAGAGCGAGACGGTCGTCGCGTTCTTCTCGCCGACCTGCGGCCCGTGCAAGGAGAAGCTGCCCAAGTTCGTCGAATACGCGCGTGGCGTGCCCCGCGGGCGTGAGCAGGTGCTCGCCGTGGTGACCTCCGACACCCCGGAGGACGCGGAGGCCGCCGCGCCCAGCGTGGCCGCGCTCACTCCCGTGGCGCGCGTGGTCACGGGGCGGGATGCCGAAGCCGTCGCGAGCGCGTGCAAGGTACGGGGCTTTCCGGTGGTCCTCAAGGTCAACCGGAGCACGGACGGCCGCCTTCTCGTCATGACCGACGAGGTCGACGTGGAGCGCCCGGCCGTCGCCTCGTACTGATCGAGCGGTCGTCCGACGGACCGCACCGGCTCCCCACCCACCTCGGGACCGCGGGACACAGGGAAGGATGAGCATGTCCCCTCGGACACCGCGAAGGCCTGGCCGTGGCACCCGGAAGTCCACCTCTTCGGCCCCGTCACGGGGCGCGGGGCCGCATGAGCGCCAGGGCCTCCGCCGCTGCGCGCAAGCGCTCAGTGCGCTGCGGCTGGTGGCCCGGGCGGCGTGCGGGACTCTCGTGCTGTACGCGGTGCCCGCCCTGGCGACCGGGTTCGTTCCGGTCGTCACCGCGTGGTCGGTCAAACTCATTGTGGACCGGCTCGCCGCCGGGGCCACCGCCCACGAGCTGCTGCTCCCGGCCTTGGTGCTCGTGGCCACCGGCATGGTGACCGGGGCGCTGCCGCACCTGGCGCACTATCTGCGGACCGAGATGGACCGCAGGGTCGGCCTGTGCGCGCAGAACCAGTTGTTCGAGGCCGTGGGCAGCTTCGCCGGGCTGGAGCGGTTCGAGAATCCTGAGTTCCTGGACCGGCTGCGTCTCGCCCAGCAGACCGTCGTCGCCTCACCGGCTGCCACACAGGCCGTCGACGGAGTGCTCGGCGCCATGCGATCGGTGTTCACCGTCGTGGGCTTCCTCGGCTCGCTGCTGGTCATCAGCCCGCCGATCATGCCGCTCGTGCTGCTCGCCGCCATGCCCTCCCTGGTGGCCGAATTCATGCTGTCGCGCCGACGCGCCGCGACCGCCTGGGAGATCGGACCGGACGAACGGCGCCAGTTCTTCTACATGGGGCTGCTGGCCAACGTCGAGGCGGCCAAGGAGATACGCCTCTTCGGCACCGGTGCCTTCCTGCGCGGCCGCATGATCAGCAGCAGGCGCGGCGCGGACGCGGCCCGCCGGATCGTCGACCGCCAAGAGGCGCGGCTCCGTACCGGACTGGGACTGCTGGCCGCCGTGGTGGCGGGCCTCGGACTGCTGTGGACGGTGCGCGCCGCGGGATCAGGCGGCCTCACCCCCGGCGACGTGGCCGTCTTCCTCGCTGCGGTGGCCGGGGTGCAGGCAGCGCTGACCACGTTCGCGGGCGACCTCGCGGGGGCGCACCACGCCCTGCTGCTCTACGGCCACTACCAGGCCGTCGTTGATGCCGGGCCGGAGCTTCCCCTGACCGCCGAGCCACGCGAGCTGCCGCCGCTGCACGACTGCATCGAACTGCGAGACGTTTGGTTCCGCTACTCGCCCCGCCATCCTTGGGCGCTGCGCGGCGTCAGCCTACGGTTGCCCGCAGGGACCGCCATCGCGCTCGTGGGACTCAACGGGTCGGGGAAATCCACACTGGTCAAGCTGTTGTGCCGGTTCTATGACCCGACCCGTGGCAGCATCCTGTGGAACGGCGTCGATCTGCGTGACGCCGACATAGCCGAGCTGCGCCGCCGCATCAGTGCCGTCTTCCAGGACTTCATGGAGTACGACCTGACGGCCGCCGAGAGCATCGCGCAAGGGGACCTCGAAGCGCTCGACGAGCCGCAGCGGGTGCGTGACGCGGCGAAGAGCGCCGGAGTCGACGACGTGCTCAGCGCACTGCCCCAGGGCTACGACACCCTCCTGTCCCGCATGTTCTTCGCCGCGGAGGACAAGGCGGACCCGGCGACCGGGGTCATCCTGTCCGGCGGTCAGAGTCAACGCCTGGCACTGGCGCGGGCGTTCGTACGCGACCGGCGCGACCTCATGATCCTCGACGAGCCGTCGGCGGGTCTCGACGCGGCGGCCGAGCATGAGATCCAAAGCTCGCTGCGAGCCCACCGGCAGGGCCGGACCAGCCTGCTCATCTCCCACCGTCTCGGCACCCTGCGCGACGCCGACGTGATCGTCGTCCTGGACAGGGGGCAAGTCGTCGAGCAAGGCACCCACGACGAACTGGTGGCACACCAGGGGCAGTACGCGCGCTTGTACGCCCTCCAGGCATCCGCCTACCGGTCCTCCACGGACCCGCCCGCACCCTCCGCGCCTACCCTGCCCCGCGTCCGAACAGGAGAAAGCGCATGAGTTCAGCCGACGGTTCCCGTACTTCACCCGTGTACGCGGAACAGCGCTCGTGGGCGGAGAGTGCCGTCACCCGCGCGCAGGCCCGCGCACGGCGTGCGCGGGCCGTCCGGGTCACCCTGTACCTGGCCGCCACCGGCCTCTGGGCGGGAGCGGCAGCCCTCGCGGTCACTGCTGGCGGCCCGGCCCGGACCGCGCTGTGCGGCGTGCCCGCTCTCGTGGTGACCGCCGTACTCGCGATCGCCCGTGCCGCGGAGAGGCGGCTGGTCACGGTGAACGTATCGGGAACCAGCATGGAGCCGGCCTATCGCGAAGGAGACGGCGTCCTGGTACGCCGCCGGATAGCCCCCGTCCGCGGAGCGGTGGTGGTCGTGGAACGGCCGCCGTATCGCGCCCCCTGGCCGGATGCCCCCTTGGCGCCGAATGCTCCCGCGCACGCCATCTACGCACGCCACTGGTTCATCAAGCGCGTGGCCGCGGTGCCGGGCGACCCCGTGCCGCGTACGGAGGTCCCCGCACTGGCGGACGCACCCGCGCAGCGCGTACCCGAGGGCATGCTCGTGCTGCTCGGTGACAACCGCGGCGAGAGCTACGATTCACGGTCCTTCGGCTACTTTCCCATGGCACGCGTTCTGGGCACGGCCGAGGAACCGGAGCGGCTCGTGCCGTCGCCGCGGTCCACGGCGCGGACGAGGAACACCTGACGGCCCTTGCCGGTGCAGCGCTGCATGACGGCTTCCGCACCCGGGGCCGTGCTGGAACCGGCGATGCCCACACACCCCTTGCCCTCGACACGCAGCACGAACCGGCCGAGAGCCAGCTCTCCCGACGGCTCGATGCTGAACAGGCTGCCGTCCGTGCAGTCGTCCATGGGCTCCAGCAGGCCCTCGCCACTGCCGCCGGTCAGCACCTTCAGGCAGCCTTTGCCATAGTCGGGATGGTGCCACTGGATGCGGTACCGGTCCTCACCCACCGGCTCCAGCAGCGTGCTCTGCGGGGCGGCCGCCGCACAGGGCCGCTGCACGGCGACCAAGGGTGTGTACCGCCAGTCGCGAACCCGCCCGTCGGACAGACACAGCTCGGGATCGCTCGCGACACGGACCGTCACCCATCCGCTGGGCGGCAGGTGTCCGGAGCCGACCGAGGCGGCCGTGCCGGGCGAGGTGTCGGCACTGGCCTGCTGGTCACTGGAGTCCCGCAGCGAGACGAGCCCGATGAGGACGGCCGCCGCCAGGAGCGCGACCCCCGTGGTCAATCGGCGTCGCCGATGCCACCTGCGCGGTCCGAGTGCGCGAGTGGGGCCGCGATCCGGCTCGAAAGGACCTGGCGGCCTGGCAGGGACGTCCGATGCGGGCGAAGCGGTTGCCGGGGGTGATGTGGCCGCGGTGGTCGCCGGGGCCGGCGCCGGTGGGTGCCCGTTGAGGACCCGGTCCCTGGCCTCGACCCACTCCGCGGCCCTGTCCCCGTCACCGCATGCCCGCACAAAGGCGACCAGGAGGTCGGGCCGTGGCGCCACATCCCGGTTCAGCATGCAGGACAGAGAGCTGCGCGGCAGCACCTCTCCGGCTGCCGCCGCGCGCTTCTCGAGCTGACGGAACGACAGCCCGGAGCGCTGCTTGAGGTGACGCAGGGACTCCGAGAGGGCCTGTACGGTTTGTATCTCTCCGGGTTCGAGACTGCCCTGGTTCTCCATGCACACGATCGTGGGGTCCGCTTCCGCGGTCCGGCAACGTCAATGTCTGCCACTTCGGACCGGAACGCACCGGCCTTCAGTGCTCGCAGAGCGAGAATTCGCGCTCGTAGAGCTGCTCATTGTGTTCGTCGACGAAGAACTTGCGTTCCCGCATGAGTTGCTCGCGGTGGTCCTTGGCCTGTGCGAGCGTCATGGTCGAGGTACTGGACCATGGTTGCTGCGGTGGTACGTCGGAGGTCGAGACGATCTTTTCCGACGGGTCGACCAGGAAGAACGCAAGAATTTTACGGTGTCCAGGGCGCCTGGGGTCGGTGAGGCGGAAGGAGCCGACGCGGTGTTGGAGGATGTTCGGGAACGCCAGGCAGCGGCCCGCCGGGGTCGATGCCGAGCCCAGTACCTGGTTCAGTGCGTCTTCGTTCTCCAGGCCGTAGACGTCGCGCATACCGTTGTTGTCGTTCTGCTCGTAGTCCGGGTCGTCGAGTGCCGCCCGGAAACTCAGCCGGCTCTCGGTGATGTTCTCGCTGTCCCAGTAATAGATGCCGGTCGAGACGATCCGCTCGTTCATCATCCCCTCGACATGCCAGGAACCGCCGGGGTACTCGGGCTTGTCCGAGGTGAGATGGATGGTGGCGAGTTTGACGATGACCTGGAGACGGCGGCCGCGCAGGTTGACCCGGGCGGATTCCTCGGGCGACTCGGGCGGGGTGAAGGCGGGGGCGTCGGGGATGGACGGGCGGCGATTTTCCCACCAGTCGTCCTGGGCCTCTTCCCATGCGTCAAGGGCTTCGGCATAGGCGCCCTCGTCACTGAAGGATGCTTTGTCCGGACACTCCGGCTCCGAGTCGTACCACCCGTAAGGATCGGCTTCGATTCGCGTGGGTCGCGGATGGCGCAGATCAGTGAGTACGTTCTCCAGCAGTGGGCGAAAGCGCGCGAACACGTCCGGCAGGACGGAGGCCAGTTCACGGTGGTTCTCGGGGTGGACGTTGTTGACGTACGAACGGAAGGCGACGGCGCCGTCGTCACTGACGTCGACGTCAGTGGGCAGCCACTGGAATTTCTCCGAGAATTCGTACTTCGAGTAGCGGTCCGTCGGATTCCGCCAAGCCCGCTCGGGCCCGCCGCTCACGTCTCTCACCAGGCAGAAAAGTGAGGGATGAACCAGGTCCAGTACCTGGCCGTCGGATCCGGGATGCCAGTCCTGTTCCGCTTCGGGGACCTGCTCCAGAACCCGGACCGCCTCACGCAGCCGGGATCTGAGTCCGTCGTCGATCAGAGTGTCCGACTGCCACACCCCGTCGACGGCGGACGCCTCGATGCCGGTTCGTCCGTCCCGAAGCGCGGCGTAATACTCGAGTTCGGCAAGCACGTAGCGAACTTGCGCCTCGGTGAGTCCCTGGGCGACCGCTTCTCGCGTCCACCTGGTGACGATGTCGGCATCATGCATCTTGTCGAACCACCCGGGCTTCGCCCGGATATGTGAGCTGCATTGCATCATCTGCAGTTCCCGCAGCGTTCGGGGTGTCGCGAACGCTATGGAACGTGAAGCGTTAAAGGGCAGCGGAAAAGCAGTCAAGCCGGTCAATTCTCCTGGTCTCCCCAGTCGGTGTGCGGTGGCGGGCAGGATACTTCAGCGGACTGACACTCACTCAGCGGTGGTCGCGGGCGCGAGACCTGCGCAGCCACGCCTCAAGGATCACCCCAGCCGTTGTGGAGCAGTCCACGGGCGACCGCGCCGCCCTGGCCACCGATCGCGCCCGTGACCAGAACGGTCTTGTGGTGCGGCATGACGAAGTCTTTCCGGTCTGGCCGAGCACGACGGCGCCGAGCACCGCGGCCACCAGCGGTGAGAGCAGGACGAGAACGGCGACCGAGGTGACGGGCAGCGTGGTGATGCCGCCGAACCACAGGACGTACGAGATCAGTCCGCCGACCAGGCCCGTCCAGAGGTAGCCGAGGGCGGCGGTCAGGTCGATGGTCGGAGGCGCACCCTCGGCCAGAAACGTGATGGGGAGCAGGAACAGCCCCCCTGCGGTGAGCTGCCAGCCGGCAAAAGCGGTTAGGCGCTCGGCCCGATCACCACCAGGCCCACGCCGGCCATGCCGATCAGTCCCCAGGCGAAGCGCCAGACGGACAGCGCCTCGCGCAGGACCGCCACGGCCAGGAGGGCGATGACGAGCGGCTGGGCCGCGGCCAAAGTGGCCGCCACGCCTCCCGGCAGGCGTTCGGCCGTGAGGAACAGGAGTGGGAGGGGTAGGCCGATGTTCAGCACGCCGAGCGCCGCGGCTTTCCCCCACCACCCTCCGCGCGGCAGTGTCCGGGTGAGTGCCAGCGCGATCAGGCCGCCGGGCGCGCGGTCGCCGAGGTGGCCGCAGCCGTCGGTGAGGTACGCGGACGGCTCGCCGGATGATGACGGCCGGTGCCGTGCCGCCGTTGCTGGACGCGGAACGTCTGCGCGTCCATCTGCTGCGCTGCCCGGTTGAGGGTGCGTTGTCCTGTCTACGGTGATCACCTCATCGCGCTCCTGCCGGTGGACCACGAGGGCGTCCACGAGGACGACCGTGCGGGTGGAGGCCTGGCCTCGCTGCCCTGCGGGTGCTGGCGCGGGACAATCAGCACTACGCGCTGGGCATCAGCGCCTCCGTGCCCTTACCGGCCACCGCTCAGGCCCTGCGGCCAAGCCCTGGAGCGGGGCGGAAACCCACTCCGGCCAATCACTCAACTCGGCGCGGCAGTTGCGTCCGTGATCCGATAGCCCACGCCGGGTGTGGTGGTGATGGCCGGGGGGTCGCCGAGTTTGCGGCGCAGGCGGCTGATGGTCACCGTGACCGTGTTGGTGAACGGGTCGGCATGCTCGTCCCAGACCTGTTCGAGGAGGTCCTCGGAGCTGAGAAAGGCGGGGCTCGCGTTCAGGAGGGCTTCGAGGACCGCGAACTCCTTGAGGCTCAAGTTGAGTTGGTGTCCGTCACGGGTGGCGATGCGGCGCAGCGGGTCGAGTTCGATGCCGGCCGCGCGCAGTGTGCGGGACCGGGCGGCAGGACGGCGGCGCGCCAGAGCGCGGATACGGAGGACGAGTTCGGGGAAGTGGAAGGGCTTGGCGAGGTAGTCGTCGGCGCCCAGGGTCAGCCCACTGACGCGGTCGCCGGGTGAGTCGGAGGCGGTCAGCATCAGGACCATCACGCGGCTGTACCGCTCGGTGATCATCCGGCAGAGGGTGTCGCCGTGGATGCCCGGCAGGTCGCGGTCGAGTACGACGACGTCGTACGCGTTGACGTCCAGCTTGGCCGCGGCGTCGACCCCGTCGTGGGCCATGTCCACGGCCATGCCCTGGTCGCGCAGCCCCTCGGCGATGACCTCGGCGAGCGGGCGGGCGTCCTCGACCACCAGGACTCTCAACGCGATGCGACCATCTGTGTGCCGGGGCCTTCTGCTGTCCTGCCGCCCGGGTGCGGGAGGGTGATGGTGACGCGCAGGCCGCCGTCGGGGCGGGCGCGCAGGTCCAGGGTGCCGTGGTGGGCCTCGGTGATGGCCGCGACGATGGAGAGACCGAGGCCGCTGCCCCGGCCCGTGCCGGTCCGGTCGGCGCCGAGGCGGCGGAAGGGCCGCGCGAGGTCCGCCACCCGCCGCTGGTCGAGGACCGGTCCGCTGGACTCGACGACGAGGGACACTGTGCCGCCGCCGTCGTCACTTTTGCCTGCTTCAGCCCGTACCACGACGTCGATCCAGCCCCCGGAGTCGTTGTGCGTGATCGCGTTGTCGATCACGTTGTCAACCACGCGGCGCAGCAGCGTATGGCTGCCCCACACCTGCGCCGAGTCGTCGATCGGTTTCTCGCGCACCGTCAGGCCCTTGGCCGCGATGTCCTCGGCCCGTCCGGCCAGGGCGGTCAGTGTGAGCCGGCCGAGGGCGAGCGACCCCGAGTCGGTGAACTGGCCGTGCTGCGTGCGCGCCAGGACGAGAAAGCTCTCCAGCAGCCGGTCCACCTGGTCGAGCTCGACGCGCATCCGGGTGGCCAGGGTGGCCGTGGTCTCGGGTACCGGGCCCGGTTTGGCGAGGGCCACGTCCAGGGATGCCCGCATCGTGGTGAGTGGGGTGCGCAGCTCGTGCGAGGCGTTGGCAACGAAGAGGCGCTGGGCGTCGAAGGAGCCTTCCAGGCGGCCGAGGAGGTCGTCGATGGTGTCGGCGAGGTCTTTCACCTCGTCGCCTGGGCCACCGATGGCCAGGCGTTCGTGCAGGCTGTCGGCGGTGATCCGGCGCGTGGCCGCAGTCATCACGCGCAGCGGGCGCAGCACCCGGCCCGCGACGAACCACCCCAGGCCGACCGAGATCACCGCCATGACACCGAGCGCGATGGCGGACCCGGTCAGGATCTCCTTGGCCTGGGTGTCGTGTGCCTGGGCCAGCTGTTGTTCCAGTTCGGCGACGCGGTCCCGGGCTTGGGCCGCCGTGGCGGGCTGACCGTTGCCGCTGCCGTTGCCGGGCGCGGCCTGGCTGTCGCTCGAACCGCCGGATGCCACCACGGCGGTGATGGCGAGCAGTGCCGTTCCGGACAGCAGGAAGAGAGTGACGTACAAGGCGGTGAAGCGGGCGCGGGCGGTGCCACGGCGCAGCCCGAGCCGGGCGGTCAGGCCCGTGAGCCGTCGGGGCGTACCCCACGTCATCCGCTGCTCCCTTCTCGTACCCGAACCAGGGATCTCCCGGCCAAGCTCCCGCGACCAGGTTAAGCGGCGGCACCTAACAGCGAGGTGACAGCGTCCGTTCGGCCCCTGTAACCCGTGCCGTCACAGGGTTGGGGCCCATGAGCGATGAGAGCGCTGCCGACGGTGGCAGCTACGACACGTACGCCACGAGGGCGACGAAGGCGACGATCGAGGTCATCGGCCTCCGCAAACGCTTCGGGGCCCAACTGGCCCTGGACGGCATGACGTTCAGCGTGCGCCCAGGGCGGGTGACCGCCTTCGTGGGCCCGAACGGCGCGGGAAAGTCCACCACCATGCGCGTGATCCTGGGCCTGGACGCGGCCGAGGAAGGGGAGGCGCTGGTCGGCGGGGTGCCGTACCGGAGCCTGCGTCGCCCGCTGCGGCACCTGGGGGCACTGCTCGACGCCTCCGCACTCCAGCCCAGCCGTACCGCCCGCAACCACCTGCTGTGGCTGGCCCATTCACAGGGGCTGCCCGCCGGGCGGGTGGACGAGGTCATCGACCAGGCGGGCCTGGGCCCGGCGGCCCGGCGCAAGGCGGGCGGCTTCTCCCTGGGCATGCGCCAGCGCCTGGGCATCGCGGCGGCACTGCTCGGGGACCCACCGGTGGTCATGCTGGACGAGCCGTTCAACGGCCTGGACCCTGACGGCATCGTGTGGATGCGCGGCTTCCTGGCCACGCTTGCCCGGCAGGGCCGCGCCGTCCTGGTCTCCAGTCACCTGATGAGCGAACTCGAGGACACCGCCGACCATCTCGTGGTGGTCGGACGCGGCCGGGTCGTCGCGGACACCACCGTGTCCCGGCTGCTCGCCGAGGCGTCCGGCGACCGGGTCGTCCTGCGGACCGCCGCGCCCCCGCACGCCACCCAGGTGCTGCACAGCGCGGGCGCCACCGTGGTCGCCACCGGCCCCGGCACTCTCGACGTCACGGGCCTGCCCGACGAGGAGATCGTGGCCCTGCTCGCCCGGAACGGGGTGCCGTTCTCGCAGGTTTCCGCACACCGGGCGACGCTCGAAGAGGCGTACATGGAACTCACCCGGGACGCGGTGGAATACCGGGGCATCCCGGCCGGGGAGGCCACGCGATGACCACCACCCTCACCCCACGCCCCCCGGCCACGCCACGTGCCGAGCGAGGTGGATTCCTCGCGACGCTGCATGCCGAGTGGACGAAGTTCCGTACGGTACGGGGCTGGGTGCTCGCCATGGCGGCGGCGCTCCTGACGACGATCGGGGTCGGCCTGCTCGGCACGGCCGCGCCGGGCCCCACCGGCCCCGGCACCGGTTCCGGCCCCAACATCGCTTCCGGTTCCGGCCCCGGTTCCACCTCCTACCCGAAGGGCCCCGGCGGCGAGGCCGTCAACGACAACTTCTACCTCGTCCACAAGAAACTGTCCGGCGACGGCAGCCTCACCGTCGAGCTGCGGTCCCTGACCGGAGTGGCCGACACCGGGACCGGCGGCCGGCCGGCCAAGGGCGCCCAGCCCTGGGCAAAGGCCGGGATCATCATGAAGGAGAGCCTCACCCAGGGCTCCCCGTATGCGGCGGTCATGGCCACCGGCGGCCACGGCGTGCGCATGCAACACGACTACACCCACGACACGGCGGGTCCCTCCGGCAAGGTGTCCATGAGCTCCCCGCGTTGGCTGCGCCTGGTCCGCTCCGGCGACGGCCTCACCGGTTACGCCTCCACCGACGGCTCCCGCTGGACCAAGGTCGACAGTGTGAAGCTGCCCGGCCTCACGCGCACCGTGCGAGCCGGGTTCTTCGCGGCGTCACCGGAGGCGAAGCAGGACACCGCGGTGGGCACGGGCTTCAGCCCCGCCGCGGCCACCGGCACCTTCGGTGCCCCGGCCCTCAAGGGCGGCTGGTCGAAGGGCGCGTGGAGCGGCACACAGGTGGGCGGCGACGCGGGCACCTCCGGCAGCTACACGAACACCACCAAGGGCGGTTTCATTCGGACCGTCGGTACGTTCACCGTGACCGGGGCCGGTGACATCGCGCCGGTCGTCGGCGGGCCCGTCATGGGCGCCGGCTTCTCCGTCGAGAACTTCCTCGTCGGCACATTCGCCGGGCTCATCGTGGTGATCGCCGTGGCCACGGTGTCCATCACCGGCGAATACCGGCGCGGTCTCCTGCGCACGACCATGACAGCAATTCCGCTACGGGGCACGGTACTTGGCGCCAAAGCCTTGGTGACCGGGGACGTCGCGTTCGCCGTCGGCCTGGTCTCCGCCGCGATCACCATCCCGATCGGAGTACGCGGCGCGCTCGGCAGAGGCTTCCACGTCTTCCCCGTCACGTCCGCGACCGAACTGCGCGTCGTGCTCGGCACCGGACTGCTCTGTGCGGCCACCGCAGTGCTCGCCCTCGGGGTCGGAACTCTGCTGCGGCGCAGCGCCACGGCCGTCGCGCTGGTCATCGCGTCGCTTGTGCTGCCTTTCCTGCTCGCCACCTCCGGCGTGTTGCCCCCGGGCGTATCGGAGTGGCTGCTGCGGGTGACTCCGGCAGCGGGCTTCGCCATCCAGCAGACCCTGCCGTACCACCCGCAGGTGCTCAGCGTGTACGAGCCGTCGACCGGGTATTACCCGCTGGCTCCGTGGACCGGCTTCGCCGTGCTGTGCGGCTACGCCCTGCTCGCCCTCGGCCTGGCCGTGGTGCGGCTGCGCAGGAGGGACGTGTGAGCCGCCTGAGCGATGCACGACTCATGAGCAAGGCGAGCGGCGGGTACGGGGACTTCGGCCGCGCCCTGCGCGCGGAGTGGACGAAGCTGCGCACCGCGGGGGGAACGGGCCGGCTGCTCCTGCTCGCCGTCACTCTGACCGTGGCCGTGGGCTGTGGCACCGCCAAGGCCGTGAAGTGCCCGGACACGGGGTGCGGCCAGGACGCCGTCAAGCTCGCCCTGACCGGCGTCGCCGTCGGGCAGGCGGTCGTCGTCGTCCTCGCGGTGCTGGCCGTCAGCGGCGAGTACGACTCCGGGATGATCCGCACCACCCTCACGGCGGTGCCGAACCGGCTCACCGTCCTCACCGCCAAGGCGACGGTCCTCACCGCGGTCGTCCTGGCGTCCGGGACGGCCGCCGTCCTGGCCTCCCTCCTCGCAGGCCGCTACATCCTGCCCGGCAACGGATTCACCGAGGCGCACGGCTACGCCCCGCTGTCCCTGGCCGACGGTCCGACCCTGCGCGCGGCCGCGGGCTCGGTCCTCTACCTCGCGCTGATCGCCCTGATCGGCCTCGGCGCGGCGACGGCGGTACGGCAGGCGGCGACCGCCATCGGGCTCGTGCTCGGGTTGCTCTACCTCTTCCCGGTCGTCACTCAGGTGGTCCACGATCCGCAATGGCAGCACCACCTCCAGCAGATCGCGCCGATGCCCGCCGGACTCGCGGTCCAGGCCACCGTAGATCTGCCCGGGATGCCCATCGGCCCGTGGGAGGGCCTGGGCGTGCTCGCCGCGTGGACCGCGGCCGCGCTGCTGGCCGGCACGCTGCTGCTGCGAGGGCGTGACGCGTAGTCACCCGGAGCCGAGCCGTTCCGCTGCCCGCGGTTGTCGCGGCGTAATAGCGTGGGACCCGGCCGCAGTGGGGGACACCCGCGGGGGCGTGGCGAAGTCGGGCGGCAGGTGGGTGGAGCAGGAATGCAGGGGCTTGAGACGGTAGTGATCCGGTTGGCGGCGACGGTCGTCTCCGCCGTGGTGAAGTCGGTCGTGACGCCGCAGCCCGGAGCCAACCTGGTCGAGCATCGGGTGCGGCCACTGCCGAAACCGCCTGGCCCCGAGAGACTGGCCCGAGTGCTTTCCCGGCGTATCGAGGAGGCGTACGCACCGCTGCCGGAGCACGAACGGCTCGCGGCGGTGGCCGCCGTACAGGACACGTTCGCGGCAGCGGGACCGCTGGACGCGCGGCGGTTGTTCGCGGTGGACCTGGACCCTCAGCGGCTGACGGACGACCTGCGCCGACCGGTGCCGGACCTCGCCGAGCGGGCGCGGGAGCTCTACGCCGAGCTGCTGGCGCTGTGCTGCGCGCACCTGGTGGAGCAACTGACGGCTCATCCGTCGTTCGCGGCTCGCGCGGCGGTGGAGCAGACGCGGCGCACCGGCGAGTTGCTGCGCGACCGGCAGCCGCCCGCGGCACCGGCGCTCGACTTCGAGCGGCGGTACGCGGCATACATCGCCGAGACCCACGGCCGACTGGAGCTGTTCGGCGTGTCCCTGGGCCGGCGCGCCCATGCCGAGTGGTCACTGGACACCGCGTATCTGAGTCTCACGGTGAGCGCCGACGGCCGGCCGAGCGGCCCGCACGCCGAGCAAGGCCTGTCGGGCGACGCGGCGCAGCCAGTCGTCCGGGTGGAGCAGGCCCTGGCCGGCTGCGATCGGCTGGTGCTGCGCGGAACGGCCGGGTCGGGCAAGTCGACTCTCGTGCAGTGGCTGGCCTGTAACGCCGCGCGCCAGAGCTTCGGACCGGAGCTGGCCGACTGGAACCGCTGCGTGCCCTTCGTCCTCCGGCTGCGCGCGTTCCACTCCCCTGACGGGCTTCCGCTGCCCGAGGACTTCCTGGCCGCCGCCGGAGTCCCGCTGCGAGCCCCTGAAGGCTGGACGGAGGGCTTGTTGGCCAGTGGGCGTGCGCTGGTGCTGGTCGACGGCGTCGACGAGGTGCCCGCCAAGCTCCGCGGCCGCGCGGAGGCCTGGCTGCGGTCACTGATCACCGCGTTCCCGCACGCACGGTATGTGGTGACCACGCGGCCCTCTGCCGTGCCGCAGGACTGGCCGACGGGCCAGGGCTTCACCGCGTACTCCCTGCTGCCCATGGAGCGCGGCGACGTCCTGGCCTTCATCGCACACTGGCATGAGACCGCCGAGCGGGAGTGTGAAGGCGCGGGCGAACGCGACCAGTTGAGCCGGTATGAGGCGAGTCTGGTCGAGGCGGTGACGACCCGGCGCGACCTCGGCCGCCTGGCGACCAACCCGCTGATGTGCGCCCTCCTGTGCGCCCTCAACCGCGACCGCCGCATGCATTTGCCGCGCGCCCGCAAGGAGCTCTACGACGCGGCCCTGGACCTGCTGCTGATCCGCAGAGACACCGAGCGCGACATCTCCTCGGTCGAGGACGTGAACCTCTCGCGCGACGAACAGACCGCGCTGCTCCAGCGGCTGGCGTACTGGATGATCCGCAACGCCCAGATCGTGGCCGACCGGCAGGAGGTCGTCGCGATGCTGGGGGAGTGGCTGGAGGCGATGCCACAGGTGCGTGCGCAAGGCGATGCCGAGAAGGTCTTCACGCATCTGCTCATCCGCAGTGGCCTGCTCCGCGAATCCGCGCCCGGGGACATCGACTTCGTGCACCGCACCTTCCAGGACTACCTGGGCGCGAAGGCAGCGGTCGAGGCCCGTGACTTCGGGGTGCTGGTGCGCAATGCCCATGACGACCAGTGGGACGACGTGGTGCGCATGGCGGTGGGACACGCACGGGTGGAGGAACGTACGCGGTTGTTGCGGCAGTTGCTGCGCCGCGCAGACAAGGTCCGCAGGCATCGGGAGCGCCTGGTGCTCCTGGCGGCGGCGAGCCTGGAGCACGCGCCCGAGCTGGATCCGCGGGTGCGCGGGGAGGTGGAGGAACGGACGGGCGCCTTGATGCCGCCGCAGAGCACCACACAGGCCGAATCCCTGGCCAGGGCAGGTGAACTGGTGCTGGAACTGCTGCCGGGGCCGGAGGGGCTCACCGACCGGCAGGCGGCGGCGGTCGTGGCGACGGCCCGGCTGGTCGGGGGAGACGCGGCGCTGCGGGTGATCTCACGCTTCCGTACGGACCAGCGTGGGCGGGTACGGATCGAGCTGGGCCTGGCGTGGTCGGCGTTCGACACCCAGGAGTACTTCGAGACGATCCTTGCGGGAACCGTCGGCGAGGGATACTTGCCCATCGCCAAGGCGGAGCAGTTGGCCTTCCTGCCGCATCTCCCCCACCTCGCCGAGCTGGCTCTCAACGGCGATCACGGCATACCCGACGTCGTCCTGAGGCACACGAGCCTGAAGGCCGTGCAGTTCATCAACAACAATTCGCTCGCCGACCTCACCCCCCTGGGCGGGCTGCCCCACCTGACCTCCTTGGCTCTCAACAACTGCCCGGCCGTCACCGACCTCCACTCACTGGAGGGGATGCCCCTGCGCGCGCTCTACCTCTACGCTCCGGGCGAACGCTGGTCGCTGGCTCCTCTGAGTGAGACGCCTGAACTGCGGCACATGGTCCTCGACTTCGCTCCGGTGGAGAAGTCGCTGGACGAGCTCCCGTTCGCTCCCCGGCTCGACGGTCTCGGGTTCTTCGGGCAGGGTGCGCGCATGCGGTTGTCCGGGCTTAGGGAACTGACGTCCCTGCGTTGGCTGACCGTCAACGAGGAGCACCAGTGGCAGGACTTCCTGGCTGCCGGGACCTTCTCCCCGCTGGCCTCACTACAGATCCTGGACGTCCCCGCCGTCGATCTGGCCGAGCTCACCGCGCACCAGGAACTCACCAAGCTGTACGTGGGACATGTGCCGCAGGTGGACGGGATCGCCGCCCTCGCCGAGCTGCCACAGCTGGAGGAGGTCGAGTTCGGCTCGTGCGGCCCGCTGGACCTGACACCTCTGGCGCCGCTGGAACACCTCCACGTCTCCGTCCTCAACTGCCCCCAGGCCACCGGCCTCGACCGCTTCCCGCCGGAGCGCCTGTCCATCGACTGACCCCGACTGGCGCGCAGCATGATGCCGTCGCCGATGGGTGCCGTGTGCGGCAGGAGTCCACCGGACCGGGCGATGCGGAGCAGGTCCGGAAGCGTGTACGGCTCGGCGCGCCGTCGAGGTCGACCTGGTAGCCGAGATCGCCGAGGCTCGCCGCGGTCATCCGGCTGAGGGGGTTGTCGCTGCCCGAGATGAACGGTGACATGAGCTCGTTGACGAACACCGCTTCCCGCCAGTAGCTGTCCCTGGTGCCCGGTCCGCCGCCGCCGGCTCCCGTGAGGAGGCCGAGGTGCTTCCACAGGTTCCCGATGCCCTGTACGTGGCCCATCTCGTGGGTGATGACGTCCACGAAGGTGCCGTCGGTCTCCATCCGTGCGAGATCGTCGGAGTCGAACCGCATGATGCCCTTCGCGGGGAGCATGGCACCGAACTGGGCGGTGCCGTCCCGGCAGTCAGTGCGGCCCGCCATGCCCAGGACGCCGCTCGGGCCGTCGATCGTGACGCCTTCCGCCTCGATCAGCAGGTCGTCGAGGGTGTCATCGCCGACGGCCGCGAAGGCATCTCGCTGATTAACCGTCAGACCACCAAGGATGCGGACTTCAGTTGGGCCGAATGGGGTACCTGTGCCCTCCGCTCACCGGGCCGGGGAGGCCGGGCGAGCGGAGGCGATCGGCGACGCGTCGTCGGATGTGGCCACGGGCCACCGTTGGTTCCTACTGGCTCAAGGCGATGTCGTCGTACGACTCCAGTCGCGTCCAGCGGCGCGCGGCTCGTACGCCAGGAGGCAGCAGGTCGGCGTCGGGCAGTGGTCCCAGGTTCAGCCCCGTGATCTCGGCGACGTCGGCCACCGGCACCTGGAAGGTGCGGAAGGCCCCCAGCGGGGGAGGATCGCCGGCACGCTCCGCATCCGCCATGGCTGGACCAGACGCCCGACCTGTCGAGGGATGCCGCCGCCCGGGCCCCCAGACGGGGTCGAGGCGGCGGACCATGTGCCCCTTGTCCAGGGGATTGTCCCGGTAGACGGGGTGGTCGGCCTGCTGACTCTCGGGCAGGCGGGGGTCGAACTGCCGGTCGTCGTCGCGGCCGAGCTTGATCAGTTTCGCGCCGTCGATAGTGACGCCGGTGGCGGCGGCGAGCCGCCGGTCGGGACGGAACAGACTCGCGACCCGGACCACATCGAGGTCACCTCCCGCGTCATGCCGCCGGCCGCACAGCACGAGGCGTACGCGAGGGACAAAGACCTCTACGACACGATCCAGCGGAGCCTGAATCCGAAGGACACCCTGGAACTGGCGGCCAGCGTTCTGCTCATCTCCGCCTGCGCGGACAACCAGCTCGCCGCCGACGGCTGGGAGAACGGGCTGTTCACCGGAACACTCCGCGAAGTGTGGGGCGAGGGGATTTTCACCGGCGGCCACAAGTCCTTCCAACGCGAAATCCTCCGCAGAATGCCGCCCAACCAGAGCCCCGGCCTCTTCGCGACCGGCAGCGCCAACAATGAATTCCTGCGGCAGCGGCCCTTCACCGTCTGAGGAACCGAGCTGCACCGTCCGAGGAACCGGGCACCACCTGAACAGGCGATTGCTCCCGGCAGGGCATCGCGGAATGCTCGCGGTATGCCGCCTGAATCACCCGATTCACCCGATTCACCTGGTTCACCTGGTTCATCTGATCCCCGTTACGGGGACATTCCTCGGGTCTCCGACTCGTTTCGCGCGGAGCGCCCGCGCGTACGGTCCGAGCCCAGCGCGACAGGCGCCCTGCTTCAGGGGCTGTTGGCCGCCGCCATGACCGCCGACGGAGAGGGCGCGCAAGCCCGCTACGACGAGATGCTGGGCCGCCTCCGCGAGCGGCCCGAGGACGCCGTCGCCGAGATCGCCCGCGCGGAGGGTCACCTCGACTCCCGCGACTACGCCGGTCGCTGGGCCCTGATCCACATCGCCTCCGCATTGCGGCACGATGGCGCCCTGCCCTATCTGCGCTCGATCGTCGCGACCCCGATCCCGCCCGAGGAGTCCGCCGACGCGCACAGCTTCTCGACGGTCACCGAGGAGACGATCCTGCGTACGACGGCGGTGGAAGGCATCGAGCACCTCGCGATGGAGGGAAGCGGAGAGGCCGTCGAAGCCCTGTTCCTGGCCCTGGAACAACCCTCCCTGTCGATGCGCCGCGCCGCCGTCCAGGCACTGCTCGCCACCCCCGGAGGCGAGCGCCACCGGCCCCGGCTGCTGGAACTCCTGCCGGAGGACCAGCGGTTCCTGCTCGACGTACGGCGGATCGACGTACGCGAGGCACCGCAGGTACGCGATCCCCGCGCACACCTCGCCGAAGGCGCGGGGACCGACCCCTCCCCGCCACACCCGCTCCTTCCGGAGGACCGGAACGGCCGCAGCGGGCCGAACGGCTCCGACGCCCCGCGGCTCCGGCCCAGCTGAAAACCGTGCCCCACCCCCACCCGGAAGAGGAAAGCCGATGGCCGTCTGCAGCGCGACCGTGCCCGACAAGAACACCAGCGGCGACAACCTGTACGAGCCACGCGTCACCCAGGAGTTCATCGACTGGGCGTGGCCGGCCTACAAGTTCAAGAAGAGCGAATGGGACGACGGCTTCGGCTGGGAGAACGTCGCCGACACCGACCTCCCTCTCGCCCGGATCCTGAATTCGATCTGGCTGTTGAACTACTCGGCCGAGGACTACATGAATGAGGACTACAACGGCGACGCCCTGCACTGGGCCTGCCGTTATGTCCGCGAGCAGATGAACGAACTGTGGGCCAGATGCGGCGACGGCAACGCGGTCGCGGCCGCCTTCAGCGACCGTATCGAGCTGTACTCCCTCTGCTTCTACACCAAGGACGTGTCCGGCCGGGCGGAGACCCTTGTCCACGAGGCCCGGCATCGGGGCGGCCAACCGCACAACGCGAACTTCCCCGCGGGTTCCACCTTCGGCGCGGGCAAGAGCGGAGCCGACTCGACCTGGGATTACGAGGGTGCCTGGATGTACGGAGCCCTCTACCTGTGGTGGTTCTACGCCGACGGGCGACGCACCACGACGGCACTGCGTGAAGCCGCCAAACAGCGGGGAAACGTAGTGATCGACAATGCCTTCGCCACACATCCGGGATTCACCATCGTGTGAAGGGACTCACCGGGCCTCCGCCCGCTTCGGACGGGTGAATGGCGGCGCGCGAGGTGTTGAATGCGCGGCGCGGCGGCTACATTCTCCGGCCCGCGTGGAAACGCTCTCGGGTGAACTTCGACAGGGCTTTCTCGCGACGGCTGATGGAACGGGGCTATGACCGCGCCCGCAGGTGGAGGGGGCGCAGAGGCCGCTGGTACTTCCTCCTCCTCGGCCTGACGTTGCTGGGCGCGCTCGCCCTGCTGCTCCTGGTGGTCATGGCCCTGGTCACGCTGGGTGTCGCGGACCGGTCGTGGTCGCCCATCCAGTGGGCCGACCGGCAGTGCGAGAAGAGCCCGTTGTCGTGCAGCATCCTGCAGAGCGTCTTCATGCCGTTCCTCACGCTGGCACTGGCCACGCTCGCGTACCTCCTCTTCCGGTTCACCCGTGTGAGCAGGGCCTACCTCGGCAAGGCCGTGGAAGCTCCCCAGGACCTGGTGGAGACGGCAGGCGGCATCTTCGGCCGGGTGGTCGGCCGCGACCAACTGTGCGAAGTCCTCATGGAGGACCTGCGGGACAGCCGCTTCCGCCGCACCCACGTCGTCACCGGCGGGGTCGGTACCGGCAAGACCGCGCTGATCGTCCTGCTGACGGAGCAACTGGCGAGGCGGGGCGCCGTACCGGTCCCGTTGCGGCTGCGCGGCACGGCGGGCGACCTGGACTTCCGACAGCTGGCGTTCGAACGCTTCTGCCGCGAGGTGCAGGGACACGTTCGCTCCAGCGGCGAGGCGGAGAAAGTCTGGCGACGACTGTGCCAGCAGGGACGCATCGTCGTCCTGGCGGACGGCCTGGAGGACGCCCTCGTGGGCGAGGCACTGACCGAACAGCGCGACACCGTCATCAGGCTGGCGATCCGCCGCGCCAACGACGAGCGGTTGCCGTTGATCATCACCTCACGTCCGCACGACTCGCTTCGCGGGCTGGACGCCTCGCTGACCGCTCTTGAGCCGCTGAGCGAGGAGGCAGCCCTCACCTACATCTCCTCCGGCACCACGGCGGAGGACCACCAGCGGCTCGACTGGATCGTCGAGAAGGCCGGCATCGCGGAGGCCCCGACCTATCTCCAGGTCGCCCACGACCTCCACGAGCATGGCCTGCTGGAGCGCGCCCTCACCGGCCACTTCGACGAAGAGGGCGTGGAGACCCGCGGGGCCGATCGGGCGGCGCTCCGCTTCCACCTGCTCGAGACCTGGCTCCGCGCCCTTGTCACCGGACGCCTGCGGCCCGAGATCACGCTCGGCCAGGACGAGCGCCAAGCCACGCTCGACTACCTGTCCGCGCTCGCCTGCGTGGGGTTGGCCGACGACTCCTCCGAGGCCCGCTTCGCCGACGTCGTCCATGAGCAGGACCCCACCCGGTCCCGCTTCCCGGAGATCGTCCGGGAGCTGGCACGGCGCGTCCAGAGCAGCCGGCTCGACGTCCGCCTCGCCGCTCACTGGGGCATGCGCATGGACCTGGTGGAACTCGTCAACGGAAACCAGGCCCGATTCCAGCACAGCGTGATCCAGGCCCACCTCGGTGCCCGGTTCCTCAACGCGGTGCTCCATCCGTACGTACCCGAAGAGCCGACGCCGGGCTTCTACTTCCCGGCGGCCCTGGAAAACCCGGGACGGGAACTGCTGATCGCTCTCGTGCTCCATTCCCGCACGCTGGACGGCTCCTGCCCGCACGGAGAGGCCCACGAGGACGGCGACGCCTGGTGCCCCGTGTCCGCCGCGCGCGATCTCCTCCTGAACGCGGCCTGCCGTGCGCAGGCGTACAGAACCGGCAGGCCGGGCACCTCGCCCCGCGACCTGGCTGATCCGCAGTACGTCTTCGGCCGCACCCTGCACATCAAGGCGATTCAGATGTACGCCGCGGCGCTGGAGATCGACAGCGTCGACGCCGAACCTCGGCAGCACCGGATCGCCATGGAGCTGACGACGTCCTGGTCGGACCTGCGCGCCCACGACCCGCACAGCCTCGTGGCGGCGAAGACACTCCTCGTCTCCCGCTTCGGCGAGGCCATGCGTACCGTGACCGGCCGCAAGACCATGCAGCCCGCCTACCCGGAACTCTTCGAGATCGCGCGCCTCGAACGGTCCTACCGCGTCCGCCTGGCCATCGCACAGGAGATCGGGGCGGGAGGCGACAGCGCCTTCGAGGTCCTCGAGCCCCGCCTGCGCGGACCTGAAATCGTGCGGGCAGCGCCGATGGAACGTGAGTCGGAGTGGATGGTCGCCCTCTGGGAGAGCCAGCAGCCCGAGGCCGTCCTCGAACAGGAGAGCAGGGAACACCGCAGGAGCGAAGGCAACATCGCGCGCACTCGGCGGGAAACACGGGAACGTCACGCACAGCGGCGCGACGCACTCCGGCGAGAAGAAGAGGAACGCGAGGAGGAGGAACGGAAATGGCGGGACAACACCCTGTGTGCATGGCTGGTCCCCCTGCTCGTGGGTTCCGTCACGACCCGCCGCCACAACAACACCCCCTACGAGATCCTTGGCAGCTGGGTGCGGCGGGTCGGCACCCCCGACACGAACGGCGCGTCCGCCCTCGACCTGTCGCTGGAAATCGCTCTCGCCCAAGGCTTCAAATACGCGGCCAACCGCCGCCACCGGCACCCGCACGCCCACCCACAAGCACGCGAATACCTCAGCGAGCAGGCCTGGGACATGCTCAAGCGCGCCCGGTTCTGGTTCACCCGCCTCACACTCCTGCACGCGCTCACCCTGTGGAACCTCCCCGACCACGCCACGACGGCACCCCTCCCCGGAGAGCACGGCTCCGACCCCGCCGAACAGGTCCGACAGTGGCTCGCCCTACCGGACGGGACACCACAGCACCCATTCGTCGATGCGGCCGCCGAGCTCTGCATCTGGGCCCTGAGAACCCGCAGGCCGGAGCGGTTCCTATGGATCGACGAGTCCGGAGTGGCCGCCGTCGTCGGTTCACAGACCGCCGCAGGCGGCGAAGTACGCAAGCACCAGCTGTGGATCCCGCCCTCCACGGGGTGGAGCACCCTGCATCCACGTGCCCAGCAGCTCCTCGCCGATGCCATGCTGCTGCTCAACCTCGCGGAACGCGGGGACTGGCCGCAGGACCGAGTACGACGCCTGGGTCACACCGCGCGGCCGGACCTGCCGCCGTGTCTGACCCTGGACCGCCGCCCGCTCGACCCGAGCCGCGCCGCCATGGGCGCCGCCACTTCCCAAGCCGGGTCCAACTGCCGCGACGACTGCGCATTCGAGCTGTGCCCCTACCCGCCCAAAGGCCTGGACAGCCAGCGCGCGGAACTGAGTGAAGCCTTCTGCCGTGCGCAGCTCACCCTGCTGTCCCGGTCCCGGCTCCGTTCCCTCGCCCGGCCCGAGGCCCCATGGCAGCGGCACACGGATCTGGCCGGCCTGAGACGGTTCTGGGAGCGGATGGGGCAGCGAGCCCAGAACGGCCCGCGCAGCTGATGCCACGGCACCGTCAGCAAGCGGGGCCGGTACACCGACGGGGTGACTCCGGCGCGCGCTTCCCCGGCCGCTCGGGGCTGGTCATCTAGCGTGCCGTCTGCCTGCGCAGAAGCGTGCCCGGCGTCTTCGCCGCCGTCACGCACGCGCCGATCGAGAGGAATCGAACGATGCGGTCCGAGATCTCTCCCCACGCCACACGTCACGAGGCCGCGGCCCTGACGGTCTGGCGTGGCGCGCTGTCCCGACAGGACTGCCGGGCGGCCGTCGAGACCATGACCCGGTCGGCGACGATCGCGGGCCCCGTGCTGCGCGCCAGCAGCGATTCCGTCGATCCGACCATGCGGCGATGCTCCGAACATCTCGCGGCGGCGGACGGGACGGAACCCGTCGTCAACGCCATGCGGACGGTCGCGACCAGGGCGATCGAGGGGGCGAGGCGTCAGCGGGTGGGGCTGGACGGGATGCGACTGGATGGGATGCGGCTGGACGGGGTGGGGCTGGACGGGCCCAAGTTCTGCAGCTACACCGAGCGCGAATTCTTCCGCGCGCACCGGGACCGTTCCGAGGATCCGCGGGACCCGGCCGTCGTACGCAGCCGAATCCTGTCGATCGTCTGCTTGCTCAACGACACGACACCGCACGACGACCTCCCGGCCTTCGACGGCGGAGCGCTCGTCGTCTACCTTCCCGGGCCCGACGGGAGCGTGACGCCCCAGAGCGTCCGGCTGGAGGCGGGCAGCATCGTCACGTTCCGCTCCGACCTGCTCCACGAGGTGCGACCCGTGCGCGCGGGGGTGCGGTACTCGGCGGTGGGGTGGCTCTACGACCGGGACGACGCCGACGACCACAGGGAGCAGCGATGAACAACCTCCAAGGTGAACTCAACGACCGTCTGGAGCTGCGGGTCACCACCGACCTCATGGGTGAGTACGGCCCGGAGCTTGCCGCGTTTCTCCGGCAACTGGGCCTGAGCCACCTGTTGTACGAAGTGCTGACGCCGCTCTCGGCCACGGCCCGCACGAAGGCCGTGGTCGCCTTCGAGGAACGTCCGTGGCCACCGTCCGGCATCGGTGCGCGGACCCTGCGTGCCGTCCAGGTGGCGGTGTCCGGTGCGGACGGCCAGGCGCTGTGCACGCCGGCGTTCCTGTCCCCACAGCACGCCACCAACGTGGGACTGGCCGCGGCGGCCACGAAGCTGCTGTTCGACGATCTGTCCGACGACGGTGTGGAGTGGGTGTCCTTCTTCGTCAACGGGCGGTCGGCGATTGTCCCGGGCGAGCTCGCACGGGCGGGCTTCGTGCCGCGGCAGGCCCGGGTCGTGACCCACGAGACCGAGTTCATGGCCTACACGGCGAGTCCGTCCGAGGCGCTGAAGGGCCTCGGACTGGAGGACGTTCGCCTCGGTGACGTGCTGTCCCTCAACTTCGATCAGCAGCAGGTGTCCCGGCTCACCTCTTTCCACCTCTCGCTCGCAGCGGGCATCGCGCCCCACTGGGCCGGTGACACGCGCTGGGCCGACGTGTTCCCGGGTTTCGACGACTTGCTGACGATGTCCCCACCCGGTGGGATCACGGGGACCGCAGGGCCCGCCGCACCCTCCGACCCGATCATCGTGCCCGAGTAATGATGTGCCGGCGATGACCCGGACGACGGACATCTTCATCCGCTCCTTCCACCGGGACCGGTACTGGCTGGCCCTGGCCCTGCGGTCCATCGCCGCGTTCGTGTCGGGACACCGCCGGGTCGTCGTGGTCGTTCCCCGGTCGAGTCTCGGCCGGATGGAGCCCACGGACATCGCATCGCACGGCGTCCAACTGCGGGTGTGCGGCGACTACGCGGACGACTACCTCGGGCAGCAGGTCACCAAACTGCACGCGGACCTCTACACGGACGCGGACACGATCCTGCACCTCGACTCCGACCAGGTCTTCGTCGCGCCGTGCGACCTCAGCGCCCGACTCTTCGACCGCGGCCGACCCCGTATGGCCTTGGAGCGGGACAGCGTCCGTCCGCGGACGGACGGCTGGCGGCAGTGCCCGACCGCCTTCCTGGGGGAGCCCGTCCAGCCGGATGTGACAGGGCCGCCGCCTCTGGTCGTTCCCCGCGACGTGTACCCCAGGATCCGCGCCTTCTGCCGTGAGGCCCACGGCATGTCGATCCGCCGCTACGCGTTTGCCGTGGGCGCGGCCCGGTTCTGCGAGTTCGCGCTCCTGCGCGGCTTCGTCCTGGCGCGGGAACCGGAACGCTGTACATGGGTCGAGTCCGACCGGCATCCCCTCCTGCCGGAATGCCGGAACTTCTGGAGCAGAACGCAGACGCCGGACTCGGTGGCGGGCAGCCTGCCGACGGAACTGACGGCCGGCGCGCCGCCCACGGCACCGGGGCGGTGACCGCGCCCGTGCGCTCGTACGAGCCCGTCTCGGTCGTGATCTCCGCCTATCAGGAGGGCGACTCCGTAGCGCAGACGATCGAGTCCATCGAGAGCGCTGCCGTGCTGCCCCGGGAGATCGTCCTCGTCGACGACGGAAGTACGGACGGAGGGTGCGAAGGGGACTGGTCGTCACGGGTCCGCGTCCTGCACGGGCCGCACATGGGTATCGCGGCCGCCCGCAACCGCGGAGCGAGAGCGGCGACCCAGCCGGTCGTCGTCTTCCTCGACGCTCACTGCACGGTCGACGGCCACTGGCTGACCCCGCTGGTGCAGACGCTCACACGCGAGCCGGAAGCGCTGGCCGGTCCGGCGGTGCGGGACTCCATGGACACACGGTTCGCCGGCTGCGGAGCCGAGATCGTCGACCCCCTGCTGACCTACCGGTGGAGGCCGGTGACGCGTACCGGGCAGGAGGTCGGTCTGATCCCGGGTGGCTGCCTCGCGGCCGTACGCGAGCGATTCCTGACGGCGGGCGCGTTCGCCTCCTTCACCGGATTCGGCCTGGAGGACGTGGAACTGGCGCTGCGCTGGTGGCGTGCCGGTTCTCCGCTGCTCGGCGTTCCTGACTCCGTCGTGGTCCACCGGTTCCGCAAAGCCCCGCCGTACCGGCCGGACCAGCAAGCCTGGGTGCAGAACATCCTGCGCACCGCGCTCCTGCACCTGCCCGGCCCACAACTGCGGGCCTGCGTGTCCACGTGCTCACGCTTCCCCACGTTCCCGGCCGCCGTGGCCACCGTACTCGGCGAACCGTGGATCCCACTCCACACGAGCTTGCGCGAGGCCGAAGCCCGCCCCGTGACGGCCTACTTCGACCGGTGGGCACCCAACGCTTTCCGCCCCGCGTGAAAACATGGCGACGGCGCGGAGCCACTAGTGACCACCGCCGTCACCACCAGTACTGGATCACCATCCTGGTGAGGCCTTGTCGGGCTCGTCGGCCGCGGTCGATCACGGCGCACGCAGACCCGCGGACCCTAGCCGAGCGTGTCCGGGTGCCCGGGGAGCAGTGCGTTGAGTTCGGGGAAGGCGATGCCCTCGGCGAGGGAGTCGTAGCCGCCGGTGCCGAAGAGGTCCTGCGCGGCGCGTCGGGCGGCGGCGTAGGCGGCCTGCGCCACGCCCGAGCCGAGACTGACGCGCGCCACGCCGAGGGCACCCAGCTCGGCAACGCTCGGGGCGCCGGGGCCGGCCATGATATTCAGCGGTACGGAGACATCCCCGGCCAGCGCGGCGATGGTGGCGGCGTCGGTGACACCGGGGACGAAGACGCCGTCGGCACCCGCGTCGACATACAGGCGCGCCCGGGCCAGCGTTTCCTTCAGCCGGGTGTCCGGGTCGCCGAGCCCGAACAGGAAGGTGTCGATACGGGCGTTGAGGAACAGATCCGTGCCTTCCCTCTCGGCGCTCCGCCGAGCCGCGGCCAGCCGAGCCGCGAGCTCTGCCGGGGGCCGGGTGCCGTCCTCGATGTTGACGCCGACGGCGCCCGCCGCGAGGACCCCGGCGACGGTCTCGGCGACGCCGGCGGCATCCTTCCCGTACCCGCCCTCGATGTCAGCGGTGACCGGCACCGCAACGGCGGCGGCGATCCGGCCGATCAGCTTCAGCGCCCGGTCGCGGGTAAGGATGTCGCCGTCCGGAGCCCCCAGCGACCAGGCGACACCGGCGCTGGTGGTCGCGATCGCGGGGGCGCCCGCGGCTTCGATGACGCGGGCGCTCGCGACATCCCAGGCGTTGGCGAGTGCGAGGGGTGCAGCTGGGGTGTGCAGGGAGCGGAAGAGGCGGGCATTGTCCGGCCGCGTGATGGTCATGGGTGCAGTCAACCCCGACTGCTGCCGGCCTTCTGGCAAGAATCCGACATGGACGTCGGCCTCGAACCCGGCTCGTGGCCCTGCATGCCGCACGCCGCACGCCGCACGATCGGCGAGGTGGCGAGGTGGCGAGGTGGCGAGGTGGCGAGGGCAAGGGGGATACCGGGCGGGAAGTGGCGCGGAAGTTTCGTACAACCGTTCCCCTGCGTCAGGGGTCTTGAAGGCGTATTTTCGATCGAATCCCTAGGGGAAAACTGACGTGCGACGCCACATCCGTCACGCCATCGCCATCGCCGCGGCGGCCACTACGCTGACAGGAGGCCTGCTGGCCTCCACCGGCCCTCAGGCCGAGGCCGCCACCGCGGGCCCCGCGCCCAGCCGCTACTCCGACGACTTCAACGGCGACGGTTACCACGACCTGGCCATCGGTTCCCCGAACGCCGACGTGAACGTCACCGGTGAGGAGGGGGCCACCACGAAGGCGTGGGGCGCGGGCTACGTCACCGTCTCGTACGGCGGCAAGTACGGCGCCCAGAAGACCGGCCTGAAGGCGGTCACCCAGAACACCCCCGGAGTGCCGGGTGAGCCGACGCAGAGCGGGCGGTTCGGGCAGGTCCTCGCCAGCGGCGACTTCAACGCCGATGGATATGCGGACCTTGCCGTGGGCGCGCGGGGAGACCAGGTCAGCCTGCTCTGGGGCAGCCGCACCGGCCTCAAGGGCGGCACCCTGATGGACGACCCGGTGAACCGGCCCGGCTTCGGCCAGGTTCTGAAGGCCGGTGACTTCACCGGCGACGGGAAGACCGACCTCGTCGTCGGCTACTCCACCTCGCTCCGCCTCTTCAAGGGCCCCTTCAAGGCGGACGGCACGCCCGCCTCGACGCGGACGGTGGACACCGGCCGCAACTACCCCGTCTACACGGGGGCACAGGACCGTATCGCCGTGGGCCGCATCAACAAGGGGTCCATCGACGACCTCGTCGTCCTCGGCGAGGAGCGTATGCGGGGCCGCGTACTCCTCGGCGGGGCCTCCGGGCTGCGCCAGACCCCGGTCACCATCCGCGGCGGCAACAGTGTCGCCATCGCGGACTTCGACAAGGACGGCTACGGCGACATCGCGGTGGGCGACGCGGAGTCCGTACTCGACACCGAACGCGCCGCGGGCGTGGTCCGAGTCAACTACGGCGCGTCCAACGGCGCGGACGAGGACCGCAGCATGCGCATGTTCACCGAGGACAGCCCCGGCATCCCGGGCGGCGTGCAGCGGGGTGACCGCTTCGGCTCTGCCGTCGCCGCGGCCGACCTCAACCGTGACGGCTACGCCGAGCTGATCGTCGGCGCTTCCGGCGAGCGCAAGTCCACCTGCGAGCACTGCTACATCACCGGCGGCGGCTTCTACGTGCTGAAGAGCTCGTCCAGGGGCGTGACCGGCACCGGCTCCACGTTCTACGCCCACAACGCCTCCGGCCTGCCCCGCCCCACGGGCACGTACCGCATCCCCTCGCAGCTCAAGACCACGGACCTGAACAACGACAAGCAGCCCGAGATCACCATCCCGGTCCGGGCGACCACGCCGGAGGTCTGGTCGGTCGGCACGAAGGGCGGCAAGGTCGCCGGAGCCTCGCCCACCCGCGTCGTGAAGCCGCCGGTCGACCCCGAGGTCGCCGCCGGCACCGAGTTCGGCGTACTCGCCCGCTGACGGGTTCCCGCCACCGAACGCCCCGGGGGCCGAGCACCGCTGCGGCGGGCTGCCGGCCCCCGGGGCACCTGGGCGGAAGTGGTGCCGCGCTGGGTACCGCTGCTGGGCCCGAGGCTGGGCCCGAGGCTGGTGGGTGTGTGCGGGCCGGGCGGAACCCCGTGTCGAGCGGGGGCTGTTCAGTCCTGGTGGAGTTCGTTGCGGCCCGGGCCGCCGGAGAGCTTGTCGGTGCCTGTGCCGCCCCACAGGGCGTCGTCGCCGCTGTTGCCCCACAGCGTGTCGTTGCCCGCCTCGCCGTACAGCTTGTCGTTGCCCTTGCCGCCGTAGAGGACGTCGGCGCCGCCCTTGCCGTGCAGGACGTCGTTGCCGTCCTCGCCGTGCAGGGTGTTCTTCTCGCCGGTGCCGGTCAGGGAGTCGTTGCCGGGGCCGCCGAAGCAGTCCTGGCTGCAGTGGGTGAGTGTGTCGTTCCCGGCGTCGCCCCACGGGCCGAAGCCGAGCGGGCCGCCGCCGCCGTCGAGGCGGTCGTCGCCGTCACCGCCGTGCAGGAGCGCGGACGCCGACGCCTTGATGTCATCGTTTCCCGTGCCGCCATATACCCCCGCCCAGGCCTGGCTGTCCGGCGCGAGGACCGCGGTGTCGTTCTTGTCGCCGAGGTCGATGTCGTAGCTGTCGGAGTCGTCCGAGTTCTCCGGGATCTTGACCTCGCACCGCACGGCGGCGCGGTCGCCCTCCTCGGGGTACACGCATTTGTCGCCCTCCGCCGCGTCGGCGGAGATGGCGATGTCGTACCGGTCGTGGAAGGTGAGGACGTAGTAGGAGTCGTGGTCGCCGCGGTGGTCGATCTCTTCGTCGACCGTCAGCTTGTTCTGCTGGCCGGGCGCCGCCTTGTACCAGAGCTCGCCATCCGCGAGGACTACGGAGGCGGTGGCCCGAGCGGTGCTCTGGGCGGCGGAAGGGGCGGACGAAGCGGCGTGGGCGGCCTGAGCGATCGACGCCGTTAAGCCGGCCGTGCCGAGAGCCAGGGCGAGGGTGGCGGTGGCTGCGATGGTCCGGTGAATGCGCATGCGGAAGTGACCCTTCAGGGTGTACGTGTGCAGTGATGGTGTACGTGTGCAGTGGTGCTTCCGGTCACCCAGTTAGACAAAAGGCCCGAGAACGGAGTTGCCCGGCGACTCATGAACAGCCGCCGACAGCGTGGTGACCGGTACGTGACCGACGCTGCGGCGAAGACCGTCCGCGCAGCGCTGCCCATCGGGAAGGGCTGCCCGGCCCTTCGAGCGGTGAACCTCTGTTGAAAGACTCCAGCCATGGGATCTTGGGGAATCTTGGGGCCGGCGCTGTTGTCTCTGGCCGGTGTTGCGCTGGGCGCGGGCGGGTCGCTGTTCGGCCAGTACCTGGTGTCGCGAGAAGGCGGCGTTCCCGCGCCCGAACTGTGGCGACACCCCGGCCGATCCCGGGCTCGGTCAACTCGTCGATGACCTGTGGCTCGCCCAGGCGGAGATCGACCTGGCAGCCAGAAGTGAGCCCTTGCGGGGTGCTACCTACCGTTATGCGGCCCGTCTCGCCGAGGCGAGCCGGGGAGAGGTGGCCGACGCGTCCGCGCTGCGCGGCCCGCAGGCGCAATTCATGGACGCCGCGTATGACGACCTGTGGCCGGGCCAGCGGGCGTTGAAAGCGGCCCCACTCGATCCCGCAGCCCGCCCTCCACCAGGGATGGGAACGCAACTCGCCTTCGTGAACGCGGCCCGGCGGTCACTCCATCCCTCACAAGACCCTCTCGACTGGCAACTTGGGGGACCACCGGCCTGGCACGAGATCGAGCCCTACGCTCCTCCTGCGTCACGTACCAGCGAGCCCGCGTAGGTTATGACGCCAAATCAGAGGCCGTCTCAGAGGCCGTCTTCGGCGGTGGCAGGCAGAGTTCATGTGCTCCCGCCACCGGTGAGCTGCCCCGGGGCAGCACGGTGTCTGCGTAACGGTGCCGCAGCCCAGTGCGAGCCGGGGGCCGTCGCGGATCAGCACACTTGGTTCGATGGCGATGGCCAGGGACGTCCTCGGCGGCCGGCTGGATATGGGCACCTACGCCGAATACGGCTCGCCGGACGTGCGTCACCCCGACAAAATCATGCACGCCACGCTCCGCACCTCAGACGGCTACACGCTGATGGCGTGGGACGTCCGGGAAGAGATGCCGCACACCCCGGGCAACGACGTCGCGGTCTTTCTCGACCCAGATAGATCATGGCATCCCGCGGCACCGGCGCGCCGGCCCGGCGAAGCATGGTGGCCCGGATCGCGAACGGTGTGCCGGCCTTGAACGCGGCGATGGCCTCTGCCGCCTCGACGGCAGTTGGTAATGGGTTTTGCGTCACTGCCGCGACGCGCTGCCGGTGAGCGTCATTCCGTCGGCGTGCCGATCCGAAGCCGGTTGCCATCAGGGTCGCGCAGCTCAATCTCACGCGCCCACGGTACGTCCGCCACCTGCACACCGAACTCGGAGGCGATGGCCTCGACATCGAGAACGCGGAGGTATACCAACGTATCCGGGCGGGCGTCACCCTTGTGCTCCGACAAGAACAACCGCACCCTGCCCCGGGCGACCTCCACGAACGCGGGAAGTCCCGGTTCAAAGTGGTGTTCCCACTGCTTGGCGAAGCCCAGTCGCTCGTACCACGCGACCGCCGCCGCAGCGTCCTCGACGCGAAGAATGGGAATGGCTTCCTCGTCCATGGAGCCATCATCGCAGACCGCCCACGGCGAACGTTGCCTGATGCAGCGCCAGGGTTGCGGGTCCGGTCCAGGGGGTGTCGGTCAGTCTTCGGGTATCCCGGCATTCGCCCACTGGGCCGCGTGGTCCTGGACGAACTCGGCGAAGGTGCGGGGCGGTCGGCCCGTCAGGCCAAGCACCTCGGTGCTGACCTGGTCGTCCCGGCCGGTTCGGATGCCTGCGTCGACGGCGGCGAGGGCGGTCGCGAAGGCGTCCGGCATGCCCGACGCCCGGTAGGTGTCCGCCTGCTCCGCGACCCCGACGGGCACGACTCGGACAGTGCGGCCGGTGTGGTGGGTGATGATCTCTGCCGCGTCCTGGTAACTCAGTGCCTTGGGCCCGGTGAGCAGGTAGTCGCGCCGGTCGCCGCCGGGGTGGCCCTCGGGTTCGGTCAGCAGCGCGGCGGCCGCCGCCGCGATGTCGCGAGCGTCGATCCAGCCCACCCGGCCGTTTCCGGCGGCGGTGCGGATCTCGCCGCGTCGCCGGATCCGCTCACCCAGCGGATGCGGAGCCAGGAAGTTCTGCATGAACCCGGAGGGACGCAGCACGACCCACCCAGGCCGGGCCCGCACGTGCGCCGCCAGTTCCAGCGCACCGGGGGCATCGGGCAGCACGATGGCGGAGCCGAGCATCACCACCCGGCGCACACCGAGGCGTTCGGCCTCAGCCAAGAACGGTTCGACCAGCGGCATCGGGTCCGTGGTCTCTACCGGAGGAACCAGATAGACCCGGTCCATCCCGCGCAGCGCGGCCGGATGGGTGACCGGGTCGTGCCAGTCGAACCGGATCGCGTCCGGGGCGTCGGCCGATGGGGTGCGGCTGGCCACCCGGACCGGCACACCGCTCTTGCGGAGCAGTTGGGCCAGGGCACTGCCCGTCTTCCCGGTCCCGCCAGTGATCAGTACGCCGGTCATCGGGTGGCCTGCGAACGCAGCGAGTCGAGCAGTTCGGTCAGCGTGCCGGCCGCCGAGGCGGCGGCCAGGGGGTTCCAGTAGTCCCGGTAACGGGTGATCATGCCCTGGTGGGTGGTGAGCACCGTGACGTAGTCCAACTGGTACGGCTCGTCAGTGGCCACCGTGCGGCCGTACGCGGTGAACTCCACCACGATGGTGTCCGACTGGTGCGACTGGTTCATGAGGTGCGACTGGTTCATGAGGTCCGACTGGTTCGTGAGGTCCGTGTGGTTCACGTGGTTCATGTGGCGCACCGTGACGGTCGCGGTCGGGATCGCCTGTACGTCCATCAGCTCCGGGTAGCGGGCCAGATAGCCCCGGACGGCCTCACGTCCGGTCAGCCGTCTCGGTGAGGCCCCTTCGGCGAAAGGGAACTCGGCGGTGCCGTGCTCCGCCCAAAGATCGGCGATGGCATCCATGTCCTTGGCAAGCAGCAGCTCCAGCAGCCGGTGGAAGGTCTCTTCGCAAGTGCGTGGTGGCACGGTGATTCTCCAGCGTTCAGCAGGACGGGTGACCGCACCAGAGTGGGCGCACCGGACGGCACCATGGAACGCCCCAGTGAGCCCCGGACCACTGGTCCGTGGTTAAGCCGCATGCCGCTGTGCCAACCTGGCCGGATGAGCAGAGCCGAACTCGCCGACTTCCTGCGCCGCCGACGCGAGGCGCTGCGCCCGGCCGAGATGCCGACCACGGCCGTCCATCCACCCGGCCTGCGTGCCCGGCGCACCCCCGGACTGCGCCGGGAAGAGGTGGCCGCCCTGGCCGGGATGTCCACCAGCTACTACGAGCGACTGGAGCAGGCCCGTGCGCCGCGTCCGTCGCCGCAGGTGCTGACAGCGCTGGGCACGGCACTGCGCCTCACCACCACTGAGCGCGAACACCTGGCGCGGCTCGCCGGGCAGATCTTGCCCAGTACGGACGCCGATCGCGCGCCGGTGCCTGCCGATGCGCACCAACTGCTGTACCGGCTCGGGCCGATACCCGCCTATCTGGTGAACGACCTGGAGGACATCGTGGCCTGGAACGCCACAGCGGCCGCGTTGATCACCGACTTCGCACGGCTGCCCCTCCACGAGCGGAACACCGTGCGCCTCGCCGTCCGGCTGGGCGGCACGCTCTGCTCGGCACCCGCCGGCGCGGAAGGCGACTTCGCCCGGCAGTCCGCCGCCCATCTGCGCGCGGCCGGTGCCCGCCACCCGGCGGACCGTGCGCTGGGCGAGCTGGTCAACGAGTACGCAGCGCACGACCCGGACTTCGCCGCCGGCTGGCGCAGCCACGACGTCCGCCCCCGGCCGACACTGCGCAAACGCCTGCATCATCCGGAACTCGGCGAGCTGGAACTGGACCGTCAAACCCTGCTCATGCCCGGCACCAACCTGCGGCTGGTGCTCTACACCGCAGACCCCGGCAGCCCGAGCGCCACCGCACTGGCCCGGCTGGGCCCTCCCGACACGGCACCGTGATCGCTGGCCTGGCCCAGCCAGGCCATGCCAGGCCAGGCGCAAGGCATACGAGAAGCTCCCCACTAGCGGGGGCAGCCATAGGCCAGCCGGACCCGTCACACGGAATCCGTGCTGCATGGCTGCTCCCCGGTCGGTGGATCACCGGTTGCTGCCCGTCCGGAGCGTGCTGAACCAGCGCACTATCTCCGCCGTTGCCCGTACGTTCGAGCCGAGGTGCCGTGACTTCTGGTGGTCGACGGCGCCGAGGTCGACCACCGGCACCTCAACTCCTCTCTTCTGAAAGTCCGCGGCGCAGTTGGCCGTGTTCCGGACGGTCGCCTGCTCATCGCCCTGCGCCATGTAGAGCCGGATCGGGGCCGTCGGTCGCCAGTCCTTGCAGACGCTGTCGGTTTCCCGCAGCCCAGCCGCGAGGCCGCCCTTCGGGTTGGCCAGGAGCTCGCGCCCGTACGGCGTCAGTAGTTCGTCCAACGTGCGGGGGAGTGCGCTGATCATCTGTGGGCCGGTGTGCATACCGTCGAACAGTTCTTCCACGGAGGGGTCGCGGAAGACCTCGCCCGGGTTCTCGTACACATCGTGGACGCGGTCGAAGGCGACCAAGGTGTACGCGGCGTACGCCATGCTCGATCTCGGCTCCAACTCCCCGTCGCCCGCGAGCAGCGCAGGGAGCTCCGCACCTCTGAAGTCGTAGGCCCCGCTGATGGGAGCCAGGGCGCCAAGCCTGAAGTGTCGATCCTCGCCCGCCTGGAGCGCCCTGCCGAGCCCGAGCGCGGCCGACGCACCCTGCGAGAAGCCGGTGACGAGGACGTCGCGGTCCAGGGTGTGTCCGGTGCGCGGTGCGAACCGGCGGGCGGCGCGGAGCAGATCCAAGGAGGCCGTGGTCTCGGACGGCACGTCCATCCAGGGATGCTTGCCGGGACCTGTGCCCATGCCGAGATAGTCGGGCGCGACGGTGGCGAAGCCCGCGGAGGCGTACGTGATGGAGGGGCCGGTCAGGAACACCTTCCGCTGCATCGAGGGCGCGTCGATGCGGTGGACCCCAGTGCCGTGGGCGAACGAGACGGTGGGCAGACGTCCTTGGACCCCGCGCGGGACGGTGAACAGCCCGCTGGCAGTGGTGGGTCGGCCCTTCGTGTCGATGGTGCGGTAGACGAGGCGGTACGCGTCCACGCCGTGGCGGGCGGCGCCGGGGTCGTACCCGGAGGAGGTGAGCTCGGCTGCGGAGTCCTTGCGAGACGTGAGGGTGTAGAGCAACTCGGCGGAGAGCAGGGTGCCGCGCTGGGCGGCGTTGGATGAGGGCGCGGTGGACGTCCGTGATCCGGCGCTGGCGTCGGAGCTGGGGATGCTCGCCCCGGCGAGGCCCGTGCAGGCGACGGCGACGGCCGCGGCTGTGGCGACTCGGCGGTGGCGGCGCGAGGTTCGGGTGACAGGCATGGTGCGTTCTCCCTCAACGGATCCGATTGATCTGAAGCGAGTTCAGCCTCCACCGGGAGGGGCGCTGAAGGCACTGGTGCACACCCCCTGGTGCGAGGGAGGGGTAGGCCCCCAGAGCGCCGGTCTCGTGATGGTGGGCTGGCCGGTCATCGGGGCGTCATGGGGGCGTTGTCGGAGGAGCTAGAGCGCGTACGAGGCATCGGATCGGCCCGCAGACCAGGAAGCGGGAATGTCCCACCTCAAGGCTCGCTCGCCCGAGCCGTCGCCTCCCGTCGTCGGGGTGGCCAGCTATGCAGATGCGGACACATTCGCACGCCTTCGGTGAACCCTTCCCCTGAGGGGTTTTGCCAGCTCAGGTGGCCCCCAGAGGTGGAGTCGGGCCTTGCGTGAAGGGACGCAGTCCCGGTCGATGCTCGCTGTTGATACGCGTTCTCGCAGGTCGGCCGGTGGGAGGCCGACGCCGGTCGGGGCGTGCAGGCAATGGCGTGAAGTGGTTGAAGCTTCAACGGAATGGGGCATCCTGGGTAGGTAGTGGGCAGTCGGCAATCGGCAGTCGCCTGATCGTCGATGCCATGCCCTGTCTCATCAAAGGAGATGATCGACATGAGCGAAGCCCTCCCTCTTCGCCTCCACCACCACGCGTGGCTGACCGACGATCAGGAAGCCAACCGTCACTTCTACGAGGACGTGCTCGGCCTGCCCCTGGTGGCCACGTGGAACGAGACTGCCGTGATATCCGGTGCCGAGCGCGCCTACTGCCACACCTTCTACGGCCTGGCCGATGGCGGCGCCCTGGCCTTCTTCCAGTTCGCCGACCCCGCGGACCAGAAGGAGTTCAAGACTGACGTCAACTTCACTCCCTTTCGTCACATCGCCTTCAAGGTCGGGCAAGAGACCCAAAAGGCCATGCGGAAGCGCATCGGCGAGGCGGGCTACACGGAGCCGGACACCTTCGTGACGGACCATGGATTCTGCTTCTCGCTGTACATCACGGATCCGAACGGGCTGATGCTTGAGTTCACCGTCGATCACCCCGACGCGGAGGAGGCCGACACCGAGCGGCGCGCGACGGCACACGCCGATCTCGCCCGCTGGCTCGACGGCGACCACACCAGCAACAACCACTGGCGCTGACGCTGCCGCGGACAGTCGCGCCGACGCGAAGGAAAGCACGGCTGTCCAGCCAGTCACCCGTCCAGTCCCCCGTCCGGTCACCCGTCCGGTCACCCGCCCGGTCGCCCAACCGGTTGCCCGTCGCGTCCGCCCGGTCGCGTCAGACGCTCAGCACCTCACGGTAGAGATTGGCCATGTCGTTACGGGCGGGCCGCAGCACCTGGAACGGACAGCCGATGCGCCGGGTGGTGACGATGCCGGGCATCGTCACCACAGCCACGCTGGTCGTCGGCGGCAGCCCGAGGGGTGGGATCGATCATCTGTCAGTGGTCGGCTGGAGACCCGGTTTGGCGGGGTCGTGGGTGATCAGGTCTCCCGGTTGGCACCGCAAGACCTGGCAGATCCGCGAGAGGGTCGAGAAGCGGATGGCCTTGGCCCGCCCGTTCTTCAGTACGGACAGGTTGACGACGGTGATGCCTACCTGCGCGGACAGCTCCGTAAGCGTCATGCCGCGCTCGGCGAGAAGGTGGTCGAGGTGGATCCGGATCGCGTGAGGTTCCTCTTCGGGCATCAGACGGTCCCTTCGAGGTCCTCTCGCATGCGCACGCCCTCGCGCATGACCTTCCCCATGATCACTGCGGTGAGACCGGCAAGGACGAGTACCAGCGGCCCGGAGACCGTCGGCCCAGAACCGATGATCGGCGCCATGCTCCCGACGAGCCAGGACTGCGACCAGCCGACGACGAGCCCGGCCAGCGGCGTGCCAACGGCGACGAACCAGCCGAGAACGGAGAGGCGTTGCGCCACCGCCTCGGTGAACGGGCCCTGCATCAGGACCGCCTTGAGCATCCGGGAGAAGAGCAGCAGCGCGAGCGCACCGAACAGCAACCAGGGCAGTTCGCCCCCGAGGTCGGCGGCGCGCTGTCCCACAGAGGGGCTGTCCTGGCACAGGCGCGCGGCACTACTGGACGCCTCCACGCCTGCGCCCACCGGCAGTGAGTCCGCCAGTGAGGCGTTGTGCCAGAAGTCCGTCTGCACGCAGACCGCCCCGTCGTCGAGCATGTGCGTGACCCCCGTGCCGAAGAAGGCGAGCCCGCAGAGCACCGCCAGCGCAAAGGTCACCGAGGCCAGGGTCCTCGTGAGTCGCGTGTTCATACATCTCTCCCTATCGACTTTCGATATGCCCAAGGTAGAGGAGCATATCGATATTCGACAAGTGCATGGATCGCTGACGAGACCGGTTCGGCGGGCTGGAGGGCCGGCTGGCCACCGCGGAGGGCTTCCCGCCCTCGTCATCCCGGAGGCTGACACCTGGCTCCCCCGTGAGCGGAGCGAGGTCAACCAACGGAACGATCCACTTCGGCATGCGTACCGGCAGGCTGCAATGATGACGACGACAACGCACTCCCGCCTGGACTCCGAAGCGACGGACCTCGCGCAGCGCGGCGTGCCCGCTTGGGCGGAGCGCGTCGCGCACGCCATTCCGTTGGTTGTACTGCCCGTCGGCATCTGGCGACTGCCGATCGGCTTCGGGTACGGCATGGGTGGCGAGACCATGCCTGCCGCCTGGTACAACGCCCCTTACGTCATCGGGCTGACGGTCCTCACCGAAATCCTCGCGCTGCTCAGCTTCGGACCGGTCCGCCCCTGGGGCGAGGTCGTGCCGCACTGGGTGCCGAGGTTGGGCGGGCGACGCATCCCGCCGGTCGCCGTGATCGTCCCCGCAACCTTGGGCGGCGTCTGCTTGACCGCGCTCGGCATCCACTGGCTGCACGAGGCCACTACCGTCGGCAGGGCGGCCTGGCCGTACGACGAGGGCTGGGACCTCCTCGCGATGGCCATGAGCGGCCTGATGAACCTGTGGGGCCCCCTGCTTCTGGTTCTCACGTATGCGTACCACCGACGCAGGCGGGCCTGACCCCAGCCTTCGGTGGGAACGCGCCCTGACTGGCGGCGGCGAGGCCGCACCGGGGCGGGTGATTTACAGGTTGTTCAAGTAGAAGTTGACGAGCCGGTCGACGGCGGCGTCGACGTACTCGGGCTCGTCGTACATCTCGTAGTGGCCGGCGCCGTCGATCACCATGAGATCGACCGGGTTGGGTGCCAGCTTCCACAACCGCATGCCGGACTCGTAGGAGCCGGTGTTGCCGACGCGTCCGGCGAGGACGACCTGCAGTGGTTGGGTCATGAGCTGGTCGACCAGGTGATACGCGTCGTAGCCCAGCAGCAGCGAGTCGCCGCGCCGGAGGCGGCGGTTCGTGGAGTGTTCGTTCCCGCCACGCTCGGTGCGGTAGTAGGTGACTGCCTGGGTCGTGTCGATATCGGTCAGCCCGACGGCTATGGCCTCTTCCAAGGTGTCGGGCAGCCAGTTCACGCGGGCCAGCTCGCTGGAGCGGATCTCTTCGACGCGCGCGTCGGCCATGGTGTCGAGTGCGGCCGCAGCGCCATCCGGCTGAAAGCTGCGGAACGACGTGCCCATGTTGGCCGGGACCACCGTGCCGACCGCCTTGATGCGATGGTCCGTGCGGGCGGTGTGCACCGCGTAGCCGCCGCCGGCGCAGATGCCGAGGACGCCGATGCGTTCCGGGGCGATGCCGGGGATCGTGCTCAGCTCGTCGATCGCGTACGAGATGTCCTCGCCACGGCGGTAGGGGTCTTCGAGGTCGCGGGGCTCTCCGCCGCTTTGACCCTGATGGGCGGGGTCGAACACGAGCGCCGCGATGCCGCGGGCGGCGAGACGAGATGCGTAGTTCGCGCCTATCTGCTCCTTCACGCTACTGCCGGGCGTGGAGAGCACCACGGCGCGCAGCGGCGCCGCGCGGTCGGTGCTGTCGGGCAGGTAAAGGTCGGCCGCGAGATCGATCGGCCCGCGCGGGATCGTGATGGGCTGAAGCATCTGATGCGCCTTTCGTGTAGGCCGTCGTTCCACATCTGTCCAGTACGAAGAACCAGCTGGTACAGTTTGGAACTAATTCAGAACTGTACCAGCCTGGACGGATGGAGGGGCTTGCGTGGCGGTTGACGGGGCGCAGCTGTGGACGCTGAACCAGCGCCTGCTGAGCGTCGTAATGGACGCCTGTAGCGCTGAACTGGCCGAGCTCGGGCTGGAGACGAAGGAGTTCTTCGTGCTGGCCGAGGTGGCCGCGTCGCCTTACCCTGCCGAACTCGCTGCGGCGCTGATGATCCCGAAAGCGAGCGTGACGGTCTACGTACGCAACCTCGTCGCAAAGGGGTTCATGCGGCGCGAGATCGACGACGAGGACCTGCGGCGGCATCGGCTCATTCTGACTGCCGAGGGCGAGGCGGCGCGGGACCGCGCGCTCTCAGTGCTCGCGGCGGAGTTCGATCGCAGGCTGGCGAGGATTACCCCGCAGGACCGCAGTGACCTGCGGCGCATTCTCCTGGAGATGCTCAAGTCGCCACACTGAGGTGGTGATGACGGGCGTTGGCGCTGCGGCACCAACGCAGGTAGGCGGCGTGCAGGCGGGTCCTGGTCTGCGCCGCAGGGTGGCGTGGGCGCATCGACTTCAGCGCGGACAGCGTATTCACCGCCCCATTTCGGTGGCGATTGACGCCCCGCAGGATGCCGTCATCGGCGCGGACTCCGCCAGCGCGCCAACCGCCTTGCCCCACCTGTCGCAACCTGCACTTTGTGGCCGCGCTGGCATCCGCAGAGGGCGAGACCGCCCCGCTGACGCACCCCGCTGACGATCCCGCTACTCAGTGATACCGTATAGCGGTACTCAGTACTACGCAGTACCGCTAGAGGTTAGGGGTGAGGAGGGCTCGCGATGGATGACCTGACGGAGATGCTGAAGGGCACGCTCGAAGGGTGCGTGCTCGAAATCATCGGCAGCGAGGAAACCTACGGGTACGCCATCACCCGTCAACTGAACGAACTCGGCTTCGGCGATGTCGTCGAAGGGACCGTATACACCATCTTGCTGCGACTGGAGAGGAACAAACTCGTCCAGGTGACGAAACGGCCGTCCGGTGTCGGTCCGCCGCGCAAGTTCTACGCGCTCAACGACGCCGGACGCGAGGAACTCGCGAAGTTCTGGACGAAGTGGCAGTACGTGTCATCACGCATCGACAGGCTCAGGGAGGCCGGGAGATGAACTTCTGGGAGACCGTCACGGGCAGCGATATCACCAGGGATTGGAAGGCGTTCGAAGCCCGGGCCGAGGCCCTGCCGGACGACTACCGGGCGGCGTGGGATCAGATCAAAGTCCAGCTCCTTCCCCATGGGGACTTCACCGGCCGCAACCTGCTGCCGATCCTCGACGCGGCCCTGGGACTGCTCGAAGAAACAGCGGCGGACGGGCAGAGCGTCCACGAGGTCCTCGGCGACGACATCCAAGGCTTTTGCACGGCGCTGGCCGGTGGGGAAGGGGCTCGAACCTACCGCGACCGGTGGCGCGAGCAGTTGAACAGGAACGTCGCAAGGAAATTGAGCCGGCTGGGAGGCTGACATGGGCATCCGGGACATCATCGAGGGCAAGAAGCAGTGGCGGGCGCACCTGGCTCGGGTCAAGGCGCTCCCGCCGGACTACCAGATCGTCTACAAGGAGATGCAGAAGTACCTGTTCAAGGTCGGACCGGTCGACCTGCTCAACGGGACCCTGCTTCCCGGGATCGTCGACTTCTTCGAGGAAGGTGTCGCCGCGAGGAAGGGTGTCTTGGAACTCATCGGCACGGACGTTGCCGCGTTCTGCGACGACTTGGTCAAGGACTCTCGCACGTATGCGGACGCCTACCAGGAGTCCATCAGCCGGGAACCCGGTACGGCCGAGAAGTAACCCCCGTCGTCTCATGCCGGTGGGCGTGATGGCCCGCACGCGCGGTTCATTCGCCTCGGCGCAGCGCGAACAGGCGTGACCCGGCCGGCCGGTCATGATGCTGATGCTCTTCGTCTGCACCCGGGAGCCGGCCAGTTCGACCACCTCGATGCCACCGGAGTCGATCCAGTCCGATCCAGTCCGATCCAGTCGAGAACGGAGCGCGGTTCGCGCTGGCTTCCGTCGCTGGGGATGGACAGCGACAGTGCCTCGTCGTTCCGGGTGACCTCGCGCAGGGCGTCCGCGGCGGACCGGTACGTGACCGGGTCGGTGAAGCGGAGCCGGATGTGCCCGCCCGGCACGAGCCGCTTGAGTTCCTCGGCGCCGTCGGGGTGGCGATGGGCTTCCGGTCCACGGACGCCACGGCACTGAAGTGGATTGCGGCGTTCGGGCTGATCACACTGTTCGCGCTGGCGCTCACCTGGATCCGATCGCCGAGTACCAGCCCTTCGCCCCCGCCATCGAAACTCGCCGAGGCCTCCTCCTAGGCACTGAAATCGGCACCAACGGCTGGATCGCGATCGCCTGGTGCGTCGGCCCGACTGCGCCCGGCCACCGCTGGGCGACGGCGCAGTCCCACCGCGACCCGAAGTAACCGGGACACCATGTCGGCCGCCTCCGCGAAGCGTTTCCCAAGGCCGTGAGTATGCGGCCCATCGAGGAGTGGATCTGGATACGTGCGCGTTCATCGGGGGCCGGGTCATGGGGGCGGATCCACCGGAGATGGCGGTGCGCAGGTGGCCGTACGTACTGGATGGCGCGCTGGGCCGGTCGTGGACGCCGTCCTGGACGCTTACAAGGCCGGAGTCCGCATCGCCTCACTCATCCTCCGGCTCCGCCCGCGAACCCACCCAAGGACCTTAGGGCGCTTCTTCATGTCCGGATCGTCGACCTCCGTCGATCACGGAGCTTGACCTCAATCGCAGCTGAGGTTGGAGACTGGCGCCATGACTGCCATCGTCGCCGGCCTCCGGCCGGTCGCACTGCCCGACCCTGCCCGTCCGGACGCGGGCCTCATCCTGGCGTCGCTATGGCGCACCAGGGGGCTCGAACAACAGCAGAAGGTCATGTCCGGCGTCATGGACGCCTGGGAGAAGGCCCGGCTGCCAACCGCGTACCTTGCGCGGCACTGTCTGGCAGGGTCCGACGGCCGGACCATCCTCAACTTTGCCCAATGGACAAGTCCCGAAGCGCACCGGACCTTCGCCGCCGACCCTCGCAACCAGCAGACTCTTGGCAGTGCCATCCAGGCGCTGTACTCGGCCGATCCGCCGGGCCGTTACGTGCCCTACCGGTTCGCGGGGCAGCAGGATGGAGCCGCCCGCTACTTCACCGCGACGTGGCACGACACCGAGGACGATGGGATGGCCCGGTCGCTCGCCGATGAGTTGGCCCAGCGCGCCCGCGGCGCCTCGGCGTCCTCGGCCGCAGCGGCGGAGTATTTCTACATCGGCGAGGCCGGACGGCAGCTCCTCGTGCTCGCCGGGTTCCAGGACGAACCCGGCGGTGCCGGCCCATGTTTCCGCCCCTTCCGCGGGCTGGTGCGGTCGGCGCGCTGAGAGATCCGCTTCCGCACCACATCCGTCAGCTCGCCGCGACCGGCAAGCCACTGCCGCCCGCTCTCCGCAGCGGGTCAGGGCCCGGCAGTCAACGGCTGTGGGAGCCGGCAGCCAGGGTGCTGGCGAGGAGGGACGTTGCGGCCAGGGCGGCGAAGAGTGCCGGGTAGCCGCCGAGTTCCGCTGCCAGTGCTGCCCCGGCGAAGGGCGCCAGCGCTCCGGCCACCGTGACCGGTGCTGCCAGGAGGCCGGAGAGGCGGCCGTAGTGGGTGGCGCCCCAGCGGTCGGTGACCGCGGTGGCCTGGAGGAGGGTGAGGTTGCCGCGCACCATGCCGGCCAGCACTGCCAGAACTACGAGGAGCGGGATCGGTCCGGGGACAAGGCCGAGCGCCGCCGTCGTGGCGCCGCCCAGCCCGATGAGAGCGACCGTGCGGGCGGTGACTCCCGAGCGGCGGGCGAGAGTCGCGTAGAGCGTGCGCCCGAGCGTCTGGCCCACCCCGCCCAGGCCGAGCGCCCACGCCGCTACGGCGGGGCCGGCGCCTCGTTCCGTCAGGAGCGGTACGAGGGCGATGACGGCCGCGTGGATCGCGAAGCCGTTGAGGGTGAGAGCTGCGGTCAGGAGCAGGAACGGGCGGCTGCGGATGGTCGACCTGCCGGTCGTGGTCTCCCGGCCGAAGCGTGGTGCTGGTACCGGCGGCCAGGGGGCCCGCAGTGCGAGGGCGTGGGCCGGGATGGTGACGGCGCCGAGGACCAGCGCCAGGAGGGCATACGTCGTACGCCAGTCGAAGTGCGTGGCGAGCGCGGCCGTGAGCGGCGCGAAGACGGTGGAGGCCAGGCCACCGGCGAGGGTGACGAGGGTGAGGGCGTGGACTCTCCGCTCACCCCACCAGCGGGTGAGCGCGGCGAACGCCGGGTGGTAGAAGGTGGCGGCCATCGCGACTCCTGCGAGCAGCCAGGCGGCGGTGAACGCGGCGAGGCTGGGTGCGCAGGCGATGGCGAGTACCGCGGCGACTGCCAGTACCGACCCGCCGGTCATCACGGCGCGCGGGCCCCGTCGGTCGAGGATGCGGCCCACGGGTATGCCGACCAGCGCGGAGACCAGCAGTGCCCCGGAGAACGCGGCGGTCGTCGAAGTCGTGGACCAGCCGGTGTCTGCCGTTATACGGGAGTTGAGCACAGGGAAGGCGTAGTAGACGACTCCCCAGCCGGTGATCTGGGTGGCGCACAGCGCCGGCAGGACGGCACGCGGTCGCGACCGTTCCGGGGTTCCTGTTCCGGTGTCGGTCGCGGCCGCGCTCGTGCCGGCGTCGGGCACGTCGGTCAGCAGCCTCCCGGTGCGCCTGCCGGAGCACCGACGCCGACCTGCAAGGTGGAAGGAGCCGCGCAGCAGCCGCCGCCGGACTCCTCGGCACCAGCCGGTTCGTCGAAGAGGCCCGCGCCGCCGCAGACCCCGGTCTCGGGGAGGGTCAGCTCGACGCGCTCGGCGGCTTCCCGGTCTCCGGCGAGGGCTGCGGCGATGGAGCGGACCTGCTCGTAGCCGGTCATGGCGAGGAACGTCGGTGCGCGGCCGTAGCTCTTCATGCCGACCAGGTAGACGTCCTTCTCCGGGTGGGACAGCTCGCCCACCCCGTGCGGGTAGACGGTGCCGCAGGAGTGCTGGTTGGGGTCGATCAGGGGGGCCAGTTCGAGGGGGGCCTGGAGGCGCTCGTCGAGGCCCAGGCGCAGCTCGTTCAGGAAGGAGAGGTCGGGGCGGAAGCCCGTGAGGACGATGACCTCGTCGACCGGGTCGAGACGGCGGCCGTCCTCGGCGACCAGGACCAGTTGGTCGCCGCTCGTTTCGACGGCGTCGGTACGGAAGCCGGTGACGGCGTCGGCGTGACCGTCGTCCACCGCGGCCTTGGCCGCCAGGCCGAGTGCCCCGCGGGCGGGCAGCTGGTCAGCCTCGCCGCCGCCGAACGTCGAGCCGCTGATGCCGCGCCGCAGCACCCAGACCGCATGCGTACCCGGAGCGTCCTCGGCGAGGTCGGCCAGGTAGGCGAGCGCGGTGAACGCGGAGGCGCCGGAGCCGATGACCGCGGTGCGCCTGCCCGCGTAGCGCGCCCGTACGGCAGGGTCCTTGAGGTCAGGCACGCGGTAGGAGACGCGTGCACCCGCCGCACGCTCGCCGAGGGCGGGCAGGCCGTCGCCGCCGATCGGGCTGGGGGTGGACCAGGTGCCGGAGGCGTCGATGACGGCGCGGGCGGTGAGCCGCTGCTCGGTGCCGTCGGCGTTGTGGATGTGGACGGTGAAGGGCTGCTGTTCGCGGTCGGCGTCGACGACGCGGTCGCGGCCCTGGCGGGAGACTCCGGTCACCGTCGCGCCGAAGCGGATCTTGTCGCCCAGGACGTCGGCCAGCGGCTGCAGGTACTTCGCGGCCCAGTCACCGCCGGTGGGGTAGGTGTCGCCGTCCGGCTTCAGCCAGCCGGTGGGAGCCAGGAGCTTCTCGGCGGCGGGGTCCACGACCTCGCCCCAGGTGGAGAACAGGCGTACGTGGCTCCATTCGCGCACGGCCGCACCGGCCCTGTCGCCTGCTTCCAGGACGAGGGGGTCGATGCCGCGCTCGACGAGGTGGGCGGCAGCGGCCAGTCCGGTGGGGCCTGCTCCGATGACGATGACGGGGAGCTGCTGGGTGCTCATGGTGCTCGGTCTCCTCAAAGCGGGGCGTGCGTTCACGACGAGTCCCTGTTTCGATGCATATCGATGTCTGTCGATATCTGGAGCTTGCCACCTGTATCGATGAGTGTCAACATAGACGCATGTCGAAATCGAAGATCGCCGAACTGCCGGTGCTGGACGCCGGGGCCGTGGTGCCGTGCTGCCCGCCGATCACCGCCGGGGAGCTGTCGTCCGAGGACGCCGAGCGGATGGCCGCCATGTTCAAGGCGCTGTCCGACCCGGTGCGGCTGCGCCTGTTCTCCAAGGTCGCCTCGCACGCGGGCGGCGAGGCGTGCGTGTGCGACATCTCCGACGTCGGCGTGTCCCAGCCGACCGTCTCCCACCACCTGAAGAAGCTCAAGGACGCGGGTCTGCTGACCTCCGAGCGGCGCGGGACCTGGGTGTACTACAAGGTTGCGCCCTCCGTGGTCGCGGCGATGTCCGCGATGCTCGACCTGCGCGTCTGACCATGGCCACCGGGCCGTCCCTCTCCGCACAGTCGCGCCGACCCTGATGCCCTCGATGTCGAAGTGACTGGTGGGGCTTCGTGTCGAGGCGACTGTGCGTGGGGGGCTTACCGGTTGTCCGTCTCGTCCTCCCAAGGGCGCCAGCGGCCGGTGCCGTCGACGGTTCCGAGTTGCTGGTCGGCGAAGTGCACACCGAACCCGAAGACGTTCTCCTGGGAAAGGAGTTGTACGAGCCGGCGACGTGAGTGTTCGGCCTGGGCGCGGTCGTGGTCGAGTACGACTTCCCAGTCGGGGTGCTGGATCTGGACGGGGGAGTGCATGGCGTCGCCGAAGGCCACGACCCGGCGGCCGTCACCGGTGTCGAGGATCCAGGCCGTGTGCCCGGTGGTGTGTCCGGGCAGCGCCCAGGCGCGAATCCCCTCGGCTATCTCGGTTCCGTCGGCTACGGCTGTGGTCCGTTGGCCTTGCCCGGCGAGCCGTGGGCCGGAGGCGGGGTTCAGGCCCCGCAGTTCTCCTTCCCCGACGATCCAGCGCGCGTTGGGGAACAGGCTGTGCGGGTGGTCGACGGCGTCCGGCCGGGCCCATCCGGTGTGGTCGTCGTGCAGGTGGGTGAAGGCGACCGCCTCCAGCGTGGCCGGGTCGACGCCCAGGGTTGCCAGGTGCTCGGGGAGGGTTCGTATGTGGTCGAAGCGGTGCTGGAAGTGTTCGGGGTCCTCGCCCGATATGCGGCCGTAACCGGCGTCCAGGAGCAGGCGCTTTCCGCGACGCTCGACGAGCAGCGCGCCGCATCCCATGGCCAGGTGGCGCTCGTCCGTCATGTGGGGGCCGTGAGGCGTCCAGTCCTCTTCGGCGGAGGCGGGGTAGACCCGGGTGGGGATCATGTGGACGCCGGCGTCGGGAACGTAGGTGATGGTCAGGTCGCCCAGGGTCCGCGTCCACAGCTGCGGCAGTCGGCCCCCCGAGTCGTCGGCGGGATCGTGCTGTGGGTGGGCGTTGCTGCTCTGCTCGGTGGTGGTCATGGTAGGTCCCTTTCTCGTTCGGGTGTGGGGATGGTGGGGCGAGGCCCGCTCATGGGGTGAGTACGCGGATCGGCTCATCGGCGGCATGGGCGAGGATGGCGGCGAGTGCGTCGCGGTAGAAGATCTCGTAGGTGCCGGAGGTGACGTAGCCCAGGTGTGGGGTGAGCACGGTTCGTGGAGCGCTGAGCCACGGCGAGTCGTTCGGCAGCGGCTCGGTGTGGTGGACATCCAGGGCGGCTCCGCCCAACGTCTTGGCGTGCAGCGCGGCCAGCAGCGCCTCTTCGTCGACGACGGATGCCCGGGAGGTGTTGATCAGCAGCGCGTCCGGCCGCATGAGGGCGAGTTCGGCGGCGCCGATGAGGGCGACGGTGCGGGCGGAGAGCTGGACGTGCAGCGTCACCACGTCCGAGGTGGCCAGCAGTTCCCGTTTGCTGAGGGGGGTGACGCCCAGCGCTTTCGCGTGCCCGGGATCGAGGTGGGCGCTCCACGCGACGACGTCCATGCCGAAGGCGACGCCGACCTGGGCCACGCGACTGCCCACGCGGCCAAGGCCGACGACGCCCAGGCGGGCACCGTGCAGGTCGCGCCCCATCGTCCGCTGCCAAGCGCCCTCGCGCAGGTCGCGGTCCTCGGCGGGGAGTGAGCGCGTCAGGGCGTGCAGGAGTCCCCAGGTCAGCTCGGCCGTCGAGGTCAGTCCCGCCGCGCGCGTGCCGGATACCACGATTCCGTGCCGGGCGGCCGCGGCTGTGTCGATGGCCGCGTTGGCCGGGCCGGTGGTCACCAGCAGGCGCAGGTTCGGCAGCCTGCCGAGTACCTCGGCGGGGAAGGGGGTGCGCTCACGCATGGCTACGACCACGTCGAACGGCTCCAGCGCGGTGATCACCTCTTCAGGTCCGCCCAAGTGCTCGGAGAAGTAGGTGAGGTGGGCGCCTTCGGGCAAGGAATCCCAGGCGGCGTACCGGTGTGCCGTGTGCTGGTAGTCGTCCAGGATCGCCACCCGGCGGATGTCAGCCATGAACGGTCTCCTTGGCGTGTGTTTCCTCGGCATGTGGGTAAGCGCGGTCTGCGCGTGCGGGGGAGGTACGGGGCGTCCGGACGCTTTCGTTCGCCGCCGACGGGTCGGCGAGCGGTTCCACGGGGCTCGGACGGCGCAGTTCCAGGGCCCAGATCCCGATGCCGATCAGAGCGATCACCGCTCCGAGTGCGGAGACCCCCACCCAGCCCACGCGTGGATACAGCGCGGCCGTCAGTGCGGAGGTGACGGTGCTGCCGGCGAAGGCGGACACCATGAGCGCTGTGGTGACCCGGCTGCGGGCGTGCGGGATGCGGCGGTACAGGACGCTCTGATGGCTGATCAGCAGCGCCTGCTGTGCCAGGTTGAGCGCCACGATGCCGAGCATCAGCGCGCTCAGGCCGAGCGTGCCGCCCTGCCCGGCGAAGACGAGTACGGCCCAGCTGCCCGTCAGCACGATCAGCCCGCCGGTGGTCACCTGGCGCGCGCGACCGCGGTCCACCAGCCGGCCGGCCACCGACGCGGCGGCGGCCCCGACGACCCCGACCAGGCCGAACAGACCGATGATCGCCGGACCGTACCCGTAGGTGGGCCCGGCCAGCAGGAACGACGAAGCGGTCCACAAGATGGTGAAGCCGCCCATGCCGACCGCGGCCAGGGCCATGCGCCTGCGCAGCAGCGACTCGGTACGCACCAGCGTCACCACCGAGTGCAGCAGTTGTGGGTAGGGAGTCGTCGCGGCCGGCGGCACGAGGGGCAGAACCAGGCGCAACGTGATCGCCAGCATCACCATGACGAACGCCGCGAAGACGAAGACCAGCCGCCAGTCCCCGAACTCGGCCAGCACCCCGGCCACCGTCCGCGCGAGCATGATGCCGATGAGCAGGCCGCTCATGACCGTGCCCACCACCGCACCGCGTTCGTGGTCGGCGGCCAACGAGGCGGCCATCGGCACCACTATCTGCGCGACGGCGGAGGTCACCCCGACCAGCGCGACCGAGGCGTACAGCGTGCCCAGCGAGGGGGAGGCCGCCGCACCGAGGAGAGCGACGGAGCTCAGGGCGAGCAGCCCGCTCACCAGCCGGCGCCGCTCCAGTACGTCGCCCAACGGCACCAGCAGCGCGAGCGACAGCGCGTAACCGACCTGCGAGGCGGTGACGATCAGAGCTCCGGCCCCCTCTGAGACCCCCAGCGCTCTGGAGACAACGGGCAGCAACGGCTGCGCGTAATAGATGTTCGCGACCGCCGCGCCGCAGGTCACCGCCAGCAACAGCACCGTCGTGCGGCTCAGCGCGGAGCGGACGCCGGTGTCGCCCTTCCTGAATTCTGGATCGTTCATGCCGGAATACTCGTTCCGACACGACGCGCCGGTCAAGTAGTTATGGATCGATCGGTCCATAAGTGATCAGGGTCACTGCGAGCGTCGGCGTTCGGGCGCTCCGGTACTTGGCGCTTTGTGGAGCACTTGGTCCAATATGGGAGGAAGGAAAGCGCTCCCCGAGTTGGAACGCTCGTCTCGTGATGCAGGAGGTACACATGCCGCCAGCCGGACGCCCCCGCGCCTTTGCTCCGGAGGCCGTGCTGGAGGCCGCGATGCTGCTGTTCTGGGAGCAGGGCTACGAAGCGACCTCGCTGGCACAGCTGCGAGCCGCCACCGGGCTGTCATCCGCGAGTCTGTACGGCGCCTTCGGCTCGAAGGAAGGGCTGTTCAAGCAGGTCGTCGAGCACTACATGAAGGGGCCGGGCGGCGCCGTCGACGTCATCGAGGACGAAACGGTCAGCCCGCGAGAGGCCGTGGCAGGCCTGTTGCACGGCTCGATCGACATGCAGGCCGACTCGTCCCACCCCGTCGGCTGCCTCATCGCCCTCTCCGGCACGATGCGGGCGCCGGGGGAGGAGCACGCCGGAGTGCGCGCGGCCGTCGCGGCACGTCGTGCGGCCGACCGGGTGCGCATCAGGGCCTGCGTGGAGCGGGGCATCGCCGCCGGCGAACTCGATGCCGATGCCGACGTCGACGGGGTGACCGCCATGATCCACAGCTTTCTCCTCGGCCTCTCGACGCAGTTGCGCGACGGGGTGGCCGCGGCGAACTTGCACACGGCGGTCGACGTACTGCTTCGCAACTGGACCCGCGCGTGAAGAAGCGGAAGTAGCGCCCGTTCTCACGGATGAACAACTTGCCTGGTCGGCCAGTACTTTGGGGTCGAGCTGCGCCGAGTGACCCGCGTCAGCCGCCGCCCGTGTTCAGTTCGTTCTCGGGCGGCGGCGCCGTGCTCTTGCGTACGACCAGGCTCGTGGCCAGTTCGAGCCGCGTGGACACCGGTTCCTGGGCCCGCAGCCGCATCAGCATCTGCGCGGCCTCCTCCGCCATCTGACGCAGCGGCTGGTGGACCGTGGTGAGTGCCGGGCTGGCCCAGCGGGCGATGGACACGTCGTCGTAGCCGACCACCGAGAGGTCGTGGGGGACGCGCAGGCCGTGCACACGGGCGGCTTCCAGTACGCCGAGTGCCTGGAGGTCGCTGCCCGCGAAGATCGCGGTGGGCCGCTGGGTACGGGACAGCATTTCGGCGGCGCGGTCGTATCCGCCCTCCACGTGGAAGTCGCCGAACAGGATGAGTCCGGGGTCCACTTCCAGCCCTGCCATGGTCATCGCCGACCGGTAGCCGTCGAGCCGGGCGCGTGAGCAGAGCATGTCCTCGGGTCCGGTGATGATCCCGATGCGCCGGTGCCCGCACTCGATGAGATGACGGGTGGCGGCCAGTCCGCCATTCCAGTTGGCCGAGCCGACCGAGGGTACGTCGGGGTCGGGGTCGCCCGCCGGGTCGATGATGACGAACGGGATCGAACGCGCCCTGAGCTGCTGTTTCACTGCGCTGGGCAGGGCGGAGAAGACCAGGACGACACCGAGCGGCCGACGCTGGAGCATCGCCTCCATCCAGTCGGGACTGGGCGAGTGGCGGGTTCCGCTCTCGGTGAGGACGACCCCGGCGCCGTGCGCCTTGGCGACGTTCTCCACCCCCCGGATCAGCTCCATCGCCCAGATGCTCTCCAGCTCGTGGAACACGATCTCGATGAGCGGCGCCTCGCGGGCCGACCGTGTGGTGCGCCGGTACGCATGGGCCTCCAGGAGGCGCTCCACCTTGACCCTTGTGGGCGGCGCCACGTCCTGCCGCCCGTTGAGCACCTTCGAAACTGTCGAAATGGAGACACCGGCCCGCTGGGCGACCTGGGCCAGGGTGATGCGGCCCATTTCCTCGTCATCACGCATGGCGAGGAGCATAAAGCACGAATCAACTGCCGCCGAGGCGTAACGCTTTGATAACGCGGCGACCGAGGGTTGACCCCCCAGATGGCGAGTCCTAGCGTCCCGACTCAGGAAGTTTCGGTAATCGTACCGAAAAAGTTTCGAGAGGCGAGTCGATGAAGCAACGCGCACGGTTCTCGCGAACCGTTGTCGTCGGTGGTGCCGCGCTGGCCCTGGTGCTGTCCCTGTCCGGGTGCGGAGGAGATTCCGATGCGGCCGACGGCGACACCATCCACGTCCTGGTCTACGGGGACTCGGCGAACAAGGTGGAGAAGGAGCTCGTCGCCACCTTCAACAAGACGTCGAAGGTGAAGGCCGTCCTGGACACGATCCCCGGCGCCGACTACCAGGCCAAGCTGCAGACGATCATCAGCAGCAAGCAGGCGCCGGACGTCTTCTTCAACTGGGGCGGCGGCAGCATCAAGCAGTTCGTCGACGCCGGCCTGCTGCTCCCGCTGGACCCCTTCATGGCCAAGGATCCCGGCCTCAGGACGAAGTTCCTGCCGACCGTGCTCAACAGCGCGGTGGTCGACGGCAAGACGTACGGGGTCCCCATGCGCGGCACGCAGCCCGTGGTGCTGTTCAACAACGGCAAGGTCCTCAAGAAGGCCGGCGTCGAACCCCCGAAGACCTGGGACGACCTGCTGGCGGCGGTCAAGACGCTGAAGGCCGACGGCGTCACCCCGATCGCGCTGGGCGGCGGCGACCGGTGGCCGACACTGATGTGGTTCGAGTACCTCTACGACCGCATCGCCGGCCCGGAGCTCTTCCAGAAGGCCCTGGACGGCGACAAGGACGCCTGGGCGAGCCCGGACAGCCGGAAGGCACTGGGCAAGATCAAGCAACTGGTGGACGCCGGGGCCTTCGGCACCAACTACGACTCGGTGAAGTTCACCGACCAGAGTTCCCCCACGCTCCTGGCGACCGGAAAGGCCGCCTTCGAGCTGATGGGCTCATGGGAGTACTCGACGCAGCAGGACGCGCACCCCGAGTTCGCGAAGAGCGACCTCGGCTACAGCGCCTTCCCCGCCGTCGAGGGCGGCAAGGGCGACCAGGCGAACGTCGTCGGCAACACCAACAACTTCTACTCCGTGCTGAAGAAGACGAAGCACCCGCAGGCCGTCGCCGAGTTCCTGAAACTCATGTACTCGGACCGGTTCGTCAAGGCGCAACTGCGCATCGGCAACGTGCCGACCACGACGAACACCGAAGGCTTCCTGAAGACCGCCGCCAGCCCCGAGTTCGCGAAATTCCAGTACGACCTGGTCAAGAAGGCCCCGGCGTTCCAGCTCTCCTGGGACCAGGCCTACCCCCAGTCGGCGGCCACCACGATGTACCAGTCCCTCCAGCAGTTCTTCAACGGCTCGATGGACGAGGACGCCTTCATCAAGGCCATGCAGGCGCTGCCGACCTCGTGAGCGCTCTGAAATCCGGACCCGGAACACATGACATGACCCGAACCGCCGCGTCCTCCGCGGACAACGAGACGGTCAAGAGGGCAGGCTCGTCCGGCGTCGGAGCGGGCCGCCCGGGATTCCTCTGGGCGGTGCCCGCCGCTGTCTTCTTCGGCCTCTTCGCCATCGTCCCGCTCATCATGGTCGGCGTACTCTCCTTCGCCAGCTGGGACGGTCTGAGCGACCCGGAATTCGCCGGCCTCGACAACTGGAAGAAGCTCTTCGACGACCCCGTCATGATCAAGAGCCTCTGGCTGAGCGTTCTGATCACCGTGCTCGGGGTAGTCGTCCAGACCCCGCTGAGCATCCTGCTCGGAGTCTGGGCGGCGGGACACCAGCGCAACCGGGCCGTCCTGTCCGCCATCTACTTCGTCCCGATGCTGCTGTCCATCGCGGCCGTGTCCGTGCTGTGGCGCGCCGTCCTCGACCCCAACTTCGGTGTCCCCGCGCAGGCCGAGTGGCTCTTCGGCGACGGCAACCTGTTCGGCATGCAGACCAGTGCCATCGGCGTCCTGGTCTTCGTCAGCACCTGGCAGTTCACCCCTCTGCACACGCTGATCTACCAGGGTGCGGCGCGCGCGGTGCCGCAGGTCCTCTACCAGGCGGCGCAGATCGACGGCGCGGGCACGGTGCGGCAGTTCTTCCACATCACACTGCCGCAGCTGCGCAACTCGATCATCACCTCGATGATCCTGATGGTGGTCGGCGGGCTCACGACCTTCGACACCGTGCTCATCCTGACCCAGGGCGGACCGGGCAGCGACACCACCATCAGCGCGTTCTACATGTACCAGAAGGCGTTCAAGAGCTTCGACTACGGAGCGGCGTCCGCCATCGCACTCCTGCTGGTCCTCGTCTCCACGGTCATCTCGCTGATCGTGGTGCGGCTCTCGGGCTACGACAAGATGCGCAGCACCATGGAGGGACTGTGAGGAAGAGCCGCCCCAACTACTTCGCCGGTTTCGGCTCGCTGGTCTGGCTCCTGGTGGTGGGGCTGCCGCTGTACGTGATGCTCGTCGCCACGTTCCAGTCGCGCCCCGACTACGCGGCGAACGGCCCGCTGGCCTTCCCCGAGCACTTCACGTTCGACAACTACATCAACGACCTCGACAGCGGCTTCGCGCAGTACTTCCTCAACACGGTCATCGTCACCGTGTGCGTGGTGGGCATCGTCGTGCTGCTCGTCCCGCCGCTGGCGTACACCATCGTCAGGAGCCGGGGCCGGGCCGCCACCACGGTCTTCCGGCTGTTCCTCCTGGGCCTGGCGATCCCCTCGCAGGCGGTCATCGTCCCGATGTTCTTCGTCATCAGCGAGGCCGGTCTCTACGACAACCTCATCGGCGTCATCCTGCCGACGGCGGCCTTCGCCATGCCGGTGTGCGCCCTGATCCTCACGGGGGTGATGCGTGACATCACCCCCGAGCTGTACGAGGCGATGACGATGGACGGTGCCTCGTCCCGGCGGGTCTTCTTCCAGCTGGTGCTGCCGCTGTCCAAGAGCGGGGTCTCGACGATCATCGTCTTCTCCGCGCTCCAGGCGTGGAACGGCTTCCTCTTCCCCCTCGTCCTGACGCAGTCGGCGGAGACCAAGGTGATCACCATGGGGCTCTACGACTTCCAGACGGAACACGGAGTCGACACCCCCGGCCTGCTCGCCGCAGTCGTCCTGTCCATGCTCCCCATCCTGATCGTCTACCTGTTCGCCCGTCGTGCCCTGGTACAGGGGCTGATGGGGGTCGGAGGAAAGTGACCGCCAACATCGACAACGCCGGCGTGCAGGCACCCGCCGAGGCCACCGAGTCCCTGGCGCCGGTATCCGGCGCCACGGACCACCGCACCGGGCCCTGGCGTGATCCCACCCTCACCCCCGAGGCCAGGGCCGACGCCCTGATCGCCGCCATGACCCTCCAGGAGAAGATCTCCCAGCTCTTCGGCGTCTGGGTGGGCGCGTCCGACGAGGGCGCCGAAGTCGCGCCGTTCCAGCACGACATGGAGGAGGCCGTCGCCCTCGACGACCTTCTTCCGCACGGCCTCGGCCAGCTGACCCGCCCGTTCGGAACAGCCCCGGTCGACCCGGCCGTGGGTGCCCTCTCGCTGTCGCGCACCCAGGAGCGGATCGCCGGGGCCAATCGGTTCGGCATACCGGCGCTCGCCCATGAGGAATGCCTCGCGGGCTTCGCCACCTGGGGCGCGACCGCCTACCCGGTGCCGCTGTCCTGGGGCGCCACCTTCCATCCGGAGCTGGTCCGTGAGATGGCCGCCGCGATCGGCCGCGACATGCGCTCCGTCGGCGTGCACCAAGGGCTCGCCCCCGTCCTCGACGTCGTACGCGACGCACGCTGGGGCCGCGTCGAGGAGACGATCGGCGAGGACCCGTACCTGGTGGGTACGGTCGCCACCGCCTACGTACGGGGACTGGAGTCGGCCGGGGTCGTCGCCACGCTCAAGCACTTCGCCGGGTACTCGGCCTCCCAGGCGGGCCGCAACCTCGCCCCCGTCGGCATGGGTGTGCGGGAGCGGGCCGACATCATCCTCACCCCGTTCGAGATGGCCGTACGCGAAAGCGGCGCACGGTCCGTCATGCACGCCTACACCGACACCGACGGAATCCCCTCCGCGGCCGACGGGCTGCTGCTGACCGGCCTCCTCCGCGACACCTGGGGCTTCGACGGGACCGTCGTCGCGGACTACTTCGGCATCGCGTTCCTGAAGACGCTGCACGGTGTGGCGGGGACCTTCGGGGAAGCGGCCGGTGCCGCACTCGGCGCGGGGGTGGACGTGGAACTGCCGACCGTCAAGGCATTCGGCAGCCCGCTGACCGACGCGATCGCCGCCGGTCTCGTACCCGAGGCGCTGGTGGACCGTGCGGTACGCCGAGTGCTGGTCCAGAAAGCCCAGTTGGGGCTGCTGGACGCCGACTGGAGGCCGATGCCGCCGGTGCTCATGGGAGCCACGGGCGCGGCCGGCTCCGCGGGCGGGAACCCACAGGCGCTGCGCGGGAGCGTCCGTCTCGACACCGACGAGAACCGCGCGCTCGCCCGCCGCGTAGCCGAACAGGCCGTCGTGCTCCTGCGCAACGACGGCACCCTGCCCCTGGCGGCGGACGCGGCCGCCGGCGCCCCGGCCCGTATCGCACTCATCGGACCCAACGCCGACACCCCGACGGCGGTCCTCGGCTGCTACGCCTTCCCCGTCCACGTCGGGGGCCAGCACCCCGAGACCCCGCACGGCATCGAACTGCCCACTATGCGCGAGGCGTTGGCGGCGGAGTTCCCCCACAGCGAGATCGTCACCGCGCGGGGCGCGGACATCGACGGCCCCTCCACCGACGGGTTCGGTGCGGCCGTCGAACTGGCCAGGGGCGCCGACCTCGTCATCGTCGCCCTCGGCGACCGGGCCGGTCTCTTCGGGCGCGGCACGAGCGGGGAGGGCTGCGACGCGCAGAACCTGGCACTCCCCGGTGTCCAGCAGCACCTGCTCGACAGCCTCCTCGACGCGGGCACCCCCGTCGTCGTCACCCTGCTCGCAGGACGCCCCTACGCCCTCGGGCGTGCGGTGGACGAGGCAGCCGCGGTCGTGCAGTCGTTCTTCCCCGGCGAGGAAGGGACGACGGCCATCGCCTCGGTGCTCAGCGGCCGCACCGAACCGTCCGGCCGGCTGCCCGTCAGTGTGCCGCGCCACCCGGGCTCCCAGCCCTCCACCTACCTGGCGGCGCGGCTGGGTCACTCCAGCGATGTGTCCAGTGTCGACCCGACCCCGGCGTTCGGGTTCGGCCACGGCCTGACGTACACCGCCTTCGAGTGGAGCGACCTCGACGTGGAGCACGGGCAGGCCTCGACAGAAGGGGAGTTCACCCTCTCCTGCACCATCCGCAACACCGGTGCGCGGCAGGGCACCGAAGTGGTCCAGGTCTATCTGCACGACCCCGTCGCCTCCGTGGTCCAGCCGGTGCAGCGCCTCATCGGGTACGTACGCCTCGACCTGGAACCCGGACGGCGCGCCAGGGTGCGGATGACGGTCCCGGCGGACCTCGCGTCCTTCACGGGCCGCGACGGCCACCGGATCGTCGAGCCGGGTGACCTCGAACTGCGGCTGAGCGCGTCGAGCACCGACGCGCGCCTCACGGCCCGGGTCACGCTGACCGGGCCGGTCCGCACGGTCGACCACACCCGTCGGCTGCACATGAGCGTCGCGACGCAGACCCTCACGGACACGCCGTAGTCCGGCGCACACCGACCGGAAGGCCCTCGTGGGTGGACGACCACCCACGAGGGCCCTTCTGTCCCTCCGGCCGGACGCTCCGGTCAGGATGCGGTGCAGGCGCTGACGGCGGGCGGTGCCGTGTCGCCGTTCGTCATGACGGTGAAGCCGAAGCTCGTGCTCCCGCCGGCCGCCAGGGCGCCGTTGCCGCTCGGGGTCATGGTCATCACCTTCCCGCTGCCGTCCCAGCTCGGCGTGCCGTTCCAGGTGGCCGAGATCCGCTGCGCCGAGGCGATGGTCACCCGCACGTTCCAGCCGCTGATCGCCGAAGATCCCGCCGTCACGGTCACCTTGCCGTTGTAGCGGTCACCCCACGTCTCCTGCTTCGCGTACGAGACGGTGCACGTGCGGGTGCCGTTTCCCCCGTCACCACCGCCGCTCGTACCGCCGAGGGTGGACAGCACGGAGGCGTAGGCCGGCTTCTTGTTGTAGTTGTCGTCGAAGAGCAGCGGGGTGCCGCTCGCGCGCCAGGAGTACTTGTCGGTGACGCCCCAGACGGTGATGCCCGTACAGCGAGTCACCGCGAGGCACGCCTTCACCACGTTGGCGTAACTCGTGGCCTGCGAGGCCCCGGACCCCTCGATGTCCAGTTCCGTGATCTGCACGTCGACGCCGAGGTCGGCGAAGCGCTGGAGGTTCTGCTGGAAGTCGGCGGGGACGGGGGACTGGCTGTTGAAGTGGCTCTGGAAGCCCACGCAGTCGATGGGCACACCGCGCTGCTTGAAGTCCTTCACCATGGCGTACACGGCGTTGGACTTCGCGTTCACCCCGTCGGTGTTGTAGTCGTTGTAACAGAGCTTCGCGGCCGGGTCGGTGGCCCGCGCGGTGCGGAACGCCTCCTCGATGAAGCCGTTGCCGAGCTTGTCCTGGAACGGCGAACTGCGGCGTGCTCCGCTGCCGCCGTCCTGGAACGCCTCGTTGACGACGTCCCACGAGTGGATCTTGCCCTGGTAGTGCCGCATGACCTGGGTGATGTGGTTGTGCATCGCCGTACGGAGGTCACTCGCACCCAGTGACCCCACCCATCCTGGCAGCTGGGAGTGCCAGACCAGGGTGTGTCCCCGCACCTTCATGCCGCGGCTCTGTGCGTGGCTGACGATCTGGTCGGCCGCCCCGTAGGTGAACGATCCCCGGGACGCCTCCAGCGCGTCCCACTTCATCTCGTTCTCGGGGGTCACCGAGTTGAACTCGGTGTTCAGCGTGGCGGCGTAGGGCGCCTCGCCGAGGTGGTTCGCGGCGACCGCCGTGCCGAAGTAGCGGCCCTTGGCGGCCGCCGACTCGCCGAGGGTGCTCGCCGCGTGGGCGGTGCCGGACAGGGCGACGACACCGGTGGCCGTGAGCAGCCCTGTGACGGAGAGGACCAGTGCTTTGCGTGCGTAGGCGCGTAGGGGGGTGCGGTCTTTCCTGGGGGCGTTCGAAGCCGTTCCGGCCATGCTTCTTGTCCGGATCATGACAATCCCTTCTGTCCGTGGGGCATGGGGTGTCTTCATCGGAGATCCTGCGGGATGCGCGCCGTCGAAACAATGGCGCGTCATGACCGAAACAGTTTCGGTCCGAGCGGCTGCCGCCCGTGTGCCGGAGGCTGCGTGCCGGAGCCTGCGTGCCACGATGAAGGCATGAGCGATGAAGGCGCGAGCGATGAACACAGGAGTCCGCTCGCCGACAAGACGCCCTTCCCCGACGATCTCGATGAAAGGCTGCGTGCCCAGCTCACCTTTCTCGTAGAGGTGGACAAGCTCAAGACCGTCCTCCGCCAGTCGCCCCTCATCGCGGCAGACCGCCGTGAGAACGACGCGGAGCACTCATGGCACTTGGCCATGATGGTCGTGATCCTCGCCGAACACTCCGACCGGCCCATCGACGTGGGGCACACGATTCAGCTCGTCCTGCTGCACGATCTCGTGGAGATCTACGCCGGCGACACACCCCTGTACGACAGCGCCGCCGGTGTCGATCAGCGGGAGCGGGAGGTCGTCGCGGCCGACGAACTCTTCACACTGCTACCCAAGGACCAAGCTCAGCGCATGCGAGCCCTCTGGGACGAGTTCGAGGAACGCCGCACCCCCGAAGCCAGATTCGCCAAGGCCATGGACCGGCTTCAGCCACTCCTTCTCAACTGGATGGCCCGTGGTGGCACCTGGCGCACTCCAGGCGTCACCGCCGACGACGTCCGAGCGCGCAAGGCGGTGATCGGTGATGGCTCCGCGGCGTTGTGGAAGGCCGGGCGGCGACTCATCGACGAGGGCGAGAGGCGCGGCTGGTCGAGGGGCGGAGGTCAGCCGTTGCGTGGGGTTACCAGGCCGGATTCATAGGCCAGAATGACGAGTTGGGCTCGGTCACGGGCGTGGAGTTTGGTCATCGCCCGGTTGATGTGGGTCTTCGCGGTCAGTGGGCTGATCACCATGTGCCGGGCGATCTGCTCGTTGGACAGCCCTTGCGCGACGAGGACGACGGCCTCGCGTTCGCGGCCGGTCAGCCCTTCCAGTTCCACGGCGGCGCCGGTGCGGAGCGGCTGGGTGACATACCGGTTGATCAGTTTGCGGGTGATCGACGGTGCGAGCAGGGCTTCACCGCGAGCGGCAACACGTACGGCGTGGAGGAAGTCCTCCGGCACGATGTCCTTGACGAGGAACCCCGCGGCGCCGGCGCGCAGCGCGTCGAAGACGTACTCGTCCAGGCCGTAGTTGGTCAGGATCACGACGTGTACGTCGGTCAGGGCCGGGTCCGCGGCGATGAGCCGGGTGGCCTCGATGCCGTCGATGTCCGGCATCTGGATGTCGATGAGCGCGATGTCGGGCAGGTGTTGCCTGGCCAGGGCCAGGCCCTCACGTCCGTCGGCGGCCTCCGCCACCACCTCGATGTCGTCTTCGAGGTCGAGCAGCGCACGGAACCCGCTGCGCAGGAGCGGCTGGTCGTCCACCAGCAGGACACGGATCACGATGTTCCGTCCACAGGCAGTTCCGCGTGCACGGCGAACCCGCCCTCGCCGCGCGGCTGCGCGTGCAGGTGACCGCCGAGAGCCGTGACCCGCTCACGCATGCCGAGCAACCCGATGCCGGGCGCCGGAGCGCTGTCCGGCGTGGCCTTGCCGTCGTCCTCGACTCGTACGGTCAGGGCGTGGGGAAGGTGACCGACGTAGACCGACGCGGTCGTGGCACCGGCGTGCCGGGCGATGTTGGTGAGCGACTCCTGCACGATCCGGTACACGGCCCGCCCCACCGCCGCCGACACCTCGTGCCGCTGGCCCTCGATCGTCAACGTCGCGTCCAGGCCGGTCGTACGGGAGCGTTCCACCAGGTCCGGGAGGTGGTCGAGACCGTGCGGCGGGGTCCTGTCGTCGTCGCGCAGCACCTCCAGGGTCGCCCGCAGCTCCCGGGACGCCTCACGACCGGCCTCCCGGATCGCCAGCAACGCCTCTGGTACCTCCTCGCCACGCTTGCGGGCCACATGCACGGCCGCCTCCGACTGCACCTTGATGACCGAGATCTGGTGGGTGAGCGAATCGTGCAGCTCCCGCGCGATGTGCAGCCGCTCCTCGTCCGCGCGGTGCCGCGCTGTCTCCTCCCGGGTGCGCTCGGCCTCGTCCGCCCGCCGCTCGGCCTGCCGCAGGGCTTCACCCGCAGCACCGGCCGCGATCAGCCACGCGATCTCCAGGGCGCCACGGGCCTGCGCGAGGGCCTCACCCATGTCGTGCAGGGAAGCCAGCACCGCGAGCGGGAGGGCGGCCAGTAGGGCCACGGAGGCGGCCACCGTGATGATGTGGTGTCCCGCTCGCATCGCGGCGTACACCGCGAACAGGTACGCGACGGCCGGCACATCGAAACCGGCCGCCTGGTGGCCCAGCGCGCACAGACCGGTGACGGCCAGAACGGGAACCGGGGCCCGGCGGCGCACGGCCAGCGCCAGGCCGCCGACCGCCAACAGCACGTAGCCGAGCAGGTCGAGCCCCGCGGTGGAGTGCCCCTCGGACAGCCCCGTCACCAGCAGCGCCACCGCCACACCGACGGCGATCGCCCCGTCCCTGACATCGGCCCGCACACCCAACCGCCCTGTGGTCATACGCGGACCCTAGCCGGAGGCCGGCGCGGGCGAGTCCCGCCCATGGACGAGCGGCCACCTACCGCACCCGCGGTACCTTTCCGGCGCCTGCGGCGTTCGTGGTAGCCGGATGCACTACCCGCGGCAGCGCGAAGTGCCTCCGTCCGCAGGACGACTGGCGATGGGCCCGGCGGCGAGGATCAAAACGGCATCCCGATCCGGGGAGCGAGACGTACGAAGAGGAGAAGGACATGAGCTTGTCGTCAGGAGCCCTGAGGTCGGTTCGACTGCTGCTCGCCGCGGTCGGAACCGCCCTGCTAGGGGTGTTCGTGTCGGCCGCACCGGCCGCCGCGCAGGTTGCTGCCCAGCCGTCCGCCGCCAGTGTCTCCACCATGAGCGCCGGACGGCTCACGGCCACCTCGGCCGCCGTGCTGGGGCTGATCGGCATGGTCGTCGGCGGGCTGGCCCTGGCCCGCCCCCACGGTCGCTTCGGCACTGCCCGCGGGCGACTCGGGGCCAACGTGGCCCTGGCGGCGGGGTTGATCGCCATGGTCCTCGGCGGGGTGGTGGCAGCGACCTCCGACGGCTCTCTCGGCACCGGCAACGGGCTGGGCGGAGCCATCGTCGCCCTGATCATGGGACTGACCGCCATGGCTCTCGGGGGGCGGGCCACCGCACGCTCACGCCACAGCGTCCGCAAGAGCCGCAGGCCCCGTGAAACTGCGACCGGAGGCTGATCGCCGTGGCCTCGCGCTCGGTTCCGGCCGAGTTGGCCGGGACCCGGAGCGGCTCATGCCGCGGCATACGGACCGCCCACCGGCGGACGAGTTACCCGGATCAAGAAACCCCGCGATCGGCCTGCTGGCGTGAATGCGGTGGCCCTACTCACCGGTGCAGTGGGAGGGTTGACATAAATCTTGAGCCGATCCTAGAGTCGCAAACAATCTGTGCACGCTAAACGAAGTGCTTTTCTGTTATCGCGGGCCGGCCGGAACACGGCATGCCTGAAATGGGCCGTATATAAACAGCACATTTTCGTGGCGATAGGGGTCGGCAGATGAAGAGAGTGCTCCTCACGACCGCTCCGAAGGAGGCTCTGGTCGAACCCGTCGGTATCGGCGGGAACTGGTACGACCGGACCGACACCTATATGGCGTGGACCTGCGCGGTGGATCTCGAAGACCGGCTCTCGGTCACCTGTCCGCCCACCGGCCTCCGCTTCATCAAGCACAATGTGCCGGACGTGGAAATCCTTGAGTACCCGACCTGGGACGAATACCTCTGCGCCCTGCGGTCCGAGACCTGGGACATGGTCGGCATCAGCTTCTACACCTGGTCGACGCCCGTCGCGATCGAGATGGCCAAGATTGCGCGCGAGGCCGGCGTGCCGGAGATATGGGCCGGTAACTATGGCGTCCTGTCGCCGGGAATCGACCCCTATTTCACCAAGAAGGTGAAGGGTGCGGGCGAGGCGCCGATCCACGAGTACGTCTACGGCACGCCACTGCCACGCGTGCGGCACCCCGCCATGCTCGGCGAGAGCGGATTTCGCGGACTGAAGTCCCCGGTGGGCTATCTGTATTCGAAACGCGGGTGCAACATCGGCTGCACCTTCTGTTCGACGCCGATCTTCAATCCCAAAGAAGAAGCCATCTTCATGGAGGACACGTACGCGGCGCTCGACGCGTACCGGGAATCCGACGTCGCGCACGTCATCATCTACGACGAGAGCTTCTTCCTCACCAACGACCTCGCCGAACAGGTCGTGGACGCGCTCGCGGAGCGCGAACTCCCGTGGATCTGCCTGACGCGGGCCGACCTGATCCGAGGAAGAGTCCCGGAGCTGACCGACCGATACATGGACGGTGCGATCGTCGGCATCGAGTCGTACCGGGACAAGAACGTCGCCGACGTCAAAAAGCGCGACGACGTCTACAACGTCCGGCAGACCGTGCGCGAGCTGATCGACAACGGCCGCCGCGCCCTCGGCACCTTCATGGTCGGGTTCGCCGAGGACAGCATCGAGGATATGCAGCACGACATCGAGCAACTCAGCGACGAAGGACTGTTCGCCTGCCAGTTGACGCTGCTCACCCCGTTCCACGGCACCCGTCTCTACCGGCAGATGGAACACCTGGTCGACGAACCGGACCTCAGCAAGCACGACCTGTACAACCTGGTGTGGAAGCACCCCAAGATGAACCGCTCCGAGGCACGCGACCTGCTCGCCTGGGCGCAGCGCCGGGTCAACGAGCCGGAGCGCATCGCCGCCAAGCTCAAGCAGGAGATGAAGGAGAAGGTGCGCAGGGAGATCGCGCGCCGCCGCACGACGCCGCTGAGCCCCTCGGGTTCGGCGTCATGAAAAGCCTCAATATCCTCTGCGTGCAGCTCGGATTCCATGAGGCGTATCCCGACGCGTCGACACTGGCGACGACGTACAACGACGGAATCTATTACGTCGCGTCGTTCGTCCAGCAGGAATACCCGGACGCCCGCGTCGAGATGTGCCAGATGTTCTGGGGCGAGAAGCCGGGGGACTTTCCCCTGGCCGACTACGACTACATTCTGATCTCGGCCCTTGCCACCCACTTCTGGTCGAACCTCGACATGCTGGATTTGATCCAGCGCGGCAAACGGCCCGGCTGCGTGGTCATCATGGGCGGCCCGCACGCCGCGTTCGCCCCCTACGAGGCGCTGCGGTACGCCGATTACGCGGTGATCGCCGAGGGCGAGATCCCCGCCGTCCAGCTCATCAAAGCGCTGGAGGAGGGCGAGCCCCTCACCGAGGTCGACAACCTGGCCTACATCGGGGCCGACGGCAAGCTGGTCCTCAACACGGTCGCCCGCTACGGGAACATCGCCACCGCGATCAACCCGAAGTTCCTGGCGCGCGCGCCGAAGCTGCACTGGGCCACGGTCTCCATGTCACGCGGCTGCCCGTTCGCCTGCTCCTTCTGCTATGCGATCCGCCTGCTCGGGCGGCGATTCCGCACCAAGACGGCGGCGGACGTCCGCAGCGAACTGGACGCCATCTACGAGCAGACGGGCTGCAACCGCTTCTACGTCACGGATCTCAACTTCACGACCCGCAAGGACTACTGCCGGGAAATCGCCGAGACATTCCGGGACCGCGGCTACAAGTTCATCGCCATGAGCCGCGTCAACCACGCCGATGACATCGACCTGGTACTCGACCTCAAGCGGTCGGGGTTCGACGAGTACTGCCTGGGCGTGGAATCGGAGGACCCGAGTGTCCTTCAGGCGTTCAACAAGCGCGTCGATCCCTCCGAGCAGACGCGGCGCCTGCTGGCTTTCGCCGAGAACGACATCGCCATCCATTCCGCGATCATCTTCGGGCTCGACGTCCAGGACCGGCAGGCGATCGAGGCCACCGCCCGCTGGTGTGCCGAGGCCCGCATCATGCACCCGGTGTTCGTGTGCCTCGCGGAGTACCCCTTCCAGAATCTGCTGTACGGGGCGCGTCAAGACGTCGAGGACCACCGGATCATCATGGAAGTGCCGACGTATCAGCATTACTCGTTCGTCGGCATCTTCCCGCGGGAGATGCGCCCGAGCACGTTGCAGCGCGGCATCCTCGACAGCTACGACATCTTCTTCAAGCGGGCGTTCGAGATCGAGACACGGCCCCAGCGGCGGGCCCGCCTCAAGGCGTACGCGCGCAGTGTCGACCGTGGCCGAGCCGGGATGCAGCAGCACATCGACTTCCTCGAACAACTGGAGAAGCCGTACTACACCGCGGCAGGAACCCTGCGGGAGCACGCGCTGAAGGCGGACTTCGACGCCCGCCACGGAGAACTCCGCGCATGGCTGACCCGCTCGGCCAAGTCCACCGACGTGGAATTCGTGAAGAAGTACGCGCGATGACGGCTCAGGACCGGGCGGACACGGTCATCGGCGCGCTGCTCGACAGTGCCGCCCGCACCCCGGACCGGCCGGCGTTCCACGTGATCGAGCGGTCCGAGGAGGAGTTCGCGCTCAGCTACGCGGAGGTATGTCGCCTCGTCGGCAAGGCCGTGGCCGGCCTCGACGCGCACGGGATCAGGGAGGGCGAGCGCCTCCTCGTCGTCCTGCCCACCTCGCGGGACTTCCTCGCGGTCTACCTGGGCTGCCTCTACGCGGGAGTCGTCCCCGTCATCGCGGCGGAACCGACCGGCGGCGACCCCCAGCACTACACGGCAGGCCTGCGGGGCCTCGCCGAACAGGCGCAGGTCAGCGGAGTCATTACGACCCCGGAAGCGGCGGACTCCCTCGCGTCGTACCTGCCGGCCACGGTCACGACCCCCGACGCGCTGCGCGGCGAAGCCCGTACGCTCGACTCCCCGCGAGCCACTCCCGGATCGCTCGCCCATCTCCAGCCGACCTCCGGTTCGACCGGAGCCCCCAAGCTGGCCATGGTCCGGCACGGCAACATCACCGCCAACGTCCGGGCGATCGCCGGGGCCATACGGGCCAGACCCACCGACACACTGGTGAGCTGGCTCCCTCTCTTCCACGACATGGGCCTCATCGGAATCTCCTACGCGCTGCACGCCCACATCCCGATGGTGCTGTCGGACCCCGTCAACTTCCTGCGGAACCCGCTCTCATGGCTGCGGTGGATCAGCCGCCACCGTGGCACCCTCTCGCCCGCACCCAGCTCCGCGTTCCACATCTGCGCGCGAGTGGCCAAACGACGGCCCCCCGCCGACCTCGACCTCTCCTCCTGGCGTGTCGCCCTCTGCGGCGCGGAACCGGTGCACGAGGCCACACTGCGCGAATTCCAGTCGACGTTCGCGCCTCACGGGCTGCCGGACACGACACTCAGGCCTGTGTACGGACTCGCGGAGGTGACGCTGGCGGCCACCATCTCGGACGTCGGCCGCCCCTACTCCGCCGACCGGGTGGACGCGGAGGCCGTCGCGGCCAAGGGGCGTGCCGAACCCCGGCCGGTCGACGATCTCCGCAGCCTGAGCATGATGTGCGTGGGCCCGGCGATACCGGGCCATCGGCTGAGGGTGGTCGACGGCGACGGAACGCCGCTGCCCGACCGCGCCATCGGTGAGATAGAGGTGGCGGGCCCCAGCGTGATCGACGGCTACCTCCCCGAGCGCGGCGCCACGGCACCGGACACGCCGGAACAGGGCGCCGAAGAGACGGCCGTCGACGAGCGGCTCAAGCGCCCCGACGGCTATCTCCGCACGGGCGATCTGGGCTACCGGCTCGACGGGGAGCTGTACGTCACAGGACGCCGCAAGGAGATCGTGATCATCTCCGGGCGCAACTACATACCCGACCAGATCGAGCGGTTCGTCGAAGCCGTCGCCAAGAGCCCGCGCACCCCCGCGGTCGTGGCGATCGGCGTTCCCGACCCGACGCTGCCCACCGAGCAGCTCCACCTCCTTCTCGACGAGCGGATCGGCGAGGGCCGCGACCGGCGGACCATCACCGACCAGGTGCGCGGCGCACTGGCCGAGGCGTTCGGCATCAGCGGCGTCACCTGCCACTGGATCCGGCGGGCGCAGCTCCCCAGGACCACCAGCGGCAAGATCCAGCGCCATCTCTGCCGAGAGATCATCGAGCAACGCCCGCCGTTCCGCCGTACCGACGAGCCGACGCGTGTGACCTTTGGAGGGGCACCTGATGCAGGATGAGAAGCAGGACCAGGAGCTTTTCGAGAAGATCGTCAAGCATATCGGCGAGTTCGTCGAAGCCGACGTGTCCCACCTGACGCGGCAGTCGAACCTCGGCAACTCCATCGAGGGCATGAGCTCACTCAAGATGGTCGAGCTGCTGCTCTTCCTGGAGGACTGCTTCGGTGTCGACTTCGACGAGTCCGTGATGGACGATTTGCAGACCATGTGGGATCTGGAGCAGTACGTCCGGCGCACACTGGACGCGTCGGGGCAGCGAGCCTGACGGCACGGGTCGACGTGGCGCGACACGGCGTGGTGGTCACCGGGATGGGTGTGGTGTGCCCGCTCGGCTCGACGGTCGACGAACTGTGGCAGGGCCTGGTCACCGGACGTTCCGGGATCGCGCCGGTGACACGCTTCGACCCCGGCCGCTTCCACAGCCGCCACGCCGGTCAGGTCGACGACTCCGCCGTCACGTTCGCGCCCGGCCCGCTCCGGTTCGAGACCGGACGCATGAGTGCCTTCGTGCGGTACGCGCTGTTCGCCGCCGAACGGGCACTCGACGACAGCGGTCTGGCCGCGGCAGCCGGGGGCGAGGCGGGCAACGCGGCGGCTCACCGCCCGTGCCCTCCGGAGGGCGGCGTGTACCTCGGGGTGGCCATGGGGGGACTGCCCAGCATCGAGGCGGGCGTGCTGAGACAGGAACAGCAGGGCGTACGCAGGACCAGCCCGTTCCTGATCCCCTCGCTCATCCCCAACATGGCGGCGAGCGTGATCGCGCTGCGTCTGGGCATCGAGGGCGAGCAGATCACGGTCGCCGGTGCCTGCGCGAGCGGCGTCCAGGCGATGGGGCAGGCGATGCGCGCCATCCGGTCCGGCGCCCGCACCTGGGCCATCGCCGGCGGCGCCGAAGCGGTCATCACCCCGGTCACCTACTCCGGTTTCCAGGCGATGAAGGTGCTCAGCCGGCACGACGACCCGAAAACCGTCCCGCGCCCCTTCGACCGCTCACGGGACGGGATCGTCGTCGGTGAAGCGGCCGCCGTCTTCGTCCTGGAGGAGCGGGCGCACGCCGAGGCGCGCGGCGCGGTGATCCACGGCGAACTGACCGGCTTCGACACCAACAGCGGGGGCGACAGCCTCACGGGCCTCTCGGCCCGCCACGTCACGCGGTGCATGGCCGGCGCCGTCGCCGACGCCGGGCTGGAACTGGACGCGATCGACTGCGTCTTCGCCCAGGCATCCGGCATGGTGCAAGGCGACGCCGCCGAGCTGGAGGCGCTGCGCGCGCTCACCGCGGAGACCGGCCACCGGCCGACCGTCACGTCGATCAAAGGGCATGTGGGCTACTCGTTCGCCGCGAACGGCCCGCTGAATCTCGCCACTGCCCTCATGGCACTCCGTCACCAGGCCGTCCCTCCCACACGGAACCTGACGGAGACCGACCCGGAGTTCGACAAAATCGACATCGCCCGCGAGGTCCGCGGGGCGAGATTGCGCCGGTGTCTGATCAACGCGTTCGGGTTCGGCGGGATCAATGCGAGCCTCGTCGTGTCCCTCGTATAGTCGTGCCGCCGCCCATGGAGGATTACTGTGTCGACGCACTTCGAGAAGCTCACCCGTTGCTGCATGCAGTGCAAGATCTCCCGGTTCCTCGGCAAGACCATCGAGATCGAGGAGGCCGGGCGCGCGCGGGTGGCCATTCCGTTCCACGCCGACCTCACCCAGAACGCGGACTTCCTGCATGCCGCCATGATGTTCGAGGTCGGGGACACCGCCGGGTTCGTGGCGGCCAACTCGATGGAGGAGACCTTCAGCGTCCTGACGGTCGACTACCACATCAACCTGATCAGGCCGGTGCAGAAGGAGGGCATCCACGCCATCGGCACGGTGGTGACCGCGGGCAAGACCCTCTACGTCGCGCGCAGCGACATCTACAGTGACAGCGGCAAGCTGGTGGCGGCCGGGCAGGGCACGTACACGGTGTCGAAGATCCCGCTCACCGACCTCGAAGGTTACGCCGACTGACCGGGCGGAGGACCGGCGAGTGATCGATGTATCCGACCACGACGGCATCGCGATCCTGACCCTGAACCACGGGCCGGTGAACGCCCTGGACCGAGAACTGCTCACCCGGATCCCCGAGGCGCTGGCGGCCGTCGGCGACGCCCGCGCGGTCGTGCTGACCGGCAGCGGGCGGTCCTTCTCGGCGGGCGCGGACCTCAAACGGGTGGTCGACGGCGGCCTGGAGTACGCCGAGACCTTCCACCCCGCCCTGCGCCGCGCCACGCTCGCCCTGTTCGGGCATCCGCGGCCGGTGGTCGGGGCGATCAACGGGCACGCCCTGGCCGGCGGCTGCGTGCTCGCCGCCGCCTGCGACATCCGGCTGATGTCCGGCGGCACCATCGGACTCACCGAACTCGCCGCCGGGGTTCCCTTCCCCACCGTGTGCCTGGAGGTCGTGCGCCACGCCGTCGGCCCGGCCCTCGACGCGATGGTGCTGGGAGCCGGTCGCCTGACGCCCGAGCAGGCCCGCGCGAACGGCCTCGTGCACGAACTCGTCGAGCCGGACCGACTGCTGCCCGCCGCGCTGCTGCGCGCACACGACCTGAGCCGCGCGCCCTCGGACGTCTACGCCCTGGCCAAGCGCCAGTTGCACCGGCCGACCCTCGACCGTATCGACGCCGCGCGGTCGGCGGACGACGGCGAGGTACTGAAGATCTGGGGCTCCGAGCACACCGGCCGGACCCTCCACGCATATCTGGCCTCGCTGCGGCCCCGAGCTGTCGGCACAGAGATCAGGCGGCCCGCGCCAGAAGGAGAAGCCCCGTGACGAAACCCGTACTCGACCGCGCTGACCGGTTGCGACGGCCGGCGGGAATCCACCGGCTCCAACTGGGTGACACGAAGGTCCACTACGTGCCCGACGGCGACGCGCGGCTTCGGCCGCGTGCCATGTTCCCCGACACCACTGATGACACGTGGGCCGCCCGCCCGGAGTACCTGGATGCCACGGGCCACCTCGTGGCGAGCATCGGCGCACTGCTGGTGGAACACGGTGACCGCGCCCTGCTGATCGACACGGGCTTCGGGCCGCAGACGCTCCCGGCGGCCCAGGACGGCCCGGTCGGCGGCATCCACGGCGGCACACTCCTGGAGAATCTGGCCACGCTCGGCCACACCCCGTGGAGCATCGAGGCCGTCGCCTTCACCCACCTGCACACCGACCACCTCGGCTGGGCCTGGCATCCCGCCCCGGGCGGCGACCGGTCCGCCTTCGCCCACGCCGATTACCTGGTGTCCGAACAGGAGTGGGCCCAGCGTCACTCGCAGGCGGATCAGGGCATGGCCGAGGAGATCGCAGCCATGACGCCACGCGTACGCACGGTGAAGGACGGCCAGGAGATCTTTCCGGGCGTGCAGGTGAGGGTCTCCGCCGGCCACACGGCCGGTCATGCCGAGTACGTCATCACCTCCGGTGGACAGCGGCTGATCGCCTTCGGCGACGCGCTGCACTCGCCGATCCAGGTCGGCCACCCCGCATGGTCCTCGGCCTTCGACCACGACCCCGCAGGGGCCGCCGACCACCGCCACCGACTCGTCGCCGAACTGGCGGAGCCCGGCACGACCGGCTTCGGCGGCCACTTCGCCGATGTGGTGTTCGGAAAGGTCCGGCAGGACGGCACGGACCTCGCCTGGCACCCCCTCGACTCCCGCACCGCCGGTGGCCACTGAGTGGTGTGCGGGCGCAGGGCCGGCCTGACGTATTGATCTTCCCGCCGTAGGAGTCGCCCTTAGCGGCGCGTGCTCTTTAAGTAACGTAAAGTAATCGAGGCGGTGAGTGAGTCACCGGCCGGGCCGCACACGGGCCGAATCCGCGCGGCGTCGAAGTTCCAGAGGGTGTCGTCGGCCTGTCGAGACGTCGCGAAGGGTGGCTGTGGAAACGCCTTACGAGTGCTATTTGCGCCTGCCGGCTCTGCTGGACCTGCAACGTCCTCGGACGGCCGAGGACAAGCCGGCGCAGTGGGCCGACGAGCACTTCTTCATCGCCGTGCACCAGTCCGCCGAGGTGCTGGCCGGACAAGCCCTGGTCGACCTGGACAGGGTGAGGGACCCGGCTCCGGGCCGCCTGTCCGCGGCCCCGGAGGGCTGTCGGCTTGCGTACGTGCGCCGGGTCACCGCGGTCGTGGAGCTGCTGGAGCAGCACCTCGCGGTCCTGGAGCATCTGTCACCGGCCAGCTTTGCCGCCTTCCGGCCGCTGCTGGAGAACGCGAGCGGCGCCCAGTCCAGCCAGTTCGCCACGCTGTTCGCCCGCATCGACGAATTGGCCTCGGGGTCGACGCCGAAGCCGACGCCCACGCCTACGCCGAATCCGTCGGGCACCGCCGCCACGGCGCGTCCGCCGGACGGCCCGGGCGGGAAAGAGGCGGCGCAGGCGTGGTGGGAACTGCGCGCGGCGGTCGTCCGGTGGCGTACGCGGCATCTGCTGCTGGTCGAGCGGATGATCGGTGACCAGCCCGGTACCGGCGGCACCTCGGGGCTGGCCTACCTGCGGGAGCGTATCGGCCTGCCGCCGCGTGACACCGATGCCGTACACCCCGGCCCGGACGCGACCTGAACCCCGCGGGGTTCGCCCGGCCACGCGACAGCATCCGCACGGGCCCCGCTCAGCCGACGGCGATGAGGTCCGCGGTGACCGGGACGTCGGGAGTACGGGAGTTGGTGACGACCTGAAGGCGCGGACCGTCGTCCGAGGGCTGCCACTGGCCGCCTGCCAGCGGCAGCAGGGCGATGTTGGGAGTGGGCCCCGCGGTCCAGTCCAGGGGGCCGACGATGGTGTCCAACCGCGTGCCGTCCAGGGTCTCGGCGATGGCTTTCCGGTCGGTGGGGTCGGCCGTGGTGGCCAGGGTGTGGTGGGCGACTTCGACCAGGGCGTGAGCCAGGCCCAGAGGCTGTAGCCAGGGTTCGGCGGTGGCCTGCTGGTAGGCGTCGGCGAGGTCCTTGCAGCTACTGCCGTCCAGGCTGGAGCGGTACGGGTGCCCGGGCGACCAGTACACGAGGGTGCCCACCCGCATGTCTGCCAGCTCGTCGCGCACCTCGGCGGAGCGGGAGACCGCGGCGTGCGGGTAGGTAAGCCAGCGCGAGCAGGTCACCAGCCGCGGACGCAACCCGCTCTCACGGGCCTGACGCAGGAACAGCGCCAGGTCGGCGGCGGTGGCAGCGCTGGTGACGACGTCCACGTCGGCGGCCCGCATCCGCTGAAGTTGCGTGGTGAGGTCGTCGGCCGGTTCGTGGTAACCGCCCGGATCGATGAGCCGGTGTCCGCGCCGGGTCGCCGCGGGCGCGAACCCGAACTGTTCATCGCGCGACAGACGGCCCTGTAGCCCGTCGTTCCACAGACACCCGACGGTCACCTCGCCATCGAGCCGTTCCCACAGGTCGGCGAACGCGTGGGCGATGTCGTCCAAGCCCCAGGCGAAGTGGTAGGTCCAGTCGAAGCGGGCCAGCGGATCCCCGCGCCGCGCGGCGCCGAAGGCCTGCCAGGGAAAGGTGGTCGACACACACGGCACGCCGAGCTCCTCACAGGTCGAGGTCACCGCGGGCAGTACCTGCGTACCCGCCATCGTCAGCACCAAGGAGGCCCGGTCCCGCTCGGCCAGCTCCCGCACGGCCTGCCGGGCCGCATCCGGCTCCGAGCGGCTGTCCCGCACGGTGACCCGCAGACGGCGGCCGCCGTAGGTCATGCCGTCGAGCCGTGGCCGCAGGGCCCGCAGCGCGAACGACAACGGTTCGCCCAGCGCCGCCAGCCGTCCTGTGAGCGGTGCCACCACCCCGACGCACACCGTCGCCGCAGTCTCCGCCCGCGTCCCTGCGCCCATCGTGGTCCTCCGCTCATGGCCGGCCGCGTTCCAGGTGCCTTCGCACCTACGGGGGCGACGACGTGCCGGCGGGGACACAACCCCGCCGTGTGAGGATGCGGCGTCGGCTTTCGGCGTCACCGCGCCTTTCGGCGCACCGCGCCGACGCTCCGGGGTCGCGCCGACTCCCGCTGCGGTACTCAGCTCTACGATGCGCCACAAACGGCACTCGCGCACGGCGTGACGGGCCACCGCGGGTGGGTGGGTGCGGCAGGGAGGGCTTTCGGCCGTGCAGCCGGCCGCAGGGCCGGGCCGGGGCGAGGCGAGGCGCCCCGGCCCGGTGTCCGTGGGGTCAGTCGTTGAGCCGCGGCAGGAGCGAGACGAGCCTGCCGTCCTTCTGGGTGATCAACGCGTCGCCGTAAAGCATGACTTGGGACGTGTATCCCATACGCGACCGTGGCCCCGGCTCGCGGGTGTCGACGTGCCCGTGCCAGACCTGCTCGCCCGTCCGCAGATCGAGCCCCGACAGGTCCCCGGTCGGACTGAAGAAGTACACGACCCCCTGCCCCGTCGACACCACGGGAGCAGCGATGGCATGCACGGTGTCCTTGTCGGGCAGCTTGAATCCGACCGGACGTGACCACAGTGTCTGTCCCGTGGTCAGTGAGTGGACCGAGGCCTGGCCCTTCCAGTCCACGGTGATCAGCCGATCGCCGACCACCTCGGATGTGGCGACCCCGGCATGGGCCCGGCGAGTGTGCGAGGTCTGTTCGCCTGAGCCGCTGACGGCGGTGATCAGCATGTTCCTGTCGGATGTGTCCCTCTCCCGGACGAGGAACATCCGGTCGCCCGAGGTCCCGATCAGTTGCTGCCTGCCGGGGACGGTGGTGACCTTCGTGGTGCTTCCGTCGACGGGGTCGAGACGGATGACGTCCGTGTCGTGCGGCTTGTCGGTGTCCCGCGTGCAGAGCAGATGGGGTACGCCGCCCAGCACCGCCCGTTGGCAGGCCGTGCCCTTGGCCCAGGTGTGACGCCACTTCTCCTTGCCGGTCAGCGGGTCGAGGGCCGACAGCGTGCGCAGGGAGGGGGTGTTGGCGAGGACGGCGCCGTTGATGAGCATGGCGGCCTGGTCGGTGCGGTCGTCCTGCGGCATCTCGACCGACCACAGCACATCGCCGTTGTCGGCGTCCACCGCCATCAGGTCGGTGCCTCCCATGTAGTCACCGTCGGGCTGGTTCTTCGCGGTGTGGTTCCGGTACGCGTAGACCACGTCGTCGCGTACGGCGAACGGCCGGTCGATCCCGTCGCCTTCCCGGTTGACCTTGACGGCCCACAGGCGCTTGCCGGTGCCGGCGTCGAACTTCGCGGCATCGTACTTGGAACCGCTGCAGTACAGCGCCGAGCCGTGCACCAGGCAACCCCGGCTGCCCGCGTCCGGGGCGTCGGTCTGCCAGGGCTTCCAGCCCTCCGGCGAGGCGGCCGGCCGTGCGGACCGCTCCGGCCCGGCCTCGGTCCCGCCGAAGCCGAACGCGGCCCCCGCGACGATCGCGGCAACAGCGGCCGTCGCCCCCGCGGCCTGCGAGAACCGGCGCCTGCCGCGCCGCCGCACCACCTGCTCGGCCAGATTCCCGGGTGCCCGCACCCCGTCCAGGGCGACCGAGTGCAGTGTCTCCCGGACCTTCTCTTCCACATGCTCCGTGGTCATCCCCGCATCTCCTTCGCCGTAAAGCTGAGCGGCCGCGGCTGCTCCGCGGACCGTTCGGGACCGAGCTCCGGTACGAGCCCGCGCAGTTTCTCGAGCGACCGGTGCGCCGTGCTGCGGACCGTGCCGACAGGGCACCGCAGCAGAGCCGCCACCTCACCCTCGGGAAGATCCTCGAAGTAGCGCAGGACGACCACGGTCCGCTGCCGTTTCGTCAGTCGGCCGAGCGCCGCCCACAGCGCGATCCGCAGTTCGGAGTCCGACTCGACGCCGGCCTCGCCCCCGCGCTCGGGCAGCACCGGGACCGTCGTCTCCGCGCGATGCCTGCGCAGCCGCCACCGGTTGACCTGCTGGCGGTACAAGATCTGGCGGACATACGCTTCCGGTTGCTCGATCTGCGCCCAGCGTCCGTACGCCTTCATCAGCGCGATCTGCAGCAGATCCTCCGCGGCATGCCGGTCCCCGCCCGTGAGCAACACCGCAAGCCGCAGCAGCGCGGTGGAGCGCATCGCCACGAACTCCCGGAAGTCATCATGACTTGAGGCCTCCATCGACCCTCCCCTTCTTGCCGACCCTCACGACGTGATGAGTCACTCGCGGCTATCCCTCGGCGGGCGAACATTGTTTGTTCCTACAAGGCGGGGAGGCGCGGAGGGCGTCAGAAGGCCGGGAACGCCCCGCCCGAGACGTGGAACGGCTCCCGCTCGCCGCGGAACGCGACAGAGGCCGCGGCCACCGCGCCGGGGCGCAGTTCCTCGATGCGGCCCGCCGCGGCGAGCGCCGCGAGGGTGGGTCCGCCGAGGTAGGCCGAGCCGAGCTCGGTGGCCGACAAGCGCAGGTCGGGTCGGACATCACGTACGCGCTCGCAGGTGACCGAGTCGAGACCGTCGGTGCTGAGCCGGTAGCGGCCGGCGTTCCAGGGGCAGACGTCGTCCTGGACATCGAGGACGACGTCCAGGGCGGTGGCATAGCGGCGGGCCGTGAGCGCACGGTCCACGTCCACCAGGCGGACCCAGAGGTTGTCGACCACCGTGGTGTGCGCGGGGCGCGGGTCGACCAGGAGGTGGCTGAGCGGCTCGTCGACGGCCGCGTCGTAGGTGAGCCGGCTGTGGGCGTCGAGGGTGATCACGAAGTTCCACAGGGCCGCGTACGAGGTGGTGGTGAGGGCGGCCAGTTCGACGAGCCGCACCGTGTCACCCTTGGAGCGGTACAGGGCGTAACCCGTCGCCGTCCCGTCGGGTTCGGTGTGCACCGCGAAGCGCAGAGCCGTGGCACCGTCACGGTCGGGTCCGGCGTCGTCCCGCAGGCGGGCGGCCCAGTACTTTTCGGTGCGGTCGACCCAGCCGACCGTCCGCCGACGGGCCTGGTCGTAGACCTTCTCGAACAGTGGGCGGGCCGCGTCGGGGGCGAGGAGGCGGATGGTGCCGGAGCCCAAGTCGCTCTCCGGGCGCAGCCGCATGGCCCGTTTGTCGGCGTCGACAACCGCCAGGTGGCTGGCGATGCCGTAGCCGTAGCGGCCGTAGATGGTGGCCTCTGCGGCGTTGAGCGCGGCGATCGGCTCGCCCTGCGACTCGTGCAGGTCGGTGAGCTGCCGGCGCATCATCGAGGTGAGGATGCCGCGCCGGCGGTGGGTGGGGAGCACGGCCACGAGCGTGATGCCCGCCACGGGGACGAACGCGCCGGGAACCGTCAGCGTGCGGCCGTACACGGAGACGCCGCCGACGATGTCCTGGCCGTCGTACGCGGCGAGCGTGCGCGCCGGTTCGATGGTGCGGGCGGCGTTGCGCAAGGCACCGTCCCGCCAGTCCTGACCGTACGTCGTCGTGACCATGGTCGCCCAGTCGTCGAACTCATGGGCCTCGATGGTGCGCAGCGGATGGCGGGGGCTGTCACTCGTTGTCACGTGCCTTGTTGTCGCGTGCCGTGTTGTCATGTGTCCACCGTCGCCGGGTAAAGACCCCCGGCGCATCCGGCGAGTTCGGTATTTACGGCGGGCGTTTATGCTGCTCGTCATGGTGGGGGTTCGGGTGGATCGTGTGGCCAGCCCGGTCTACGTCGGCCGGGACGAGGCCCTGGCAACGCTGGCGGACACGATGCGCACGGCGACCCGGCACGGGCCTGCCGTGGTGCTGGTCGCCGGTGAGGCGGGAATCGGGAAGTCACGGCTGCTCGCCGAGTTCGCCCGCTCGCTGGAGGAGTCCGTACGTGTCGTCGAAGGTGCCTGCACGGAGTTCGTGAGTCTTGGGGGAGAGGGCTTCGCGTACGCGCCGTTCGTGGCCGTGCTGCGTCGGCTGACCAAGGGCAGAGCCGTCACCGCGACCGCCCCCGGCTACCGGGAACTGTCACGCTGGCTCCCCGAGTTGGGCGAGCCCAGCGCGGCGGACACCGGGAAGCACCGGCTGTATGAGGAAGTGCTCGCGCTCATCGAGGAGACCGCCGCGGAACGCCCCCTCGTACTGGTCGTCGAGGATCTGCACTGGGCGGACGCGGCCTCCCGCGAACTGTTCGCCTTCCTCGCCCGCAACCTGACGCAACCGGGCATCCTGCTGGTCACCACCTACCGGCCGGACGCGGCGCGGCTCGGCCAGTTGGGGCCACTGCTCACCGAGCTGGCCCGGGGCCCGCGCACCACCACCCTCCGCCTGCCCCGACTCGGCCGGGACGACGTCGGACGGCAGCTCACGGCGATCCTGGGCGCCGCGCCGGACGGCCCCACCATCGACCACGTGCACCGGCGCAGCGAGGGCAACCCACTGTTCGTCGAGGCGCTCGCCCACGCGGACGAGGGGACCCCGGACAGCCTGCGTGAGCTGCTCCTCCAGGGCCCACGCGCGCTGCCCGCCCAGGCCCGCCGCCTGCTCGGCCTGGCCTCTGCCGGAGGCAGCCGGATCACGCACCGCCTGCTGGAGGAACTGGCGGACGAGCGCGGTGACCGCCTGGACGCCGTCGTCCGGGTCCTGGTCGACCACGGACTGCTGATCCCGGACGGTGACGGCTACACCTTCCGGCACGCGCTCGTTCGCCACGCCGTGTACGAGGATCTGCTGCCCGGCGAGCGCGCCCGGCTGCATGCCCGCTACGCCGAAGCCCTGAGCACCGGTGACGCCTACGCCGAACTGGCCGCGCACGCCGCCGCGGCCGGCGATCACGCGGCCGCCCTCACCGCCGCGTACCGGGCCGCAGGCCAGGCCCGGCGCTCCTACGCGCACGCGGACCAGGCCCACATGCTGGAGCGAGTGCTCGACGCGTGGGGCCGTGCACCCGATGCGGGCGCGCGGCTGGGCGTGGACCTTGCGGGCGTCCTCACCGAGGCGGCCGAAGCGTGCATGTTCAGCGGGGACTACGAGCGCGGCGTCGAGCACGCCACCGCCGGTCTCGCCCTGCTCGACGAGCGCCGCGCCCCCGAGCGTGTCGCTCTGCTCCTGGAACACCGCGGCAGGTTGCTGCACCGCCTGAACTCCGTCGGCACCGCCGACTTCCAACGAGCCCTGCGCCTGCTGCCCGACGACCCGGACCACATCCAGCGCGGCAGGGTGCTCGGCATACTGGCCATGGGCCTGCTCCCGGGCTCCGCCACGGCGCGGCGGGCGTTCGACGAGGCGCTGCGCATCGGGCGGCGCACCGGCGACGCCACCGTCACCGTCCGCGGTCTGCTGGGCCGCGGAGCCCGCCACCGTGATCTCGGCGCGCTGGTGGAGGCGAGCGCCCTCGCCGAACGACTGGAGGGCCACGACCTCCTGCTGACCGTGCCGATGTACGAGGCCACGCTGCACACCCGCAACGGCGAACACCGCCGCGCGATCGACACGGCGCTCACCGCCGCGGGACGTGCGCACCGGTTCGGCCTCGGCCTCAGCAGAGGCGCCGACCTGACCTGCTACGCCGTACGCGCACTCATCCTGACCGGCGAGTGGGAGCGGGCGACCGCGCTCCTCGACGAGGCGTCGGCACAGAGCCTGCCGCCCGTGCAGGACCAGTTCCTCCGTTCCCTGGCCGGTCAACTGGCGCTGCTCCGCGGCGATGTACGGGCGGCGGAGGCCGCGCTGGTGGGGACCGCGGACGCCCCGCACGATGCCTCCATGTACCACCAGTACCGGTGGCGGCCCCTGCTCGCCCTCGCCCAGGGCGATCCGGAACGCGCCGACCGGCTGCTCGGACAAGCCCTCGCGGACCCGGGGCTCGCCGAACTGCACGGCATCGACTCCCGCCCCGTACTGATCACGGGAGCGCTGGTGCAGCGGGCCCGCGGCAGCGCGCACGGCCCGGCGGTGACGGCCCGACGCGCCGAACTGTCCGCCAAGGACGCGACGTACGGTGTCGGGGAAGACGGGGTGTACGACCGGGCGCTCCGTACGTACCTGCACGCACTGCTCGACGACACCGGTTGGGAGCGGGCTATCGCCGCGTGGCGGGAGCTCGGCCAGCCCTATGAACTGGCGCAGAGCCTGCTGTACGGCGGGCGGGCCGCACTGTCCGACGGAGACCGCGAGGGTGGGCGGGCGCTGCTCGACGAGGCGGGGAGACTGGCCGCCGGGCTGGGCGCGGCTCCCCTCACCCGGCAGATCGCCCTGTCCGCCGGTCCCGCCCCGGACACGGGCGGCCTCACCCCGCGCGAACACGATGTACTCGCCCTCATCGCCGAGGGCCTGAGCAACCGCCGCATCGCCGAACGCCTCCACATCTCCCCGAGCACGGCAGGCGTCCACGTCTCCCACATCCTGGCCAAACTCGCCGTCACGACACGTACGGAAGCGGCGACCGTCGCCCACCGGAACGGGCTCGTGCGTTAGGCCGCTCGGCACATCAATGCCGCGGTGCCAGGGTGCGCAGGACGCAGAACTCGTTGCCCTCGGGGTCGGCCATGACCACCCAGTTCCGGCCGGGCCCCTGGCCCACATCCGTCGTGGTGGCGCCGAGTTCCAGCAATCTGTTCACCTCGTCCTCGGTGCTGCCGTCGATCGGGCTGACGTCGAGATGCAGCCGGTTCTTGACGGTTCGGCCCTCGGGCACCTGGATGAACAGCACGGTGGGCGGCATCTGGCGGGCTCGGACTTCCTCGACGGTCGGCACCCAGGAGCCGATCTCGACCTTGCCCTCGCTCCGGTCGATCACTGTGAAGTCCAAGACCTCGCACCAGAAGGCCGCGAGCCCTTCCGGATCGTGGCAGTCAACGGCCAACTCGGTGAACCTACTAGTCATGACTCTCCCAGCTAAGGCGAACGCGCGAACGGGCCCCAGAGTATGGGCCCGTGCCGCTGTGTCCGACGCCCGGGTCAGTGCGGGCACCGACCGGGTGTGGCTTCCAGTCGAACCCCATGAAGGCGCACAGCCGGCGTGCCGTACGGGGATGGGCGGGCATAGCGAGCCATGATCTCGCCGCCCTCCTCCGCGCCAAGGAAACGGGCGGTGACGTCGTACTGGCGGTTGCCGACGTCGTGGGCGATGACCTCCAGGACCACCTGCCGAACCCCGCGCCGAGGCCAACCCGGTAAAGCCCGATGGGCAGCCGTACCAGACGTCGCCGCCACCCACGCGGCACCGAGAGCGCACTTGCCGGCCCGACTGTCCGACGGGTTCGCGACCGTGTCACGTCGGGTGTCGGGCCGGGATGTGGCGCAAGGTGAGGAGGGTGGCGTCGTCGGAGCGGTGCGGGCCGTCCAGGAGGTGTACGACGCGTTGGGTGAAGTCCTGGAGTGCGTCATGGCCCGGTGCGGGGGCCCCTTCCGCGCAGGCGGCTTCGACGGCGTCGAGAAGACGGGCGGTGTCCTTGTCGAGGTCGCTGTCACGGCGTTCGATCAGACCGTCGGAGTAGAGCAGCACGATGTCGCCCGGTACGAGTGGTGTTTCCGCGGCGGTGTACTCGATGTGGGACAGGACGCCCAGCGCGGGCCCGGGGCCGCCGAGCGGGGCGGGCAGTTGGGTGGCCCGGCCCTGGCGCAGCAGGATGGGGCATGGGTGGCCGGCGCAGGTCCAGCGCAGCAGAGAGCGTTCGGGATGGTAGCGGGCGATGACCGAGGTGGCCGACGATTCGATGCCGTCGTCGCAGGCCACTTCGTTGAGCCACTGCGTGAGCCGCTCGACGGGCTGTTCGGTGTAGGCGAGCCCGGCAAGGGCGTAGCGGAGCTTGGCCATCAGGGTGGCGGCCTCCAGGCCGTGGCCGCGGGCGTCCCCCACGGCGACGAGGAGCCTGCCGTCCGGCAGCCTGCGGGCCTTGTACCAGTCACCTCCCACTCCTGCCTCAGTGGCGTCCGGCTGGTACACGACGGCGGCTTCGAGTCCGGAGGAGGTCAACTCGCCCTGGAAGTGGGGGAGTACCGCTTCCCGCAGTACATCGGCGACCTCCGCGACCGTCTCGGCGCGCTGGCGTTGACGTCGTGCCTCGCGCTCGGCATGTTCGGCGGCCGCGCGGCGGTGCCACTGGGAGGTGACATCGATGAGCACCGCGCGAACGGCCCACACCAGTGCGCCGGGCGCGATCTGCTCGGGCTCGGCGACCATACGGATCACCCGGTCGGTTCCCGCACCGGTGCCGGCACCGACGCGCAGGTGCAGTTCACACTCGGTCGTGTGCTTGCGCAGGATGACGTCATACAACAACTGGTACAGCGCGCTGACGCTGTCCCGGGTGACAAGCGTGGCCAGATCGAAGAGGCTGGGCAGCGGCGTGGACTCCTCCAGGCCGAGCACGTGGCGGAAGCCGCGTGAGGGCTGGATGCCGGGGTCACCGAGGTTCCACTCGGCCCAGCACGTCTTGACCAGCTTCTGGGCCGCCAGGGCCATGCGCAAGGGATCTCCGTGCTCCCATGTGATCAGCAGATGCCGCCCGCAGGGGATCACTTGCATCAAGATGTGGGACCGCGCGGGGCCGGCCGGGGTACTGCGGAACCACGCGATGCTCTCGGGCCCCTGAGTGACCCCGTAGCGGAGGGCGCGCTCCAGCATCCCGGGCAGTGGGGTGTCGGTCAGAGCAGGGAACCGGTCGAACAACGGCGCCGGCCCACTCCACGCGGACAGACCGCTGCTCGCGGACTGCCCCTCGCCCGGATGGGCACGTGCGGCAGCGTTGTGCCCCAGGTGTACGAAGTCCCTGATCCCTCCTGCGTGGTGCAGAACAGGGGCGACCAGGAGCGCCGGCACCGGCATGGCCTCCAGCAGATCGTGCCCTGACGGCGGCGACGGCAGATCATGGGGCGCGGGCGCGGCAGACGGTCCCGCCGGTGCCGGAGTGTGCTGTTCGGCGTAGGCCCGCACGCGCTCACGCTGGGCCTCCAGCAACTCGCGTACGGCCCGCAGCTCCAGACGCGATCGTGCCGGCTCATGCCCGGGCGGAAGGGGGACCATCACGGGGAAGGGCTTTCAGGCGTAGGCAGCGGCGGATCAGAACAGTATCCGCACGGCACCTCTGGAGCGGCGGGCGACATACCGTAGGCGTCGGCAAGGATCTTTGAGGGTGGCGCGGGGCCCAGGATGACGGCGATCCGCCTCGACCGGCTGCGGGAGAACCCGGCCGGTTGCCGCCGCTGCCGGTGATCGCGACCGACCGCGGCCACGGCCGCGGGTCAGTCGGCGGTGAGGATCCGCCAGTCGCGCGTGCCGATGTCGGCGGGGGTGCCGTCGAGGATCGCGGCGGTACGGGTCGAGGGTTCGAGGGTGATCGTCGCGAGGGTGGCCCAGCGTTGCCCCAGGGGCTTGTCCGGGTCGGGCAGGCAGGTGACCGGCGGCTCGCCGGGGCCGGTCACGAGGAGTTCCGGCAGGCCGTCGACGGTCGTCGGCCGCCCGCGGCTGAGGCGGTCGAGGACGAACGCGCGGCGTGCGCCCGAGTCGGGCTGGTACAGCCGGCTCTTCTCCTCGGCGGCCGGGACCGGCGTGAGGAAGTGGTTGGTGCGGACGAAGGTGTCGTGCTCGGGCGGTGCCTCGAAGACCCCGACGGGGCTGATGTCCAGCAGGACGGCATCCGTCTCGTCGAACAGCGCGAACGACCCGGAGGAGGCGAGGGGAGCGCTGCGGACGATCTCCACGGCCTCGGCGACGCTGCCCGCCTCCTCCAGGACGACGGCTGCCAGCACGTGCATGGGGACGCCGCCGACGCCGTCACGCCGGTGGCCCAGGATGTTGAAGTGCAGGGCGAGGCCGGCGCTGTTGACGCCCATCTTGGCGAGGATGCCGTTCTCGGTGAGGCCGACGACGTCGTGCCGGCCGCCGCGCGACTCCAGGGTGTGCCACAGGGCGCCCAGTTCGATGTGCCAGTCCCACGTCTGGACCCCGAAGGTGCGCGTGGCGGCGCCCTCGCCCAGCACCCGGCGCACGATCGTGGTGCACTCCCCGGGCGGTACGGCGGCGCTGCGGGCGAGGATCTCGGTACGGGCGTTGAGAGCGGCGACGCGCCATTCCTCGACGCCGGCGCCGTGGGCGATGCCCGCGATCTCGGCACCGGCCATCGGACGGAACCGGGCGATGTCGTCCAGGGCGCGTGCGGCGTCGTCCGCCACTCGGGCGGGCGTGATGCCGCCGAGGGCGAACAGCCGGTCGTAGACCTCCGCCGCGGCGGGGATGCCCTCGCGCAGCTGTTCGCCGCGGGCGACGCCGCGGTCGTACGGGTCGGCTGCGGTGGCCTTGATGTGCGGACGCCGGGCGTGAGGGGTCGTAGAGGTGGAGGTCACGGGGTTCCTTCCGCGCTGTTCGGGTGGAGCTGGACGGTGCCCCCGACGACTGTCGCGAGGACGGGGTTGCCGGGCTGCTCGTCGGGGGGCAGGTCGAGGGGGTTGGCCGCGAACACGGTGAGGTCGGCGAGGTAGCCGGGCGCGACCTTGCCGAGTACGTCCGCCGCCCCCGCGGCGTGGGCGGCGGCCGCGGTCATGCCGGCGTACGCCTCACGGGCGGTCAGCGCCTGTCCGGGCTGCACGGGGGGTGTGTGCGGTTCTTCCACGGGGCGGCGCAACTGGCAGTCGGCGAGGCCGACACGCGGGTCGCCGGGGCCGATCGGCCAGTCGGAGCCGAGCGCCACGACGGCGCCGTGGTCCAGCAGGTCGCGGGTGCGCCAGCCGCGGGCGACCCGGTCGGGACCGATGCGCCGGGACCACTTGTCCGTCCCGTCGGCGCGCGTGTGCCGGGTGCCGTGCACGGGTTGCAGGCCGGCGACGACGCCGAGTGCGGCGAAGCGGCCCAGGAGGTCGTCGGGCAGGGACTCGATGTGTTCGATGCGGTGCGGTCCGCGCTCGACCGGGCCGATCTCGTCGATGACGTCGAGGGCGAAGCGGACGGCCTGGTCGCCGATGGCGTGGGTGGCGGTGGGGATGCCCCGTTCGGCGAAGAACCGCATCGCGGCACGGTAGGCGTCGAGATCGCGCCAGAGCGGCTCCCGGTTCTCCCCGTGGGTGTCAGGCCGGTCGAACCACGCGGTGCCGTTGTCGGCCGTACCGTCGAGCATGAACTTCGCGCCCTCGACGTGCCAGCGCTGTCCGCGGAGCCCTTGGAGCCCGGCGATGTCCTGCCAGACGGCGGGGGCGGAGTCGGCGGGGACCAGGGGTGAGCAGCGGATGCGCAGCGGAAGTTCGCCGTGTTCCTCGATGTGCCGGTACACGGCTTCCGACGGATCGGTGAAGTCGAGGGCGTGCAGGCCGGTCAGGCCACCGCGGGCGAGGGTGCGCAACTGCCGCAGGACGTAGTCGGCGGCGGTGGCCACCGGCACCTCGGGGTAGTGGTCAAACACCAGGTCCATCGCCTGGAGTTCGACGACGTACCCGGTCGGGCGTCCGTCGCGGCCTACCGCGATGGCGGACGCGTCGGTGAACGTCTCACGGCCGGTCAGGCCGACGAGTTCCACCACGCGGGGGCTGACGACGAGCGCGTGCGCGTCCCGCGTCATCAGGGAGATGGGTCGTCCGGGGAAGCGCTCCCCGAACACGGCCCCGGCCGGATCGCCGTCGAAGACGTTGACGTCGAGGTCGAAGCCGGTGATCCACGCGTCGGCCGGCAGGCCGTCCGCGGCGTCGGCCAGGTGCGCGCACACCTGCTCGAGCGTGGCCTCGCCGGAGAGGTTCACGCCGCGGCCGATCTCGATGGAGCCCCACACGGGGTGGGCGTGCGTGTCGGTGAGACCGGGAAGGATCGTGGCTCCGGGAAAGCTGTGGACGGCAGTGTCCGGACCGCGCAGGGCGTCGAGGGCGGTGCTGTCGCCGACGGCGATCACGCGGCCGCCGGCGATTGCCACCGAGTTCGCCGCCGTGTTCACCGGCGGGCCGGACCGTTTCCAGGCCGGTTTCCAGGCCGGTTTCTCGGCCGGGTTCTCCACATGGCCGGCCAGCAGGAGAGCGTCGGCGTGCACAGTGTGTTCCTCTTTCGGATGTTCTACGACGGGTGATGCCTGGTGCCCGCGGGTGCGGGCAGGGCGGGGGCGGGTCAGGGGCGCGGGACCGATGTGAGGACCCGGGCGGTCGTCCAGTAGACGGCGGCAGCGACGGCCATGCCGGAGGGGACGGCGAGATCGACGCCGCCCGTGGCCTCGGCGAGTGGGCCCGTCCAGAAGCTGGCGGTCACGCACATCAGGGAGGCGGCGCCGCCCGTGAGGAGCGCGAGGACACCGGCGAGGTGGACACCTCGGTGGTACCAGAACGGCCCGCCGTGCTCCTCCTTGAGGAGGCGGGGTCCGTCGTAGCGGTTGCGCCGCATCAGGAGATCGGTCACGGCCACCGCCATGGCCGGGCCGGTCACGACGACCACGAGCTGGAGCATGGTGTTGACGCTCGTCAGGAAGTCCCAGACGAGGATCGCGTACAGGGTCATGCCCGTGCCGAGGACGCCGATGACCAGGACCGCGGGAATGCGCGCGATACGGACCCCGACCGACTGGATCGACAGGCTGGCGCTGTAGGCAGTCATGCCGTTGTTGGTCAGGGTGTTGACGACGACCGAGAGGACGAAGACCGGGATGAACCAGCCCGGCAGGATGCTCTCCAGGGCGGCCTGGGGGTCGCTCATGTCGAGGCTGGTGGCCGCCAGCGCTCCGACGGAGGTGAACACGACGCTCGGCAGGTAGGCGCCCAGGGCGGTCCATCCCGCGATCGCGGCGGAGCTGCTGCGGCGCGGCAGGTAGCGGGCCAGGTCGGGACTGTTGCTGTAGGACAGCGGGGTGGAGGCGATGATGGTGAAGGCGACGCCGAGCGTGGCGACGAGCGCACCGCCGTGCAGCGGTTCCGCCGGGGCGTAGGACCAGTCGGCCTCGGCGAGCACGTATCCCGTGACCACGATGAACACCACCGTCAGCAGGACACTGAGCGCGGAGTAGAGGCGGACGATCGTCGCGTAGCCGTAGATCGCGATCAGCAGGGTGGCGCCCGCGATGAGACAGATCACGGTCGCGTGTACGGCGGAGCTGTCCGGCAGTCCCGTCCGCACCGCAAGGCCGATACCGGCGACCGAAGCGGCCGACCAGTTCAGGGCGAGGTAGGCCGCCGCGATGAGCCAGCCGGTGACGACGAGCACCGCCTTGTTGCCCAGGACCCCGTAGAAGGCCCGCGAGATCACCGAGCCGCTGGTGCCGGCGACCGGGCCGCTCGCCGCGATGACGCCCGTGCAGACCCACAGCAGGTTTCCGGTCAGGATCACCCCGATCGCCTGTGGAAGCGTCAGCCCCATCAGGATGAGCGCGCCCCCGATCGCGAAGCTCAGATAGCTGACGTTCGGCGCCGCCCACACCGCGAAGAGCTGGCGCGGCCAGCCGGTCCGGTCGGTGTCCGGAACCAGGTCGATGCCCCGGGTCTCCGGATGCCCCGCACGCTCGGGACTGCGTCCGCCGTGGGCTTCCGCGGGTGTCGTGGGGTGGGTCGTCATCGGGGCCTCTCGGATGTCACGGCGGCGCCCGGCCGCTTATTGGGCGCATGACCAACTGCCTGTTGGTCGGTAACCCAATAACCTTTGGTCCATGACGTCAAGACCTCAGCCGAAACACACCCGCAAACTTCCGCAGGAACGCCGCGCCGAGATCGTGCGGATCGCCGCGCGCATCGCGCTGGAGGAAGGGCTCGAACTGATCACGCTCCGGCGGGTCGCCCAGGACCTGGAGGTCCGCCCCGGCCTCATCGGCCACTACTTCCCGGCCGCGGACGAACTCCTCGCCGAGGCGTTCACCCACGCCACGACGCGGGAACGCGAGTCGCTGCTGCCGCCGCGCGAGGCGGACCTGCCGCCCGTCGACCGGCTCGCCCGGTTCCTCGTGGGGCTCGCCGACGGCGACTACCTGGGCCTCAGCCGCCTGTGGCTCAACGCCCGGCACCTCAGCAGGTTCAAGGCACCCCTGCGCCTGGCGGTGCGCGCACAGGAATCGAGGACCCGCGCCGCGCTCGTCGACCTCATCGACGAAGGCGTCCGGGCCGGGGAGTTGACCACCGACGACAGCGTGAGGACGGCGCTGCACATCCTCATCGCCGTCGACGGCCTCGGCTCCTACGCCAACGACGAGGCGCCCCCGGAAGAACTGGACATGCGGGACGTGGCCATCGAGACGGCCGAGACCCGCCTCGGCCTGCCTCCCGGCACCCTCCGCGCCCACGCCCGGCCGGCGGGCCCGGCGTCCGGTACCTGCCCCTCGGTGACCCACTGAACGGCGATGCCGCGGTGGAACTGGAGAAGGGTGGGAGCTATTCGGTCGTCCCCGGCGCATCCCGGCGTCCGGTCCGGACCGTCGCCCACCGATAGAGCAGCGCCACAACGGCGACGATCACCGGAACGAAGATGTAGGCGGAGGCGAACGGGGCCACCAGGGCCGTGAGCGTGAGCGCGGTCACGGCATGGCCTCGGGCCCGCCCTTTCAGCAGCCGTGTTCCGGCGGCTGTGCCGATGAGGTAGGTGACAAGGACCAGTGATGACGGGATACCCACGATGTCCTCGGTACCCCAGTCGCCGAGGTAGCTGAAGAGCAGGCCGGCCGCCCCGATTCCGCCGACGATCAGCACGCCGGGCACGGGCACACCGCGTGCGTTGAGCCGCCCCACCGAGGCCGGGAGCCAGCCGTCACGGCCGAGCGCGTAGCCGAGCCGGGAGACGGAAGCGATGAAGGCGTTGGTCGTGCCCAGGCTGATCAGCGTCGCGAGGACCGCGGCGGTGACGGTCGCGCTGAAGCCCAGCCCCGCCCCCAACACCCGGCCGACGGCGATGCGGTCGAGTTCGGGGTTGCCGTAGGTGCCGGTGCTGACGACGGCGAAGGAAACACCCAGGTACAAGACGACGACCACGACGACCGTGGTCACGGTGGCACGGGTCAGGTCACGTCGGACGTCCCGGAACTCACCCGAGAGATGAGCGACGGCTTCCCAGCCGGCGAACGCGAAGAACAGGGCGACGGCGGCTTGCCCGACCCCGGTCATACCGTGGGGCGCGAAGTGGGTGAACGCGGAGGCCTTGGCATGCGGCAACGCCGTGAGCACAGCCGCCAGCAGGAGCAGCGCGACTCCACCGGCCAGGCCGAGTTGCACCCTGCCGCTGAGCCGCAGCCCGGCCAGGTTGGCTCCGACCGCCAGCATCAGGATGACTGCCGCGACGAGGAACGCGTAGGACTGATCGACGTGCAGGGCGGTGGCGACGTAGTAGCCACCGGTCAGCGGCACGATCGTCTGACCGATCGAGCCGGCGACGAAATACCACCACCCGGCCAGTCCGCCCGCGGTTCTGCCGAAGGCCCGCGTCGCATAGGTGGCGACCCCGCCGGCGTCGGGGAACCGAGTGGCAAGGGCGGCGAACGTCATTGCCAAGGGCAGGCCGAGCAACCCCATGAACAGCCAGGACAGCAACGACGCCGGGCCCGCCATGGAAGCTGCCTGACCAGGCAGGACCAACACGCCCGCGCCGAGCACGGCGCCCACGTACAGCGCCACCGCCTGACCAAAGCCGATGCTGCCCTGCGCCGACGGACTGTCCGCCGGCCCTCCTTGCTTCACACTCCGCGTCTGCTCGGTGGGGCTCACCTACGCTCCTTCGGTGTCGCACGACCGGGCCGCCCGAAGTGCCGCCCTCCGAGCATCATGAAACTTCCGAAACGCGGCAGCCAGTGGCAAGCTTGCCGCCATGCGCACCGATTTTGCCGCCCACCGGGTAGCCGTCGCGGTCACCGAAGGAGCGCCCATCTTCGAGCTGGCGGTGCCGTGTGAGATCTTCGGCATCGACCGGCCTGACCTGGCTGACCCCTGGTACGAGATGCAGATCTGCGGCACCGAACCCTCAACCCATGTCGCGGGCGGATTCACCGCACAGGCGACGGGCGACATGACCGACCTCGCCCGCGCCGACACCGTGGTGGTCCCGAGCTGCGCCGACGTGCACGAGTCTCCGCCGGCGGCACTGGTCACAGCCGTCCGCGAGGCCCATGCCGCAGGCGCCCGGATCGTCGGGATCTGCTCCGGTGCCTTCGTCCTGGCAGCGGCAGGCATCCTGGACGGCCGCCACGCCACCACCCACTGGATGCACGCGCAGGAACTCACCCACCGCTACCCGAAGGTGCACATCGACCCGAAGGTGCTCTACGTCGAAGACGGCGGCGTCTACACCTCGGCCGGTACCGCCGCCGGCATCGACCTGTGCCTGGAAATCGTCCGTGCCGACCACGGAGCCGCCGTCGTCAACGCACTGGCCCGCCGGCTCGTGACACCACCGCACCGCGAGGGCGGCCAGGCCCAGTACGTCGAGCTGCCCGCGGTGGCCCGCGACGACACACGCCTGGCGCCCCTGCTGGAGTGGGCGCGCTCGCAACTCGACCAGCCCCTCACGCTCGACGACCTCGCCCAGCGGGCCAACCTCAGCCGCCGCACGCTGGCCCGCCGCTTCGAGGAGACCGTCGAGATGTCACCACTGCGCTGGCTTCTCCACGAACGCATCCACCACGCCCAACGCCTGCTCGAAACCACCGCTCTACCGATCGAACATGTCGCGGCCAACAGCGGGCTGGGCACTGCCTCGAACCTGCGAAGGCACTTCATCCGACAGGTCGGCGTCTCCCCGCAGAGCTACCGACGCGCCTTTCAGGGCAGACGAGCCCTTCGCCTCGGGCAGGAAGCAGCAGAACCCGACCTGGACCGACGCCCTGCGGCCAGGGCGGATGCATGACGCCCGCCCCTACGGCGTGCCGGCGAGCCTGCTCATCACCTCGTACATCTGCTGTGGGGCCGGCGGGGCGGCGGAGAGCGGCCCTTGCGCTGCTTCCGCGCTCAACCCGTCGAGCAGGAAGGCGACTTGGCGGCGCCAGGCGTCGGGCGCGGTGTCCGCGACTGCGCGAGCGAGCAGAGCGCTGGTGCCGAAGAAGAGCAGGAGGTCCTCGCCGGTGAAGTCCGGGCGGATGGCGCCGGCCAGCCGGGCCCGCTCGATGATCCGGGTGGCGGCGTCCTGCGCCTGGCCGCAGATGGCCATCAGGCACTCGGCGGCCGGAAAGCGTCCGCTGACGACGTCGGCGACCGCGGGGTCGGTGGCCTGCAGTTCACAGACTCTCTGGACGTAGTACGCGAACCCCTCCCCAGCCTCCTCGAAGGACAGGGCGTGCTCGGCGGCTTCGCCGAGACGGTCCGCGGCCAGGCCGGCCACCACTTCGTCGATGAGCGCCTCACGTGTGCCGAAGAGGTTGTAGAGGGTGCCGTGACTGACACCGGCCCGGCGCGCGATTTCCTTCAGGGGCACCTTGAGGCCGCGCTCCTGGAAGAGCTCGGCGGCGGCTGCCCGCAGTTTCTCCGCGTTCCGTTGCGCGTCGGCCCGCATCAGGTCGTTCCTCCTGGCTGTGGATGTGCGGCCTCCATGGTCGCATCCCCCGACAGATTAACTTGACCCCTGGGTCAAGTCGCGTGTTACTGTCCGGCAATAAGTTGACCCTTGGGTCAAGAATGCTGCCGTGGCAAGGAGTAGTCCTGTGTCCAAAGTGATCGCCGTCTTCGGTGCCGGTACCGGTCTGGGTGTGTCCGTGGCCCGCCGCTTCGGGCGCGAAGGTTTCCGGGTCGCGCTGGTGGCCCGCCGCAAGGACCGGTTGGACGCCCTCGTCGAGGTGCTCGCCGGTGAAGGCATTGAGGCGGTCGCGTTCTGCGCCGACCTTTCCCAGCCCGCCCAGGTGCCCGCTCTCGTGGAGGCGATCCGTGACCGCTTCGGCAGGATCGACGTGGTCGAGTACGGGCCGATCAGCGGCGAGCAGGGCTTCACCCCGGCCGCCGAGCTGGACGCGGCCACCCTGGAGGGACTGACCCCGCTGCTCCTGTTCACCCCGGTCGAGGTGGTCCGGGCTGTGCTGCCGGAGTGGACCGAGCGCGGCGAGGGTGCCTTCCTGCTGGCTCAGGGATACTCAGCGGCGCACCCCATGCCCCACCTCAGCGGCCTGGGCCCGGTGATGTCCGCCACCCGCAATTACCTGTACTCCCTCAACGCCGAGCTGGCCGACACCGGTATCTACGTCGGCGCCCTGACCATCGCGTCCCTGATCGCCCGCAGCGAGGTGTCCGCCGCGGCCCAGGCCGCCTTCGATTCGGCCGACGGTCCGCAGTTCCCGGTCGCCGACCCGGACGACCTCGCACAGGACTACTGGACCATGTACACCAGGCGCGACCGCGTCGAGCAGTTCCACCCCGAGTCCCCGGCTCCGCTGACCCCTGCGTAGCGCCCGCGACACCGAGCAGGACGCCCAGGTGGCCAACCGTGAGCTCATGGCCCGGCCGCACCGCGAACGCGACGTACCCCCGACCCCGTCTGAAACACCAGGTCACCGGCGCCCCTTGAGCGAAAGGGGCGCCGAGGCGGTCTCTGCGCGGGGTGCCTGGTCCGGCTGATTAGGCGCTACCATCGCTGGCCCGAATGCAGAGCGGGGGAGGCGTCGTCGTGACTGAAATCCCGTTGGCCAAAGCAATTGCCGAACTGCGGTCGGAGCTGCAGCAAGCGATTCTGGCCGGGGCCGGGGAGCCGTTGCGCTTCGAGCTGGACACCGTCGATCTGGAACTGCAGGTCACCATGACCGCCCGGGGCTCCGCGGAGGCCAAGGCGGGACTCTGGAGCGTACTGACGGCAGGCACCTCCGCCGATTACAGCCGCGGATCCGTGCACAAGCTCACGTTGAAGCTGTCCCCGCGGCACGCCGACGCCTCCAACGGCGACAAGCTGCTGATCGGTGACCAGGAACTGCCGACATTGCCGCCCGCGGCCAAGCCGGAGGGCTGATCACGCCGTTCCGTTCCGGGAAAGGCCGAAGATGGATCACCAGCAGCAGCGGACCGGACAGCATCGCGTGGTCGAGGTCTTCGGGGCGACCTACGGTTCCGGGTACGCGATCAACGATCGCATCGTGCTGACCGCCCGCCATCTGCTGGCCGTGGACGGTGACAAGCCGGTGCCGGGGCAGCCGGTCCAGATCCGGGTCGCGGGGGAGGAGCACGCCCGCCGCGCGACGGTCACGTGGGTCAGCCGGAACGTCGGCGACGCCGCGTTGCTGTCGGTCGACGGAGCACCCTGGGCCGGCGCTCCCGACACCGGGGCCGTCCGCTGGGGCTACGTCGCCGAGGACAACGGCTCGGTGCCGGTCAGGGCCCGGGGCTTCCCCGCCGCGCAGGCCGGTACGCGCGGCGGCAGGAAGGTCAGGGAACCGGAGACGATGCGTGGTGCGGTCGAGGCGCTCAGCGCCGGCACGATGCGCTACGAGATCGACGTCCATTCAGCAGTCCCGCTGCTGCCCGGCGATGGCAGCTCACCCTGGAGCGGCATGTCGGGCGCGGCCCTGATGGACGCCCGGAAGCGGATCCTGGGCGTCGTCATCGCACATCGGATGCGATACGGCGGGGAACGTCTCCAGGCCGCTCCGGTGGAAAGGCTGTTCACCGACCCCGAGTTCGTCGAACAGGTCGGGGCCGACGAGAGATGGCTGGAGGCGGTCACGGCGGCGGAGGCCGTCCCGCTCGACGCCCGGGGTGACCAGCCCATCCTGCGGACCGTTCCAACGATCTCGCTGCTCGCCGGGCTCTCCGACTACGAGCTGCTCCAGGCGAGGCATCAAGCGGTCGGCTTTCTCGGCAGGGACGACGAGCGACGTGACCTGCACGCCTGGTGCGCCGCCGACGAGCACGTCAGCCTCGGCCTGGTCGCCGGGGCCGGTGGCTCGGGCAAGACCCGGCTCGGCATCCAGCTGTGCCGGGAGCTCTCCGAGCAGGGCTGGTCGGCCGGCTTCGCCAAAGACGCGGTCCTGGACGCCTTCCTGGCCGCAGGCAGGGTCGTCGACGTGGTCTGGCCGACCCTGCTGGTCCTCGACTATCCGGATCGGCTGACCGACCGGACCATCGAGTGGATCGAGACCCTGGGCGCGCGGGAGTACGGCCCGAAACTCAGGTTCCTCCTGCTCGACCGGGTGCCCGGCGACGGCGACGAGCCGGTGGGCGCGGCCCGTTCCGAGCTCACGTGGTGGGCCAACGCCAAGCGGATCACCCGCAGTGACTTCATCGCCCGGCCGCGGGTCGTCGTCCGGCTGCGCGTCGGCGGGCTGACGGGCGACGACCGGTTGCAGCACCGGGAATCGGCCCGCCAGGCGTTCGGCGGCGGCGCGGCTGACCTGTCCGGACTCGACCTCACCGACGAGGCGTACGGCAATCCGCTGAAGGTGCACGTCGCCGTGCTGCTGGCGATTCGCGGTGAGGTCTATCCGACTGCCGCGGACGTCATGACGAAGTTCCTGGACCGGGAGATGGGGCACTGGCTGCGGCGGCGCACCGAACACGGGATCGACCAGGTCTCGGCTCCGCTGGCGCACCAGGTCGTCGCGCTGGCCACGCTGACCAAACCCGAGATCGACGTCGTGCCCCGGTTGTTGTCGGCGATCCCGGACCTGGCAGACGCCGGCGGGCTGGTCCGCGGCAACGTCCGGAACTGGCTGGCCGAGCTGTTCGGAGCCGGCTCCCGGATCTCCGCGCTCGAGCCGGACCTGCTGGCCGAGCAGCTGCTCGCCGCCGAACCGGGGCTGTCAAAGCTGGTGGTGTCGGTCTATCGGCACGAGTCGAGCACCGCCGAGCACGCCGCGAACATGCTGGAGTCGCTGAGCCTCGCGGCCGGCAACCGGGCAGGTGTCCGCGACGCCCTCCACAACTTCCTCGCCGAATGCCTCGGCGCGCTCGTGGCCCAGGCCGCGGCGGAGCCCGGCGGCCGGCTGCCCGGCCTGATCGAGATCGCCCTGAACCGGGTCCTGGACGGCGGGCAGGCACAGCCCCCGCTGGCAGCCGCAGCCGCGGCCGTCCGCCGGGTCCCGCGCCGCGAGGACAGCTACCGCCGGCTGATGAGCCTGCTCGCGAAACTGGCGCTCGCCTGGTGTGAGGCCCAGCCGCCGTACGTGCAGACCGTGCCGGTCCGGGTGGACGCGCTGACCGACCTGGCCGCGGAGGCCGCCACTGCCCTCGACGCCGCCGCGGCGACGGCCCTGGCGGCCGAGGCGCTGGCTGTCGCCCGTTCGCTCGGCCCGGACCAGCCCCGGCGCCTGGCGCGCGCCTGGTACAACGTCGGCACCGGCCAGGCGAACAGCGGCGATTGGCCGGCCGCGCGGGAGGCCCTGACCGCGGCGGCCGCCCTGGCGCGCGACGGCGGCGGCACGGACACCGGCGGGCTGATCGAGCGCTGCGACACGCTGGTCAACCTCGCCTCCTGCCTGGCCAGCCTGGATGATGAGGCGGCCGCCTTGGACGTGTGTGTCGAGGCGATCGAGCTGCGCATCGGCCGCGACTTCGCCGGTCATGTGCTTCAGCCACTGGTCGAGCCGCTGGCGCAGCTGGCGTCAAGTCTGCGCGATACCCCAAGTCCCCAAGGTCTTCGAGGCTCCCAGGGTGCCCTCGGGGAGCCGCGACCGCTGCGTCCACCCGCCTGGAGCGAACCGGAGCACGACCGGTGGACCGCGGAACACAGCTCCGCGCTGATCACGCTGGCGGCTTGGCTGAGCACCGGCCTCGCCGAGCGCCTCGCCCCGCGCATCGCCGCGCTGCCCGCCGACGAGGCCCCGGTAAACGCGATCGCGGTGTCCGACGCGTTGCACGGCCTCACGAAGCACCTGTCCGACCACACACTGACCGCAAGGGTGCTCGCGGAGAGTGTCGGGCTTCGCCGACGGTTCGTCACCGACGACCGCTCGCGGGCCGAGTACGCGAAATTTCTCAGCACGATCGCCGACGAACTCGGTGACGGTAATGACGGCAATGACGGTGGTGACAGTGGTGGCGGTGGTGGCGGTAATGACGATGAGGACGACGTGGCCGATGCGGCGCTCGCCTACGCAAACGAAGCGATCGCCGAGTTCCAGCGGCTGGGCCCTGAGCATTTCGCACAGTACGAGGCGGATTTCGGAAAGGCGGTCCTCGCGAAGATCGCCGCGCTGTCGTATGCCGGCATGGACCCGCTGCGGCTGACATCCGCTCAGCGGCAGCGGGCCGCCGCTGAGGTCGAGGAGGCCACGGCGCTCCTGCGCAACCTGCCCGAGACGCCCGAGCTTGCCGCGGTGCTCGCGGAGGTCAGTGCCTTCCGGGGGCTGCATCTGCTGTGGAGCGGCGATGTCGAGGCCGCGGCGGAGGCCCTCACGGAAGCCGTCGACCGACTCGCGGCCGACGGGGGCGTGACCGAGGAGGCAGACGACGTTCGCGGGATGCTGCACGTTCTCGCGGAACTCCTGGCGGGCCGCCAGCCCTACGACTGGCTGACCTCGATGAGCGATGCCGAGCTGGCGGAACTGGACCCGGACGCGCTGCCGCTGCCGCAACAGGCCATGCTGGACGTGTTCGAGGACATCGGCGAGGGCCTGGACACGTTGTCCGTCATGCTCGCCGCCGCTGACCGGATGGACGTCGCCATGGGCTTCGTACATCAGTCGATCGCGCTCGCACGCTTCGAGCTGCGGATCGATGAATACACGGACCCCGAGGAGCGCGACGAGACGCTGCTGAGTCTTGGCAGCGCGTTGGCGCAGCTGTCCGCGTACCAGCTCGGCACGCCCGAGGCGGCCATGCGCAGCGCCCGGGAGGCCGTGGACGTCATTGCTCCGGTGGCCGCCAGTGAACCGCTGTTGCCGCTGGTCCGCGGCATAGCCGAGCTGGCCCTGGCGCGCGCGTCGCTCGCCGTCGACCAGCGTGCCGACGTCGTCGTACTCACGGAGCGCGCGACGGCCGAACTGGCCCGAGCGGTGTCCTCGTTCGGCGAGGACGGCGCGATCGGCCGCTGGCCGAGCCTGGCGGCGATGCAAGCCGAGGCGCAGACCGTCTTGGCGAACGCGTACCTCGCCGTCGACCGGCCGGCCGAGGCAGTCGGCCACGCCGCGCTGGCACGGGCCGCTCTGGAGCAGTTGCCGCCGACGAACCCGGTGGTCGCCACGTTACTGACCTCCCACACCATCGAGGGACGGGGTGAATTCGGCCGCGGGGAGTACGACGCTGCCTTGGCCGCGTTCGATCGGGTCATCGAGGGGTACGAGGCTTCGGATCTGCCCGCTTCCGCCCTGCCCGGGCTGGCCGACGCCGCGTTCATGTCGGCGGTCTGCCTACAGGAACTGGGTCGGCCGGAGCCGGCGCTGCGGCGATCGCGGCTGGCCGCGCGATGGTGGCAGGACAGCGAGCCCTCGCCGACGGTCCGAGGCCGCATTGCGGCGAACCTGGTGGTGCAGGCCGCGGCGCTCACCGTGCTCGGGGACGTCGACGAGGCGTACGGGGTCGGCCTGGAAGCCATCACGATGGCCCGGGCGGCGCACGCGGCCCCCAGTTTGGTGAGTGCCCTGCGGGTGCACGGTCAGTGCCTGACCGTTCTCGGCCGCTTCGCGGACGCGGTGAGCCTGTTCGAGGAGGGCCTGGCCGTGGCCGTGACGGCCGAGCCGCACGAGGTTCCCCCGTTCGAGCTCGGACTCGTCCACCTGGGGCTCGGCAACTGCCGGGCGGAGCTCGGTCAGTTCGATGCCGCGCTGGACGCGTTGCTCGCCGCGGCCGGGATCTTCCGTGACACTCCTGGTCAGACTCCGCTGCTGGTTGGGGTCCTGATCTCCGCCGCCCGCTGTCATCGGGAGATGGGCGACAACCGGGCCGGGCTGCCCCTGGTGACGGAGGCGGCAGGCAGGTGCCGGGAACTCATCGTGGACGAGGGCAGTGCGGTCGGCCTCGCGGACGCGTTCACCGCCGCCCTGTGGGAGGTGGTCGTCGGCCATGACACGGAAGACGACGGTCCCGCGGCCGACACCGCGGCCGTCGAGGGGATCGACTTCTGCCGGACCTGGGGGCTGCCTCAGCGCGCCGAGGTCACCGAGGCGACCCTCCACTACGCCGACATGCTGACCTACCATACCGCCTTCCTCGCCGAGGACGGCCGCGATCTAGAGGCGCTGCCCTTCGGCGTCGAGGCGACCTGGATCCTCCGCAAACTGGCCGGCCTCGATCCGGACGCCTTCCTGCCGGCCTACCTCAACTCCCTGACCGCCCAGGCGGAACTGCTCCGAAGCCTGGGGCGGCTCACCGAGGCCGACGCGACCGAGCAGGAGTACGCCCGCTGGGCCCGGAACTGACCGTGCGGCGCGCTGTGCCTTGTGCTCGTCCGGCGATTTGAATTGACGCTCACTGGGGTGTCTGCCGACCAGGCCGGCCGTGCCGACCAGGCCGGCCGTGCCGACCAGGCCGGCCGTGCCGACCAGGCCGGCCGTGCCGGTCGGGGCCCGGGGCCGGGGCCGGCGCCCGGCTGGCGGCCCCGCTGGGCTTCGACTTCGACTTCGACGTATGTCCGCGACTTCGGCGAGACACCAGCAACCGCCTCGGCTCCACACTCGCTCTCCACCTGGACCGACGCAGTCGACGCCACGTTCACGCATCCTGGTCCACCGCCGGCCCGTCATTGCCCACTTCCGGGCAGTTGGCTCCGCAAGGTCTGTGCCAGGACCCAGTTCGACAGGACTCTGCACCCGGGCGGCTAGCCCCTGTTGAGTACGTGCCGCAGCCGGACGGGGCTCAGAGGCTCTTTCGCATGAGAACGCACATCGTCTCGTGGCGACGGACCGACCCGTCGGGCCCTTCCTCGTCCCAGGCCTCCGGCCCGCGGCCGTACGCGACGTAGCCCAGGCGCTCGTACAAGGCGCGCGCCCGGGAGTTGTCCTCCTCCACAGCCAATTCGGCCCTGCGCAGCCCCCGATGCCGGATCCGCTGTTCGGCAGCACGGACGAGCAGCGTTCCCAAGCCGCAGGACTGCAGCGCCGGCAGCACGGCGAGCTGCCACAGGGTGCCGGCTTCCTCGGAGAGCTGGTAGTCGATGCCGCCGATCGCCACCGGAGAATTCGCAGGAGTGCATACCGCCAGGTAGTCCACCTCACCCGCCGCAGCGCGTGCCAGCTCTCGCTCCACGTGGCGCAGGTGGGTGGCCGAGCCGGACCAGGTGCACGCCGGCAAATCCTGGGGCAGTAAATCGCGCACAGTGACGGGCATGGTGACGGTGGCGTTGGAGTCGACTTGGGTGGTCACGCCCTGAAGTATGCGACCGCGGCGGTGGCGCGACAACGGATTTCTCCCGGCACAGCCCGCACTGCGGTGGGTCCTCAAGCCGAGTGCATGACCGCTATCGCAGAAGGTGACAGTTCTTCCGCTCGGGGGGCAGCGCGCCGTGAACCTGCGCACGGGCCCGGCGGTTCATCCGCGATGCGGCGCACTGCCCGCACCACCCGCCGCTGACCGACCGGCAGTTGACCGGATGGCTCACCCGGATGAGGGAAGACGCACTGGTGGAGCTGGAGTCAGTGACGGATGACGAGATCAAGGAATCCCTGGAAAGAATGGGCGCGGACGGGAACGACGGGACTCCCGTCTCGGAGGTCGCCCGGGCATACGGGCATATGTGACAGCGGTGGAAGGCGCCGCACAGGGCCAGACCATACGTCCATAACCGTCTGGAGAGACAGGGCAGCCGCCGCGACGGCGGTGACGCTCCGGGACCGCTCCGCGGGAGGCACCGAGCAGCTTCGCGATCGAGGCCACGGTGTTCTCGGGGGCGAACTATTCCCGGCTGCCGGAGAACAGCAGCTCGGCCAGTGCCCGGAACACATCTTCCGGATCCCGCTCGCCCACCGGCTCCCGCAGGTTCTCGCTCAGCAGGAGCGTGGCGAAGCCATGGGCGAGCGACCAGGCGGCGACCCCCGCGAGCCGGGCGTCCTCGCCGCGGCCACTTGCCGGTACCCCGGAGATCCCGGCACTCAGTTCGGCCCCGGCCCGTGCGCGGGCGGCGAGCAGGGCCGCGTCGTCACCGCGTAGCAGATCCGGGAGGAACATGACCTGGAAGTGCGCGGGATGCTCGACCCCGAACCGGACATAACGCACCCCGCGTTCGCGTAGACCATCGGCGTCGGCGAGGGCGTCCGCCAGCAGTTCGTAACCGTCCGTGGCGATCGCGGTCAGCAGACCCGTGCGGTCCTTGAAGTGGTGGGCCGGAGCCGCGTGCGAGACACCGGCGCGACGGGCGAGGTCGCGCATGCTCAGGGCGCCGGGGCCCTCGGCCGCGATCACATCGAGGGCTGCGGCCAGGACGGCGTGGCGCAGATCGCCGTGATGGTACGAGCTGCTCTTGGTGGTGGGCATGGTCAGCAGATTACGCCACATCTAGTCATTGACAAGTTTGAGGGAGGGTGGGCAATCTAGTCGGTGTCAAGTTCGGGTGAATGGATGAGCAGAACGGGGAAGCGCATGCCGGATCAGAGGGATCAGAGAGACCAGAGGGACCAGAGGGACCAGAGGGACCAGAAGGATCAGATCGAGCTCAGCCGAGTACGTCAGCTGTGGCATCTGCTGGAGCCACTCCACGCGGTGGTCTATTTCGCCCCGGAGGCCTTCGAGGAGTCGGACCGGCTCGGCATCAAGCCCGGCCGCTGGCCGAGTTACTTCGCCTGGCGGGCCGCGCCGCTCGGGGCGGTCGGGAGTGAGCAGGTGACGTCCGCGTTCTACAGCTTCAGTCCGGAGACGGTCAGGGAGCACATTCCCTCCGTATGGAAGGCCGCGGAACCCGAGGCCGTCCTCGCTGCTCGCCATCGTGCCGTCGACCGCGCGTACCGCGCGCTCTTCGGTGACCGTATCGACAGCCCCGAGCTGGCCGAGGCCGCCGCTCTGGCCCGCCGTGCCGCCGAGGCTGCCGTGCACGCGGGCCGGCCACTCGCCGCCGCCAACGCCGCGCAGCCCTGGCCGGACGCCCAGCACCTGGTGCTCTGGCAGGCCGCGACGATCCTGCGCGAGCACCGTGGGGACGGCCATCTCGCGGCGCTGCTGATCGCGGGGCTCGACCCGGTGGAGTCACTGGTGTCGTTCGCGGCAGTCGGGGCGGCGCCCGAGGAGGTCTTCGGGAGCCGGGGCTGGAGCAAGGAGGAGTGGGTCGCGGCGCGCGAACGGCTGGTGGAGCGAGGCCTGTTGGAGCCGGACGGCACGGCGACCGGCATGGGGCGTGAGCTGCGCGCCGAGGTCGAGCGTCACACGGACGAGTTGGCGGCACCGCCCTGGCAGGCACTGGGTGCATCCGACATGGCCCGGCTCGGCGACCTACTGGGGGACTACTGGGTCGCGGTCCTCGGGTCGGGCATGCTGCCGATGATGAACACGCTGGGAATCGGCAAGGTGTGACGGAAAGGGAACAAGGCGACCCCTCACTTCACCCGCGTAAAGGCCGACATGCCGAGGTCGGCCATCGGTACTGTGACCTCGTATGACCGACATCAAGATCACCGCAGACCTGGTCCGTGACCTGCTGCACGAGCAGCATCCAGACCTTGCGGGGCTGGCCATCCGCGAGGTGCCGGGCGGCTGGGGCAACCAGATGTGGCGCCTGGGCGACGACTTGGCCGTGCGCATGCAGCGCATGGACCCCACCCCGGAGCTCCAGTTCAAGGAGCGGCGGTGGCTACCCGTGCTGGCCCCGCGCCTGCCGCTCCCGGTCCCGAACCCTGTGCGGTTCGGCGAACCGTCCGAGCGCTTCCCCAAGCACTGGACCGTGATGACGTGGGTTCCCGGTGAGCCGCTGGACCACGGCTCGATCAGTCGCGGCACGCACGCGGCCGACACTCTGGCAGGCTTCCTCCGGGCCCTCCATGTGGAGGCGCCCGCCGAGGCGCCGATCGCCACGGACCGCGGTGCCCATCCCAGGAACTGCACGGACGGCTTCGAGGACTTCTTCCAGGCCATTGCCCCCGACGACATCGCAGCCGACGCCCGGACCGCCCGGACCGCCCGGACCGTCCGGACCGTCCGGACCGTCCGGGCTGTCTGGGACGACGCCGTTGCGGCGCCTGGATGGGAGGGCCCGCCGGTGTGGGTGCACGGCGACCTCCACCCCGCGAACGTCGTCGTCTCGGATGGAACGCTCTCCGGCATCGTCGACTTCGGTGACCTGTTCGCCGGCGATCCAGCGTGGGACCTTGCCGCCGCTTGGGTGCTGCTGCCCGCGGGCACGGCCGCACGGTTCTTCGACAGGTACGGGCATGCAGACGAGGCGACGATCCGGCGCGCCCGCGGGCTGGCCGCTTTGAAGAGCCTCTTCTTGATGCTCATGGGGCAGAACGGCGACCGGGGCCTTCCCGGTGGCAAGCCGCACTGGGGACCCGTAGGCCGGGCGGCACTCGACCGTGTTCTGGCAGACAGTTCGATGTAGCCACAGTAGCCACGGGCTGACGAGCTCGTCCTGGACCTGACACCCCTGGGCAATGGGCGGGCGGTAGGCTGGCCCGCCATGCGGTACTACGGGTCGGACATCCTTGCTGTCGCTGATGAGATCGTCGACGCCTACGTCGAGATCTTCACCGCCCCGCCCTGGGAGCATCGGGACGCCGAGGCGACCCAGGCTGCGTTCAGGGAACGGCTGGAGACGGATGCGTACCGCCCCGGATTCCGCGCCTTCCTGGCCATGTCGGACGACGGCACAGTGGAAGGGTTCGTCACGGGGTGGGCCACGCAGGATCCATTCCGTACCGACCGTGCCTACGGGAAGGTGACCAGGCGGCTCGGCGCCGACCGGGTGAACGAACTCCTGGTCGGCGGCTTGGAGATCGACGAGTTGGGAGTACGGTCACACGCCCGCGGGACGGGTCTGGGGCGCCGGCTGCTGTCTGCCCTCACCGCCACCGCACCCAGCGGTCGGGCATGGCTGCTGGCCTGGAACGAGGCGCATGAAACGCTCGCGTTCTACCGCCGCATCGGCTGGCAGGAGCCCGAACCCATACCGGGCAACGAGACAGACATCGTCGTGTTCCTCTCACCGAGCTGATCTTTCCGCGGCTGCAACGTGAACGGGTGCCGCATCCGGGGCTGCTCCGCCGAAGGTCGGGAGCGGTCGGGTCGGTCCTTTCTCTCGACCTTCCGTCGACAGCTGGCGCTTCGCCCGAGACGACGGAGGACGGGGGCCCGCCGTCCTTGTGGTAGACGGTCGCGATGTCCGTGAGCTGCCGGAAGAGGTTCATCTCGGGGGCTGGGGCCGAAGTTGTGGAAGGTGGTGGACACATACGAGGTCGTCTGAGACGGCCGGGGCGGTCGCGCTCGCCGAAGTAATACACGAGCCGGCGTACCGGCCGGTGGGCGCCGTCGAAGTAGTAGACGCGTTGGCCGCCGACCCGGCCTGTCACCGCCGGCGCACTGTCCACGGCGGCGCTGGGGGCAGCGGCCGACACGGTTGCCGCCCACTCGGTGAACCAGCGGTCGCCTCAGCCCTCCGGCGGCGGAGCCGTGCTGTCACGGACCACGAGCCGCGTGGCGATTCGAGTCAACTCGTCGTAGCGCCCGCCCGCCGCCTCCACCAGCCGCGTTGTGTCCCTTCGGATTCGGGAGGGGGTGGGAGGTGCTCCGCCCGCAGGACGACGTGCGTACGGGCGGAATCCATGGGGGCGGTGCGCTCAGGTCGTCGGCTCGTACGTGAACCAGTCCGCGTGGACGGTGCCTTGGGCGGCGTACAGGCCGATGACGCGGCCCGTGAACCCGCCGGCCACCTCGGTCGACAGATAGCGGCCGTCGAGCGTGGCGAGTACGGTGAACGCGCCGTCGGACTGCTCCACGCCCAGGGTGACGACGTCGGGTCCGGTGCGTGAGTCGTGCGGCTGGGGCGGCTGCGTGATCCGTATGGACAGGACGACCGAGCCCGCGGGTACCGGCAGCGTGGCCACGACGGCCCGCACCGAACCGACCCGTGAGATGACCCGCACCTGGGTGCCGTCCGTCTCGATGCCGTAGTGGTGCCGCTCGTCGAGGCGGACGGCGAGACCGCCGACGCCCTGCGTCGCATCGATCAACGCGCCAGCCCGGCAGGCGAGGTGCTGCTGCCGGCGGCCGATGAAGACGGCGTCCGGCTCGTCGAGGGACGCGCCGCGGGCCCGCAGGGTCAGCCGGCCGGGGCGCTCCTTGGTGGTGCAGTGCTCGGGGGACCGGTCGCGTACGGAGATCCAGGACGGGTGGAATTCGGGGAGATCGAAGTCGTCCCGGAAGGGCTCGTCCACCGCAAGGGTGCCGGGCGCGACGAGGTCGCCGACGACCGGCCAGCCGTCCTCGGTCCAGGTGACCGGGGCGAGGAACGTCTCGCGGCCCATCACGTGCCAGCCGGGGGTGCCGCCGCGCGGCCGCACACCGAGGAACACCAGCCACCACGAGCCGTCCGGGGCCTGCACCAGGTCGCCGTGGCCGGTGTTCTGCACGGGGTGGTCCGTGCCGCGGTGGGTGAGGACCGGGTTGTGCGGGCACGGCTCGAAGGGTCCCGCCGGGCTGGGTCCGCGTGCGATCGAGACGCCGTGCCCGCGCTCGGTGCCGCCCTCCGCGATGAGGAGGTACCAGTACTCACCGATCCGGTGCAGGTGCGGTGCCTCGGGAGCCTTGGCGCCAGGCGCCCCGGACCACAGACGGCGCTCCTCGCCCAGCGTGCGCCCTGTGTACGGGTCGATGGCGACCTGGCTCACACCGGCGTACGTACACCAGCAGGTGCCGTCCTCGTCCCAGGCCAGGTCCGGGTCGATGCCGTTGACGCCGGGCAGCCGGACCGGGCTCGACCAGGGGCCCGCCGGGTCGGTGGCGGTGACCAGCAGATTGCCGCCGCCCTCCGCGCAGTTGGTGACGATGAGCCAGAAGCGGCCGTCGTGGTGGCGCAGCGTCGGCGCGTAGATCCCGCCGGACGACGGCATGCCGACGGGCAGCCGCAACTGCTCCGGCCTGTCCAGGACGTTGCCGACCTGGGTCCAGTGCAGCAAGTCGCGGCTGTGGAAGAGGGGGATGCCCGGGAAGTACTCGAAGCTGGAGCAGGCGAGGTAGTAGTCGTCGGCGACCCGGCAGATGCTGGGATCGGGATGGAAGCCGGGGATGACGGGCTGGATGGGTTGGACGGTCTGGTTGGTCTGGTTGGTTTGGTAGGGCTGGACGGGCTGGTCGGGCATCAGGCGTCCTTTCATCAACGTTGCGGGAAATCAAGGTAGTTCAGCGCTTGATGGCGCCGGACCGTAAAAAGGGGGCCCCGGCCGGCGAATCCGGCGACCACGCCATCGGCCGTTCCCGCGGTGGACTGACCACCAAGGCCCACCTCGTCGCCGATGCCCGCTGCCGGCCCCTCGCGTTCGTCCTCACCGCTGGACAAGCCGGTGACGCACCTGCCTTCACCGAGGCCATGGCCCGCCTGGGGGTTCCCCGTCGGCGAGGACGACCTCGCACCAGGCCGGATGTGGTCCTGGCCGACAAGGCGTACTCCGCCCGCGCGATCCGCGAGCACCTGCGCAAGCGCGGCATCCGGGCCGTGATCCCCGTCCCCGCAGACCAGCGCGGCCACCGGCTCTGTCGGGGCAGCCGGGGCGGCAGGCCACCAGCCTTCGACCGCGAGACCTACAAGCAGCGCAACACCGTCGAACGGTGCATCAACCGCCTGAAACAGTGGCGAGGCATCGCCACCCGCTTCAAGAAGACCGCCACCATCTACCAGGCGGGCTCCACATCGCGGGCATCTTCCTCTGGTCCGTCCGATGACCCAAACGAAACGGCCTAGGCCCACACCTGGCCTTCGACCACTCCGAGAACCGCCGGTGGGCGGTCGCTCCGGAGGGACCGAACGACGCCGAAGGCAGTTGCTGCCAGGCGCAATCCGACGTGGCTACGAAGACGATAGCGGCCAGCATTTTCCGATCCCCCTACCGACGCCGACGACCGCCCTGCGGTCGCGAGGGCGCCTCCGGCACCACCCGCTGGAACAACTCCCCAACTCGCCCGGCACCAGCCGCTCAACGATCCCCACCATGATGCACAGAATGCCGATTCGCCCAAAAGGAGATGGCTCCCTAAGCGTCCCTACAGGACTCGGCTTTGCTGACTTTCGCGTCGACGCCGACAACTCCCATTCTCGACGCGCTGGCCTCGTGGAAAAATTTTGGCGCCTCCCCTTTCTTCAGGGAAGATTCCGTACGCAACCATTCCACTCCCTTGGTGTCGGTAAAATGCATGGAAGTGGGTCCCCAGATGCCTTCTAGATTGGCAAGCGTTGACGGCTCCTCGCCCTCGGCCTGAATGAACCCAAGCGTCAGGTCGGAGTCTTGGTACTCGATGTGAGTGCAGGGAGGGATGCTCCTCAAGGAGATAACCCATATCTCACTCTGAATATCATTCTGACTATTTTTGTCGGTAATTTTAATGGCAATATTCGCATATGGAACTGGGTCGGGTGACCTATTTAGCACGTGGAGAGCCGCCGACCCGTCACCGGCGGAGGTAAGAGTTCCCGTGCCGCCCCACTCAAAGGCCGAGCCGCCGCCGCCCCAGTAGGTCACCTTCGCTGCTTGGCTCCGAACCTGTCTGACATCTTCATCGCGGGACTGGGACAGTTGGTCCTTTGCTGTCTGCTGGCTCCAGTAAGTAGCGACTGCCTGGGCCCATAGCCCTCCGACGGCAGCAATTGCTGCGAGCGCTGCCCCTGTGAGCGAGATGACGTGCGTCCAGCCAACCCACCGCGCTGGTGAGGGTTCGGCGTCGGACGTTGGTTTGGGAGGCTCCTCGCGCAGTCGGGGTCGGATACGGCCCGGAGCTGTCCGTTGCCGTGCAGTGCGTAATCGATCTCGTCTGTACGGTCGGGTGACCACTGGTTTCCCCCAATGAGTCAAAGGCTTCTACCGCGATCCTGCATGAGCCTCCTTCGTTCCGTGACCTTTTTAGGCGAAGTAGTCTGAATCGCGAGGTGGAAGCGCTGGTCCAGCAGCAGTCACGCCAGAATCCGAATCCGTTGCCTGGCCGGGCATGCCGGCAGCCGTGACGGGCCGGGCCCTTCGGACCCTTCGGAAGCTCTATTGATCCGAAACGGTTTCGGTTCTGGGGCGTTGGTGGTGTGTGAGCGATCTGGTGGGGGACGCGCAGCATCTGTCGCCGTCGGCGCAGTGGGCCCTGCGGCTGCGGGCGGTGGCCGCGCTGGTGACGGGGTGGGACCGTGAGGACGTGGCAACGGTTTTTGGGGTGTCGCTGAAGGCGGTCGACGAGTGGTGGGCGAAGTGGCAAGCCGGCCGGGGTGCACCAGCGGTGCATCAACCGTCTGAAGCAGTGGCGCGGCATCGTCACCCGCTACAAGAAGACCGCCACCATCTACCTGGCCGGACTCCACATCGCGGGCATCTTCCTCTGGTCCGCCCGATGATCCAAACGAAACTGCCTAGCAGCGGCACGAGTCTCAGCACCACCACGGCCACGGCCATCTGTAGCGAGAGCGGAGCGGTCTGCGCGTGCGTCTAGCCGAAGCCGCCGTTGGCTTGTCCCGGCAGCTCCAGTAGAACGGCCGGACAAGACCGATCAGGCGCGCAACCGTCGGAGGCCCGGCTCACGTGGCGGCCGACCGCCGCGCGATCGAGTGCGGGATCAACCGCCCCAAGAGGCACCGCGCGGTCGCCGAGTGGCTGTGACCATCGCTCTTTCTGTCAGGTCTGTGCGGTCTCTCGGGCTTCGGCGAGCCGGTTACTGCGGTCGATTTCCGGCATGTGTGTCTCGGCCCAGACCCGCAGAGCGGAGAGCGGGCTTTCGAGGGACAGGCCGAGCTCGGTGAGCCGATAGTGGACGGCGGGCGGCACCGTGGGTTCCACACGGCGCGCGACCAGGCCATCACGGGCCAGACTCTGCAGCGTGACAGACAGCATCTTCTGCGAGATGCCCGGGATGCGACGCCGGAGTTCCGCGAACCGGAGCTCGCCGGGATCCGTCTCGGCCAACACCTTGACCACCATCGACGTCCACTTGGTCCCGATACGGTCGAGCAACTGGCGGGTCGGGCAGCGCGGATCCAGCAGATCGCCGCGCTCACCGGGCCGCTGACCGAGTTCGCCGGGCGTGGGCGTGGTCACTTCGGGCTCACCACCTGATGGGAAAGTGCCGTCTTGGAAGGACCAGGGTAGTTCCCTAGCGTGACCCTGTCACCATTCCTCACCGCCTCCCTGGAGCCCCTCCATGCCCGAACTGCGCCGCGTCCCCGTCAACGGTGTCGAACTCAACGTTGCCCTAGCCGGATCCGGCCCGGCCGTCCTGCTGCTGCATGGCTTTCCGCACACCTGGGAGCTATGGACGGACGTCATGGCCGACCTGTCCGACCGCTACCGCGTCATCGCGCCGGACCTGCGCGGATTCGGCGCGAGTGGCCCGGCCGCCTCCGGGTATGACGCCGGCACCCTGGCCGAGGACGCCGCGGCGCTTCTCACCGAGCTCGGCGTGTCTTCTGCCGCGGTAGTGGGCATCGACGCGGGTACCCCGCCGGCCTTCCTCCTCGCCCTACGCCACCCCGGTCTCGTCCGACGCCTGGTCGTCATGGAGTCCGTGCTGGGCGGGCTGCCCGGCGCCGAGGACTTCCTTGCCGGCGGGCCGCCGTGGTGGTTCGGCTTCCATACCGCCGCGCCCGGCCTCGCCGAGACCGTACTGGAAGGCCACGAGGCCGATTACATCGACTGGTTCCTGCACGCCGGCACGCTCGGCGACGGAGTGCCCCCTGCCATCCGGGACGCCTTCGTCCACGCGTACACGGGCAGCCACGCGTTGAGCCGCGCGTTCTCGTACTACCGGGCCCTGCCGGAAAGCGCACTGCAGATCTCGCAGGCGGTCACCACCGCCCGCCTGACGGTGCCGACACTGGCGCTGGGCGCCCAACCTGTCGGCGCCGCACTGGAACGCCAACTCCGCCCCGTCACCGACGACCTCACCGGACACGTCATCGAAGACTGTGGCCACATCATTCCACTGCACCGACCGGACGCCCTGCTCAGGCTGTTGAATCCGTTCCTGGCTGGTGAGGACGCGATTGCGGCGTGACCGGGGCAGCCGCCGACATTCGATACACGCTCCACCGGATCACCAACAGCATCCATAAGTTGGGTCCGGAACCCCGGTTCTGGCGGCGCCACCGCGACAGGCGTCGTCGTCTCGGATGCTGACGAGACGGTAGCGATCAGCCATTCGTGCCGGGCGACTTCCACGTTCTGGTCGTAAACTAAGCACCTGCCCGGTTTCGAACAGCTCCTCTGGCAGCGGCATCAGCAGCGGCTGTCCGACGGCGAAGTACGCGTCGATGGTCCGTGGCCGTGGCCGTGGCCACGATCCGATCCGGCGTCGGCCGTCGTGCAGTTCCCACTACTCGGCGGCCAAGGGCCAATGGTGGGCGAGGAGCAGCAAGTGGCCCAGTGGCCCAACGGCCCCTGAGCGAGATCCAGTTATCCATCACCGGCGTGAGAACGCTTCGTGTGCACCCCACCGCACTGCGTACGCTGCGAGCGTTTGGCCGTCCTTCGAGGAAGAGCTGCTGTGGATGACTGAGGATCTGTCTGTGCCCGGGCCGCGCCGGGACATGGCGGTGCACAACGACTGGTGGGTGTCGGGCTGGGACCAGGTCCTGCCCCGCCAGGGCTTCTCGCTGGCGATGCTGATCGCCACCGCGAGCCACGATGAATCGGGCCGTCCTCTGTGGCGATGACCTCCGCGGCGTGCCCGCCCGGGGTGTGGAGCCTCTGGGAAACGGGTTACCCCACTGCCGGAGGACGCCGCACGAGAGGATCGCCATGGTGTCGTCAGGGCATACGCCGGTGCAGGTTCAGTTCGTCGGCAACGCCACCCTGCTGCTGCGGTACGGGCCGCTGGCCCTGCTCACCGACGCGAACTTCCTGCACCGCGCGCTATCAATTTCCCGAATAATGCGATGCGCCAGGCGGCGTGCGACGTGCCGACAAAGCCCTTCCCAGTGCTGTCACTGTTGAGCATCAGGTTCTGAGCCCGGGCGGGAAACGTGGCGTTCCGTGCACCGGTCGCTGTCAGGCCCGATCAGTGGTGTGATGTTGGAAGAGGCCGAGGGGCCGTGTGCTGCTAACGCCTCACCGGGAGCCGCACTCCGTCAGCGGCACGTACGCCTCCGGCCATAGGCTTCGCGCTGATACAGCAGGGCATCAGGGACGAGGAAGACGAACTCCTGCCCCGGCTGCAGGACTGCAGGACGCCATGGACGCCGCCCAACTGCGTCGGCTCGGCACCGTCTGGGAATCCGTACGCAAGAGCGCCCCCACACATCCACACCCCGCCGTCCCTCGGCGACCGCCTGGCAACGCGCTTGCTGACCGGTGTGCTCCTCTCCTTTGCCGCGGCCGTCGCGGCCGTCGCGGCCGTCGCAGCGGTCCGGCGCAAACGGCGATGAGACGTTGTCGTGCCGTTGAAGCCGAATACCTGAGACCACACAAAGACCCGAGCGATGGAGGGGGCTCACCGCACACCGGCGCTCACCGAGGCGCCTCCTGAGGAGGAAGGCCACCGTCATGACTGCACGTACACACACCACACGGGGTGCCCGTAGCCCGGTCCAGCAGGCGGCCCTGCTCGTCGGATCCGTATTCCTGCTGGTTGGGGTACTGGGCTTCATTCCGGGGATCACCACGGACTACGACACCATGAAGTTCGCGTCCCACAATTCCGGCGCCGAACTGCTGGGCATTTTCCAGACCTCCATCCTGCACAACCTGGTGCACTTGGCCTTCGGCGTCGCGGGCCTGGCCATGGCCCGGACCGCCTCCGGAGCCCGGACGTTCCTGCTGGCCGGAGGCGCCATCTACCTGGTGCTGTGGCTCTACGGCCTGATCGTCGACCACCACAGCAGCGCCAACTTCGTTCCGCTCAACAACGCTGACGACTGGCTGCACTTCGTCCTCGGCATCGGAATGATCGCGCTGGGCGCGCTGCTCACCCGTCGCACCACCGCGGGCAGGTGAGGCGGCCAGGTGGTTTCGAAGATCGCCACACCACTGCGGATGGTGCGTCCGACGGACCGCAGACCGAGCACGCCGACGTGCCCGGCGTGCCCGGCGTGCCGAGGCGTACCCCTGGACGATCAATTCGAAGAAGCGCTGAACGGTGCCCACTTCTTGATGGCGAAGGATGAGCCGTCACGGCGGACCTCAGCCGCTCCGGGGCCGGTGAAGTGCGCGGGGATGAGCAAGGCGTTGGTGTCCGCGGCGTACTCAAGGACACGACGACGGGACTTCGACGCTGCCCGCTGATCCTCGCTCAGGCATGTATCGACGTGCGGCTGGAGTATCTGCAGGGGAGTGTGGAGCAAGTCGCCGACAAACAAGGCGTGTTCCGTACCGGACCGCAGATGAAGCACCGCTGAGCCCGGAGTGTGCCCAGGAGCGGGTTCCAGCCGGAGACTGCCGTCGATGCGATGGGAGGTCTCCCACAACAAGGTCTGGCCGGCGCGGTGAACGGGATCGATGCTGTCCTCGAACATCGGCCCGTTGGCGACGCCGGCGTTGACCCCGCCAATGCCTCCCCGCTTGGGTACGCCATTCCTGGGATTCCAGTACGCGAAGTCATCCCGGTGAATCAGATAGGTGGCGTTGGGGAAGGTCGGCACCCACTCACGGTCGCGCAGGGTGGTGTTCCAGCCGACATGGTCGGCGTGCACATGCGTGTTCACCACGACATCCACGTCCTCGGGCCGCACACCCACTGCCGCCAGGCGGTCGATGAAGTCGGTCTCCAGATGGCTCCACGCCGGCATGTACGAGCGTTCCTTGTGGTTGCCGAGCCCAGTGTCGACCAGAATGGTCCGCCCCTCGCTGCGCACCACCCAAGTCTGCGCAGCGGCCAGGTAGTTGTCGGTCTCGGTGTCCCAGAAGTGGGGGGCGGCCCATGACCTGTGCTCGTGCCATTTCTCGGGGGTGAGGTCCGGGAAGACCACCCCGACCGGAGCGACGGGCCCCTGCCACTCCACGATGCGCGTGACCTCGATGTCGCCGATCTCTATCGATTCCATGTTGACGAGCGTATGGACACGCGGAGAGACGAGCTATAAGAGTTCGTGCTTGTCTAATACGCGTTCGTCTCACTGCCTATCGTTACGGGCATGGATATTCTCAGCGATGTCGTCGCCGCCATGCGGACCGGCAGCCCGTTCGCCAACCGCGAGGACAGAGCGGGCGTGTGGCGCACGCATTTCGAGCCCTTCGCCGGAGCTGGCTTCCACGTGGTCCTGCAAGGGGCCTGCCTGCTCGTGCCCGATGACGGGCCTGCGGTGAACCTCAGCACGGGGGACGTCGTGCTCACTCCGCACGGAACCCGGCACACCCTGACCGACCCCGGCCGCGCCGGTGAGCAGGGGGTGACGGCCCTGCTGTGCGGCGGCTACCAGTTGGACCGCTCCCGGCCGCACCCCTTGCTCGGCACCCTGCCGGAGACCATCCATTGCCCCTCCCGGATCGGACGGCACCAGGACCTGAATGCCGCTGTCTCCCTGCTCGCCGTCGAGGTACAGAACCCCCGGCCGGGCACGGACGCCGCCCTGCCCAACCTGCTCGATCTTCTGCTGCTCTACGTTCTGCGCGCCTGGTTCGAGGACGAGTCGGCACGCGGAACCACCGGTTGGCCGGCCGTCCTGGCCGACCCGGCGATCAGCAACGCACTGCACGCCATCCACGACGACCCGGCAAAGCCCTGGACCGTCGAGGCCCTGGGCAAGAAGGCGAATCTGTCGCGAGCGACGTTCTCCCGCCGGTTCACCGCGCTGGTCGGCGAACCCCCTCTGGCCTACGTCACCTGGTGGCGGCTCACCGTGGCGGCCCGGCTCCTGCGTAGCTCCGACACCGCACTGGCCCCGATCGCCCAACGCGTCGGCTATAGCTCCGCCTTCGCCTTCGCTACCGCCTTCAAGCGAGAACACGGCATCTCTCCGGGCCGCTACCGGCTGCGGCACAGCGGTCAGAGCTAGCGCCCTGCGCGTTCCGCCAGATGATGTAGCGCGGGTTATGCGGCCTGCCCTGCCCAGCCGCGGCCTATTCCTCGACGGGTGACGAATTGCGACCGATCGCGACCGATCACGACAGCGCTACATGCGCTTGAGTGTATATACGTCATCGTGTATGTTCGTGTCGTGGTCAACAGAGTGCAACAGCGATTGACGGCGGTCTCGGAGCCGAACCGCTTCCGGGTCGTCGAATTGCTCAGGGACGGCCCGCAGTCGGTAGGTGGAATCGTCGACGCGCTGGGCCTGGGCCAGCCGCAGGTGTCCCGGCATCTACGGTTGCTCGCCGAGGCGGGCGTGGTCGAGGTGACCAAACGGGCTCAGCAGCGGATCTACCGGCTGCGGCCCGAAGCGATGCGCGAGCTGAGCGACTGGGTGCAGGGATTCGCCGTCTTGTGGTCGGAGCGGATGGATCGCCTCGGCTCCTTCCTCGAAGACGACGGCTCTGCACCTGACGAGACGAACCAGTGAGGAGCTTGAGCATGCCCACAGACACCGCCGACGGCATCCTGATCGACCGGTCGGGCAACACCATCCGCATCAGCCGCACCTACGCCGTCAGCGTCGACCGCGCGTGGTGGGCTTGGACCGATGCCGAGGCGATCAGTCGCTGGTGGGGTCCGCAGGGCTGGGCCGCGACCGTGTACGAGATGGACGTGCGGCCGGGCGGACGCTGGCGGTTCCAGATCGCGCCGGTGGACGGATCAGCCGCCCCCGTCCGCAGCATCGCCACCTACAAGGTGGTCGTCGCCCGAGCCGAGTTGGACTACGACGACGCCTTCGCCGACGACGCGTGGCAATCCGACGGCACAGGCACTTTCCCCACCGCGGTCACCTTCGCCTCAGACGGCACCGGTTGCACCGTCGAAGTCGCGGCGAGCTTTCCCGACGGCCAAGCGCTGCGGCGGGCGGTCGAGCTTCAGATGGCCGAGGGGTACGCCGAGGCTCTCGACCGGCTCGGTGGCCTGCTGGACGCCGTGCCCGGCAATCACACCGACGCGACATCAACCGATGCGGCATTAACCGATGCAGCCTTGACTGAAGGAGAAACGATCATGTCCAACCTTTCTGCCGTCACCTCCGCCGACGGCACCACGATCGCCTACGAGAAGACCGGTTCGGGCCCCGCGATCATCGTGATCAGCAATGTCGCCGAGGACCACACCGGCGTCGCAGGCGTGGCCAAGGCGTTGTCCGAACACTTCACCGTGATCAGCTTCGACCGCCGCGGCCGCGGTGCCAGCGGTGACCCACAGCCCTACGACCCGGCGCGCGAGATCGACGACATCGCCGCACTGATCGATGCCGCAGGCGGCTCTGCGGCTCTGACCAGCGGATCTGGTGGCTGCGGGCTCGCCTTGGACGCGGCCAGTGCGCTGAGCGGCAAAGTGACAGGGCTCTATCTCTACGAGCCGCCCTTCATCGTCGATGACTCCCGGTCTCCGGCGCCCGCCGACTACGTCGAACACCAGGATGCATTGGTCGCGGCGGGCGAGCGCAGCGAGGCCGTCGAGTACTTCATGACCGAGATGATCGGTGTCCCGGCCGAGTACATCCCAGCGATGAAGCAGGACCCTTCCTGGGACACCATGGTCAAATACGCCCACACCTACGCCTATGACGGCCGGATCCTCCGCGGTCTCCAGGACGGCAAGCCGCTGCCGGCCGACCGCTGGTCGATCGACGCTCCGATCGCGGTGGCCGTCGGAGGCAACGGTGAGGCATTCATACGCGAGGGCGCCAACGCGCTGGCAGCGACCCTGCCGAACGTCACCGTGCTGACTCTGCCGGACCACGATCATTCCGCGTTCTGGATGTCGCCGGAACCGGTCGCCCAGCAGGCACGCACTTTCCTGCTCGGCTGAGGATCACGCGCCGGTTCGATGGTGTACGCGATCGTCGGTAGCCGGCCGGAGCCTTGTGGGGCCGCTCTCGCCACATGCTGACCCCGGACCGGGCCCTGAACAGCGCCCCGTTGACGACCTTCCGGTGACCCACCCAGGCCCGTACTCGCGCTCTCCGGTGGGCACAAGCTCCAGCAGCCGTGCCCTGGCCTGGGCCGAGGAATCCCAGTGCAAGGTGAACGGAGCGGTGGCACCCCAGCCGCCTCTCAGGCAGTCGTCCAGAGCGTCAAGGTTCCAGCCGAAGTAGCCGCCGGGGCCGTTGATGGCTTCACCGATCGCGCAGTAGAAGCTGTCCCTGTCAACGATGTGCCGCCCGTCCAAGGCGAATACCTGGCCTGCGGGAGCGTCGGGCTTGCCCTGGCGTTGGTACTCCCGGGACCACAGCGCCACCGACAGCCATGCTCGTCTGTCCTCGGGGGTGAGTCCGTGCCACATGCCGGTGCGGTTCAGGTCCTCCGTGCGGATCAGGTCCCACACAGGCCGGCTCCGCAGGTGGAGGGGTTGACGTCGATGGCGGTGACCTCGTTGACGAAGTAGGACCCCATGGTGGCACCGTCGCCGTCGAGGAGGTCGAACCAGGCGTTCCCCGCCAGGGCGCGACGACTGCCGGCATGGTTGGCGCTCCTCAGTAGGCCACCCTGCGGGAGACAACCCGTGAGATGCACTCGGCGTGCTCCCTCTTCGTCGTCCGGCAGCGGCGTGAACAACCCCTCGGCCTCGCGAGCGAACCCCCAGAAGTCGGCGTCGTCCTCGTCTGAGGTCAGCGCGTACTTCTGGCCCTCACCGTCTTGCCTTGCTGTTCGCATCGCACTTCCCATGAGAGCGCTGATCCTACCGGCGCGCCGGTGACCTGACGGGCGATACGGCCGAAGCGCAGACCTGGACGCCCGTAGGGCAAGCCGCCATGACCGCCATCGCGGCCAGCCCGGCCATTGGCGCCGAGCATCATCCCCATGCACGCGCACGCCCAACTGCTGCACACGCCGTCCGGGCAGGCCACCTTCCCCTCCGCCGGCCGCGACATCACCGGCGGCGTCCAGCAGGCCCACACCCGCGAGGGCGCCCGGCGGCAGGCCCGTGTGGCGTGCGCGGTCTACCAGTCGGTCAGCCCCTCGGCGAACTACGTTCCAGCCGTCTGGACACCGCCGTCGTGGGTGTGTGCGCCGGGCCGCAGGAGCATGACCTCGACGGGCTGCGCCAGGAAACGCTCCTTGAAGACGACCTACGTGTCGCTCTACCCCGGCATCATCCATTGGCCGCCCGTTCCCTGGTGCGGGCGGGCCGACGAATTGCGCCACGACAGTTGGATTGCCGAAAGTGCCACCGGTGGTACCCCGTACTACGGTGCCTGGCCCACCCGCGTTCAGCCAACGACCGCCCATCAGGCGCGGGACCGCGCCTTGAGCCTGTTGCGGCAGTGGCGGCGCGGTCGGCCGGAGGGCGGGACACGTCGCGGGCGCCGCTTCGTATCAGGCTCTGGGGGGCCGCTGGCCCTGGGAGCCGTCGGCCGCGAGCGGGAGGCTGCGCAGTGACAGTGCGCTCGGCGCAGGCAGCGCTCCGTGGGCCGCCTCGGCGCGGAACGACTGGAGCAGGTACGCCACCAGGCGCCGGGACGCCGCACGGTCACCCGGCAGTGCGGTGACCAGACCGCAGTGGGACAACAGGGCTACGGCAAGGTCGGAGGGGTGGAAGTCGGCCCGCAGCGCGCCCGCCGCCTGAGCCCTGCGGACCAGGGTCATGAAGTCCCGCTCGGCCTGTTCCCGTAGCCGCGCGTGTTCTCGCGTGCTGTCCGGAAAGGCCGCGACGAACGCGGCCGGGAAGCCCCGTTCCTCCCGTTGCAGTTCGCAGACCGTCTCGACCAGCCGCTGGAAGCCTTGCCACGGATCAGGGTCGGCCAGCGCCTCGCTGAGCGCCCGAGCACAGGTGTCCATCTGCTGCGCGAACGCGGCCCGCACCAGGGCGTCCCGCGTCGGGAAACGCCGGTACAGCGTCGCCACGCCGACCCCCGCCCGTCGGGCCACGGTCGCCATGGGCGCGTCGATGCCGTGCTCGGCGAAGACCACACGGGCAGCCGAGAGGATGCGCCGCCGGTTGCGCCGGGCGTCCGCCCGCAGACTGTCCTGCCCCGCGATCCGAGAGGATTCCCCCACCGCTGTCTCTCACCTCCGGCCAAACGGACGGTCTCGTCCGCTTCCCAGCCTACGCTCGGCGCCACGATCCCCCGCACGGCCACTGATGGCGAAGGCGAGAACGCAACGATGGACGACCGCACGATGAGAGCCGTACTGTTCGACCGCTTCGGCGGCCCCGAGGTGCTGTATGTGGGCCGGGTACCACGTCCCGGACCGGCACCCGGCGAGGTCCTCGTGCGCGTGCGCGCGTTCAGCGTGAACGGCGGCGAACTGGCGGCCCGTTCCGGCCGCGCCCGCCTCATCACCGGGCGGAAGTTCCCGCAGCGCATCGGGCTGGACTTCACCGGCGAAATCGCCGCACTCGGCCCCGGCGCGACCGGCGTAGCCGTCGGCGACCAGGTGTGGGGCGTCCTGGGCCGCGGCTCCGGATTCGGCAGCGCCGCCGAGTACGTGACGGTACGGCCCGAGCGGCTCGGCCGGGTCCCGGACGGACTGGACCTCGTGGCCGCCGCCGCGCTGCCGGTGGCCACCACGGCCGTCACCGCCCTCCGCGACAAAGCCGCACTGCGCCCCGGCGAACGGCTGCTCGTACGGGGCGCGGCGGGCGGCGTCGGCAACGCCGCCGTCCAGCTTGGACAGGCGTACGGCGCGGAGGTCACGGCCCTGGCCCGCGCTGCCAACCTCGACTTCGTCCGTACGCTTGGTGCCCACCACGCCGTCGACCACCGCACCGTATCCCCGGCCGAACTGGGACTGTTCGACGTGGTCCTCGACACGGCAGGCACCAACCTGCGTACCGTACGGCGGATGCTGAAGCCCGGCGGACGTATGGTCACCATCGCCTTCGACCTGACGCGGCCCGTCGCCTCGCTGGGCTACATCGCGGCCAGCGCCGTCCACGGACGCGGCCGGGTGCGCTTCTTCAGCGGCAACCCCGGACGTGCGCTCTTCGACGACCTCGCCCGCCACGTGACGGAGGGGAAGCTGCGACCGGCGGTGGACACGGTCTTCCCGCTGGAAGAGACAGCGACGGCACACCGGGCGCTGGAGGAGGGCGGGGTGCGGGGCAAGTACGTGATCCGGGTCGAATAGGGGAGCTATCGCAAGAAGCTGTCCATGGGCGCCGCGAGAGAGCCGGCGGCGCTCACATACAGGTCGGCCATTCCGTGGTGAGGACGGCGCCGGTCTCTTGGGGAAGAGAACCGGCGCCGATGGTCCCGCTGTTATACGACTCGTCGAGCAGAGATCAGTCGCCGGACTGCACAGGCTCCAGCTTGATGCTGAAATGGCGAAGGATCGGCGACTGGCCCACGATGCGGTAGCCGCGCACCGTTTCGGGGTTCTTGGCTATGTCCGCCAGGGTGGCCGCGACATGGTCGTAGTGGCTTCGGGTGTAGACCCGTCGGGGAAGCGCCAGCCGCACGAGTTCATAAGGTGCGGTCTTGATGGAGTTGCCCTGTTCGTCCTCTTCCCCGAGGTACAGGCTGCCCAGCTCCGCCGAGCGGATGCCTCCGCGGAGGTAGAGCTCACAGACCAGGGCGGTGCCCGGGTACTGATGCGGGGGGATGTGGGGCAGCAGTCGCCCGGCGTTGACGTAGAGGGCGTGCAGACCCGCCGGCTCCACGATGTCGACTCCGGCCTCGCGGATGCGTGCGGCGAGATAGGCGGCTATGTCGGCGCGTTCGGCGAGGTAGGCCGGTTCGGTGACTTCAAGAAGTCCGCGGGCCATCATCTCGAGGTCACGGCCGGCCAGGCCGCCGTAGGTGGTGAATCCCTCGGTGGCGATGAGCAGGCCCGCGCACTTCTCGGCGAGCTCAGGGTCCTTGAGACCGATGAAGCCGCCGATGTGGACGATGCCGTCCTTCTTGGCGCTCATGACGCAGCCGTCCGCGAGGCGGAAGGCTTCCTCGGAGACCTGGCGGGGGGTGCGGTCGGCGTAGCCGGGCTCGCGCTGGGTCACCAGCCAGGCGTTCTCCGCGAAACGCGCGGCATCCAGGATCATGGGCACGTCGTGGCGACGGCACAGTTCGGCGGTCCGGTTCAGGTTCTCCATGCTGACCGGCTGGCCACCGCCACCATTGTTGGTGACGGTCATCAGCACGGCCGCCACGGGCGCCTGATGTGCGTTCTCCAACGCCTGCTCAAGGGCGATCAGGTCGATGTTGCCCTTGAACGGATAGTCGCTGTCGAGGTCCTTCGCCTCTGCGCAGGGCAGGTCGTAGGCCTGGCAGCCGGTCAGTTCGACGTTGGCACGGGTGGTGTCGAAGTGGGTGTTGGACAGCACGCTCGTGCCGGGCTTGAGCAGCGCGGAGAACAGGATGCGCTCGGCGGCGCGGCCCTGGTGTGTCGGCAGGATGTGGGGGTAGCCGGTGAGTTCGGAGACGACCTCGTGCCAGCGGTAGTAGCTGCGGCTGCCGGCGTAGGACTCGTCGCCGTGCATGCCCGCGGCGAGCTGGTCCGCGGAGATGGCACCGGTCCCCGAGTCGCTCAGCAGGTCGATGGTGACCTCGTCGGCACGCAGATCGAACGGGTTGTAGGCGACCCGCTTCAGCGCGGCCTCGCGCTCCGCCCGGGTGGTGAACGCGAGAGGCTCTACAACTTTGATGCGGTACGGCTCCACGTGACTTCCTTTTGTACGGTGTGTGGGCTGGCTATGCGGTGTGCGGGCCGGCATGACCGGCGGCCTCGCGCCCGGAGTTCAGGGCGCTCTGGGCTCGTTGTGCGGGCAGAAGACCGACGTGCGCGTACTGCTCCTGTGGCGGCCTGGTCAGGTAGGCCTCGGAGGACAGATAAGCGGTGATGCGGGGCTGCCGGTTCTGCTCATACACGAGAGCGAGGTAGGCGATCAGCCCCACACCGTCGGTGAGCTGTCGCTGCGTGAGAGCGCGCAGGCTCCGGCTCAGGACCGTGGCGTCCATACCGAACCGGGTCAGCAGGGCGGTTGCCCGGGCGAGGGCCTCCTCGTCGTCGCGCGCGTAGTCACGGACGGGGATGTGGAGCGTGAAGCCGCTCGGGTCGCTGTCACCCTCGGTGAAGGAGTGGCAGGTGAGCGCAGAGCGCCGCAGAAGCCGCGGCGTACCGTCCCCGTCCTGCCCGGACGGCGGAAGGGATCCGGCAGCCGCGTGGAAGAAGTAGCGGATGTCTGCCGCCGTGGCCCCGGAAGTACGGCTGAGCGCGCAGGCGTCGTCGGCCGACATACGCGGGTGCTTCACATAGACCTTGACGCGAGGTGACTTCCAGGCGCCCAGGTCCAGTGCGAGGAACGGATAGCCCGCCCCGGAGGGAAGGTGCGCGAAAGCCTTGTCGTAGCCGAGTCGGCGCAGGGCCTCCTGCACGGTGCGTGCGGCGTGCTCGGGTCCGGCGGCGGACGGGTTCAGATAGACCTTGACGCCGGGAACCCCTCCCGCGCGCAGGTCGAGCGCGTACCACAGCGAAAGTGGTCCTTCGGCTGCGGCGGGGAGGAACAGGTCCTCCATGGCATCGAGTTGTTCGGTGGAGAAGTTCCACCGGGCGGCCATCGCGCGGATGGCCTCAAGCCCGGCGCGGCCGCTGTCGCCCATGTCCTCGTGGGCCCAACCGGGCTCCACGAGAACCCGCAGTGCCGGGGCACCGTCCGACGTACAGGCGAGGGAGAACTCGACGGGGGTGTGGTCGTCGGAGAGGAAGCTGGGCGACGCCGGGGGCAGGGACAACGGCCGCCGGGCGGAGCCTGCGAGGGAGTCGAGCAGGACCTGCCCGTACAGCGCGGTGTCCGCCTCGCTCAGACCCACCGTGGCGCCGAGGCGCAGCAGTTGTCCGAGCACGTGATCGCCGAGCGTCGTCGTACCGGGTTCAGCTGCCGGTATGCCGGCCTGCGGCAGGGAGGTCATCGCGTACCTCGCACGTCGTGGCGCAAGAGGCGTTCGCACGGTACGGAGGTACGGGGACGTGCTCCGCCGACGAGGGAGGAGGCGAGGGCCGATCCGCCGTGAGCGGCGGGTATTCGGCCCTGCGCCTTGTCGGGATCGCCGCACCCGCACGGGTTTTTTCTGCTGACTGTGGTGCGCCGCTGGCCCGGCCGGTTGCCTGTTGAACGGGGCGCGGAGGTTGCGAGGTGCACTGCCTCTCCTTCATCTCGTGTCACTCCAGACACTCCGCGCTGTCCTACCCCTGTAAGTGATCTTTCATGCAGGCTACAACAACTGCCTGTGTCGCCTGCGTCACAGGGGGTGCGGCGGTCACTCGCCCGTCAGCCACCTCACGAAGCTGCTCCAGCGACCTGGCTTGCCGGTGGCCTGGGGTGCCGCGGGCGTGGGTGCGACGGGAGGGTGCGCCTGGTTGTGATGGCGCGCGGCCGTCGGCTCGGGCTCGGCCGCGGGGCGCGGGGTGACCGCGCCGAAGCGGACGGGCAGGCTGGCCAGGGCCCGGTTGAAGGGGCCGGGCCGCCAGGCGAGGCTGTCCGCGGGGACCGCGAGTTCAACGTCCGGCAGTGCGTTGAACAGGGCCTCCAGGCCGGTCAGGGCGATGAGCCTGGCCGGTTCCTTGGACGGGCAGGCGTGCGGTCCTGCGCTCCATGCGAGGTGACCGCGCGTGTCGGCCCCCTGGTCCGCGAGCGCCGTGTTGGCGGCACCGAAGGACACCAGGAGCAGCTCACCGGCGCGGACCTTGTCGCCGGCCACGTCTGTGTCGGCGACCGGGTAGTGCGGCGCGTAGTTGGACATGGGCGCGTTGCGCCACAGGGTGTCATCGAGGGCCTTGTCGAACTGCCCGTTGCGCGCGTACTCCTCAACGGTCAGCATCGTGTAGAAGGCGTTGCCGATGAGGTTGCCTTCCGGCTCGCCGCCCGCGCCGAGGAGCAGCACCAGCGTGTGCGCCAGTTCCTCGTCGGTCAGCTGTGCCGGGTGCTGCATCAGATAGGACGTGATGTCCTCCCCGGGCTGGGCGCGCTTGAGTGCCACCAGCTCGCTGACCGCCTGGAGCAGGACCTGGCTGGCCTGCTCGGCATTGACGCCGTCGAACATGCCGGAGATGCCGAACAGGACCCGGTCGCCGATCTCCGCCGGGCAGCCGAAGAGTTCGTTGAAGACGTACAGGGGGAGCTGTTGCGCGTAGTCCCTGAGAAGGTCGGCACTGCCGCGGGCGCTGAACTGGTTGATGAGGAACTGGGCGGCCTGGTTGACGATGCGGCTCAGCCGGCTGTTGCTGACGCGGGCCAAGCTCTCGGTGATGGCCTGCCGCAGCCGCACGTGCTCGGCGCCGTCGGTGAACATGCAGTTCGGCCGGTAGGCCAGCAACGGCACGACCGGGCTGTCGGGGCGGATGAGGCCCTCGTTCAGCGCACGCCAGCGGCGTGAGTCCTTGCGGAAGGTGGTCGGGTCCTGCAACAGCTCAAGGGCCGCGCTGTAGTCGGTCACCAGGGTCGCCTCCACGCCGGGCGCGATGGTGACCGGTGCGGTGGGGCCGAGTTGGCGCATGTAGCGGTAGTACGCGTGCGGGTTGGCGGCGAACTCCGGGGTGTCGAGGGGTATGCGCTGCCCGCTGCCGTGTGCGGGGCAGCCGGGCGGAGGTACGGGAGGGGTTGTCATGCGTGCTCCAGGGCGGCGCGCTTCTGCAGATAGCGGACCATGGTGATCAGGGCGTTGACGGACGACGCTTTGTCGCGCGCGTCGATGGTGACGACCGGGGTGTCGGGCAGCAGGTCGAGCGCCTCCCGGACTTCTTCCGGGGTGTGTACCGCGCCGCCGTCGAACTGGTTGATGGCCACGGCGAAGTCGAGGCCGTAGCTCTCGACCAGATCCATGACCTCGAAACTGTCGGCCAGTCGCTCGGGGTCCACCAGGATCAGGGCGCCCAGCGCTCCGCGGGCCATGTCGTCCCACAGGTTGACGAACCGCTGCTGGCCCGGCGACCCGAACAGGTACAGCACGATGCGCTCGCTGAGGGTCAGACGACCGAAGTCCAGGGCGACGGTGGTCGTGGTCTTCCCCTGAACCCCCTTGAGGTCGTCGACGTGCTCCGAGAGGCTCGTCATCTGCTCCTCGGTGGACAGCGGTGCGATCTCGGAGAGCGAGCCGATCAGAGTGGTCTTGCCGACGGCGAAGTGCCCGACGACGAGGATTTTCACCGCGGTCTGCTGTGCACCACTGCGCACATAGGCGTCCTCAGACAGAGAGAGCCTTGAGGCCATCGAGCACCTCCTGAAGCAAGGTCTTATTGGCGAGACGAGCCGAGGGAACTGGCGCACGGGTGACCAGGTAGCCCCCTTCGGCGAGGGAACTGAGCAGCACCTTGACGACACCCAGAGGCAGCTGAGCGTGTGCGGCGATCTCGGCGACCGAGAGGTAGCCGGTGGAGCACATCTCCAGGATCTGCTGCTCCTCCGGCGAGAGCCGCTGGGGGCGCTGCTGCTCATCGGTGGCCGTCGTGACGAGGGTGATGAGGGCGAACGCGCCCTCGTCGGGCAGGTCACGCCCACGGGTGATGACGTAGGGACGGACTAATTCTCCGGCCTCGGACACGACTTCGAGCTCGGTACGGTCAGCATCCGTCATGAGGTGACCGTGTCGATGCGGCGGCCGGTCGACATGGCCTTGCCCAGTCGGCTGACCAGCTGCTGCATTCGATACGTGATGTCTCCCATGTCGACCTCGGCGGACGCTGCCACGGCGAGGTAGGAGCCACCTCCTGCGGCATTCAGGAACACCCAGCCACCGTCGAACTCGATGAGCGTCTGGCGCCAGGCCGTGCCGTCGTCACCACAGAAGAATCCGACGGACCGGCTGAGCGACTGGAGTCCGCTCACGGCTGCGGCCACCTTGTCGGCGTCGTCCCGGCCGATCTCCGCTGTGCGGGACATCTGCAGGCCGTCGGCAGAGATCAGGACCGCGTGGAGAGCGTGGGGAATCGCCAGCGCGTCCTCAAGCATCCAGGACAGATCGTCGCTCACGGGGCATCGAATCCTTCGTGTGAATCGGCAGGAGTGTCGCGTTCGACGGCCGGTACCCCCGCACTTCGGCCGCTGAGAGTGCCGCGCTGAAATGCGCCCATGGCGGCCACCCGTGCCTCCGCTGACCGGGCCGGTGGCGCAGTCGCTTCGTCGGGCTGGTTGTCCGGCACGAGTGCCATGGCGCGGCGCTTGTTCTGTCGCCGGGGCAGCCCGCCCTCCGTCGTCTCGGGAGCCGAACCGCTGCTCCCTGAGCCGAAGTGGGCTCCTTGCGCCGCGGTGGGCTTCGCTGGTTCCGGCATGTCCGTCAGCAGCTCCTTCGGCACCATCACCACCGCTCGGACGCCGCCGTAGGGAGAAGTGCTGTCGATGGTGACGGTGAAACCGAACCGCGCGCACAGCGCACCGATCACCGCGAAACCGAACGCGGGAGGGTTGCCGAGTTCGGAGACGCTCACCGCAGACTCACTGGACAGAAGAGCTGTGGCGGCCGTCTTCTCCTCCTCGCTCATCCCGACACCCGCATCGTCGATCACGATGCAAATGCCCTTGGGTACCGTCCGCACCTCGACGTCCACCATGGAGGACGGTGCTGAATAACTGGTGGCGTTGTCGAGAAGTTCTGCCACCGTCAGTGCGACCGGCTCGACGGCGCGGCTGGTCACCGCGATGTCCACCCGCGAGGCGATGTCGATGCGCTGGTAGTGCCGGATACGGCCCTGGGCTCCGCGGATCACGTCATAGATCGATGCCGCATCCCGCTGCCGGCCAAGCCACCCGCCGCACAGCACAGCAATGGACTGCGCACGCCGGTTGAACTGCGAGTTCATGTGGTCGATGTCCAACAGGTCCCGCAACACGGCCGAATCGCCGTACTTCTTCTGCAGCCCGGAGATGGCCCGCTGCTGCTCCGCCGCGAGGCCCTGAAGGGTCTGCATCGCAGACTTCAGTACGGTATTGGTGGCGTTCTCCGCCTCTTCCTTGGCCTGTCGGACCACCTCGTCGTAGCCCCTGCGGAGCTCTTCGATGGTGGACTGGAGGTCAGCGCGGCTGCCGTGAAGTTCGGTCAGTTCGCTGTCGACGCCCTGCTTCTGGCGGCGCAACGATTTGATCGTTTTTCGCTGGCGAACGACAACTGTGGTGGCGACAGGGACGCCGGCAGCAAGCGCCCAGACTGTCGGATCCTGCAAAATTGTCATGTGACTCTCTTTGAGCGGCTGGAGTCCAGCTCTCGGAATCTGTCCATGCGGACTCTTGGCGTGGGCAGTCTTCACCACCCGGGGAGCCCTCTGGCTGTAGTCATGCCGAGGAGAAAGCCCACATGGCATGTGCCCGAGATCGTAGCACCTGACGATCATGAAGCCCTGTCAAGTACGCCACGCCGTTGCAACGTTGGCGAGAAACCCATGCTGGGGTCGGTGGAGAAGTTGTGGGAGCGACGTGGAGACGTACGACAACTGGCCACGCACTGAGCCGCCCAGTAGTGTGCTGCCTGGCTTTCGCTGGCGCAGCGACGCTCTCACCTTGTAACTGGCTGACTGCAACGGAACGCAGACCAACAAAGCGAAGCTCAGGCGATAGGCGCTGCTGAGCGCAAGATGGCTGATTTGATTACGGCTGCGGGCCGGTGAGGCTCGTTTGAGGCGTGCAGCGGCGCAGACGGGAGCGGGTGGGGTGCGAGGGCCTCTCGCGGACGCTTCAGGTCGACGTTTGGAAACCCGCCTTGACGCGTTCGCGCGGAGCACCGCTGCTGATTGCCTGCGCACAGCGACGGATTGCCTCGACCGCGGATCGCGCTTCCCCCCGTGTCGCGCGAGGCCCTCGTGATGTGTCAGGCGGCGCGCTTCACGTGGCGGACCAGCCACGTCAGCAGGGCGTCCAGGTCAGCGGCGGCCGAGAGGACTCGGTCGACCGCCTCGGGGGTGTGCAGCCACTCCTCGCAACCCAGGGGACGGGCGGCGATCAGCGAACGGTGGCGCAGCAGGTTCGTACGGGAGTGGTCTGTCGGATAGCCGCGCGGGGGGCGTTTCATCACGTCCCCGGAGATGTCGTAGCCCTTCTTCCGTACGTCCTCGACGATGGCGGACAGTTCGCGGCCGCTCCCTTCGGAGGCCACGGCCCTGCGGAACGTGTCCACCTGGCCGGGATCGGGGTACCACCAGGCGCCCTGGATCCGCAGGCCGTCCAGGGAGTAGCGGAGACCGATCTCGATCTTGCGGCCGAGCCGGATCACCGCGACCTGGTGCTGCCACCACCAGGAGTCAGTGCGGTAGTGCCAGACGGAGAAGTCCTCGTACCGGGGGTCGGTGTCCGCGACCTCGTTGAGCAGGGCGATCATCGGCTGCCGGACCAGGCGTTCGCGGTCCGCGCGGTAGCGCTCGCGGGTCGCGTGGGTCGGTTCACCCTGGAGCTGCCACAACACGTCCATGGCCTGTTCCGGCCAGCCGGTGAACTGTCCACGCATGCGCGCAGGATAGCTCACCATGATCCGTGCGCGGAGAGTGAGACGGGCGGGGACGCGTAGCCCCGGACAGGGTGGGAGATGTCGCGGCGGGACTCGCCGGCCGGCTCCATGTGCCATGGGCGCTGGGCGAGTTCGCCCTCGGTTCGAGCACTACGGAGCGACAACGACCTCCGCGAGATCGAGAAGCGTGCGGCGCACCTCGACCTCGGCGGGGTCGAAGTAGGTGATCCCGCGGTCGATGTCATGAGCCCGCCCAGGACGAGGACCCGGCTTCTGGTGTCGCGCAGGGTTCCGGCGCTGGGCTGACGCTCGCGCGCAGAGTGCGCCCGCTACGACGTGAGTAAAGACGTCGGTTCTTCGCGATGTTCCGTATCTTCTTGCCGCTGCCTGACTCGGCGAGCAGGGCGAGCACCGCCGACGACGTCGACGTCTCGGCGAGGACGCGCTGCATCCAGCCCGTGACCTCCGCCAACTCGGCCGGTGTCGGCACGTGTCCGTCCCTGATGGACAGGTAGAACAGCCAGTCGTGGATGCGGCGGCGGATGAACTCGCGGTACCCCTCCGCCTTGAGCCGATCGATCTCCGGCAGGAGATCGGCCGACCATTGCCGGAACTCGGCGGGACCGGTCACTTGCATCGCGATCCTGTCGACGAGGGCGACCACCGCCGTCTTGGACGCGATCTCGTTGGGGTCACGCAGGATCGTGGCCACGATCGCGCGGTCCCGGTCGCGGTCGCGGCTTCGTGAGGAAGCGGTCACCGAGACAACGCGTTGGTACGCGGACGATCGGACGTGCTCGTCCGCGACGGCATCGTCGACGTCCACATCGACGATGCCGGCCCCGGCCAGCAACTCGGCCACATCGGAATGCAATGTCATCGCTTGATCCCTTGCTGAAGGGGTGGTTCTTGGCGGCCTCGCGCTGCTGGTGATGGAGCGCGGGGGCCGGTGTCAGGGGCGTGCGGTGGTGGTACGGCCGCCTGTGACGCGCAAGAGGTCGAGCTTTCCCTCGTCGCTGCTGCCGGACGCCGTTGTGTAGGTGACCATGCGCAGATCCCCGCCCGGAACGATCAGGACGTCGCAGTCGAGCAGGATGTCGCCGATCTCCGGATGCCGGATCGTCTTGCGGTCGGTGGTGTGCTGAGCGGCGGCTGTCCGCGTGGCCCAGTGATGGGCAAAGGCGTCGGATCCTGCCCGCAGTTCCTGTACGAGACGATCGAGCTGGGCGTCCGCGGGATACCGGGAGCCGGCGTCCTTGAGGTCGGCGACGATCGATGCCTCGAAGGCGTCCTGTCCGCGCTCGGACCGCATGGGAAGCAGCGAGGCACGAGCGGCGCCGTTGCCGAAGAGGGCACGCGCGAGGTTGCGCTCGGCGGCCGGGAGCGCCGAAGGGTCTCCGTGCAGCGCGCTCCACATGGTGTTCCACCACACCAGGGACCAGTCAGCGGTGAACACCCCGATCGGGACGGCGCCCAGGCGCGCGGCCAGCCGCTGGATGCTCGGGGGCACATGGGTGCTGACCGTGCCGTCCTGCGGCGGCAGGAGCCCGGCGCTTCGGTACAGCTGGTCGCGCTCGGTCCGGGAGAGCTGAAGGGCCCGCGAGAGGGCGCCGACGACCTGGGCCGACGGATTCTTCGCGCGTGACTGCTCCAGGCGCAGGACGTAGTCGACCGAGAGCCCGGCCAACTGCGCGAGTTCCTCGCGGCGCAGTCCAGGGGCGCGACGGCCGGCCGTCGCGGTGAGGCCGGCGTCGGCCGGAGAGAGGCGGTCGCGCCAGGCGCGCAGGAGTGCACCGAAGGTGGAACGTGAGGCAGCCATGGATTCCATTCTCGCCGCTCTCCACTCAAGGAGCACTCAAGGAGCACTCAAGGTGCACTCAGGGTGCACTCAGGGAGCCTGGGTACTGCCGGTCCTAGTGACGGGGACGGCACTGGTTGGCGGTGGCGCAAGCGGCGAATGTGGTGGTGCGCCCAGCCGGGCGCACACCGGTTGACCAGTAAAAAGAGGGACCTCGCATGCAGCACACCATCGTGATGACGGGCGCGAGCCGCGGCATCGGCCGCATCGCCGCGAAGCACATCCTGCGCCAGTCGCCCGACGTGCACCTCCTTGTCGTCACACGCGGGCCCTCCGGCGCACGCCTGACCGAAGAGCTGAGCGCGGGCGGGCACACGGTCTCGTATGTCTCGGCGGACCTCGGCTCGCTGGACAGCGTCCGATCGGCCGCCGCCGAGATCCGCGAGCGGCTGGAACGTGGTGATCTGCCGCCGCTGCGCGGCTTCGTGGGCAATGCGGGCATGCAGTACACGAACGCGCTGACCGTGGGGCCCGACGGGTTCGAGTCGACCTTCGCGATCAACGTGCTCGCAAACCACCTGTTCGTCCGCATGCTCCAGGACCGGTTCGTTGCTCCCGCCCGAATCGTGATCACCGCCAGCGACACCCATTTCGGCGACTTCAAGCACAACATGGGCATGGTGCCTGGTCCGGCATGGAAGTCCCCGGACGTCCTCGCCCGTCCGGGCGCCTTCCCCAAGCCGGACACCGCGGCCGGCGGGCGTACCGCGTACTCCACGAGCAAGCTGGCCGCGATCTACCTGGTTCACGAGTACGCGCGCCGACTGCCGGCCGGGATCGACGCCGTCGCCTATAACCCGGGGTTCGTCCCCGGCACCGGCCTCGCCCGCAACGCTGGGCCCGTCTCCCGGTTCGCGATGCGCCGCATCCTGCCGGTCATGACCCTCACCCCGTTCGCGACCAGCCGCAGTGCCGCCGGAAGCTACCTCGCCGATGTCGTCCTCGGCACGACGAAGGCGCCGACCGGGTCCTACGTGGACCGCACCCGTGCCGCCCGGTCGTCGAACGAGTCCTACGACCCTCAGCGCGAGGGCGAGCTCTGGGACACCGCCGAACGGTTCACCGCGGCATACGCTGCCTGAAGTGTGGATGCGCATGCGCGTTCACGTTCGCGCGTATGGCCGGTCGGCTCAGGCGGGGAGTGGCAGGCCGGCGGCGTGGAAGAGCCGGTCACGGGAGGCCGCGGCCTCGTCGAAGACAACGTCCCCGGCCTTCAGCGCACCGTTCTCCTTGAGGACGTCCCCGGCCACCACGACCAGGTCGACGTTGCCGGCGTGGCCGCCCGCGACGATCGTGGCGGCGACGTCCGTGGCGGGCAGCGTGTTGGCGTGGTCGAGGCGGATCATGATGAGGTCGGCCTCCTTGCCGGGGGTCAGGCTGCCGGTGCGGTTGTCGATCCCTGCGGCCCGTGCGCCCTCGATGGTCGCGAAGGACAACAGGTCGGCGGCGTCGAAGGTCGGCAGGCCGGGGATCCGGTCCATGGGTCCGGCCGCGCCCGCGAGAATCAGCTGCTGGTAGGCGAGCGTTGCCCGCATGACGCCGAACATGTCGCCGCTCACGATCGTCTCGGTGTCCACGCTGAGGCTCGGGCGGACACCGGCGGCCAGCAGCCGGTTGGTGGCCGGCTGACCGAGGCCCGGCATGAAGACCTCCAGGGCGCCGGCCACGGACGCGGTGGCCCCGTGCGCCGCCAGCATCCTCAGCTCCTCGTCGGTCGACGTGCAGCAGTGGATGAACGTCATGTCGGAGGCCAGCAGCCCCGTCTCGGCGAGCTGCCGGATGGCCTGCTGCTCCGCGCCCCACTCACCGAGGCCCACATGCATGCTGATCCGCAGACCCAGCTCCCGGGCGAGCCGGATGTCCTGCTCGGACACGTCGGGGGTGGACAGCTCCGGTCCGCGGAGCATCGCGTTCAGCGTGACCCGCGCCGAGTCGTCGTACAGCACCTCGTTGCGGATGCGCCGGATGTCGACGGGATGGGTGCGGTCGCTGCCGAACTGCCACTGTTCGGCCTCCGTCGACGGCCAGCCGTGGTCGAAGACGGCTCGGATGCCCGACTCCCGGTGCGCCGCGATCGCCGCGTCCGAATGCTCGGGGCTGTTGCTGATGTGGGACTCGTCCCGCACGGTCGTCACCCCGGAGTCGAGGGACAACAGGTCCGCGGCCAGGTTGCCGACGTGGACGTCCCGGGGGTCGAAGTACTGGCCGAGGCCGACCTGTACCTTGCTGCGGTACTCCTCGTAGGTCCAGGCGGGGCCCAGGTTGCGCAGCGCCCCCTGCCAGTTGTGGCGGTGGGTGTCGATGAAGCCGGGCAGCACGGCGCTCCCCGTGCCGTCGACAATCCGGGCCCGGTCATCGTGCAGGTTCCGGCCGACTTCGAGGATCCTGCCGTCGGCGACGAGGATGTCACCCACGAAGTTGCCGAGCTTGCCGTCCTGCGTCATCAGGTACGCGCCCTTGATCAGGAGGCGTTCTTTGTTCTGCGGCTGGTTGTGGGACATCTGTTGTTCCTTTCGTGAGGGTGGGTCAGGTCCGCTTGCGGTCCAGGAGCGGCGGATGTGAATCACTGCCCGGTCGTGCCCGTGGGCGCCGGGAGGCGATCCAGACGGCGGCGAAGGTGAGCAACGCGCCGAGGACGGTGAGGACGGAGGGGGACTGACCTCCGGAGGGGGCCAGGAAGTCCAGGGTGATCGAACTGGCGAGCTGTCCCGCGATCGAGGCCATGCTCAGCAGCAGGACACCGATCCGGCGTACGAGGAATGCCGAGGCGCCGATGAACACCATGCCGCACACTCCGCCGAGGTAGACCCACCAACTGGTGGGCAGGGGGTGCCCCGACGTTCCCTGGACGAGTGTCTTCACGCCCCAGGCGGCGGTGAGAAACACCGCTCCGACGCAGAAGTTGAGCCAGGTAGCGGCGAGTGGCGAGCCCGACGCGGCGGTCGACGCCCCGTTCAGGGCCTGCTGCATGCCGAGCAGGAAACCGGCGGCGATCGCGGCGAGGGCGGGCAGGACGATCGCGGCGGGCGCGGGGGTGTCCGCGAAGCGGGGCAGCGCGGACACGACGGCGGCCACCAGGATGACGGCCGCTCCCGTGAGCCGGGCGGTGCCGGGGTGTTGCCTCAAGCCGCCGCCGATGCCCCGGGCGTCCACGATCAGACCGCTGAGGGTCTGCCCGGCGATGGCCGACACGGTGAACACGGCGATGCCGGTGATCAGCGCGGCGGTGGACTGGGCCAGCGCGAACGTGCCGCCCAGTACCCCGGCCAGCAGGTACCGGCGGGGGAGCCGGCCCTCCCGGGCGGCCCCGGCCAGTCGGCGCAGCGCGCCACGCAGCCCGGGGGAGAAGACCGCGAGGAGGGACAGCAGGACGAATCCGCCCGAGAAGCTGATCGCCGCTGCGGCGATGCCGTCATCGAGGCGATGACTCAGTTCGCCGTTGAGCCGGGCTTGTACGGGGACCACCGTTCCGGCGGCGATCGCCGCCGCGACGGCCAGGGGACCGCCGCGGGGCCCGGCCGGGCGGGAGTGCCCCGGCGACCGCGGACCGGGCCCGGCAGGACGGCGGTCCGACCCGGGTGGTGCGGTGGGAATGGTCATGTCGTAGCCCTTCAGGAAGGCAGGTAGAAGCCTTTGAGGAAGGCAGGAGCTGGAAGACAGGAGGGGGCACGGCCGGGGGCAGGACAGGGCCCCGCTGTCCCGGCCGCTGGTGGCCGGCGGTCGGGTCGGGCCCGCCTGCGGCGAAGCCCGGGGTGGCGCCGACCTCGCTCGTTCAGAAGTCCGTATGTGCGATGTCGTCGAGGATCGATGGTCCCTGCGGCGACCAGCCGAGCATGCGCCGGGCAGTGTCGCCCGAGGCCTGCTGGTCGAGCAGGAGGGCCTCGCCGAGCAGGCCGAGCCGGTCGAGTGTCCGCACGATGGGCTCGGGCTCGACCCGTCCGGCCAGACCGACGGCACGGCTCACCGCTTCGGTGATCTCCCGTACGGTCGGGTTTATGCCGCCGGCGCCGAGGAAGTACGACCCGGCCGGGGCCTTCTCCAGCGCGAGCACGTACAGCTCGGCCAGGTCGTCCACGTGCACGGTGCTCCAGTGCTGGTCACCGGGCCCGACCATGGTGAGGGCCGGGGCGTGCCCCGCGGTTCGCGGACCGGCGGCGACGAGGTTCAGCAGGCCGCCGCCGTGCCCGTACACCACCGCCGGTGCGATGACCGAGGTCCGGACGCCCTGCGCGTCACGTACGAGCTCGGCGAGCGGCACCCGCCAGGCGGCCAGTCGCGGGGCGTTCATCGCGGTCGACTCGGTGATCACCGAACCGCTGCCGTGCAGCCAGAGGCCGGTGGTGTGCACGAAGGGCCGGTCCGTGCCTCTCAGCGCGCGCAGAAAGCCGGTGACGGCCACCTCGTCGACGGTCGCACTGGTCTCGTCACCCGGTGACGCCACATGGATCACGCCGTCGCTCGCGGCCGCGAGCTCCTGGAGGGAGTCACCGTCGGACAGGTCGGCGATCACCGGTTCCGCGCCCTTGGCCCGCACCAGTTCGGCCTTCTCGGCGGAGCGGACCACGGCGGTCACCTGGTGGCCACCGGAGATGAGCCGGTCGAGCACCGAGGCTCCGATGTAGCCGGTGCCGCCGGTGAGCAGTACTCGCATGGTCATTCTCATTTCACTGACGTCTTCGTGGACGGGGTGATGGCCCGCACGACAACGGTCGCTCCGACTGGCTATCGTGTCCAACGAATGTTTCCGAACATCCAATCGGAAACGTCGATGAATGAGGCATGGGGGTGAGGGATCGGTGGATCAGAGAAAACTGGAGTACTTCATCACGGTCGCCGAGGAACTGAACTTCACGCGGGCGGCCCAGCAGCTGCACGTCACGCAGTCCACGCTCTCGGCCGGCATCAAGGCCCTGGAGCAGGACCTGAGGGCCGAACTACTCGTCCGCTCCACACGGTCGGTCGGACTGACGGAGGCCGGTTCGGCGTTCCTGCCCGAGGCGCGTGCCGCGATCGAGGCACTCGACCGGGCAAGGGCCGCGGTGGAGCCGCTCTCCACGGGGCTGCGCGGCAGCCTCACTGTGGGTGTTCTCAGCGGGTTGACCGTCATCGACGTGCCCGCGCTGGCGGGCGACTTCCACCGGCGCCATCCGGAGGTCCGGTTGCGTACGGAGACCTCCCAGCGGGGAACCTCCGGGCTGATCGAGAAAATGAAGGAAGGCCACGTCGACGTGGCCTTCGTGGGAGCCGACATCACGGACGCGCACCTCAGGGTGACGGTGGTCAAGAAGTACCACGTCCAGTTGCTGGTTTCCGCCGGTCACCCCCTGGCTCTGCGCAAGAGCGTGCGGCTGAGGGACATTGCCGGGGAACCCTTCGTCGACATGCCCATGGGGTTCGGCCAACGCCAGGTCGTGGACGACGCGTTCACGAGGGCGGAGCTGTCCCGGCGTGTCCTGATCGAGGTGTCTGACATCACCACGATCGCGGAGTACGTGGCACACGGTCTGGGCGTGGCGCTGTTGCCACCGGACTTCGCGGAGGCGGCGGGCGACGCGGTGCGTCCCGTACCCCTCGCAGACGCGCATCTGTCCTGGACGCTCAGCGTGGTTGCCCCGGCGACGCGGGCGCCGACGCGGGCACTGCACGCCTTCCTCGACCTCATCCCGCACCACATCCGGCGCGACCGCGTGTTCTGAACGGACGTACGCGACGACGTACGACCCACCCCCCCCGGCAAACGCCGGATTCGCGAGGACAGGGCAGGTGATGCCCCGACCCGAACATGTCTCCCACTCCGGCGGGACGGCCTCAAAATGACGGTGAAGATCAACGGTGAAGATCAACGCAGCCAGTTGGGTGTGGCTCTCCTTGAGCGAGGGCCACACCCAACTGACCTACACCTGCTCCTTGTATACGGCTTCGATGTTGTTGCCGTCCGGGTCGTCAACGAACGCGCAATAGGCGTGGTACTCAGGCCAAAGCCGGGGTTCGTACCGGGACGTGCCACCAGCGGTCAGGGCGGCCTCGTAGAAGGCGTCAACCGAGGCTCGGTCGCGTGCGGTGAACGCGATGTGTGCGCCCCGGGTCACCGTGGCGTCGCCCGCGGGGTACAGACCGAAGGAAGGAGTGTCCAGCTCCTCCTCCCAGAACTCCGCTCCGCCGTCAGCCGCTTCCCCGACGACACCGAGAGGCTTGAGCGCGGCAGTGTAGAAGCGGGTGCTCGCCTCGAGGTCCGAGGCGATGAAGGTGACGTGGTGGATGAAGGGCCATCGTTGTGTCATGACCGCGGAGTCTACGAGTGCCGACGCCAAAGCCGGGCACCGGGCTTGATGCAGCAGCGCGTACGCCGACCTGGCGGCGGCAAGGGCTCATACGCTGCATCCTGTCCGCACCACCTGGGGAAGAGGCCGGATTTCGCGCTGGGAGCATTAGTTGCGCAGTGAGGTCATCTCGCCGTGCACCGTTGGCAACTCGCCTCCCGCCCGGAAAGATCGCAGGCATGGCATCTCACGCGAACGCGAACAAAGCCCGCGCTTTGTCTTTTGACGCCGTTGCTGCTCAATATGGCGCCGCCCGCCCGGGTTACCCGTCGGCCCTCTTCGACGCCGTGGAGGAGCTCGCCGGCCGAGGGCTGACCGGGGCTGAGGTGCTGGACTGCGGGGCTGGAACCGGTATCGCCACCAGGCTGCTGCGCGAGCGGGGGGCCCGCGTCGTCGCCCTGGAGCCGGGCGGCGGAATGGCTGCGGAGTTGCGCAGAACCGAGCCGGAGGTCCCGCTGGTACGGGGTGAGGGGAACCACCTGCCCTTCGCCACCAGCCGTTTCGACGTGGTCACCTACGCCCAGGCCTGGCACTGGACCGATCCTGCTCATTCCGTCCCAGAGGCATTGCGTGTATTGCGCCCCAACGGTGTGCTGGCCTTGTGGTGGAATCATCCCGACACGCGCGTCGCTTGGGTCAAGGCGGAGGAAGAGCGGCTCGCAACCACCTTCACCCACAACTTCCCGACGACTCCGGCTGAACTGCGCGCCCCGCTCTCAGTCCAGGTTGCTGCCCGCGAGATCTCGTGGTCGCGCCGAATCACCGTCGAGGAACACACCCGCAATCTCGGCACGCAGTCACATTTCGTGGTCATGGACCCCGTCGAGCGGGCCCTACTTCTCGGTCAGAACCACGCCGCGCTGGTGCGGCTCTTTCCTGACGGTGAGCTCGATGAGCCGTACCGGTGCGGCCTGACCGTCGTTCGACGAGCCCCTACGCAGGCCTGATCAGAAATCAGAGTCCGGGAAGGAGAACGGTATCGGTGAACACGGTTCGTTCCTTGATCTCGTCGGGAGTGCCCGACTTCAGGGGGGTTCCCTCCTGCGGCGTGCTGTTGGGGATGAACTCGACTTCACGGATGCGTACGCGGAGTGCTCCGGTGTCCGGCGGCGGGTAGAAATCGGATGTCCATTCCCGGACGCGGGACAGGCCGATCTTCTTCGGAGTGGGACTCCGCAGCTCCACACGGCGCCACGACGGCACACCCGTGGTTTGGGAGCCGAACCCGACGAGGTCGACCTGGTCCGGCGGCACGCCACTCGGAGCGTTGCAGCGTTCCAGAAGCATATCGACCCGGTTGACGGCGGAGGCCGGTGACACCGACCCCGTGAGTTTCACCTGGAACCGGTTGGCGAGGCGTGTGACACGGACGGTCCGGTCAGGCAGCAGAGGCAGGATGTCCGTCCTGACCACCGGCGACAGGGAGAGACCGTCCAGACTGTTCGGCTGGTAGCGGGCGACGGAGAGCTGCACCAGCACGTGGTGGAAGGGCGTGCCTCCGCTTCCCGTCAGGGCCACGTCGCACGACCAGTGACCTTCGTCCTCGTGATACTCCGGTTGGTGCGGTTTGACGATGACATCGGCGTCTGCCTCCGGCAGCCGCACACGCCTGTCCTGTCCCGTGGCGCTGGACACCTGAGGTGGGAACGGTGCACCGATGGGGATCCCTTTGGAAGGGTAGAGGGGGTCCGCTCCCGCCACCGAGACGTAGGCGGAGAGGTCGTCGTCCAGATTCGCGCCTTCCGGGCGCATCACCACCGCGAGCAGCTCGCCGGGACCTGAGCTGTGCCACGGCGATTGCAGCGCCAGTCGGATACGACCGGCCGAGCGCTCCCGGGTAAGGCTGTGGGACACGGCGTCGAGGTCCCCGGTCTCCTTCCAGAGGAACGCGGGCCGGGTGGAGAGAATCACCGGCGGGTTCGGACGGGCCGAGCTCGGGACGATCACGGGTGACAGCTCCTTGGCCACGGCGAACTCGTCGATCAGCTCGGGATTTCGGAAGTACTCGCGGAACCGGCTGATGGCCTTGAGCGTGTAGGTCACGGTGCGGTGCCGGGTGTCGCCGAACTCGTGGCGGAAGAGCACCGCCGGCTTGGCCGGCCCGTACGGATCGATCGTGAGCGTCTCGACGGGGACTTCGGTCACCTCCACCGGCCGGTTGTCCGCTTGGTCCTCCCAGCGCGCGGTGACGTGCACCTCCGCGGTGCTCTCCGGGTCGAAGACGTCTGTCTGCGGCTTGAGTTCGGCGAAAGTGGCGTCATGGGCGCGGGCGACGGTCAGCGTCGTGTCGGGAGTGCGCAGCGGATGCTGTACGGCGTGGACGAGCGTGACGGGCCGCGCGGGGGTGACCATGGGGTGACGGCCCAGACCGAACGCCTCCGTGGCGTTCGCCGGTGGATCGGCCACGTGCAGGGCGAAGTGGTCGGTGATGCCCTCCCGGGGGAACGACGACAGGTCCACGGTGAGCTGCTGCGCCGGCGCGAGGCGGGCGACCAGCCGGTCCGCCTCCCAGGCGAGGACGGGGCGGCCGGACTTCGGGGTGGTCAGGTGGAGCGTCCCGGGGGACAGGTCGGCCCAGGCGCCCGTGGCCGTCGCCCAGGCCCGCTGCAGCATGACAGGGGGCTTCGTGTCGGTGCGCGTCACGACGATGCCGCCCGCGGCCGGATCGGGCAGCCGGAGCTGCTCGGCCTCCTTGAACGCCGCCTCCCACGCCTCTTCTGGCTCTGCCCCGGATCTCGCCTCGCTCCCCGCCTCGACGAACGCCCGCCGGACCCATTGCCAGGTCATGTACGCGACCACGGCAGGGTCGCCTTCGATGTCGAACATCCCGTGCTGCTCGGCCAGGTCGGGCGTACCGTCCGGAGGCCGGAGCACCCGCTTGTCGTGCAGCGGGTAGCCGTGGCTTCCGGCGTACGCCGTGACGTCGAGGCCTGCCATCGGGTCGCTGCGCACCACCACCAGCTCGGCAGACTCGCCGGGCGAGACGTTGGCGGGGTCCGTCGCCGGAGGGTACGCGACGACGGGCGCCGGCAGTGGTTCGTGGCGAGCGTAGAACACCGGCTGCGTACTGTGCTGTTCGGCCACCTCGTCGTCGAGTTCGACGCCCCCGCCCGCCAGGTCGGCCACGCGCGCCCGCAGGGTGTAGCGACGTCCGAAGCGCAGGGGAGGCAGCGAGCCGGGCGGGACCTCGAAGGACATGTCGAGGTTCAGCCCGGGGTCGGCCGGAGGCACCGGCGGCGGTGAACCGTCGACGGGTGGCCGCTCCACCGCCAGGCTCCAGCCCCGCCAGGCGGCCACGAGTTCGTCCGCGTGCAGTCCGGTCCAGTCCTTGGTGGCGGCATTGGTCTTGAGATGGCCCTCCTCCAGCATCTCCGGCTGCCCGATCACGAGGGAACTCTCCACCGCCGGGTCGTCATCGAGGCGCTCGTCGCTCTCACGGCGCTCGTCGCTCTCCCGGCCCGTGTGGCTCTCACGGCGGCGCGCATGGCTCTCGTAGGTGGCGGTGCGCCGGTGGAGCGAGAACCATTCGGTGCCGCCGAGTGTGGGCCGGACATCGATGCGGTAGCCGAGGACCAGGTCGTCCGCGGTGAGGACGTCCGGCAGCCCTCCGCGCAGTCCGGCCGCTCTGACCAGCCGTTCCCGCATCTCCCCGCCGCGGCCACGCAGGACGAGCTGAAGGCCGTCGGAGCGCAGGGGCGGCAGCGCCGGGGTGTCGGCCGGATGGGCGTCATGGGCGCGGGCCGCCTCGCGCATCCGCTGGACGGCGACGTCCACGTCGACGGTCGCGACCTGCCACAGGGGTTTCCCCTCGGCGTCGGTCCGGTCAAGGGCGACCATGCCGCCCTTCACCCGGTCCGTCGAGCCGGGACGGAACTCCGGGCCGAACTTCGTCCGCGGGGACACGATCGCGGGCAGGGACGCCGACTTGCCGGGCCATACCACGCGTACCGTCCCCCCGGTGTAGTCCGTGACGTCCTGCGGTTCGAGCCGCAGCTCGAAGACGAGACCCAGGGCCTGGAGGACGGCCGGATGCTCCCGCAGCAGCGACAGGACCTTGTTGAAGCCCGGCCGGTCGGCGGAGGTCTCCACGGGCTCCGCCGGGAGCGGCGCAGGTTCGGGACGCAGCCAGTGCTCGTCGCGCAGGACGAGCCGTACACGGCCGGCGAAGTCCTCCGACCCTGCCCCCAGCTCCGCGTCCACCTTGGCCTTCGCCACCTTCTCGAACGCCTGGGCCACCGCGTCCGCGTCCTCCGAGGTGGCCCGTACGGCCAGACTGGCGGCGTCCACTGCCGTCCGCCGCTCGGTGGCGTCCTCGACGGTCAGTCCGGCGACCAGCCGTTCCCAGACGCCCGTCTGGACCGGGATGTCGGGGGTGAGATCGCGCTTCTTGTCGGGGACGGCGGACGGACCCGCGCCTGGCCGGAACAGCTCGGCCCGTACAGTGCCCGTCCTGAGGGCCTCCGGCGGCCACACGGCCATGCCGTGCCCCGCGAGCGTGCCGCCGTCGAGCCTGGGCACGACAAGGACTCGCAGCAGCGGCTCCTCCTCCTGCGCCGAGGGGTCGCCGTGTGCGAAGCCACCGGGTACGGATATCCACAGCATGTCGCTCATCGCGCGAACGCCCTTCGGTACTGCTCCCAGGCGGCGAACGCCGCCGCGGAGCGATTCCTCGCCGATTCCGGTGTCGGAAGTGCCCGCTCGGCGTCCCCGCCCACGAGCTCGAAGGTCCCGCTGTCGATCGTGACGGACCCCGAGTACAGGGTCAGGTCGAGCTCGATGACGAGCGTCGCCCTGCCGAGCAGCCGCGGCGGGTCGTCCCTGAAGAGCAGGGAGACGCGCAGCTCGATCGAGACGGTCACCAGTCCGAGGAGCCGTACGCTGCCGCCGATCCGTACGAACGCCTCCAGTTCCAGGGAGCCGTCGCTCCGGCGCAGGAAGCGCACCCCGCCCAGGGCGTGGACCTCGGCGCGCGCGACCACGAAGTCGAGGGCCAGCATGGCGCCGAACTCCATGCAGATCTCCACCTTCGGATCACCTGCCCCCGCGATCTCCACGGTGGCGTACCCGCCGCCGGTGAACCCGGTGACGGAGAGGGCGAAGGGGTGCTCCCGGCTCGCGAACCCGAGCACCACCGTCACCGGCTTCTCCTCGTACGGAACCGTCACCGCGAGGCGCGCGGCCACGTGTTGCAGCACGAACGCGCCGGCCGCCGCCTTCGGCAGCGTGACCTCGTAGCCGACGGTGATGCCGTTGGTCGAGACCCGGCTGGTGAGGCCGCCGCCAAGAAGCGGCTCCAGCATCTTCTGCAGTTTCTGGAGCAGCTTCAGCGGACCGTGGAACTCGATCTTCGGCGTGCTGAGGGCGAGATCCGCCGGCTGACCCGGGCGCTGGTTGAACGTCGCCGATTCGAAGGAGAGCGTCAGCAGCTTCTCGGCGGGCGGCGGCGGCAGCACGAGCGCGAAGTTCTTCAGTGCGCAGGTCGGCGGAGGCGGCTCGGCCGCCTCTCCCGTCGTCTCGGCGGGCAGGGACCGTGAGCTGACGAACAGATCGAGCTGCGGAGACTGCCCAGCGGTCCGGGGCTGGAAGACGTTGTGCGCCTTCAGCCGCAGCGCCTTCCACCGCATCTCCGTGGTGATCTCCGTACCGACGCGCCGCTGCACGATCTGCGGGGGACTCGGCCTGGGACTGCCGGTGGTGTCGATGAGGGAGGACAGCGGGAAGCCGAACAGCGTCGCCCCGGCGAAGGCACCGGGGCCCGACGACGCCGACGGGGCGACCTCAGGGAGGGCGCTCGACGCCACCGGGCCCAGCTCGCGGGAGATTCCGTCGGCGGTGAACTTCGGCGCCACCAGCGCGCCCGACCGGTCGGGGTGCGCCGTGAAGCTGACCGGGACGTCGGGCGGGGCGAAGACCAGGGGAACGGGCGGTACGGCAGCCCGCGCGGAGCCCGCGCGCAGCCCCGCGGCGTACTTCATCGGCCGCGGCTGTTCGTGGTCACCGCCAGGAAGAAGGGTGCGCAGCGCGGCGAGTACGACGCCGAACCCCGCCAGGTCCGGACGGTACTCCGGCCCGTTCGTCGTACCGGTGAAGGTCAGCGAATGGACCTCCTGGACGTCTCCGGGCATGCCGCCCGCCCCGATCAGGTCGATGGCGGCACCGGGGATCTGCACCTCGGCGTGAGGCTCCCACTCGTCGAGGACGCTCTGCGCCGGGCCCAGCTCCGAGTCGGCGACGAAGACGAGCGGAATGTCGAACCGCACCGTGGTGTCCCCGGCACGGCAGCGGACGGGGAACCGGACGGGCGAAGAGGCGCCTCCCGGCAGGAAGTTGTCCGCTAGATTCGGGGTCGGTGTTCCGGAGAGATCGAATTCGTCCCCCAGAATCTCCACTTCGTCGAACGGGAACGTCCGGGCCCGGGTCCCCGTCAGGAGCGGTCGTGAGATCACCAGGACCCTCCGCTTGCGCAGGGCGGCGACAGAGCCGACGGCCGTCGATCCGTACACGGGGAGGAACTCGCGCCGAGTGAAGTCCTGGTACACGCAAGGGAACCCGAACGGCCAGAGTTTCCCCTGCGCGGTGGCCTCCGCGATGTTGTCGCGGCCGAGGGCCATGTCGTGCGTCCAGGATGACGTGGGCCACTTCGTGCCGAGCGACAGGGCACCGCCCAGGGAGGTCAGTTCCAGCCGGGTGACGCCCGGCTGGAAGGGCGGCGTGCTCGACGCCACGAACGAGGCCCGCCAGCCGTGCAGGGGCGGCGACTGGAACAGAGCCCCTTCCGGGAGACCGGTGCCCTCCCGGAAGCCAGTGGGCCGGTACGCGAGGAGCGCGTCTGCGGGGCCGCCGTCGCTCGCCCGCAACCGTGCGGCCCACAGGCCGACGGCCCCGGTCCGCGTCGAGGTCGCGGGATGCGACAGATGGTCCGAGCGTATGAGCGCGCCGACGTTCTTGACCAGGGGAAAGCCGTCGATCCCCCACGGCAGTTCGAGCAGCGAGGACGGGCCGTCCACCCGCGCCTGCCCCTGGCGGGTCAGCGCGTCGAGGACGCCCTGGGCGCTCAGTTCGATCACGGCCCCCGGGGCGACCCGGAAGACGAGCCGACTGGGCCGGGACAACCGTGAGTCGCTGTGCACGAAGCCGGCCGTCTGGAAGGCGGCGGGCGTCGTCTGCTCCAGGATCGCCTGAGGGGGGAAGGTGAGGATCACGGTGGGGTCGGCGCCGGTGGCCACCAGCCGGGGTGCGGGGGAGTCCGTGCCCGTGCGCAGCTCGAACCCGATCCACTCCACCGCCAGGATGACGAGGTCCCGCCCGCGTACGATGAGATAGGTCTGCGCCCCCATCACGCCTCACCCGCTTCCTTCCGGCACCCCGCTGACGTCCCGGCTTCCCGGCGCTGTCAGCTCCCCGGGCGACTCACGGCGACCACACCCCGTATCGGAGCTCGCTGCCGTTCATGTGCGCGAAGTGCGCGGTCCCCTCGCTGTCGAACACGAGGTCGCTCCACGCTCCGCCCGCCTCGACGTCCTCGGTCTCGTAGGTCGCGATGCCGGTCCGCCGTGCGAACATCAGCCGGCCCGCCGAGCCGAAGACCACGCAGATCGGCGGGTGCGAGCTCATCTCGCAGGCGGAATACACCGCGTCAGCTTGCATGCCCTCGCTCACGACCTCCGTCGCGGGCGACTCCGGGAAATCGCCGAAGATGCAGAGACGGACCGCGCGTTCATTTCGTTCGTAGTACGAGATGAAGCCCTCTCCGGTGAATGCGTTGCTCATGGAGGGGCGCTCGCCGAGGATCTGGCCGCCGTGAACGACCTCCACCTCCCACTCCTCCTCCTGGCCCGGGAACTCCTCTCCGGCGACCCTGGTCGCCACCCGGAGCCGGCGTGCCGTCTGCCCGGCGGGCGACAGATCGTCGAAGTACGCGATGCGCAACGTCCCCTGGAAGTCGAAGGCCGTCGCGGTGAACCAACCCGTCTCCGTGAGATCGGCCCGGTCGACCACGTGGACGTTCTTCTTCCACCGCGGAGGTTTCGACGGTTCAAGGGAGATCTTCGTGGCATGCCAGAGGGCGAGGCCGGACTGGTAGGAGAGGTTCGGAGCGTCCTTGAGGTCCGACCGGACGATCCCGGGATTCAGTCGCAGCGAGGGGAAACGAACGGGGCCGGTAAGGATGCCTCCCGCGGTCGGGACCTCTTCGAAGGCCCACCCGGTGCCGCGCACGCCGTAGATCAGGTGGTCGGTGGCCGCGCTCTGGTACGCGATGTGCGGGTGCAGGCCGGGGCTGGACGAGATCGCCAGACCGATACGGTACGCGTCACGTGCGGCGGCCTCCGACGACAGGACGTCCCTGGTCCACCCGTTCTCCTCCCGCCTTGCCAGCACGACATTGCCGCCGCCGTTCGCGTAGGCGATCCAGGGGGTGTTCGTCTCGTCGACCGCCAGGGAGACCTGACCCCCGGCAGTGCCACTTCCGTCCACGACTTCGGTGGAGAAATCGGGTGCCATGTTCTTTCTCATCTCCCCGTGCAGCCGCCGGGGCCCGATTACGGCCCTACCCGGCAAAGGGGCGTGCGAACTCTTCCGTTCCTGCGAACGGCCACGTACACAATGGTAGGTCGGGGCCAAAGGGGGTGCCACCCGGACGGGTGACGCCCGCTGTGGCGGCGACCTTGCCGGCCGGGCCGACGCTAGGGGGACATGCAGGTCAGCGCCGCGCCCCCTCCTCGCCGCGCGCGGCGCCGGTGTCCGGGGCCGTGACCCGTTGCGGCTTGACGCGTCAGGCTCGCAGCGACTGCGCCTCCTTGAGCGGGTCCGATGCGGCGCCACGTTCGAACGCCTCCGTGAAGTCCGCCTCGTCAAGTACCGCGCGTACCGCGGCGCTCACCCGGTCCACGTCGCCGCGTTCCCCTGTCGGCAGCGGCGCGCCCACCGAGGCGCGGGCGGCGGCCGCCGCCCCGAGCAGCCGTGCGGCCTGCCCGGCGTGCCCCGCCAGTGCCCGCGCTCCCGCGAGTCCCTCCGCCGCCAGCGCGAGGGCACGCGGATCGCCAGTGTCGCGGGCCGCGGCGAGGCCCTCCAGGTGCAGGGACAGAGCGGCGTCGGCGTCCCCGCGCAGCTCGGCGACGAAGCCGAGTTCGGCGAGGATCAGGGCCGTCCCGTACTCCGCGTCGAACTGCCGGTTCCACGCCAGCCAGGTGCGCAGATACGACTCGGCGGCGTCGAGCCGTCCCTGGCGGCGCGCGCCGAGGGCGAGGCCGAGTTCGGCGTACTCCTCGGCGGGCTTGTCGCCCTGTTCGACCGCGAGGCGCCTGCCGCGCTCGTGGAACTCGTCGGCGCGGGCGTACTCCCCGCTCAACAGGGCGATCCGGCCGAGGTCGGACCAGCGCATCGACGCGTCGGTCCACAGCCCCAGGTCCTCGGCGACACGCAGCCCTCGTTCGTGCAGGCGGGCGGCTTCCTGGTAGTCGCCCTCGATCTCCGCGAGCCGCCCGAGCACCGCCATCGCCTGTAGCCTGCCCCAGCCGTCGCCTGCCTCGTGGAACAGCGCGAGGCTCTCCTGGCCGTCACTGAGAGAAGCCGTCAGGTCGCCGCACACGTAGGTCTGCATGCCTCGTGTGCTCAGTGCCGCGGCGATGCCCCAGGGGTCGCCCAGAGCACGAGACTCCGTGAGCACCCGGTCGATCAGTTCCTCGCCCACCGCGAAGTCCCCGAACCGGGTGACCGCGAACCCGAGGAACCAGCCGGCCCTTGTCCGCTCGTGCGGGTCGCCGATGTCCTCGTACAGCCGGAGAACCGCCGCACTGCGGCGCGCGGAGTCGTCCGGGGCGCCGGACAGCAGGCCCGCCCCGGCCCGCCAGGCCGCGGTCACCGCGCGGCCCGGGTCGCCCTGGGCCGTCGGCCCCGCCTCGCCCGGCAGGCCGAGGGCCACGGTCAGTTGGCGGTTGGCCTCGGTGAGACGGCCGCGCAGGAACCAGTACCAGACCATGGCGTGCGTCAGCCCCCGCATCAGGGTGCCGTCGCCGTCCGCGGCGGCCGCGTCGAGCGCGCCGCGGATGTTGGCGCTCTCCGCGTCCAGGCGCCGCAGCCACTGCCGCTGGTCGCCGTCGCGCAGGAAGGAGTCGGCCCGCTCGGCGAAGGCGGCGTAGTAGTGCGCGTGGGCGCGCCGCACCCGCTCGTACTCCGTGGCGCGCAGCCGTTCGAGGCAGTACGCGGACACTGACTCCAGGAGCCGGTAGCGGGGCCCGTCGGCTTCGTGGCCGGCCAGGACGAGGGAGCGGTCCACCAGGCGGGTCAGCAGATCCAGGACCTCGGCGGGCTTGACACCGTCGCCTGCGCAGACAGCCTCGGCGGCGTCCAGGGTGCAGCCCTCGGAGTGGATGGCGAGCCGGCGCAGGACCGACTGTTCGGCCGCGGTGAGCAGCTCCCAGCTCCAGTCGATCATCGCCCGCAGCGTCTGCTGCCGTGCGGGTGCGCCCCGGTGGCCGCCGGTCAGGAGTCTGAACCGGTCGTCCAGGCGCTTGGCGAGCTCGCGCACCCCAAGGACGCGTATGCGGGTGGAGGCCAGTTCCAGTGCGAGGGGGATTCCGTCGAGACGGCGGCAGATCGAGGCCACGGACCGGGCGTTGTCGTCGGTGAGCTCGAAGCCGGGCGAGGCGGCCGCGGCCCGGTCGAGGAACATCCGGACCGCACTGGAGCGCCGCAGCACCTCGGGGTCGGCCGAGTCCTCGGGGTCCTCGGGCAGATCGAGCGGGTGCACCTGCCACAGCTGCTCGCCAGCGATGTCCAGGGGCTCCTGGCTGGTGGCGAGGATACGGACGCCCGGTGCGCCGCGCAGCACCGCCTGTGCGAGCCCCGCGGCCGCCTCGATGACGTGCTCGCAGTTGTCGAGGATGAGGAGCAGACGGCGGCCGCGCAGGGCGTCGGTGAGGCGGTCGAGCAGCGTACGCGGCAGGCCGCTCGGCAGCGGTCCGGAGCCGGTGTCGTCCCGGATTGCGAGCGTCGCGGCCACGATCTCGGCGAGGTCGTCGCCCGCGGCCGCCCCGGATCCGGCGGGGAAGGCCTGTGAGGCAAGTTCCACCAGCCAGGCGCCATCCGCGTACGCCTGGGACAGGCGGGTCGCCACCTCCACCGCGAGGCGGGTCTTGCCGACCCCGCCGGGCCCGGTCAAGGTCACCAGGCGGCCGGAGTTCACCAGGTCGCGTACGGCGTCCACGGAGTCGGAGCGGCCGATCAGGTCGGTGAGGGGGGTGGGCAGGTTGGTGCGTGGCCGCGGTGTGGTCGAGGGGGCGGGCGCGGCCCGCAGGGCGGGGTCCTGCCGCAGGATCTCCTGGTGCAGGGCCGCCAGTTCGGGCGCCGGTTCCAGGCCCAGGTCCTCGTCCAGGCGGCGGCGCAGGTCCTGGTAGCTGTCCAGGGCCTCGCTGGCGCGGCCCGCGCCGTACAGGGCTCGCATATGGGCGCCGCGCAGCCGCTCCCGCAGTGGGTGGCGCCCGGTCAGTTCACCAAGCTCCGGGGCCAGTTGGCTGTGCTCGCCCAACTCAAGGCGGGCTTCGGCCTGTTCCTCCAGGGCGAGCAGCCGCTGTTCCTCGAGCCGGGTGAGGGCTTCGCGGGCGAACTGCTCGTCCTGGAAGCCGGCGAAGGCGGGGCCGCGCCAGAGCCCGAGGGCCTCGGTGAACAGCTCGGCCCGCTCCCGCGGGTCCGAGGCCGTACGCGCCTGGGCGGTGAGTGTGGTGAAGCGTTCCGCGTCCACCGCGTCGTCCGCCACCTCCAGGACGTATCCCAGAGCCCGGTACGTCAGGAGACCGGGGCCGCCGGCCCGGGTGAGCACCTTCCGTAATCGCGACACCAGGGTCTGCAGTGCGCCCGTGGCGTTGTCGGGCGGCGCGTCCCCCCACAGCTCGTCGACCAGCCGGTCGGCGGAGACCACCTGCCCCGGTGCCGTCAGCAGGGCCGCGAGCAGCGAGCGGACCTTGGCATGCGGCACCCCTACCAGTTCACCGTCCGCCGACCAGAAGGCCAGCGGACCCAGTACCCCGAAGCGCATGAGATCAAGGTAGACGCCCCGTGGTCATCGCTGCCCATTGCCGGGTGTGTCAGCGCACCGAAAGCGGACCGACAGCCGACTGCAAGCCCTTGCCCGCACTCTGCGTGCACCGGTGAAAACCGGCGTAACCAACACTTCGCACGCTGTCTCAGCAGGGAGTCATCATGAGCAAGTTCGCAGGCAAGAAGGCCGTCGTCACCGGCGGCACCCACGGTATGGGCCTGGCCATCGTCAAAGCGCTTTTGGACGGCGGGGCCGAGGTGGTCCTCACCGGTCGCAACGAGACGAACATCGAGTCGGCGCGCACGGAGCTGAAGTCGCACTCCGCGCACGTCGTACGCTCCGACGCCGCGAGCATGGCCGACATCCGGGCCCTGGCGGACACGGCCCGGGAGAAGCTCGGGCGGGTCGACTATCTCTTCGTCAATCACGGCATCGCGGAGGTACAGACCCTCGACGAGGTCACCGAGGAGGTCTGGGACCGGGCGTTCGCGGTGAACACCAAGGGCGCCTTCTTCACCGTGCAGAGCCTGTCGCCGCTTCTCAACGAAGGCGGCGCGATCGTCTTCACCACGGTCGCCAACGACCTGATCTTCCCCGGTCTGAGCGCCTACTCCGGTTCGAAGGAGGCGGTGCGTGCGGTCGCCCATGTCCTGGCGGCCGAGTTCCTGCCCCGGCAGATCCGCGTGAACCTCGTGGCTCCCGGCTACATCAAGACTCCCACCATGGGCGTCGCCGGGCTGACCGAGGACGAGCGCCGCGAGTTCGAGAAGCAGGGCAGCCAGACCACCCCGCTCAAGCGCAACGGCACGGTCGAAGAGGTCGCCGCGGCCGCGCTGTTCCTCGCTGCCGACGCCACCTTCAGCACCAACGTCGAGTTCCCGGTCGACGGCGGCTTCGCCCAGGGTCTCAGCGGCGCCCACTGATCCTGCGGCGCTGGTCCCCGCCCGGCCGCCGCCTCGTCAAGGCCGCCGCCTCGGCAAGCGCGTCTCACCGGCAAGCGCGTCACGCCGGCAAGCCCGCCGCCTCGTCTCCGAGCGGGGCGGCGGGCCCCTCGGACAGTCCGGAGGAAAGGTCACCACCATGACTTCGAAGGACGGTTCGGTGCATGGCGGGTGTGCCGTAACGTATCGGCATGTCCACGCCGCCTCAGTCCGGGAAATTCGGCCCCGTCCCGCCCTCCGGGCCGCCACCCCAACCGCCATACGTGAAACCGGAGTTGCCGTACTACGGCCAACCGTATGGGCAGCAGGCATACCCCGCTGGACAGCAGACATACCCCGCGGGCCCTGGGCCCGCCCCATGGGGTGCCGCACCACCCGTGCCTCTGCCCCCTCAGCGGCGAACGGGGAAGGTCCTGGGCATCACCGCTGGTGTCGTAGGGCTCCTCGTGGTCATTGTCGGGACCGGCGTGTTCCTGAATGGCAGTGGAGGGTTCCCCGAGGCGGAATACCGCTTGACGGTGCCGTCCGAACTGGTCGATGGCAGATACAGACTGTCGCAAAACCTTTCGGACACCGCTGGCCGGGCCATTGTCGAGGAGAACCTGAGCAGGGCCAACGTCCGGGACCCGAAGGCGGTGGTCGCCCAGTACACGGGCCAGGGCAAGGAGGAGGGCGCCGTCATGGTCGTATCCGGCATGTCGGGGCGGTTCAAGGACCCCGCCATGGCACGGAAGGAGATGATGGTCGGCGCCACCGAGGGACAGGGCGCCGAGGTCGCGGTGCCCGTCCGGAACATCACACCCCCGGGAGCCGACATCACGGTCAGCTGCCAGGTGCTCACCCAAGCGGAGGGTGCGGGCGGTGTGCGGAGCAACGTACCGATGTGCGCCTGGGGGGATGACAACACGGCGGTGGGCGTGGGCCTGATCACGGACGAGAACGCCATCCAGGAACCGGAATCAGTCGACCTCGACGAACTCGCGCGGACAGCCCTCCAAATCCGCAAGGAGATGCGCGAGCCCATCGGATGACCCAGCGCCGCGCGTCGCCTGAACCGGTCTCGGCAGGGCGCTGGGGGCGTGTCTGGGCGAACGTGCGGGCCGCGAGCCGCTTCGCCAGTCAGCCGGAGGGCCAGGACCGCACATAACGTCACCACGTCAACGTCACCACATCACATCCTCACTGTCAGTCGGGGGTGCGCACAGGCGACGACGCCTGCGGCACGATCAGGCCCGTCTCGTAGGCGAGGATGACGGCATGGGTGCGGTCGCGCAGCTCCAGCTTCGACAGGACCCGGCTCACATGGGTCTTCACGGTCTCCTCGGTGATCACCAGCCGGCCGGCGATCTCCGCGTTGGACAGGCCGCGCGCCAGCAGGCCCAGGACCTCGGTCTCGCGTGTGGTGAGTGAGCCGAAGTCCGCGGTGGGCGCGTCCTGCGCCTGCGGCCGCAGCCGGGTGAACTCCGCGATCAGACGGCGGGTCACGTTCGGGGCGAGGAGCGCCTCGCCGCCTGCCACCACCCGCACGGCCTCGAAGAGGGACTCCGCGTTGACGTCCTTGAGCAGAAAGCCGCTGGCGCCGGCGCGGAGCGCGTCGTAGACGTAGTGGTCGAGGTCGAACGTGGTCAGGATCAGCACGCGGGGGCAGCCCGGTTCGGCGGTGGTCAGCTGCCTGGTGGCGGTGATGCCGTCCATCCCGGGCATCCGCACGTCCATCAGCACCACGTCGGGGGACAGCTCCGAGCACAGCCGGAGCGCCTCCTGCCCGTCGGAGGCGGTGCCGACCACCGTGAAGTCCGGCTGGGTGTCGAGCATCGCCGCGAAGCCGGTGCGTACCACCTGGTAGTCGTCGGCCACGACGATTCGTACGTGTGCTGGCGAACCGGTCACCGCATGCCCCTCATTCCGATGTTCTCCGAGTCTTCCGTGTGCAGAGCGGACCGCTCCAACCGCGGCGACGGCAGGGACGCCTCGATGAGGAAACCGACGCCCGGTGCCTGGCCGGTGGCCAGCCGGCCGCCGACCGCGGCGGCGCGCTCGCGCATCCCGAGCAGGCCGTGGCCCGCGGCGGCGGGCGTCAGGGGTGGCCCTGGTCCGTTGTCGCGGATCCGCAGGACCAGGGCCGCCTCGGTGTACGTCAGCTCGACGTCCACCGCGGCCCCCGGCGCGTGCCGCCGCGCGTTGGTGAGGGCCTCCTGGACGATGCGGTACGCGGCCAGCTCGACGCCGGAGGGAAGGGGCACCGGCGTACCCCTCATGATCAGCCTGATGCCGGCGCCGCCCGCGGTGCGGATGTCGTCCACCAGGTCGGTGAGTTGCCGCAGGCGCGGCTGCGGGTGGCGCACCTCGGGCTCCTCGCTCGGGGTGTCCTCGCGGAGTACACCGAGCAGCCGCCGCATCTCGGTGAGCGCCGCCCGCGCGCCGTCGCCGATCTCCGTCAGCCGCTGCGCCCCGGCCTCCGGCATCCCGGGGGTGGTCAGCCGGGCCGTCTCGGCCTGCACGGCCACCACCGAGATGTGGTGCGCGACCACATCGTGCAACTCGCGGGCGATGCGGGCCCGTTCACCCCGGGCCGTGTGCTCCATCAGCCGGCCGAGGATGGCCTGCCGGGCGGCCCCGTGCTGCTCGGCGTCCAGGCGCGCCCGCCGATCGGCGCCGGCCCAGGCCGCCAGCGGGGTGAGCGAGGCCAGCACGGCGGCCGGGATCTCGACCCAGCGCTCGGTGTGGTTGAGCAGCGTCACCACGAGGAACGTGACGGCGGCGGCCGGGGCGAGCAGCAGGGCGGCGACGTGGCGCGGACCGGTCCGGCCGAGCCCGTGGAAGGCCATGAGGGCGGCGCAGAGCACCGCCACGGTCAGGGAGTGGAAGCCCACCAGCGACAGGACGGTGGCGACGACGACGAGCGCCGCGGCCGGGGCCGGGCCCAGCAGGGCCAGGGGCAACGTGCCGGCCAGCCCGAGCAGCCAGAACATCAGGATGTTCGGGAGGGGCCAGTCGGAGACCGCGGCCCGGACGACGGCTTCCGCGCTCGCCGCTCCTCCCAGCAGCATGCCGCCCGTCATGGGCGAGGGCCGCGGGCCTCTCCCGGTCCGGGGCTCCTTGCTCGTTGCTCCCATGCCCTCATTGTGCATGTCCGGCAGGTGGACGTGGCGGGCCGGCCGACACGCCGCGACGCCCGGCCGCGCCCGGCGGGGAGGTAGCTCTCCCATCGGTGACGCCGCAGCGTCGTCCTCCACTCGTCACCCGGGCCCAACTCCAGCAGCCCGGGCGACCCGGCCGTCACGGCGTCGGCCGATCCGTCCAGCACTACGCCGCGCCGGTGCACCGCACCGAGGAACTCCTCGCCGCTCTCTGGCCGGAGTACCGGAGAACCACCGGAGTACCGGAAAGCCCCCGGAGTCCCGGCCGCCCTGCTCCGGCGGCCGTCCCCCGCATGTGGGAGCGCCGCGTCCCCCTCACGGGGGACTCCGCGTTCCGGGCGTCCCTCGTGCCAGGGGCGGAGAACGTGGCACCGGCGCGCGATGTAACGGGCAGCGGGCGTCCATAGGCTTGGCGGCATGCCAGCCACCATCCAGGTCTCGGGACTTCGTAAGCGCTTCGGTCGCACCATGGCACTGAACGGGATGACCTTCGACGTCCAACCCGGTCAGGTCACCGGCTTCGTCGGTCCGAACGGCGCCGGGAAGTCCACCACGATGCGGTCGATCGTCGGGCTGGACACGCCGGACGAGGGCACCGCGCTGATCAGCGGGAAGCCGTACCGCAGTCTCCGGCATCCGCTGAGCCACGTCGGTTCGCTGCTGGACGCGGCCGCGCTGCACCCCAGCCGGCGCGCCCGCAACCACCTGCTGTGGCTGGCGCATTCGCAGGGCATGTCCACGCGGCGCGTGGAAGAGGTGCTGGAACTGGTCGGCGTGGCGTCGGCGGCCCGGCGCAAAGCCGGTGGGTACTCGCTGGGCATGCGGCAGCGGCTCGGCATCGCCGCGGCGCTGCTGGGCGACCCGGCGACGGTGATGCTGGACGAGCCGTTCAACGGCATGGACCCGGAGGGCATCGTCTGGATCCGCGCCTTCCTGCGGTCGCTGGCCGCACAGGGCCGCGCCGTACTGGTCTCCAGTCATCTGATGAGCGAGCTGGAGGACACCGCGGACTGGCTGGTCGCCGTCGGGCGCGGCAAGGTCGTCGCCGACACCAGTGTGGCCGAGTTGATCGGGGTCGCGTCCGGGACCAGCGTCGCCGTCCGAACCCCCGCCGCTCCGGACGCGATGAACGCGCTCGCCCATGCAGGCGGCACGGTGGCGGCCATCGGCCGCGACACCCTCACCGTCTCCGGGCTCGCCTCCGAACGCGTCGTGGCACTGCTGAACGGGCGCGGTGTGCCGTTCTCGGAGGTGTCGGCGCATCGGGCGACGCTGGAGGAGGCCTATATGGAACTGACGCGCAACGAGGTCGAGTTCCGTGCCGGGACGCCGAAGGAGGTCACCCGATGACCGCCACCACGGCTCCCGTTCGCCCGCCCGGCCGCAAGCCCGGACGGGACGGCTTCCCGCAACTGCTGCACGCGGAGTGGACCAAGTTCCGCACCGTGCGGAGCTGGGTGTGCGGCACGGTGGTGGCCGCGCTGCTGGTGGTGGCGGTCGCCCTCCTCGCCGGGTTCAGCAGCGATCAGAAGGGCGCGGCGCCTGTTCCGACCGGGCCGGGCGGTGAACCGGTCGCCGACACCTCCTACTTCGTGCACCAGCCGCTCACGGGGGACGGCAGCGTCGTCGTCTCCGTCTCCGAGCTGAGGAGCGGCCTCTCCGACGGGCTGACGGGACCGCGGTCCAAGGCGGTGCCGTGGGCGAAGGCCGGGCTGATCATTCGCGAGAGCACCCGTCAGGGTGCGCCCTACGCGTCGGTGATGGTCACCGGCAGCCATGGCGTGCGGATGCAGGACAACTACGTCAACGACAGGGCGGGGATGACCGGGGCGGCCTCCGCCGACGACCCCCGCTGGCTGCGTCTTGACCGCTCGGGGAACACGGTCACGGGCTACGACTCCGCCGACGGCAGCCGGTGGACCAGGCTCGGCTCTGTGAAACTGGCCGGGCTCGGCTCCACCGCGCAGGTCGGGATGTTCGTCGCCTCCCCGCCGACGGTGGGCGAAGGGGGGACCGCCGGCAGTGTGTCGACGGCCGTCTTCCGTGACTTGGACGTCCGTGGAGGCTGGCGGGCCGGTGAGTGGGCCGGTGAGCAACTGGGGGCCCGCTCGCCCACCTTCGCCGGGTACCCGGACAACGCAACGGGCTCGTTCGCCCGGGCCGGCGACCGGTTCACGGTCACCGGCGCCGGCGACATCGCACCCGCGGTCCGCGACACCCTGCCGACCGGCGGCCTGCTCAAGGACATCCTCACCGGCACGTTCGCGGCGCTGATCGCGGTGATCGTCGTCGGGGCGCTGTTCATCACCTCGGAGTACCAGAGCGGCATGGTCCGCATGACGCTGGCGGCCAGCCCGAGGCGCAGCCGGATCCTCGTGGCCAAGGCGATGGTGGTGGGAGCCGTCACCTTCGTCGCCGGAGCGGTGGGCACGGCCGCGGCGATTCCGATCGGCACCCGCCTGTCCAGGGCTCATGGCGTCTTCATCTTCCCGGTGTCGTCCTCGACCCAGCTGCGGGTGGTGTTCGGGACGGCGGCGCTGCTCGCGGTGGCCGCGATCATGGCCATGGCGGTCGGGGCGATCTTCCGCCACAGCGCCGGCGCGGTCACCACCGTCACGGTGGCCGTGGTGCTGCCCTACGTCCTGACGGCCATCCCGTTCATGCCCGCGGGCGCGGCGACCTGGCTGTCGAAGGTGACGCCGGGAGCCGCCTTCGCCGTCCAGCAGACGCTGACGCCGTACCACCAGGTGGCCAGCAACTACACGCCCTACTACGGCTACTACCCGCTGCACCCCTGGGCCGGCCTCGCCGTACTGGCCGGCTACGCGCTGGTGGCCCTGGCCGTGGCTGCCGCGCTGCTGAAGCGCAGAGACGCATGAGGACGGCACTTCACGCGGAATGGACGAAGCTGCGGACCCTGGCGAGCCCGCTGTGGCTGCTGATCGGCACCGTCGTGGTGACGGTGGGCCTGAGCGCGGTGGCGGCCTCGGTGGTCACGTGCACCGACGGCAGCTGCGGCAGCGACCCGACCAGGATCAGCCTCGTGGGCGTCGCTCTCGGCCAGGCGCTGGTCGCCATCCTGGCCGTGCTGGTCATCAGCAACGAGTACGGCACGGGCATGATCCGTACCACCCTGACGGCGGTGCCGCGGCGGACGACCGTCTTCGCCGCCAAGTGCGCGGTCGTCGGCGGTGTGGTCGCCGTCGGTGGAGCCGTGGCCGTGCTCGGAGCGCTGTTCGCCGGGCGGATGGTGCAGGCCGACCCCGGTATCCGGGCGCTGTCGCTGTCCGAAGGGCCGACGCTGCGCGCGGTCGTCGGTTCGGTCATCTATCTGATCCTGATCGCCCTGCTCAGCCTCGGTGTCGCCACCGCGGTCCGCGACTCCGCCGCCAGTATCGGAGTGGTCCTCGGAGTGCTGTACGTCTTCCCGGTCATCGCCGCGACCATCAGCAACGCGCGTCTCCAGCACGTGCTGGAGCAGATCGCGCCGATGAGCGCGGGACTCGCCGTCCAGGCCACCACCCATCTGGACCGGCTGCCCATCGGCCCCTGGGCCGGCCTCGGCGTGACCGCCGGCTGGGCGGCCGCCGCGCTGCTGCTCGGCGGTCTGCTGCTGGGGAGGCGCGACGCGTAGGACGGGACGGGGCGGCGGGCCCGGCCGCCCGGTGCCGCGCTCAGCCGCTGGTCTGCCCCTAGGCGCTCCGCTGGGCCCCTTGGGCTCGCAGCGGGGCTCTTACGCCTGGCCGCTCGTGGCGCGGGTCAGGTTGCTGCTGGAGTGAGCGAGGTAGCCCTCGAGGAGCTGCTCGGCCAGAGCTGTGTCGCCCCTCTCCAGCGTCTTCAGCAGGGCGCGGTTGCGTTCCAGGTAGGGGGAGTGGAGGGCCTGCGGGTCGTTCAACGCGTGGAAGGCGAGCCGGAGTTCGGCCAGTACCGTACGCATGCATTCGTCGATGCGAGGGCTGCCGGCCAGGGCGACGAGTTCGCGGTGGAAGTGGAAGTTCGCCGTGCCGAGCGCGTCCCAGTCGTGTTCCGCGGTGGCCCGCTCACCGTCGGCAACGGCCTCCGCCAAGCCGTCCAGGGCATATGGCGGCTCTCCCAGCGAGCGGACCACGGCACACTCCACCAGCAGCCGTACGCGGTAGATGTCGGCGACATCCGCGGCGCTGGGTCTGCGGACGAAGACGCCTCGATTGAGTTCGTGAACCAGCAGTCGCTCATGGGTCAGCAGGCGGAAGGCTTCTCGCAGGGTGTTGCGGGAGACGTCGAGGGCTGTGCCGATCTCGTCCTCGGACAGTTTCGCGCCCGGCTTGAACTGGCCCTCGCCGATGCGTATGCGCAGGAGATCCGCCACCCGTTCGGAGATGCTTGTGCGCCCCAACAGGTATTTGTCGCCTGCTAGTTGATCCGTCTGGCGGCCCATGAGTGCTCCTTCTTGAGGGAGGCCTCTGGAGTGATCATATGACACCCCTCGGCGAGAAACAATGATGCATCCTCTTGTCGGATTGTTCACCAATCCCCTACGGTGACGAGGCATCAACTCGCGGCCCCGACAAGCCCCTTGAGAGGTGCACGGCCATGAGCATGAGTTCTCCTTCGCCGGACAAGCCCGCCTCCACGGACGCGGCCGTCACGCCGGACCAGGTCACCGCAGCGGAGCAGTGGAGCCCACTGTCGCGGGAAGGGGAACAGACGCCGCACGGCGGCCGTCGGTTCGCCTGGTTCCACGAACTCGGCCCTGACGGGCGGCGAGCCTTCGTCGGCGCGTACGGCGGCTACGGCCTGGACTCGTACGACTTCTACGTACTGCCACTGAGCCTGGCAGCCATCGGCGTCTACTTCGGGCTCGACAACGGCCAGACCGGCCTGCTCGCCACGGTGACTCTGCTGATGTCCGCCGTGGGCGGGGCCCTGGCCGGAGTGCTCGCCGACCGCGTCGGCCGGGTACGCGCGCTGATGTGGACGGTGAGTGTGTACGCCGTCTTCACGGTTGCCTGCGGCTTCGCACCCAACTTCGGCACGCTCTTGGTCTTCCGGGCCCTGCAAGGGGTCGGGTTCGGCGGGGAGTGGGCGGTCGGCGCGGTCCTGGTGGCCGAGTACGCCGCGAGCCGTCACCGCGGACGCACCCTCGGCTGGATCCAGTCGGCCTGGGCCGTCGGCTGGGGCCTGGCGGTTGTCTCCTACACCCTGGTGTACAGCCTCGTCGACGACGACCTCGCATGGCGGGTGCTGTTCTTCACCGGCGCACTGCCCGCGCTGCTCGTGTTCTACGTTCGGCGCAACGTGAAGGACGCGCCCGCCGCGAGCGAGCGGTTGAAGGCCGCCGGGCGCTCGCGATCGTTCGCGGACATCTTCCGGGGACCGCTGCTGCGTACGACCCTGCTGGCGGGCCTGCTCTCCACCGGCGTGCAGGGCGGCTACTACACGCTGGCGACCTGGATTCCCAAGTACCTCCACGACGAGCGGGGTCTCTCGGTCACCGGCGTCGGTGGATTCCTCGTCGTGCAGATCATCGGCGCCTTCTCCGGATACGTGACGGGCGCCCACCTGGCCGACCGGCTGGGACGCCGACTCACCATCCAGACGTTCGCCGTGCTGTCGGCCCTGTGCGTCCTCTGCTACTCCCAGGTCCCCGCGGACTGGGACGAGGCATCCCTGCTGCTCGGCTTCCCGCTCGGGTTCTGCATGTCGGCGATCTTCTCCAGCTTCGGCGCCTTCCTCGCCGAGCTCTACCCCACCGAAGTGCGCGGCACCGGGCAGGGGTTCACGTACAACACCGGCAGGGCCGTCGGAGCGGTATTTCCCACCCTCGTGGGGTTCCTGTCCGACAGCTGGGGCGTTGGCGGCGCGCTCGGCTTCGCCGCCGCCGGCTATGCGCTGGCGTATGTCTCGCTGCTGGGGCTTCCCGAGACCCGCGGTATCGAACTGCGCTGACCCCGGTCGGCCTGACCGAGTCGCGCTGAGCCGCACGGAGCACACCGCGACCGGCAACTCATCGATCATGAGGAGAGCTGGAGGCTTTCCATGAACCGTCGTGCAGCCACGAACCAGCAGCCAGGGGATGGGGAGAGGTTCCCGGCCTTTCCCAGTTCACGTGATTTCCTGCCCGTCTTCAGGAAGGCGGTGGTCCCTCCCCGGGCCGAGTGGAAGGACCTGCGGGACAAGGTGCTGCCGGCGATGCTGCTGGACACGGGGGACGAGGGCTTCTCCGATGAGCTCCTGGACAAGTTCGCCTTCATCCTGGGCCACGAGGAGAAGCTGGTCGCGTACGCCAGGACGCGCGGCCTCCCCGATGCTTCGGCCGACCAGGCACCACAGGTCTCTTTGACCCTGCGTGCGGGCAACGGCCTGAACGGAGCGAATCCTCCCAGGGTCGGGAAGCTGCGGCTGCGGACCTTTCAGCTGATGAAGGAGCTCGTGGAGCGGGCCCAGTCGGAGGAGGCCCGGACGGAGCCGCTCCGGGCGGAGCAGACCCAGGCGGGTCAGCGAGTCCTCGATGAGAAGCCGCTGCGCGACCACGTCTACTCGCTGCGCGCCAAGAGTGGGTTCCTCGGCACGCTGACGAAGCTGAGCTGTGCGGAACAACCCCCGCAGTGGGGCGGCTGGGTGGACAAACTGTGGCCGGTGGTGGGGACGCCGTTGTTCTACGCCTTCCCGCGGTGGTGCTGGGCGAGCTGGTGGAGCGGGCGGCTCATCAGGTCCAGGCGCAGCTGGTTCGTGTCCTGGCGGGGGATTGATTCGTCGGGCCGGTTCTTCGAGCGGATGAGCAACCTGCTGACGCTGCAGGGCGGCGGCCCCGACGGGCAGCTCGAAACCTTCGAGGAGCTGCTGTTCCGCGCCCTGCTGGCAGACCTCGCCCGAGCAGGGCCGGGGTGGTTCGGCGCCTGGGCGCGGCGCCGCAGAGCCCGGCGAGTGGTGCTGTTCGACCTGCCGCGGGAGGGCACCTCCGGTGCGGAGCTCACCCGACGGTTCCTGGAGACGTATCTGAGGGTCCGCACCGAGGCGGGCAGCGCCTCCCTGCTCCTTGTCGGAGCGGGACATGCCGCCGCCTACGCGGAAGAGGGCTGGCCGAAGTGCCGGAACCTGAACGAAGCCGCGTACAGGCTGGTGCCGACGGCCGGTGGCCGGGGCACGGCCGGTGGTGGGGACACGGCCGATGGCCGGGGCGCCGCACTCCCGATGCTGGTGTCGTCGCGGCGGCCGGCCTGCGCCGCCGATGGCGATCTCGAACAGGGGGAACGCCTCCATCCGGCCCCCGTGAAGAAGTTCCGCTGGGGGCCGCAGACGGAGCTGTCCGGCGAACTGGCGATCGGCGGCGTGATACTGGCCGTACTGGCCACGACCGTGCATGGGTGCGCCTCGCCGACGGCCCAGGACTGCCTGGACGGAGAGATCGTGCAGGGGCGGGCCGCCCCTCGCACGGTGCCCGAGGCCACGGACGAGGGCAAGACGCCCCAGGAGCAGTACGACGAGGTCCTCGGCGCGATCAAGGACCTCAACGCCAAGGCAATGACCGCCGAGAAGAAGTTTCACAAGCCGGTGCGCAGGGTGGTCTACCTGGGGGCGGGCGTGGATCCTGACCCGGATCAGGTGGTCATGAACGGCATGATCCCCGAACTGCGCGGCATCCTCCTGGCACAGGAAGAGCTGAACCGTCTGGCGTCGCAGGACGAGGACCGGGTGCGGCTGTATGTCGATGTCCGCGACACCGGCAGGAAGTTCAAGAACGTCGTCCGGCACGCGAAGGACGTCGTCAAGGACACCAAGGCGAACGAGGAACGGCAGGACAGCCGGACGATCATCGGCGTGATCGGGTTCAGGGAGAGCCGGCAGCTGACGAAGGAGGCCGCGCGCATCCTCAGTAACGGGAAGGTGCCGGTGATCGGCACGACGGCCACGGCGGACGCCATGCAAAGGGCCGGCGACTACTACCGGCCGATGTCCCCGGACAACAGCCGCGAGACAGCCGTCGCCGCGCAGTTCGCACGGGACGGGAACATCATCGAGACGCAGCCCGGCCACTGTGCCACCTCCACGCGCGCCCTGGTCATCAAGGACCCCAACGATCTCTACACCCACGAACTGGGCGCGAAGTTCGTCCGCAACTTCGGTGCGGGCACCGAGACCTGGGAGTTTCCCGGCGGGCAAGGCGCGGACATCTCGGCCCGGGACACCGCCCAGCACGTGTGCGACGTCATCAAGAAGGACCGCCGTACGGTCGTCTACTGGGCCTCCCGCGTCGAGAGCTTCACCAAGTTCGTCAACGCCTATGGACCCGACGCCGGCTGCGCGGGGATACCTCTGACGGTGATCGGCAGCAACGAACTCACCAATGCCGCGCTCGGCGGCCTGTACCTGGACAAGGAGTGGCTGCGGCTCTACCACACCGTGCATGTGCTGCCGGACGGGCACGCGGACGAGAACGATCAGGCCAAGGAGTTCATCACGCGCTACATCCGCCGTTACACGGACCGCGATCCCTGGATCAACGACGGACATGTGGCACTGGCACACGACGCGCTCAAGGTGCTGTCCTCGGTGGCGGACAGGCAGTACACGAGCGTGGACGCCGTGGACGCGGAGGGAGTGAAGTCCAAGCTCGACGAGGGTGTTCACTTCGAAGGCGTGAGCGGGGAAATCAGGATACCGGAGCGGCACGGCTCCAACCCGCCTGAGAACAAGGCGCTCGTGATGCTCAACCACACGCGGGACGGGCAGCGGCTGGTCCTGCACTGCGGCGCGTTCGGCCAGAACGCCGCTGGCCCGGTGGCCCGTTGGGGCCCCGATGGGCAGTACGAATGCCCCCGGGACAAGAGTGAACCCACTGACTGAGGCGCCAACCCCGCAGCGCCGCACCCCGAATCGTTGGCCGATGTGGCTCGTCACCCCCTCGCTGCCGAGAACACCGGCCAGAAGCCGGTCAAGGCCCAGGACGCCAGACCGGACCGCCGGGCGAACCGGCAGTGCAAAACCTCTGCTCAACCGTGCTGTGAATCGGCAGCGATTCCGCGCTGCCACATCTCATAGTTCCCACATTCCGCCGTGATCTCGGCCGTCGCCTGAGCCGCGGTGAAGAAGTCATCGACCACTGGCGAGGTGCGCGATGCCGCCATCGCGAGGCACACCTGGTCGGGCGCCAGATCCGGGATGGGTACGTAGCTGATGTCGGGATGCGAGTAGAACACGGTCGCCGAACGGGCCAGGAACGAGACGCCCCGGCCTGCGGCGACATGCTCAAGTGTCTCCTCCACCCCGCGCACCAGATACCCGGCGTTGGGGTGCGGGCGCCTGGTGGGCTGCGTGCTCGGGTCGGCATGCCAGACCAGCGGTTCGCCGGCCAGGTCGGCCTCCGTGACCTCCTCCTTGCCGGCCAACCGGTGGCCGGCGGGCAACACCGCCACCCGCGGCTCGGTGTACAGCGGGGTGACGCGCAGGCCGGCCTCGTCGATGGGCAGCCGCACATACCCGACATCGATGCGGCCGTCGAGCAACATCGGGGCTTGGTCGTCCCCTTCGATCCGCTGCACGTCCACGACCACGTCCGGGTGCCGGGCCTCGAACGCCCGCGCCGCCGGGATGACCGCAATGCCTGCCCGGAAGCCGACCGTCAGCCGCTGTCTGCCGCGCGCGGCCACGGTCACCCGGCGGCGGACCGCGTGCGCGGAGGCGAGCAGCGGACCGGCGTCGGCCAGCAGTTGTCGGCCCGCGTCGGTCAGCGCTACGCCGTGGCGGTCCCTGGTGAACAGCGAGGCGCCGAGATCCTGCTCGAGCGCGCGGATCTGCCGGCTGAGCACCGGCTGCGCGATATGTAGCTCATCGGCGGCGCGGCCGAAGTGCAACTGGTCGGCCACGGCGGCGAAATAACGCAATTTGCGCAGGTCCAGATCCATGGCGTCTCCCAGTCCGGTGATGCCTTCAAGGTATCACCACGGTTAAAAGAAGTCTTGGACACCCACTCAGGCCGATGGCAACCTGAATAAGTACCCATTGAGGCCGAAGCGAATTCGGCACAAGAATTCATCATCGGACCTTGATGGCAGGGTCCAGGCCCAGGTTTAAGACCAGGCCCAGGTTTAAGGCCAAGCCCAGAACAACGGGGTGGGCATGGTGTCCTACCCGGCTTCAGAAAGCAGGCACTCCATGAGCAGCATCAGCATCGTCGGCCTGGGGAACGTGGCCCGCGCCCTGGCCGCCCGGGCGCTCGCAGGCGGCAACGCCGTCGAGCTCATCGGCCGCGACCCGGTCAAGGCCAAGGAGTTGGCCGCCGCGCTCGGCGGGGCCACTGCCGGGGCGGTCGGCGCCGCCCCGGCCGGGGACATCGTCATCCTCGCGGTGCCATACGCCGGCGCGGCAGCGGTGGTGAGCGAGTACGGGGACGCACTGCAGGGCAAGGTCATCATTGACGTCACCAACCCCGTCACCCCCGATCTCAAGGGCTTTGTCACCCCCGACGGCAGTTCCGGCGCGCAGGAAATCGCCAAGGCCGCCCCGGCCGGCGCACATGTCGTCAAGGCGTTCAACACCCTGTTCTCCCATGTTCTGGCAGCCGGCCCAGCGGAGGACCGCCCATTGGACGTGTTCATCGCCGGCGACGACGCGCAGGCAAAGGCACGCGTGTCAGCGTTCGTCGAGAGCCTGGGGCTGCGCCCGATGGACACCGGGGAGCTGCCGATGGCGCGGGCACTGGAGAACGTAGGCCTGCTGGAGCTGGGTCTCATCACCCACTCCGTCAAGCACACCAATTTCTCCCTCGGCATCACGATTCTCGGTTGAGCGCACCTGCACCACCACTTCTCGCGCCACACCATGCCAGTTGAGCTAGGGCACGAAAAGAACAGCTTCTCCACCCACCCTCATTCCACCCACCCTCATTCCACCCTCGTGTCACCGTCATAAGGACAGTCAAATGCGCGTTTTCGTCACTGGTGGGACCGGCCATTCCGGTTCGTACATCATCCCCGAGCTCATCGCCGCAGGACATGAAGTCACCGGCCTGGCCCGGTCGGACACGGCCGCGGCGGCGGTGTCCGCGCTCGGCGCGAAGGTGCGTCGCGGCGACCTGGAGGATCTCGACGGGCTCAAGGAGGCGGCTGCGGACTCCGACGGCGTCATCCACGTCGCGCACAGGCAAGACCTGCTTTTCTCCGGCGGGATCGACGCCGTGGCCGCCGCGGAGCTCCCGATCATGCTCGCGTACGGCGAGGCACTGGCGGGAACCGGAAAGCCGCTGGTCGCGGCGGGGAGCATAGGTTCGCCAGGGAACCTGGGCCGGCCGGTCACCGAGGAGGACCCGGCCCTTCCCGGCGGCGACGAGTACAAGGGCACCCTGCGGGTTCGCAACGTCGTGGAAACCGCCGTAGTCGGCCTCGCTGAGCGGGGAGTGCGGTCCTCGGTCGTACGGATCGCCAACATCGCGCACAGCACGACCGATCGTGCCGGCTTCCTCCCCACGCTGATCGCGCTCGCGAAGGAGAAGGGCTTCGTCGGCTACCCCGGAGACGGTGCGAACCTGTGGAACGCCGTGCACGTCCGCGATGTCGCCTCCTTGTTCCGCTTGGCGCTGGAGAAGGGGCCGGCCGGCAAGTACTGGCACGCGGTCGGGGACGGGGACGGGGCCATCCCGTTCCGCGAGATAGCCGAGGCCATTGGCAGCCGACTGGGCCTGCCAGCCGTAAGCGTTCCCGCGGACGTACTGATGGTGCCGGGATACTTCGGGTTCCTCGCGAACATAGTCACGCAGAACTATCCGGCGTCCAATCTCATCACCCGCAGGACCCTCGGCTGGGAACCCGCTCAGCCCAGCCTGTTCGCCGATTTGGACAACGGCCATTACTTCCCCGCCGGCTGACGGCAGGGACCCGAATCGCATCGCAATGAGTCCGGCGAATGGCAAGGGTTGGGCTCATCTGGAAGGACGCTGAGATATGACGACTGTGGGATTCATCGGGAGCGGATACATCGGCAGTACCATCGCGCGGCTCGCCATCGAGGCTGGGCACGAGGTCGTGCTCAGCAACTCGCGCGGTCCCGAAACACTCGCGGGCACGGTGGCGGAACTGGGTCCGCGGGCGTCCGCGGCGACGAGCGGGGAGGCCGCGGCGGCCGGTGACATCGTCGTGGTCACGGTGCCGGTCAAGGCATTCCCGAACTTGCCTGCGGCGCCACTGACCGGGAAGACGGTCATCGACACGTGCAACTACGGCCCCGAGCGTGACGGGCACATCCCCGAGCTCGACAGCAAGTCGCTCACCTCGAGCGAGCTGCTGCTGCGGTACATCCCGAACGCCATGCTCGTGAAAGCGTTCAACAACATCTCCTTCAAGCACCTGCTGTCACTCGCCCGCCCGGCGGGAGCGGCCGACCGCTCGTACCTGCCGATCGCCGGGGACTCCGCCTCGGCGAAGGCGGCGGTGACCGAATTCATCGAATCCATCGGGTACAGCGTGGTGGACGCGGGACCGCTGGCCGATAGCTGGCGGCAGGCGACGGGCACGCCGGTGTGGGGGACCCCGTACGGGCCGACCTCGAACGAGAAGGGCCGGCCGGTCGGCGAGGACGCCATCCGCGCGGCACTGGCGAGCGCGCTCGGTGCAGAGCATCGAACCGAAGTGGGGCAATCACTCGGCCGCCGCCGAGGCTGACCCAGCGTGGTCACGGCGCGCGACCCAGCGTCACCAGGCCTCCAAAGCTTCGAGCCATGCACACGCGGGAGCTGTCCCCCAGCTGCGGACCGACGTCGATCACCTGGTGCGAGCTGCCAACCAACTGACCGTGGAAAACCGGCAACACTCCGGCAACACTAAGGGTCGGATCCCTGAGAACCCTCGGGGTCTGGGTCGGGGCTGGATCGGGGGCGTTCCCCGATGTCTCGGGCGGGGCTCCTCGCGAAACTTGAAGCATGTCCCCACTCAAGCGCTTCCTCGTTGTGTTTGGCTCGTTCGTCACCGTCGCGGCGCTGGCGATCGGCGGCGGTGTCCTGTGGCTGTGGAACGACGCCAAAATCAGCACGGTCGGCGAGGAGCGGTTCGACAACGAACTGTCGATACCTCCGCTCGCGAAGTCCCGCGTGGACAGGGACGGAACCCGTGTCTTCGACCTGCGGATGCGGGCGGGTGAGAAGGAGTTCGAGGACGGCCGGAAGACATCCACTTGGGGTTTCAACGGCGATTACCTGGGGCCGACGCTGCGCGCGGAGCGCGGCGAGAAGGTCCGCGTGCGGATACGCAACGGCCTGGATGAGGCGTCGACGGTGCACTGGCACGGCATGCACCTGCCCGCGAAGATGGACGGCGGCCCGCACCAGATGGTCAGGCCGGGCGGCAAGTGGAGTCCACACTGGACGGTGGATCAGCCCGCATCGACGCTCTGGTACCACCCGCATCCGCACGGCGCGACGGAGAAGCACGTGCAGCGCGGCCTCGCAGGGATGTTCCTTGTCGACGACAAGCAGTCGACGCGGCTCACGCTGCCCAAGAAGTACGGGGTCGACGATCTGCCGGTGATCGTGCAGGACGTCAGGTTCGACGGCGCGAAGTTCGACCACAGTCACGACATGATGCGCCACGTCGGCTTCCTGGGCGACCGGACCATGGTCAACGGCACGCTCCGCCCGTACCAGGAGGTCGGCGACGAGCTCATCCGGTTGCGGCTGCTCAACGCCTCGACGGCCCGCACATACGACTTCGGCTTCCCGGACGACCGCTCGTTCTCACTGGTCGGCACGGACGGCGGTCTTCTCGAGCAGCCGGCCCGCATACAACGGATACAGCTGTCACCCGGCGAACGGGCCGAGATCGTCGTGCGCATGAAGCCGGGCGAGAAGACCGTCCTGCGCAGCTTCCCGCAGGACAACTACGGCAGTGCGTGGGAGCAGCGGTTCAGTGGGGGCGACGACTCCTTCGACGTCCTCCAGCTGAGGGCCGCAAAGCAGCTGCGCGCTTCTGGCGACATTCCACAGAAGCTGGGCGAGCTGGAGGTGCCCGACGGTAAGAACTCAGCACGCGGGCGGTTCTTCGACCTGAAGGAGTCCGGGATCAATGGGCGCGCGATGAAGATGGACCGAATAGATGAGACCGTCACGCGGGGCACCACCGAGACGTGGACCGTCAGGAACCACAACGGCATGCCGCACAACTTCCACGTGCACGATGTCCAGTTCCGGGTGCTCGAGGTGAACGGCAAGGAGCCACCGCCCGAGCTGCGCGGGGCCAAGGACACGGTGTTCCTGCCGAACGGCACGACGATGAAACTGGCGATGCGATTCGAAGGTCCGGCCGACCCCGATACCCCATACATGTACCACTGCCATCTGCTGTCACACGAAGACGGCGGAATGATGGGGCAGTTCGTCGTCGTGGAGAAGGGACAGCAGCCAGGCACGCCGCCACAAGGGCACGACAACCACTAGGGCGTGTTCTGGGTTGAGATCACCCGGTGGCACGCGTAGGTGGAGCCCGGCGAGGTAGCTGGCGGAGGTCTTGTCGTAGCGGATGGTGAGGCCCCGCCAGTCGCGTCGTGACTGCCGGGGCGTCCGCCGCGTGAGCCCTTGTTCCTGCGGTTCGCAGTCTGGTCCTCCTTCTCCGGGAAGACGGGCCTTGATGTTCCGTTTACGCAGGTGGGCGCAGGTGGGCGCAGTTGGCACGGTTGGCGCGGGAGGAGTACGCCTTGTCTCCGGCGACGGCGTCCGGGCGTGTGCGGGGACGGGAACGGGAACGGCCGACTAGGCCGCGGACCTTGATGCCGGCCGGCGGGACAGAGCCAAGAGTCAGGCACCTCCGCCGCTGTCATGCCGCCTGCCCGGGCCTTCTGAGCAACTCGTACAGCACAGAGATGCTCTCCTCGCGGTGGCCTTCGGCGACAGCACGCCGCAGCAGATCGTGCATCGGCTCGGTCCAGGCGACATCGAGGTTCGCCTCTTCGCCCAGTTCCTTGTCGTAAGCGATCCCCTCGTAGAAGTTGCCGACGGAGGACAACGGTCTGCTGTAGTCGCCGCTGTCGATCTCCTCCGCGATGCCCGGCAGGAGGGCGATAATCATCTCCAGCCATTTCATGGAGTACGGAACCGTGCTGGTGGCCTTCAGCCCACGCGAGGACACAAGCGCGGCGCCGTGGAAGAACCCGATGAGAGAGGGCAGCAAAGTGGCGCCCACGGCCGACTCGTACAGAGCCGCGAGGTCAGGCTCCTCCCCGAGGTGCACGGTGTCACCGCCCAGCACGCGCAGCGTCGCCTCGTGCTCCTCGAAGGTGGCCCGGTCGCCGCTGTAGTAGAGCAGCGTGTCCGGCAGTCCAACGGCCACGGGTACGTTCTTCACAGCCCCGTCGAGGAACCTGGCTCCGTACCCGGCGGCTTCGTCAGCCATCTGGCGCGCCCCGCCGGGCGTACCGGAGTTGAGGGTGACCAGGGTGCGCCCGGTGAGCGCGGCGGCGGCCGGGGCCAGGGCGGCGAGTGTGGCGTCGTAAGTGGTCAGGCAGGCGACGACCAGCGGGCTGGCAGCGACCGCCTCCGCGATGTCCTCGTGGTGGACGGCGCCCAGAGCGACGAGGGGCGCGGCCTTCTCCGCGCTGCGGTTCCATACGGTCGTCGGGTGCCCGGCGTGGACAAACGCCTGGGCAAGTGCCGCGCCCATCGAGCCGAGCCCGATGACGGTGACAGGGGTGCGGTTGATGCCGCTCATGTGTGCTCCATTTCCGGTTCTTGCTTAACGCCTCCATGCTGGTCGTCACACCCACATATCCTCAAGTACCGACAATTTTGTGGGTACTTACATTTCTGTCTGTGGGAGCGCCGATGACGCACGCGAACGACACGAACAAGACGCACACCAGGAAGCGGACTTACACCTGCGGGCTCGACGCCGCGATTGACGTCATGGGCGGCAAGTGGAAGGGCCTGATCCTGTTCTCGCTCGACGAGCGGCCGCTGCGTTTCGGGGAGCTGAGGCGGGCGGTGCCCGGCATCAGCGAACGGGTGCTGATCCTCCAGTTGAAGGAAATGGAAGCCAGCGGGCTGCTGCACCGTCAGGACTTTCACCCGGTCCCGCCGAAGGTGGAGTACTCCCTGACCGACTTCGGCCGCTCACTCAACAAGGCAATGGCCCCGCTGGGGCAGTGGGGCGAGGAGAACATGGCCCTCATCGAGGCTGCCCCCCACACAGAAGCGCGCTAGGAGACGGTGGGCAACTCGCCTGGAGCGCGAGGACCGTACTGCGTCGTCCACCCGAGCCCTGGCGACAGCCCGCTGGACTTCCTGCCCTACGCGGCGTCCGGCAAGCCGCAGCCCGGCGGGTTCCGGCTCGGGACTACGCCCGGCCTGGCGAAACTGGAGGGCGTCCAGTCGATGCTGTGGGCGGTCGACCTGATGGAGAAGGGCCTCAACCCGTCCCGACACATCAAGGGCGGCGACGCCGTCCTGGACGAAGGAGTAGGCGCGCCCGCCGCCATGGCCAACGCGCCGTCACCGTCGGCGGGGTCAGCAGCCGCCGCAGTTGTAGTAGGTGACGTCCCAGTGGTTGCTCTCGCGGGCGTAGATGTTGCCGGAGCCCGACTTGTGCTGCTTGGCGCCGTCTCTGCGGTCCGCGATGCGGGTGAAGTTACCGGTGATGTAGTTCGACACACAGGTCGTCGGGCTGAAGTCCAGCCTGTAGCCGTTCCAGTGGCTGTAGGTGCCGCTCGCGTGGCCGACCTCCGTGCCGCCGGTGATGGTCAGCGTGCAGCCGCTGGCGCTGTCGAGGGTGACGGCGCCCCGGGCGGTGTTGAGATTGAGCTGGTCGAACGAGGTGCAGTTCGGGCGTTGGCGGTCGGAACAGCCGCCGCTGGACGATCACTTGATGCCTGCGGCACGAAAGCGGTTCGTCGCGGCGGCGTGACTGACCTCGGTCACCGCCGCGGCTCGTTCCCCGGTGGCCGCGGTACCGCTTGCCGACACCGCGGCCACGGCTGACGCTGACACGGCTGACGCGGGCACGGCCCGCGTGCTCTGCCGTGTCGTGCCGTGCGGTGCCGTGATGACTCCTGCCCCGCTGACCACCGATGCACGCGGCGCACCCTGCGCCGCGAGGAGCACGCTACGGTCCGGCATTCGCCCCGGACATCGCGTGGCCGACTGACATGCGCCTACCACGCAGGTTCAGCCGGGCCCTCATCTCCACCCGAGGGTGTAGAGCACCACCAACCCGCGGCGGACAGACACGCACGGGGCACCCGCTGCGCAGTGCTGCGGGATCGCCCCACCCGCACCAGGTCCGGCCGAATCGGGGGCGGTGAGAGCACGGTCCGCTCACCCCGCACGTCTTCCACGCCTGTGGGGCCTCAGGTCTCCACGGTCGGCCGCCGCTCCGTGCCGCTCCCGCCGCGCAGACGGCGGCGCAGCGCCGCGAGCCGCGGGTAGCGCTCGTTGACCTCCGCCGAGCGGCGGTCCAGCTCCTGCATGAGGCGCTCGGTACGCTTGTCGAGATCCAGCTCGTCGAGGATCCGGTCGACCTCGGCGAGCAGCGCGCCGTGCAGCTGCCACTGCCTGGGATGCTCCTGCACGTCCTCCAGCAGCAGCTCGGCGACCCGGTCGCGGGTGAGCCGGCTCGCGGCCAGGGCGCCGGTCAGCCGCTCCTCGGCCTCCTCCCCATTGGCAGCCACCTGGGTGGTGATCAGCCGGGCGAAGCTCTCGATGGCGTCGGCCAGTTGCTCGAACAGCTCCTGGAGGCCGGCCGACACGTCCGGCGGGAACAGCGACTCATCCGCACGGAACTTCGCCAGGTCGGTCAGGCTCCGCGTCAGCACCCGCAGCACCACCGCGCAGATCTCCAGGGTGTCAAGACCCGTCCTCAGCACCACCCGGGACAGCAGTCCCTCCCGTACACGCGGATTCATCCGCAGACTGTCCTCCGCCTGCCGCAGCGAGGCGTCGACCTGCACGATGTCGTGGTCCAGCCGCCGTGCCTCGTGCAGCCGGGCGGCCGCGTGCGGAAAGGGGATGTGGCCCTCGGCGATCTCCGCGGCCATGCTGCGGAACATGTGGCCCATCCCGCGCGCCAGCCCGTCGATGGATGCCCCCGCCGGCTGCGTCCACACCGGGGGCGCGAACAGCAGGTTGAACAGCAGGCCCACCCCGGCGCCGATCAGCGTCTCAAGGACCCGGTGCCAGGCCGCCGACGTGGCCTGGGAGACACCCAGGACCAGCATCGCACTGATCGCCACCTCGGGCACGAACTCGTTCACCCGCACGTAACGGCCGATGATCAGAGAGGAGAAGATCGTCAGGCCCAGGCTCCACCAGGTCAGCCCGACCAGGGCTGTGAAGCCGATGGCGATGAGGACACCGACGACGACGGAGTTCACGCGCCGGATACCGGTGGTGAGGGTCGCGTACAGGGTGACCTGAACGACCAGGAGCGCGGTGAGCGGGGCCGTCAGGGGAGCGGGTTGCGCGGGCAGGACCGTCAGGGCGACGACGAAGGCGATGACGGCGGCGGCCGTGGAACGCAGCGTCTGCGCCGCGACGGGTTCGGTGGTCCGCCGCACCAGTTTGATCACGGGTGCTGATACGTCCGGCATCCCCTTCACGTGCCCGATCTTGAGCCCCTCACCACACTTCACCCCCAGGAACCCCCCAGAGGACGTGTGCACCGCCCGTCAGATGGCGTCACCGACGCCGCCCCTGACGCTCTTGGCGCTTCAGTCGGCCCGACAGGCCAAAACGGATACGCGCTCACTATCCGGTGGCAGCGATCCGCAGAGTCCCCTACGGTCGGTCCGTGATGATCAAGGTGGACCAGACGCGCAGGCTCGGTGTCCCGGCCCCCGAGGCGCGGCTGCGCTTCGAGCCGGAGCAGTCTGCGAGTGGTGGCGGGCCGGGGCGCAGGTTGCTCGTGGTCGACGGGGAGCCCGCCTTCGAGCTCAGCTCCTGGTGTGGAACGTGCCCGTTGCTGTTCCGCCGGTTGGAGACCGCGCGGCAGACGTTGTCGTTGGAGGGTGTACAGGAGCAGCTCAGCGGGACGCCGGCCGCGCTGGGCGACAGCGGCGTGGTCGATGCGTTCGGTGCGTTGCTGCCGCTGGGCGACTACCTTCCGATGCTCCTGCGCCTGGAGCCCCGCCTGGTCATCCCCGGCCAGGGAGGCGACTACTTCAGCGGCGAGCAGGTGGCCACGTGGGGGCTCGACCAGTTCTGGGGCCTGCCGGAGTATCCGCACACGCCGTACTACCGGACCTTCGAGACCGCGGTCGACGCGTCAGCTCACCTCTATGAGTTCGTCGTGCCCATGGTTCCCCCGACGTGGAACGTGGGGGAGCGCGTCGAGGAGTACGTCGAACTCATGGGCCGGGGGGCGGTCCCGACGGCGGTGGCAGTCTCCACCCTGGACGTGTGCGAGCCCGCCGCCGGTCCAGGGGACGACCACTGCCGGCATTGGGGTCTGACGCACTTCCTCCTCGACGGTCACCACAAACTGGAGGCCGCGGCCACGGCCGGCCACCCGGTGCAGCTCCTCTCGCTCCTGGCCCTCGGTGAGGGTCTGGCCGGAGCTGAGGACTGTGCTCGACTGCCCGCCCTACGCGCTCAAATCCGCTCGGCACGGGCGACCGGAACCTGATCCCAGCACCGACGACCACCCCTGCGGGCCGGCTGCTACCACTCCCGGTGCGGGACCTCGCGCAGTGGGTGGCGTTGGTCGTCCGTCTCGGCGTGGGAGTTCTGCTGGGCCACGCGGGATCCGAACTCAACGTGCGAGCGGACCGCCGCGCGGAAGCGTTCGCCATCGGGCAGGCCCGCTTCATCCAGGGACTCCAGGTAAACCTGGACGAAGCGTTCGCGCTGTTCCTCGGTGATGCGCAGCCCTTGGTGCACCTTGACGATGTACTCGAAGCCCAACTCCTGCGTGAAGCGGTCGGGACCGCCGAAGGACTCGGCGGTGAACCAGGTCAGATGGTCGACGTGCGTCGGCACGCCGTGCGGGAACGCCTCGCGCAGCACGGGATCGGCGAGCGCCTTCGCGTAGAAGATCTCTTTCCAGGTGGTGCAGTGCCCCGTCGCCGCCCGCGTGGTCGTAGAGAGTCGTCATGCATCCCAGCGTCCGCCGGACGACTGCATTCCGGCCGAGTGTCACGGACAGCGGATTCCTCTGCCGCTCGGCTACTGCCCCCGGGCGCCGACGCCTCGCCGCACGGCGGTTACTCGGCAGAGTCCGCCCGGCAGTTGCTGCGGTGTCGTCTGCTCAAGGGCGGTGGCGGGCACCGGACGTTCACCCCGCGTCCGGCCGGGGCCGCAGGCCCAGCAGGACGTCCTGGACGAGATCGGCGCTGCGCCTGACCGCGTCGTCGCCGAAGCCCAGGAAGTGCCGGTAGTGGACCGGCGCGTAGAAGAGGTCGACCATCACGTCGGTGGGCACGTCGGAGCGCAGCTGCCCGGCGGCGACGGCGGAATCCAGGCGGGCCCGGCACTCCGCGATGCTGGGTTCGAGGATCGTTTCGCGGAACGCCTTCATCAGCGCGGGGTCGTTCTGGGCCTCGCCCATGACGCCCTTGAAGGCCTCGCTGATCCTGCCGGTGATCAGCCGCTGGGTCACCGCGGTGATCTGGGTCGTGAGGTCGGCGGCGATGTCGCCGGTGTCGGGGAAGGAGAAGTCATCGCCGAGCTCCTCGGTCATCGCCTCCAGTACCACCGCGCCCTTGGAGCGCCACCAACGGTAGATCGTGGGCTTGCCCACGCCGGCCTGGGCAGCGATGGCCTCGATGGTCACCTTCGCGAAGCCCTTGCGGCTGACCAGGTCGAACGCCGCGTCGAGGATCGCCCGGCGGGCGCGCTCGCTGCGCCGTTCACTGTTCGGGTCGGGGGTCATGGACCTCACTCTACCGCTCGCGTGACGTTACGTTTCGTTTTGACAAGCGCTCGGAGGTGCCCTAGCTTCTATGGCGTTACGGAACGTTTCGTAATGTAGCAGCGGTGCGGGGCCCGGTGCCGGGAACCCGCCGAGACAGGGGAGAGGCATGTCCAGCAACGAGAGCGCGGCCACCGTGGGACGCGTCGAGAAGATCGCGACCACGCCGGACTGGTACGCGCCGTACCGGATCTCGCAGGCCGTCCGGGCCGGGGGCTTCGTGTACGTGTCCGGACAGGCGGGCTTCGAGGAGGACGGGACGACCGTCGAGGGCGGATTCCTGGCACAGGGGCGGCAGGCGTTCAGGAACGTCGGACGGGTCCTTGAGGCGTCCGGCCTGGGCTTCGCGGACGTGGTCAAAGTCGGCATCTTCGTACGGGACATGGCAACGAACCTCCCGCACGTGATCACGCTGCGCGGCGAGTTCCTGGCCGAGCCCTACCCCGCCGACACCCTCGTCGAGGTCGTCTCGCTGGCCCAGCCCGACTGGCAGATCGAGGTCGAGGTCATCGCCCTTGACCGGAGCGCCGCATGAGCGCGGGGTCGTGACGAGACGAGACGAGACGAGACGAGACGAGACGGGCACGGGACGCGGAAATGCGGGAGGAGGATGGGGGAATGCGGGAGTTGCTGGAGCCGTAAAAGGCGGGGCGCCTTGAGCTGGCGAACCGCGTGGCGATGGCCCCGATGGCGCGGGGCCGGGCCGACGACGTGACGGGGGTGCCGAGCCCGCACGCGGCGACGTACTACTGACCTTCTCGGGATGTTGTCGGATGGTGGGCCAGCTCAAGTCCGGTGCCGGTGAGGCAGCCGTCGATGAGTTCGGGGTGGTGCTGGATGTGCCGCAGGCCGCGGCGGAGGGCGCGTTCGAGGTGGTCGTCGTCGGTGAAGGCGACGTTGGCCAGCGGTCCACGCCGCAGCAGCGACCGGATGCCTTGCACCGGGTTCAGGTCCGGTGCGTAGGGCGGCAGGTGGACGATGGCGAGCCAGTCGTGTTCGGCGGCGTACTGGCGCATTCCGGCGGTTCGGTGCGTGTTGAGGTTGTCCCAGATGAGGACGATGGGGGCCTTGAGCTGGATGTGTGCGCGGACGATGAGGTCGCGGTAGTCGGTCCAGGCAAAGCTGTTGCGTCCCTTGCCGTGGTGCTTGCAGTGGCGGCGGGGCCGGTAGATCAGCCGGGAGGGCTCGCCCGGCCGGTAGCAGCACAGGGCGGCGATCGAGTAGCGGCGCCAGGACCGGCCGCGCACCCGCACCACCGGCGTATCTCCGCGCCGGCCCCAGGTGCGGGCCCGCGGCGGGGTCATCCCGGTGGTGGCCGTCCCTGGTGTCTGCCGCTGGCCGAACGTGTTGCTGGTGGCGGTGTACTACCGCACCAACCTCACGATGCGACAGCTCGCACCGCTTTTGGGGATCTCCTCGGCCACGGTCTGCCGGGTCATCCAGCGCCTGCGGCCGCTGCTGGCGCTGGAACCAGCCCCGCGGCCGGTCGCCGACGCAGACCGGTTGTGGATCGTGGACAAAACGTTGACCCCTGTGCGCGACCGCACGGTTGGCGCCTCGTCGAGGAATTACCGGTTCTCGGCGAACGTGCAGGTCATCATCGACGCGGACAGCCGCCTGGTCATCGCGAGCGCCCGCCCGGCGCCGGGGAACAAGGCCGACGCTCACGTCTGGCGCGAGTCGGATCTGCCGGCCGCGGCAGCCGGGAGGACGGTCATCGCGGATGGCGCCTGCCTGGGCACCGGCCTGATCGTCCCGGCACCGCAGAAGGGCCGGACGGCCTCTCCTGCGCGGGCAGGAGGAGGACAACGCCGAACACCGCAGGGTCAGAGCACGCGTCGAGCACCCCTTCGCCCACATGCAGAACTGGAAGATCCTCCGCGACTGCCGCCAGAGGGGCGACGGCCTCCATCACGCCGTCCAGGCCGTCGCCACCATGCACAACCTCGCCCTCACCGCATGAACCAGCAGGTCAGCCGCCCACTTCCGACTGCGTGATCACGGGCCGCCGAGATGCGCCAGTGGCGGCCACTTCAGCGCTACGTCGTGAAGGTTACGCCGAGACACACCGTGCCATCGCGGGCCTGGTCTCCGACCGCGCCGCAGGCGATCCGGGACGGCACCACGGGCGAGGCCCGTCGGCCCAGACTGCCACCCCCCTCTCAGGTGCGTAATGCCGAACGAGCCCTCCGGCCGTATCGTTTACCCAGTACGATTGATGCTCTGCACGAGTGGCAAAATCTCGTTTTGTTCGCTCGCACCGTTCGTGAACCGCTATCACCGGTACATGAAACAAACCTCCTTGCGCTTCGCCGCAGCCGCCCTCCTTGCCCTCCCCCTCCTGGCCGCCGCACCCGCTCAGTCAGCACCCGCAGCAAAGTCGTCTCGTGCTTTGCCATGTACGAACATCGCGCATGTTCCCATCAGTGATGGTTTCGCCAGGGCCAAGGCCACGGTTGAACGGCGTGGCGGCGGTTGCGGCAACGCCACCGTGGAGATCAAGATCTGGTCCGACGTCTCCCTCAACCCGGACAAGCAGTTCGCCCACAACAAGCAGTTCTTCTCCGTTGGTTCACTGGACGCGGCAGGCAGCTGCTACACCGGGTTCGTCTACATCCGCGGCGTCTACAGCGAGATGTACGTCAACGGTCAGAAGGTCGCCGAGTCCGGGCGGGCCAAGCTGCCCGGCTGCACGAGCTGAGACACCTTGCGCGCCCGGTGGCCCGGCCATCACGATTCACCGGCAACGTGGCATACAACGGGCTGAGGTCGGCAATGCGCCGGCGTCCACCCTGCGAAGGGTGGCCTGACACATCGAGGTAGGACCGTCGACAAGCTGCGGCCCTACCTCAACTCAGGAGATAACCTGCCTGGCCCAGCTGGACCAGACAGAGAATCGTTTGGTTCCGATCCACGCGCCAAGCCGGAGCTCCCGCTCCTCCTGCTCCTCGCCGACGACGATTCGTTCGACGTGCTTCCTCGGCACACGAAGGTGCCCTTCGTGCTCGTAGAACCGGCGGGGCGGACGCTAGGTTGGCGGCCTATTTGTCGGGCTGAGTGCGGTGCGGGGCGGCTGTGCTGTGGCACCCAGCGTCCTGCCCCATGACCACCACCACCGACACGATTGCGGCCCTGGCCCTGGCTCTGGCCGTCGCGGGTGTCGCTGCCGTTGCCGCCATCGGCTCCTGGATGGCCGCCCGCAACGCCAACGGGGCCGCGCAGACTCGGTCCCGGATCGAGCAGCAGCGTCCGCATGCCCAAACCACTCCGCACTTCCGCTGCACGGTCGTGGCCAACGAGGTCCGCACCACGGCCATGCTGCGGGTCCACCTTGAACTGTGTCAGTGGCTGCGGATGCCGATTCGCGATGGCTTCGGGAGTCGCTGAGCTCCCATCTTCTCTATCGATGTCGTCGAGAAGTGATGTCAGCGGGCGCGCGGGCGGCAATGGCGTAGTTGGGGGGCCGGCCTGCCGGTCAGAAGTTCGTCTGCGATGAGTCGTCCGACAGTGGGTGCCAGGTTGATGGCGGAGTGCATGACGGCGACGTAGACGGACCGGTCGTGTGTCGCGTAGCCGATGATGGGGCCGTCTGCAGGCATGGGGCGTTGGCCGGTGCGGTAGCCCAGCAAGCGGCACTGGTCGCTTCCTTGGAAGGCCGCCTTCAGGTGCTGGAGCGCGTCTTGCGCTGATCGCTCCAACGCTGCCGTGCCTTCAACATGCGGCACGACCAACAAGAGGTCCCCGCTCCGGACTTCTCGGACCTCGAAGTCAGGTCTGGCCACGATGGTCTTGACCAGGCCAGGCGGTGCTGTGACCCGCGCGAGGGTGGCTGGGGAGGCGGCAATGGCCAGGTCGGCCGTCAGTGGCTCGCAGAGCTTGGGGATGCCTGTTCCGGCAGTGAGTACGACGGTTGCGGCAGTGTGGAGCCCGGTCGACGTCAGTACTCCCTGGACGCGCCCGTTGGTCATCTGCAAGGAGGTGACCGAGGTGTTGTGGAGGACGGTTGCTCCGTGGGCGCCCGCGGCCGTCACGAGTGCCTGGGCCAGGGCTGTTGGGTCGACGCCTGCGTCGCTGGGGGTATGGATGGCCTGGTCGGGTGGGTGGCGGAGGTTGGGCTCCAGGGCTGCGATGTCACTTCGTCCGATGCGGAACTGGCCTGGCCCTGGCCGTGAGTCCTGCGCCGGTGTGCCGGCCCAGGACAGTGAGCCGGTCCGGCGGACGGTGACATGGGGCAGTTCGTTCTCCAGGCGTCGGTAGTCTGCCAGGACGTGCTCACGAAGGTCTTGCGCTCCGCCTGGCCAGTGACGTCCCGAGCTGCCGATCCAGGCGAAGGAGTCTCCGGTGACACCGGTGGCCGGTGCAGGTCCTTGCTCGAGCAGGGTGACCTGGACGCCCCGACGTGCCAGGTGGTAGGCCACTGAGGAGCCGACGATTCCCGCACCGACAACAACAACGTCTGGCATGAGGTCCTTTTCGATAGGCCAACGACCGTTCAGGCTGTGGCAGCAGCCGTAGAGACACAGTCGGGTCACTGCTGGCATGACGCAACGGGATTTGCTGCGACTGGTCGTGCTCAGCTGGCTTCGGCTCATTCAGCCTGGGCTTTGGTGTGGGCGAGGCGGTAGGAGCCCGGTGCCGGTCTCGATGATGGCGCCGTGGAAGGTGAGCCGGTCGACGATGGCTGCGCAGAGCCGGGGATCGGCGAAGGGCTTGGTCCATCCATCTGGGGCCGGCACTTGCTCCCTCACAAGGGTTGCCACTGTCACCTGGCCGATGGAGATCGACTCGGCTCCGCTGGATGTGCTGTTCGTTCACGACGACGGCACGGTGGACACCGTCGAGCTGCCGGGAATCATGGATGTCGCGGACCCGCACGCTGCCCGCGGCGGTGCTGCGGCCGTCGACGAAAGCAGTGGACGCCGTGCTGCTGCTGGCGCGGGCGATGACGCCGGAGCCGATGCGGCCGGGCCGGGCTGGCACCTGCGGATGACTCCTCTCGTGCGTGTGCCCGCATCGCTGATCGCGGTGGAGTGGTCGTTTGGCGCTCCACCAGCGCTTGAAGTCTTTGGAGCAGTCGGCTCCTTCCGGTGGCACGAGCGTCCGGCGCAGGCCGCCGCCGTCATTTGGTGATCACGCCGGGACCGATCGTATGTGACCGCGGCAGGACAGAGGTTTCCGTCACCCGTCCGGTCGGTCTACCGGTTGCCGGGCATCACGCTCCCGCCCGACCGTCGCGGCGCCCCGACGGACAGGCCGTGCATCGCGAGGATGCTGGTGCCCAGTGGGGCCGCAACCGACATTCAGTGGGCGCCTGTTGTCGGTACGGTGCTCGGCATGAGCGAAGAGATACGCCGGGTGCAGGCGGCCTGGGCCCGGATCGAGCAGTGGTTGGCCGAGCATGCGCCGCTGTCGCATCAAAGTTTGCTTCCGCCGGTGCCTGAGGGGGAGATCGGCGCGGCGGACGCGGAGCTTCGCCGGCAGTTGGGCTTCGGGCTTCCTTTGGAGCTGGTCGCCCTGTGGCGGTTGTGCGGGGGAGTGGAGCACCAGGTCATCGAGGAAGACGAGCAAGGCGAGGTCGGCTCAGGGGCGTTTTTGCCCGACGGGATCATCCTGCCCCCGGGCCAGGCGCTGGGGCTGCGGGTTCCCGGCGTCGGGAGGGAGGATGGGTGGGGCGGTCTGGCCACGGTGCCGTGGCTGACCCGTGACGAGGCCGGCCCTGAATCCGGTCACTGGGTGTCCGACGACGGCATGGGCCGCTGGGACCTGAGCGAGCCGCCGGAAGGTCTTGCCCGATTTCCCTCCATCGCCGGCTACTTCGACGAGGTGTTCTGCACCCTCACCGAGGGGCCGGCCGATCGGATGGGATCCGATGTGCCCGGGCTGGTGTGGGGCTGCCTGATCTGGGACGACCCGACGCGGGAGCAGCCGTGGCGCACTCTGGACGAGGCGTCCGCCTACTGGAGGCCGGTGCACTGACCGTGCAGCCGGGGCCCCACCGCCACGTCCACGGCGGGCCCGTGATGCGATGGCGCTGTTAGGGATTGGCCATCGTGCAGACCCTGTCCGCCTTGGAGGGGGCCTCACGCCGCCTGCTCATCCGACGCCAGGCGTTCTGTGCCCTGCAGGCATCACCTGGCACCCGCCACTAATACGACGAGCAACGAGCCCGGGATGCCGACTACAACCCCGCCCTCCGTCAGGTCAGGTCGGCAACCGTCTCGTCGGTATCCTCCACGGGCTGCTGCCTCAAAACCGCGCCCACTACGACGAAGCGACCGCATGGTCGCACCACGCACACCTCCATGCCGCTTAACCCAAACGGCATGGGGTGTCTGACACAGACTCCGTCGTGGGACGCGGACCTCACCGAGGCAGGAGACTGCTTCAAGAACCTGGGCCGGCCGGTCCGCTCCGCGGCGATCAGCCGCTGCAACTGAGTGGCTGGGACCAGACGGCCGTAACCGAAGCAGCCCGTACCTGCGCGCTGCACGAGCCGCCTGCGCCACGCCTGCGCCACGCCTGCGTTCTGCCCGCGGTCAGGACGCGTCCGAGGTCAGGACGCTTCCGCCGTCAGGACGCGTCCGCGGGCAGCGTGCAGCCAGCCGCATCAGGTCGACCACCCGATGATGGACCCTGGGAGCAGAAAAGAATCGTGATAGGCGCTGTCCATATTTGGCGTTGTGTCACAACAGGCCATGATCGTGGCGGCCGCCCTGGTAACTGTTCGGCTGCCCTGACCAGGCATTCGCGTGGAACGACAGGCTCATATGGCCTCAATCGTCCTATTTCGTGGGTCGTGTGAAGCGAATTCGAGTATCTCCGCACGTCACTGACCTGCGGAGATGCCCGCCGGGGGGTCCTGAACAGTTTTACCCGCCCTCGCATCCGCGACCACCCCTGTCACATCGACGACCAGCAGTGATGCGCGCCGACGGAGCGGTTTGCAGCTACCTCGATTATGTCCGATTCCATGGGTGGCAGTCACGAACCTGGTCAAGGTTGCATGTAGTCAACGTCGCGGACGGCATCTTCGCTTCAGCGGTGTCAACAGCGTTCAGGCTGATGTAAGCCAACAGTGTCCGGCCATCTGGGCCGGCTGTGGTTCCAACGGTGCTCCTGTCCGCTGCGGAGACCGTCGGCATGACGACCATGAAAACCGGGGGAATTCACGTGGAACGACCGGGCATAACCGTGCCTTTAGCGCGGACGCGCGAAGAAATGGGCGACCTGATCGCGAGCCGGGGAGCGCAGTCAGGTCGGTCTTCAGCACTGAGGTTCGGCCTCCTCGGTCCCGTAGTCGTCTGGAGTTCTGATCCGAACCGCGACGACACTGTTGACCGGCTGCTCTCGGAGAACAAGGCCCGGGGTGCACTCGCCGCCTTGCTGCTGCGGGCCAACCTGTTGGTGACCCAGACGCAGTTGGGCAACTTGCTGTGGGACGTTCCGCCCGAATCCGCGCGGCCGAATATCCGGTCCTACGTCGCCCAAGTACGCAAAGCACTCAACTTCGCCGACCCGGGGGCGGCGCGACTGTCGTCGGTCAAGCGCGGAGGGCCGTCGGACGGTGCGTCCTATCGCCTGCGCGTGGATCCCATGGAACTGGACGCCGACACCTTCGTGCGCCTGGTGCGGCACGCGGGTGAGGAGACCAGGGCAGGCGCTCTGACCAGTGCCGTGGCGACGCTGCGACTCGCACTGAGCCTGTGGCGGGGTGACGCCGGCCGCACGGATCTCGCCGTCGCGGACGTCCTGGGCAGGCAGCTCGACTCCCTCAACGCGCTCCGGTTGGTGGCGCAGGAGGACCTGCTGGCGCTCCAGTTCCGCCTCGGGGAGCACCGGCTCCTGATTCCGGAGATCCGGGCTCTGCTCGCCGAACACCCGATGAGGGAAGGGCTCTGGGCCCATCTGATGCGCGCGTATTACCGAACCGGTGACATCGGGTCGGCCCTGAACGCCTATCAGGAGTGCCGGCAGCTGCTCGACCGCAATCTCGGAGTGCAACCGGGTGCTGAGCTGCGAAAGTTGCACACGGCTGTCCTGCAGCGCGACGACGATTCCGTCTGAGGTTTGAAACGATCTGCGGCACCCCGGGTTTCGCGAAAATCGAACGGGGTGATCCATGGTGGCTTCTTGCCTTTTCTGAACAGTGACGCAGGTTGCAGAGTCTGTTGTTGCCCATTCGTAGGCGATGCGTTCACCATGCGCGGCTGTGTAAGGATATATTCCGGCAGCCCAATTCGGGTTGCGAAACACGATGGGGAGGAATCAAATGGAAGCGCCAGCCCCGAATATCGAAGAACTCATCGATCAGATCCAGGCCGATGAAGCGAACTCGGCGACCACAGTCGACTCGATCGACGCGTCGTTCAGTGAGCTGGCCGGGGTTTCCGCCGAGGAACTTCAGAAGTTTCTTGAGGAGCAGGTGGGGATGAACCCTGACGAGGGCGTCCAGGGCACCTTCGTCTCCGTCGTCGTCACGCCTGCGACGCACTGCTGATACCAGCGGTGACGACAGAAAGTACAGGAGCACTCGAGCTTCTGCGCGCCCGGGCGTTGGGGTTCTTCACCCCGCGCCCGGGTCGGCGCCTCGCGCCGCGTCAGGCCGGAAGCCTCGGGGAGGAGTTTCAGCCCGACCGCGCGGCGCTGGACATGCTGGGGCTCACAAAGGACCGAGTGGTCAAGGTGGAGCGGTGCGCCTCGCGGCGGGTTGTTCTCATGGTGGAACTCGCCGACGGATCGGCCTGCCTGGTGAAGTTCCCCGACACCGACACCGAGCTGGACAACGACTACGAACGCGTCGTGCTGGGCATGGTCAACGACCTGGAGCTGTCACCGAGGGCCAGGCAGGCGGTGCCCCGGCTGGTCGCCAGCGGCGGCGGCACGCGCGCGATAGCTCTGGACGTGCTCAAGGACTGCGACAGCCTGCGTGAACTGACGCAGCGCGACCCGGTGGTCGACGTCCGCCACCTGGTCAACCTGGCAGCCGTCCTGGCGGACCTGCACCGGGCACCGGTCCAGGACGCGTACCGCAGGTTTCCGGAGTGGTTGCTCCACCCTCCCGTCCCCATGACCACTCAGCTGACGCCCTATGAGTACGCCCACGGAGCGGGGCTCGACTTCGACATCTATCTGCGGGTCATGCAGGAGCTGGAAGGGCACTTCCGTGAGCTCCACGAGCAGTGGCGGCCGGACACGATCGTCCACTACGACCTCAGGGACGACAACATCCTGTTCCCCCGTGAGCCCGGCGCGGACTGTGTGGTGCGCCTGATCGACTGGGAGCTCGCCGGGTTCGGGGACCCGTGCTACGACGTCGGCTATCTGGTCGGCCAGTTCCTGGTCGAGTCGGTCCGCAGACACGGTGACACCGAGGCCCTCGGCGCAGCGCGCCGCAACGCCCGCACGTTCCTGAACGCCTATCGCACGCTGTCGGGGATCACCCCGGACATGGAACTGCGCGTCTTGAGGTACGCAGGAGTCTCCCTGCTGCTCCAGGCCGCGATGCGCCTGCAGCAACTAGGCATGCTCACCCAGGTCGGACACCTGTGCCTCCTGTACGGCAAGCGGCTCATCGCCGACCCGACACTGAAGGTGATCACGAAATGACGGAGTACCTCGACGTCGTCCGGCGCATCGCCGACGAGGTGGTCATCCTCGACGAGCGCACCTTCTGGCACCCCCGGTTCGGCACGCTGACCCCGCCAAGGGACATGGAGGCGAGAGCCGACTACCCGGTGGTCTCCTATCTCTCCCGCCTGATCTACCTGACCTACTACGCGGGAGACGACGCCGCCGCCCGTCTGCTGGTCGGCGGTGGCCGGGCGGTCGCGGCACTGGTGGACCACGAGGACTACGCATTCACCGAGCTGCTCCACGCGGCGAACACCTGCACCGGCTACCGCGTGCCGGGGTGGCGGGTCCGCGAGGCCAGGGAAGGCGGCTGGCTGGTCGAGAAGGACGGCATCTCGGTGCTCGCGGCCCCCGAGGAACTGGTGCACGACGATCCGGTCGAGGTCGGCGCGTCGGTCTCGGTGATCCTGCCGCCGTGCCGGCGCTACGCGGTGCTCGGCTGGTACATGGCCGTGGGGGACGAGGGGCCGCCGCACAAGTCCGACGATTCCACGATGGTCCGGATCTACTTCACGCCGACCGGGCCGGAGGTAGCCCCTGAGGTCATGCGCGTCGTGACGACGGCCGTGAACCGACGGCGTGTCCCCTTCAGCTTCAAGATGGCCAACGACCCGACCGCCTACGTCCGGCGCGATGCCGGTGTGCTGTACCTGCGCGAGTCCGACTGGCTCGCACACCGGGCCGTGGTACCGGAGATGCACGCCCAGCTCGCCGGCAGCCTCCGCGACGACCGGCCCTGCTTCGTCAAGCCGTTGCTGCCCGGCATCTCCTTCGCGGTGGAACCGCAGCTGCGCGGACGCACGGTGAGCTTCGGGGAGAACCGTTGCGCCCTGGTGGCCGAAGGTCTCGTCGACGCCCACGCCCGGGGGGTCACCGACCTCGACGGCCGGGTCGCGGCGGTCGCCGCTCGGTTCCGCCGCGAGGGCCTGTCGGTGGAACGGCCCTACGAGGCCCCCCGGCCCTTGCTCGGGGTGCCGCAATGACGGCCGGTGCCGCCACGGCGGCCACCGTGCGGTCAATGGACGGCCCGTTCGTGGCACGCCGCTGCGTACGCTCAAAAGCCGGGTACCGGTGGTTCGAGCAGACGGTGGCGCCGGGTGACTACCTGGACGCCACCGGGATGCGGCGGCTGGCCGACCTGGTGCCCGCCGCCGGCGGGGCAGTGGCGGCGCTCCCCGAACTGACCCGTCCGGACCTTGCGGCCTGGCCGGTGATGCCCACACCCGCGCTGCTGTGCGACGCCCTCTTCGGCGCCCCACCCGATGCCGACGCCGACCACTGGGCGAGCGCGTGCGAAGACCTCGGGGCCTTCCTCGGTCGCCTGCACGCCACACCCGCCGCCGAGGCGGGGTTTCTGCCCATCCGTCGCCACGCGGCATGGCTGCCCCCGGGCTCCGCCCGTACGGACAGGGTGGATGCCGAACGTGCCGGTCTGGCCGGGTTCGGCAACGGAGTGCTCGCGTCGGCCGCGGTCTCGGCAGGCGCACGGCCCCGTCCGGACAGCGTGGTGCACGGCCGGTTCTCCTCCGGTCTGGTGGTGCCGCTGGACCGACCTGTAGTGCAGGGCTGGCGGGAGGCCGGGGTGGGCGATCCCGACCGGGACATCGCCTTCTTCCTCGCCGAACTCGTCGAGTCGGCCGCCGTGGGCACCGGGGGCCGCCGGTTCCCGACGCTCGTCCGTGCCTTCCTCACCGGCTACGCGGGCGCGGAGGCCGACCCCGTACCGGGCCGGCTCCCCGCCCTGGTCGCGGACCGGCTGCTGGAGCACTACGCGCAGGCCGCCGTCCGGACCGGCTCGGCGGACGAACTCGAACAGGTGGTGGCCAAGGTCACCGAGCGGTGGCGGGAACTGGTGGACCTCGTGGAGGACGGAGGCCGATGAGCGAGACACGACACGACCTGAGCAGGGTCCAGCTCATGGTGTTCGGCTCCTGCTCCGTCGCAGTGCTGGGCCTGCCGCACATCCTGCTGTGGCTCAAGGACCGGCTCCTGCTGCGCCGGATCCGGGTCGTCCTGACCCCGATGGCCACCCGCCTTGTCACCGTCGACTCGATCAAGCGGGTCGCCGGGTGCGAGGTCTACGTCGACTGGGACGACCTGCCGGATCAAGCACGTTCGCATGTGTCACTGGCGGACTGGGCCCAGGTTGCCATCGTGTTGCCCGCCACGGCCGGCCTCGTGGGCAAGCTGGCCAACGGCATCGCGGACAACCTCGCGACATCGACGCTCATGGCCCTGTCCTGCCCGGCGATCGTGGTCCCGTCGACCAACGCCACCACCTGGGCGAAGCCGGCCGTGCGCCGCAACGTACAGCAGCTGCGCGAAGACGGGTTCACCGTCGTGGAACCCGAAGAGGGCCTAGCGGTCGCGAGTGAGACGACGGAGCGGGGCTCCATGGGCGACTACCGGCCCGCCTTGCTGCGAGAACTGGTCCGCGCCGCGGAGGTCGCACCACAGGCTCCATCCGTCAACAACGAAGAGAACGAACAAGGGGGATTGACGTGACCGTAGGTGCCACAACCGTGCTTCGTCGCGTTCCCGAACTCCTCGTCGAAGTGGACAGCGCCCATCAGGTGCGCGTCCATCACGATCGGCGGATCTTCGAGTTCGGGCACCACGCGATGTCGCTGCTCGATGTGTTCTACGAACCCCGCACGTTGGCCGAGGGGGTCCAGCGGCTGCGGCCCAGGCTCACCGGGCACCGGGCCGTCGAGGAACTGATCGGCACGCTCACCGCGATGGTGAACGCGGGCGTCCTCACCGCGGAGGCCCCGGAGGGCTACACCGACCTGATGTTCCCCATCGGGGGATACGGCCTGGCCTACCTGAACATCGCCATCCTGGAGGACCCGCTGCGCAAGGGGCTCTTCGTCAAGGCGATCGAGGAGACCGTCACCCCCGACGACGTCGTCCTCGACCTCGGCACCGGCTCCGGGATCCTCGCGCTCGCCGCCGCACGCGCCGGCGCCCGGCACGTCTACGCCCTCGAACCCGCCCGCTCTGGCGACCTCGCCGCCAAGGTCATCGCGCACAACGGATACGCGGACAAGGTGACGATGATCCGCGGCTGGTCGACGACGACGGAACTGCCGGAACGGGCCACCGTGTTGACCACCGACATCGTCGGCAATGACTGCCTCGACATGGTGATCTGGGAGAACCTCCAGGATGCCCGCAGGCGGCTCCTGACGCCGGACGCCCGGCTCATCCCCGAGTCCTTCGAGAGCTATGTCTACCTCGCGTGCATGCCGGAGGACATGCGGGCGCGCCACCGCATCCTCCCCGAGCACATCGAGCGCTGGCAGGACAGGTTCGGAATGGACTTCTCCCCGATGCTGGACGAGGACAACAAGCGCGTCGCGGGTTTCTACGAGCGCCCGGAGAACGTGCAGCACTGGGAGCGGATGTCCGATCCCGTACCGCTGTACGACCTCGACCTGCACACTGACGTACGGAAGTTCGCGAACACCGTGACCGTGCCGGTGTCGCGCCCCGGGGTGGTGAACGCCGCCATCGTCTTCTTCAAGGGCCGGATCGGCCCCACCACCTATCTGTCCACCGCACCATGGGACGGCAGCGACCGGAGCCACTGGTACACCGCCGGATGGGCCTTCGCGCACGGGCGCACGGTGAAGCCGGGAGACGAACTGACACTGACCTACCACTACGAGGGCGACGGCCGGGCCAGCGTCGTGCTGGACGGGGAGGAGACGCGGTGAAGCTTCGTACGAACGCACCCAAGGCGAACGGCATCGGCGTCCACCGGGAGATCACCAGCTCCGAGACCTACGCCCGGGTCGCGCCGCACCTCCTGCGCGCCGGCATCACCCGGGTCGCCGACATCACAGGCCTCGACCGGATCGGGATACCCGTCTACAACGCCATCTCGCCGCGCTCCAACGACATCATCTCGGTCTACAACGGCAAAGGCCTGACCGCGATCGACGCCAAGACCTCAGCGGTGATGGAGGGCATCGAGCGGTTCTCGGCCTGGCTGCCGAGGCGTCCCGACGCGATCGCGTCGTACGACGAGCTGATCGCTCAGGGCAGGTCCGTGATGCACCCCGGCGAGTACGTCTTCGAGCTGGCCCCCTACTACGCCGACGACCTGCCGATCTCGTGGACCCTCGGGTACGACATGCTGAACGAGGAGGAGGTGCTCGTCCCGCAGGACGGCGCCTGCTATTCGCCGAAGTTCCACGAGGCACCCTGCTACAAGATCACTACCACGAACGGTCTGGCCTCGGGCAACACCCTCGAAGAAGCGATCTGCCACGCGCTGTGCGAGGTGATCGAGAGGGACGCGATCACCATCAGCGAGGTGCTCAGCAGTCAGCTCTGCCAGGTGCTGGAGAAGGGGCTGTCCTCGGTGCCCACGCAGTCGCGTGAGATCACCGGCTACCTGAGGGAGCTCAATCCGCACGTCTCCGTCGCCTCCCTGCCGGAGCGGGCCCAGTCACTCATCGCCAAGATCCATGCCGCACGTCTGGAGATGCGGGTCATCCAGCTCAACAGCGACCTCGGCATCCCCAGTTTCATGGCCGCCACGGCCGAGGACATGGGTCCCACGGTGTCGCAGGGGCACGGTGGGTTCGGCACCCACCCCGACGCCGAGGTGGCGATCATCCGCGCCATCACCGAATGCGTACAGGGCCGGGTGGTCGACATCCAGGCGATGCGGGAGGACATCTCCCTGCCGGGCACCGACGTGCCGAAGCACATGTACCACGTGCGCCGATCGTCGACCTTCGACAAGGGCGCCTGGATCTGGAATCCGATGGAGAAGGTGCTCGACGCCGCGGACCTCACCACGTACCGGCACGACGATGTGATGGACGATGTCCGGCTGATGCTGGACCGGTTGCGGCGGTCCGGGATCCAGCGGGCCATCGTGGTCGACTTCTCGCCGCCCCACATCCCCGTCAGCGTCGTGCGGGTGATCGTTCCCGGCCTGGAGTCGTGGGCGGTGGACCACTGCAAGCTGGGCGACCGCGCGCGGTCGGCCTGGAAGCGGGCCGTTCAGGACATCTCAGCACGGCACCAAGCCCTCGCCACGACGAACGCGGGATGAGGAGACCACTGATGAACGCTGTTGTGTATCTGGGGCCGAGCCTTCCCCGGGCCGCCGCCGCGGAGGAACTGGACGCGGAGTACCTGCCCCCGATCGCCCGGGGCGATCTGGCGGAACTGCTGAAGCGGCCGGAACTGCCGAAGGCCGTCGGCATCGTCGACGGCAAGTTCCTCTCGGCGCTGTGCGTCTCCCCGAAGGAGGTGCTCGAGATCGTCGACCGGGGCATAAAGGTCTTCGGCTCCTCCAGCATGGGCGCGCTGCGGGCGGCCGAATGCCACCACTGGGGCATGGTGGGCATCGGCAGGATCTTCGATGCCTACCGCACGGCGGAGCTGGACGCCGATGACGAGGTCGCCATCGCCTTCGACGAGGAGACCGGGGCACCCATCTCCGAGCCGATGGTCAACCTGCGCTTCGCCGTCGCCGCCGCGCTGGAGTCCGCCGTCGTGGGCCCGGAGACCGCCGAGGCGTTCCTGCGCGCGGCGACGAACCTCTACTTCCCCGAGCGGACCGCGCGGGCGGCCCTGCACGCGATCCGAGGTGCCGTGCCCGACGAGGAACACGCGGCCCTGACCCGCTACTTCGAGACCACCGCACCCGACACCAAGGCCGATGACGCCCGGCTGCTCCTGCGCGCCATGCGGGAGTACCTGACGGGTGACCGGCAGCAGACCGTCGAGCGAGCCGTGGGGGTGCACCGTGGCGGAGTCGGCATGCCCGCTTAGTCCGGAACAGATCGGCCTCTTTCACCGGCAGGGCCATCTGATGCCCGTCGACGTGCTGACGCCCTCCGAGGTCGCGCAGGCCGTGACCGCCTACCGGACCTACCGCACGGTGACCAGCCGGGCGGGTGGCCTGTTGAAGCGCCGGTGGAACTACCCCAAGATCCACTTGGTCGCGCGCTGGGCGGACGAACTCGTCCACCACCCACGCCTTCTGGACCTCGCCTCCAGTCTCCTCGGGCCGGATCTCCTGGTCTGGTCGACCAACCTGTTCGTACGCGAGGGACACAGCGGCAGCCGACTGGCCTGGCACCAGGACGCCCCGTACTTCGGCTGGGAGGGGGCCGAGGGCAACGCGGTGCGCATCTGGCTCGCGCTGACGAGGACCAGCCGGGACAACGGCACGATGCTGTACTGCAGCCGGTCGCACAAGGCCGGCCTCCTCCGGCACGACTTCACCGACCGCACACTCGCCGGCCTCATGCGGGGCGAGCGGGCGGACTACGACATACACGAGGACGACGTGGTCGCGGTGGAGATCGAGGCGGGCCAGGCCTCGCTCCACCAACCGACGACGGTGCACAGCAGCGGCCCGAGCACTGTGGCCGAGGAGCGGATCTGCTTCGCGGTGGACTACCTGGCTCCGCCGGTCCGCCCGACGCACGGCCCCGACAGCGCGCTGCTCGTCCGGGGCGAGGACCGATACCGCCACTTCCTGCCGGAGCGACGTCCGGAAGCGGACTTCGCGCCGGACGCCCTCCGCGCCTTCCGGCAGGCGGTTCTCATGCGCGACCAGCGGTTGGCCGCGGTCATGCGAGGGATCCACGACGAACGGGAGGCCGAGCGTGTCAGCGGCGGCTGAGCGGCTGGGCGACCTGGACCACCACCCCGCTACGTTCCACTGGCGGGGCACCGGCATCACACCACCATGGCCCCAGGAGCGGGACGACCCCGCCGGCCGTGTGGCTCTGGACGAGTGGTTCCCACCGGTGATCAACCAGGGAACGGTGCCGTTGTGCACCTCGGCGGTGGTCACAGCGCTCGCCGCCTACTTCGCCCGGCGGGCCCGGCAGGCGGACATCGAGCCCTCGATCCTGTTCAACTACCGGATGGCACGCCGCCTGATGGGGCAACCTGATCGGCGCGGCGCGCACATCGACTCCAGCATCGCCGCCTGGCAGCAGTTCGGACTGCCGGACGAGGCGTCATGGCCGTGGACCGCCGCGACCGTGGACACCGACCCGGAGGTCGGCCTCCGACCGGTAGCGCACTGCACTGCGGACGTGGTCTCCTGGCGGATCCGCAAGGAGGAGATCACACCTGAGCGGTACCTCGGCACGCTGCGTGCCGCGTTGCGTGCGGGGCTCCCGGTAGCGTGCGAATTCCCCTTGTACGCCTCGCAGTTCTCCTCCTTCGGGACCGGTGACCTCCCGTTGCCCGGGAAGGGGGAGCGCTCATGGGGCATGCACATCACCCTGCTGGTGGGCTTCGACGACACCGAACGCCATTTCCGGGTCCGCAACAGCTGGGGTGAGGAGTGGGGCGAGCGGGGTTACGGCGCACTGCCCTATGCCTACGTCGAACGGAGACTGACGGGGGACAGTTGGCTGGTCGTCGAGCGGGACTGGATCGTGTCGACCGATTCGACCGAGGACAACATGGATGGTGCGTAAAAGGCCGTTATCCGCGCGTCGGTGGGGAACGTATGGGATCTGATCAACAGCGGTTAGAGGCATCGGCCGACTCCGGGCCGAACAGAATGGTGCGCGCCCTCAAGTGGGTGGCGTGCACCCTGATCGCCGTCCAACTGACCTTGGCAGCGTCCGGAGTGCTCGATCTGGGTGACGCCGTGCTCATCGCGATCGGGGGCGAGATCCTGACCGGAGTCGCGGCGCTGGCCCTTGCCGCGACCGCCCGGGTGGTCTACCGGCGACTGCGTCGCAGCGGTGTGTCCCGGTGGGACGCGTTCCTCGAGGCGGCAGGCACGGTCATGCCTCGTCCCATGCTCATGCTGATCCGCCATGAACTGGGCGGAGTCATATCGATCGCCCTGCTGGTGCGCGGCCGCAAGGACGTCCCGGCGGACGCCACCGTGATCCGCTACGGGGCGAACCAGAAGGTGTTCCTGCTGCTGATGATGTTCCTGGGGCCGGTGGAGATCTTCCTCGCCGAGCTGCTGGTGCCCTGGTCATGGCTGCGTACCGTGCTGCTCATCCTCGGGATCTACGGCGTCCTGTGGCTGTTCGGCGTCTACGCGGGCGTGCACACCCGCCCCCACTACATCGATGACAAGCACCTGGTGATCCGCACCGGCCACCTGGCGGCGGTCTCCGTCGACGTCGGAGCCGTGCAATCCGTACGGCGCGAGACTCACGACTCCTACCAGGGGGAGAAGGCCAAGGGGATGGTTTCCGTCAAGGACGGCGTCGTGACCGTGCCGGGAATGAGCGGCACCATGCTGGCGGTGGCCCTGGAGCCGGCGACTCCGGTCCGGGTGCAGGGCCGTGGCACGGTGCCCGCCCACACGCTCCGGTTCGACGCGGACGAGCTGGAAACGTCCATCCGCACCATCAGGGAGAACATATGCGCCCGGCCCTGATCTACCCACCGCTGACCGATCCGACCTGCGGATACCACTCGCTGTGCTACTTGGACTCCTACGCCCGGGCGCGCGGACAGGCCGTGGCAGCGGTCATCGACGCCAACATCGAGGCGTTCCACCACTCATACACCGACCTGCCCCCCGACTGGATTGCCCAACAGGTGTCGGCCGCCTCCGTGTTCGACGACCGGATGTCACCCACGGCGGCTGCCGCGATGCGGCTGCGTGCCGGGCAGATGTCACCCGAGCAGACCGCCGAGGCCGTCCGGGTGCTTCAGGATCCCGAGCGGTTCTACGACTACTCCCAGTACCAGCACGCGGTGGAGACCATCACCGGCTGGATGAACATCATGGGCGCGGCAGGGTTGCCCGGGCAGTTCCACAACGGATTCGAATTCCAGCCCTACGACAGGTTCAACGTCTCCTCGGTCCGGGATCTCACGGACGAGGCGTTGCTCGCCCGGCTGGGCAACCCGTTCACGCCCTACTACTCCGACGTCCTGGTGCCGCGTCTGATCGCGGACCGCCACGATGTCATCGGCATCAACATCACTTTTGTCTCCCAACTGCCGTACGCACTGTGGCTGGCACGGCTCATCCGCCGGGCACTGCCAGACGTGTTCCTGATGGCGGGCGGCACCGAAGTCGCAGACGTCAACAAGTACGCAGTGGACAAGAGCAGCGTGTTCCAGGTCTTCGACGTGTTCGACGCGCTCGTCGTGGGTGAGGGCGAGAGCGCGTACGTGGAGATCCTCGACTCCCTTGACGAGGACCGCCTGCCGAGCGGCCACCCCAACATCCGCCTGCACCCAAAGCACGGGGGCAGCAGAGCACTGCCGGTGTTCAGCTACGAACAGCTCGCCGATCTGCCGACTCCGGACTACTCGACGCTGCCGTGGGACAAATACCTGAGCCCCGAGCCGTTCGTGTACTACTCACCCACCCGAGGCTGTTACTGGAACAAGTGCACGTTCTGCGACTACGGCCTCAACGGGGACAGTCCGACCAGCCCGTGGCGGCAGGACCCGGTCGACAAGATGGTCGCCGATGTCGTGGAGATATCCAAGTTCGCCAAGTTCATCTATTTCTCGGTGGACGTACTGGCACCGGCGACCATTCTGAAGTTCGCGGAGCGGGTGATCGAGTCGGGCGTGGACTTCCGTTGGGGAGCGGAGATCCGCCTGGAGAAGTACTGGTCGACCGAGCGGTGCCGCATCTTGCGGCGTAGTGGGTGCGTTTCGGTCTCGGTCGGCTTTGAGTCCGCCAACCAGCGCATCCTCGATCTGATCAACAAGGGCACCACGCTCGCCCAGGTGTCGCAGACCATCGACGCCATGACACAGGCGGGAATCGGTGTGCAGATGATGGGGTTCACCGGCTTCCCCACGGAGACCGTGGACGAGGCCATGGAGTCGGTCAACTTTCTGCGTGAGCACCGCGACAAATGGACTTTCGGCGGCCTGGGCACGTTCATGCTCACCGCCGGAGCCATCGTGGCCAAGCGGCCCGAAGAGTTCGGGCTGCGTGACGTGATGCCGTACCCCGATCACGACATCGCTCGGGCGTTGGACTACGACGAGGTCGACGGCGGGTTGAGCGAACACGAGCTGACCGCGGTGGAGGAGGCCAAGGCGACCCTGACGGGCAACGACCTCGGGCGACCGTGGGTGGGCGGCACCGATTGCGCACACACGTACTTCTACCAGGATCGGTACGGCGAGGACATCATGAAGGTCGTGGGCCCGCCCCAGCCGGATCGCGAAACGCGCTACGTCATCAACGGCACGGTGATCCGCCGTCCGGACCGCGAGGTGGTGCAGCAGTACACGTTCTACTACTGGACCGGCCGCGGCGACTCCGACCAGCCGGGCCGATTCGCCTTCCGGCGGGTCGACGGTCGGCTGTACTTCATCCCGGACGGCCTGATGGCCCTGCTCCAACTGTTCACCGTGCCGCGTGCTCTGCCGGAAGCGGAGCTCGCTGTCCCCGCCATGCCGGCCTCCGTCGCCCAGCAGGTCTGGGACTTCCTCGTCAGCCGTCGGATGGTCCGCGCCGCACCGGCGAGGGAAAGCGGCGCGGCCGAGCGCGCTCTCGTCGGAGGACAGGAGGATGTGCAGGCGGAAGGGGCATCCGAAGGGGGGCCTTGACCCAATGCCGGGTGCGCGAGTCGGCGCCCACCCGTGTCAAGGACCGGCGGACGGATGCCCTGCATGACGGAAGCCCCGGCCGCTCGGACCAGACGCCGTCACCAGTGCCGCCGACCCGGCCTGGCGCGAAGCCCGTGACGCTGGTCCCGGCCTGCCGGAAGGACCTTTCCGAGATCCCCGACCATCCTGGCTGGCCCAGCAGGTACCTGGCAGATCCCTAGTAGATATTGGCCGCCACGTCCGCGCCGTCCTCCCGCCCCGCGTTGATCTGCGCGCGCAGCGCGATCTCGTCGTACACGCGGACCTCCTTCACTATGCGGCCGTCCTGGATCAGGAACTGGGAGACACCGAGCACCGTGACCGGCTTGCCGGTGAGCGGGCCGAAGGCGGGGGTGCCGCGGTACGTGCCGTGCATGGTCCAGGTCACGGCCACGCGCAGACCCGCGTAGCGCTCCGCGTAGTGGGTTTGGATGTCCCGTACGGCGAAGCGCGCGTCGGGGAAGGGGCCGACCATCTCCAGCAGATCGGCCTGGTAGCGCTCCGGACGGATGACGGTGCGGTCGCCGATGGTGTGCAGGAAGAGGTCGCGCGCCATGAAGTCGTTGACCTTGTTGAGTTCGCGCCGTGACCAGACCCGGTCGATGAACTCGAGGACCATCTCGCACTCGGGACGGAAGTCGTCGGGGCGCGGCCCGCTGACACCTTCCAGGAGCACGTCCTTCGGCGGCTCTTCGGTCATCGACCCGGTGTAGCCCTGGAACTGGCGGCCGCGCGCGGCCTCGTCCGGGTCGATGCCGAGCTGAAGGCAGTCCGCGAGGTCGTCGCGCACCACCCACTCCTCGACCATGCGGCCGCGCCGGTAGAGGCAGTTGGCCACCGTGCGCTTGCGGACGCGGACGTTGCGGCCGTCCACGAGGTGCTCGTCGGCGGAGAAGACCAGGTGTGAGCTGAGGAAGGCGTCGTCCCCGCGGGCCTCCCACACCACGTCCTCGGCCTGGCCGATGTGTCCCGGTACGGTGGCCATCCGCATCGTGCTGCCCTCGATGACGCCGTCGCGGCCGACGACCGTACCGAGACTGGCGTGGACGATCGAGTCGGGCTCGTAGTTGTCGACGATGTGGGCGATGTCGCGCTCGACCCAGATGCGGTCGGTCACCTCGCGGATGAACTCGTCCGGGTCGTTGTAGGGCTCGTACGCGACGGGGTCCAGGGCCATGGTGTTATTTCCGTTCCAGTGTGGTGTGAATGCGTATGCAGGGTGAATGAATTGGTGGTGGGCAGGGCAAGGGCGCGGACCCACGGGGTCAGGCGGGCTGTGGTGGGTCCTGGCGGGCGAACTTGTCCGCGCCCAGCTGGCTCCGGTACGTCTCGGTCATGAAGGCGGTGACGACGACGAGGGCCAGGACGGCTCCGACGGCCAGGTAGGCCCACACGGCGTAGATCGTGCCGAAGGTGTTGACCAGCAGCGTCGCGACGAACGGGGTGATCCCCATGAAGATGGAGAACGAGCTGTTGTACGCGATGGCGCTGGCGCTGAACCGGGTGCGGGTGGAGAAGAGTTCGGCCGCGCAGACCGTGATGATGCCGGTGAGGAAGAACTCCGGTATGAGGTAGATGAGCTGGCTGGCGACGGCGGCGCCGAAGGTGCCCGCCTCGCCGACCCAGAAGGCGAGCGGGACCAGGACGATGCAGGCCACGGCGCCCGTGATGAGCATCGGCTTGCGCCCGATGCGGTCAGAGAGCATGCCGGCCAGCGGCAGCAGCGGGATGAGGACGGCGATCGAGATGGCGTTGGAGGCCAGGCCCATCCAGCGGGGCAGGCCGAGCGTGTCCGTCAGGTACTGCGGATAGAACGTGACCCAGGTGTAGGACAGGATCGCGCACATGATGGAGATGCCGCAGTAGACCAGGATGGGGCGCCACTGCGAGCGAAGGGCCTCGCGCACCGGCGACTTGACGACGTCGGCGCCGTCACCGGTGGCCCGCACGAACTCCGGGCTCTCCGAGATGCGGCTGCGCATCCACAGGCCGATGAGGCTGAGCGGGATCGCCAGCAGGAACGGCATGCGCCAGCCCCACGAGTCCATCGCGGGCCCCTCGAACACCCAGCTGGTCAGCGCGGCGACGCCGGCGCCGGCGAGCGTGCCGACGAAGCAGCTGTTGGAGGCGTACGAGGCGTAGTAGGCGCGTCGGTCGGGCTCGGCCCACTCGACGATGAACGCCACCGCCCCGACGTACTCGCCGCCGGAGACGACACCCTGGACCACACGGAGCATCAGGAGCAGGAGCGGCGCCAGAATGCCGACCTGGTGGTACGTGGGCAGGACCGCGACGAGGGCGGTGGACGCGCCCATGGCCACCAGGGTCCACAGCAGCGTCTTCCTGCGGCCCACCCGGTCGCCCCAGCGACCCAGGATGGTCCCGCCGAGCGGACGGAACAGGCAGGCGATCGCGATGATCGCGTACGTCCCGAGCACCGCGACGGTCTTGTCGCTCTCGGGGAAGAACGCCGGGGCCATGATGGGTGCCATGTAGCCGTACAGGCCGTAGTCGAACTGCTCGACGAAGTTACCGATGCTGCCCGCGCCGATGGCGCGGCGAATCGCGCTCCGCTTCTCTGCCGCTTCCGGGGTGGACGCGGGGGCTGTGCGGGGTGGCGCTGCAGAGGACATGGCTGCTCCGATCGCGCGTTGAATGGGGAATGCATACGTATGAACTAGGCGTGAACATTAGAGTTCCCGGGGAGGGGCGTCAAGAGATGGAGCCGGGGTGGACGGAGACGTTCCGCAGGTGGGGCGGAGCGCCTCCGGCGCCACACAAGTGGAGGCCCTTCAGCGGGTCTCCGCGGGCCCCGTGGGCCGGGCGAGGGCGCCCATGGTGTCCATCAGCACCTGCGCCATGTTGAAGACGATCAGCCGGGCCCCGGTCTCCTCTGCGGCCTGCGCCGCCGCGAGGTGGGGGACGATCGTCATCACCGTACGGCCGTTCTCGGCGGTGGCCCGGTGTGCCTGCTCGACCAGGTCGTCGACGACCGCCGGCGCCGGGAAGCCGCAGTCCGCCGCGAGGTCGGCGGGACCGACCAGGACCGCGTCCACGCCCTCGGTGCCGGCGATCTCGTCGGCCGCGGCGCACGCACGCCGCGTCTCGATCATCGCGATGACCAGCGTCTCGCGGGAGGCCGCCACATGCTCGGCCGCGGTGACCGTACCGAATCGCCCCGACCGGCTGTACGTGGCGAAGCCTCGCTCGCCCCATGGCGGATAGTGGCTCGCGGCCACGGCCCGCCGGGCGTCCTCGGCGCCGTCCACGTGCGGGTGGATGAGTCCGGCCGCGCCCAGGTCCAGGCAGCGCAGCGCCAGCATGGGCTCGGCGGTTCCCACCCGTACCAGGACGTCGATGCCGTGGGCCTCGGCCGCCATGATGTGCTGCTGGAGCAGCGCCGTGTCCGCGGGCCCGTGCTCGCAGTCGATGGCGACGTAGTCAAGACCGGCGACGCCCGCCATCTCCAGCAGGGTCTCCGAGGGCAGCCGCAGCATCACGCCGCGCAGCGACTCACCGGCCGCCAGGCGTTGTTTGAGGCTGCGCCGCGGGGTGCGCGGGACGGTCATCGGGCCACCATCCCCGCCGACAGGTCGATATCGGCGCCGCACATGCCACGCATCCGCAGCATCGCGCTCACCGCCTCGCCGACCTCCTCCTCGGTCACCATCCGCCCGAGCGCGGCACGTGAGACGAAGGACTCCTCGGCCTCGGCGTAGCTGCTGCCCGTGCGCTCGGCCTCCAGGCGGAAGTTTCGCTCCATGCGCGGCCCCGAAACCGGCCCGGGGGACAGCGAGTTGACCGTGACGCCCCGCGGCCCCACCTCGCCCGCCAGCGTGGTCGTCAGGCCGATGACCGCCATCTTCGACGCGCAGTAGGGGGTGCGCCGCAGCAGTGGCCGCTTGCCCGACACCGAGGCGACATTGATGACATCACCGGAGCCACGGCGGGTCATCGCGGGAAGGAAGGCCCGGCACATCAGGAAGACGCCGCGCACGTTGATGTCGAAGACCTCGTCCCACTCTCCGGGCGAGATGTCGGTCAGTGAAGCCACCGGGCCCGCGATGCCCGCGTTGTTGACCAGGATCGATATCTCGTCGTCCGCAAGGGCCGAGGCGAGTGCGTCGACGTCATCGGGGCGGGAGACGTCACAGACGTGGGGGGTGACGCCGGGGCCGAGCTCGTCGGCGGTGCGCTTCAGGGTGCCCCCGTCGCGACCCGTGATCACCACGCGGGCGCCGTCGGCCAGCAGCGAGCGGGTGATGGCCCGGCCCAGGCCGCTGCCGCCCCCGGTCACGAGGGCCGTCCGCCCCGCGAGGGGCGTCATGGTGCGGTCGGCCGTCATGCGCCGGCCTCCTCGTTCCACTCCAGCGTCTTGTCGCCGTACTTCGCGGCACGGACGTCACCGGAGCGCGCGTGCCCCTCGAAGAGCTCGACGCGGGCGGCGCGCCCGCACACCTCACCGAGCAACGCCGACGAAGCGGTGTCGGTGACCTCCTGGTAGGTCACCGTCTTGAGGTACTTGCCGACCCACAGACCACCCGTGTAGCGCGCCGCGCCACGGGTGGGAAGGACGTGGTTCGTGCCGATGACCTTGTCGCCGTAGCTGACACAGGTGCCCTCGCCGAGGAACAGGGCGCCGTAGTCGCGCATCTTGTCCAGCGCCTGGCGCGGGTTCTCGGTGAGTACCTCGACATGCTCACTGGCGTACGAGTCGGCGATCTCGAAGGCCTCGTCGAGGGTGTCGGCCACGACGATCTCGCCGTGGTCGCGCCAGGCCGGCTCGGCGAAGTCCTTGGTCGGCATGCCGGGCAGCAGCCGCTCGATGTGCCGCTCCACCTCGAGCGCAAGCTCCTCGGACGTGGTGACGAGGACGGCGGGGGAGTCCGGACCGTGCTCGGCCTGGGACAGCAGGTCGACGGCGACCACGAAGGGGTCCGCGTGCTCGTCCGCGATCACCAGGATCTCCGTGGGCCCGGCGAACAGGTCGATGCCCACCTCACCGAACAGCTGACGCTTGGCCTCGGCCACATACGCGTTGCCGGGGCCCGCCAGCATCGGCACGCTGCCGATCGTCTCGGTCCCCACGGCCATCGCCGCGACGGCCTGGACGCCGCCCAGCAGGTAGATCTCGTCGGCGCCCGCCAGGTGCATCGCCGCGACCGTCGCGGCCGGGATCTCGCCCCGGATGGGCGGGGTGCAGGCGACGACCCGGCGCACGCCCGCGACCTTGGCGGTCACGATCGTCATATGGGCCGAGGCGGTCAGCGGGTAGCGGCCGCCGGGCACATACGCGCCTGCGGCGGAGACGGGGACGTGCCGGTGGCCGAGCCGGACGCCTGGCAGCGTCTCGATCTCGACGTCGAGCAGCGCGTCGCGCTGCGCCTGGGCGAAGGTGCGCACCTGCTCCTGGACGAACCGGATGTCGTCCAGAACCTGCTGCGGGACACCGGCGACAATGCGCTCGATCTCCTCGGGCGACAGGCGGAACGACTCGGGGCCCCAGTTGTCGAACTTCTCTGAGTACTGGCGCACCGCCTCGTCGCCGCGCTCACGGATGTCGTCGAGGATGGCGCGCACCCGGTCGGCGACGTCCGCGCGGGCGGCGCTCACTTGGGCGGCGGAGACGGAGGACTTGAGGAATCGGGGCATGACGGCTCTCTTCGGTTCGCTTCGTTGGATACGGGGGATGGGATCTCAGGCGGCGGTGACAGCGGCGACCAGGTCGCTCAGCGCCGCGCCCACGGCGTCCGGCCGCTGCCACGGCACCAGGTGGCCGGCGTCGGGAAGTTCGCGCAGGTGGGAGTGGGGCAGAGCCTCGGCGATGGCGTGGTGGAAGGCGGGCGGGCAGAGTGTGTCCCGGCTGCCGGCGAGGACGACGGAGGGGCAGCGCGCCGAGCGCAGCGCCGCGAGTGCGTCCTCGCGGGTGTGCTGGGCGGCGAGCTGGGCGCGGGCGGCATCGGGGCCCACCGCCTGAGCCATGCGGCGGTAGCGTTCGGCGTCCGCCACGGACCGGCGCCGGTCGGGGAACATGTCCGGCAGCGTGCGCTCGACCACCTCCGCGAACCGGCCGGCCGCGACGAGGGCATCCGATTCCCGCCAGGCCACGTGCTGTTCGGGGCGAGGGGCGGCGGCGTTCGTCGCCATCACGCACATTCCGGCCACGCGCTCAGGTGTCCGCCTCAGCACCTCGAACCCGACGATGGCGCCCAGGCTGAGCCCGACGAGCAGGAACGGCCCGTCCACCGCGGACAACACATCGTCCGCGAGCGCGCCGATGTTCGGCCGCCGCAGCGTGACGTGATGGACGGCGTGGCCCTCGGGGAAGGTGACGTCCGACCACAGGCCCGCGTCGCAGAGCATGCCGGGGACCACGACCAGGGGCAGCGGCACGCCGGTCACCAGCGGCGCGCGGAGCGGGGGAGCAGCGCGTACGGGGCGACGTACCCGTTGTGGTCCAGGCCCAGGCCCGCGTCGGCGGCGGCCTTGAGGACCTCCTCGTCCCACTCCAGACGGACCCGTCCGTCCCCGGAATTGACCACCAGGAGGTCGGCCTCCTCCTCGCCGACGTTGCGCAGCGTGCGCCAGGCGTCCTGCGGCACCGACAGCATGTCGCGCGGGCCCAGGCGCACCGAGACCGGGTCGGTGCGGTTGAGGGTGACCTCCCACAGGCCGTCCTTGACGATCAGCGTCTGCGTCTCCTGTTGCCGGTGCTGCGAGACACCCTGGCCGGGCGCGGCGCGCAGCCAGGCGACGTTGTGGCCGTGCGGGTTGAACACGCGCGGCTCCTGGTGCGGGTCCTCGGTCATGCCGTAGCCGATGACGCAGCTCAGGCGCGCGCCGCCGCCCGGCAGGCCGCTGTCGAGGAAGGGGTGCTCCGACCACACGAGCTCGTCGGCCGCGGCGATCCGGCGCTTCATCTCCTCGGTGCTGTAGTGGCGCAGCCGGTCGATGTGCTCCTGTGCCATCGGAGTGACCCGTTCGGACTCCGGCGGGAGGGCGTCCCCGGCGACGGTGTCGACGAGCTGGTTGTCGGCGCTGAGGTAGAGGCCGTGCTGTGCCGCCTCACGCAGGACCGAGGGGCCCCAGATGATGCCGCCGGTGCGGTCCATGCCGAGCACGGTGAACAGCCAGCCGTCGTCCGGTCCCGTGTTGGTGAAGCCGCGGAAGATCCAGGTGGGCACGGACACGATGTCGCCGGCCTTCAGGGGGAGTTCACCCTCGTTGCCGTCGGCACCCCAGCGCAGAAGGTACTCGCCGGCGGTGCAGATGAACACCTCGGCGGTGTAGTGCAGGTGCAGGTTGTTGGTGATGCCGTGCGGCATGGCGGCGGCACCGATGTTGTAGCCGTGCGGCAGCCGCAGGTTGACGTGCTGGCCGGAGGACTGCGAGACGCCCGGCCCGATCATGGCGTAGTTCTGCTTCCGGTCCGAGCCGGGCGTACGGCAGTCGATGAAGGCCTGGTTGCAGGAGACGAAGTCGCTGCGGCGCACCGTGCGGCGCTCGAGTTCGGGTATGGACACGACGGCATCGGACATGGGGGGCTCCCTGGTGGAAAGCAAGATTGGAATACGTATGCATTGCCATGACAGGCTCCCGGGGTGGGTCCTGTCAAGGGGCTCGAATCGAATTTCCCGGCAGTCGCCGGGTGAGCCGCGACCGAGGGCCACAGGGCAGACATACGTATTCGGCGCGGCGTACGTATACTGTCCGGGCCGCCGGTTCTGGTTCCGTGCGGTACGAGGTGTCGGCGAGGAGAGAGACATGGCGATCACGAGTCACGACGTGGCGAAACTCGCGGGTTTCTCGCAGCCCACGGTGTCCCGCGCCCTGCGTGACGACCCCCGTGTGTCGCAGGCCACCCGCGAGAAGATCAAGCGGGCCGCCCGGGCGCTCAACTACGTACCCAGCGAAGCGGGCCGCACTCTGTCGACCCGGGCCACCCACCGGGTCGGCGTCATCGTGACCGACATGACCAATCCGTTCTACCCGCACGTCGTCGCACCGCTCCACGACGAACTGCAACGGCTCGGCTACCGGATGATGCTGCTCACCGAGCGCTCCGACGAGGCGGTCGCCGAGGAGAAACTGCTGGACCAGTCACTCGACGGCGTCGTCCTCGCCACCGCCACCACCGATTCGCGTCTGCCCGCCCTGCTGGAGCGTCGCGGCATGCCGTACGTGTTCCTCAACCGGGACACCGGCCGGCCCGGCGACTTCGCCTCCGTCGTCGACAACGAAGGTGGCGGACGCCTTGCCGCGCGAGAGCTGGTCCGGCTCGGTCACCGCCGCATCGCGGGCATCTTCGGCGCGGCCAACACCACGACGGGGCGCGAGCGCGAGCTGGGCTTCCGGCTGGCCCTGGCCGACAGCGGCATAGGGCTGCCGGATGACCGCGTGGTGCGCGGCGCGTTCGAGTACGAGACCGGGTACGCGGCACTGCCCTCCCTCCTCAAGGCGGCCGAACCGCCCACCGCCGTCTTCTGCGGCAACGACGTGGTCGCCATCGGCGTGCTCAACGCCGCGCTCGCGGCGGGCGTCAAGGTGCCCGACGACCTCACCGTCATCGGCTTCGACGACCTGCCCATGGCGGCCTGGGAGGTGTTCCGCCTGACGACCGTCCGGCACGATCTGGATGAACTCGCCTGCCAGGCGGCCAGGTTGCTGGACAGACGGATCGTCGGCGAGGTCGACCCCGACGGCGAACGCCTCGTCCTGCCGACCGAGTTCGTCCCGAGAGCCACCCACGCCAAGGCACGCTGAACCGTCACGTCCCGGAGGCCGCGCGCACGGGCTCGGCGGCGGCGTCCTCGGGCGCCGCACCACGTCGCTGCCGCACCACACCCACGGTGGCCAGCACCGCGGCGAGCCCGAGAGAGAGCCACAACTCCTGCCGGTGGCCGGGCAGTACGGCCATCAGGACAAGCACCCCGGCGATGAACGCGATGGTGGCCAGCGTCAGAAAGGGAAAACCCCACATGCGTACATCGGTCGGCCGCTCGCCCTTGCGGCGCACGGCGTACTGCGTCAGTGCGATGACCATGTACATCATCAGCGCGATCGCCCCGCTGGAGGCGATGAGGTAGGAGAACACGTCCGGCAGCAGATAGTTGCCGATCACCGCGGCGATGCCGACGACCGTCGACGCGAGCACCGCGTTGCGGGGCACTCCGTGCCGCGAGGTCCGGGCGAAGGCGGCCGGGGCGTCACCGCGCCCGGCCAGCGAGAACAGCATCCGTGAAGCCGTGTAGACGGCGGAGTTGAGACAGCTGCACACGGCGACCACCAGCACCACGTCCATGATCCGGGCGGCGCCCGGGATGTTCATCCGGTCAAGGACCGCCTGATAGGACCCCGCCCCCAGATCGTCGGCGTTCCAGGGCACGAGGCAGACCACGACGAGGATCGAGCCGATGTAGAAGAGGCCCAGGCGCCACACCACCGCGCGTATCGCCTTCTTGATGTTCTTGCGCGGCTCCTCGGACTCCGCGGCCGCGATGGTGACGATCTCGCTGCCCTGGAAGCTGAACATCGCGGTGAGCAGACCGGCCAGGATCGCCGTGACACCTTGCGGGGCGAAGCCGCCGTGGCTCCACAGATTCGACACACCATGGGCGTCGGACCCGGGCAGCACCCCGAGCACCGCGAGCGCCCCGAGGACCAGGAACGCCACGATGGCGACGACCTTGATCAGCGAGAACCAGTACTCGAACTCGCCGTAGTTGCGCACGGCCAGCAGGTTGCTGCCGGTCAGCACGAGGATCACCGCGAGGGCCGGTATCCAGCTCGGGACCGAGGTGAGCCCCGCGACGACCTCCCCGGCCGCGATGGCCTCGATGGGGATGACGAGGATGTAGAACCACCAGTACAGATACCCGATGGAGAACCCGGCCCAGCGGCCCAGCGCCCGGTCCGCGTACGTGGAGAAGGAGCCCGTGTCGGGGTTGGCGACGGCCATCTCGCCGAGCATCTGCATGACGAGCACCACCAGGGCGGCGGCCAGCAGGAACGAGATGATCACGGCCGGGCCAGCGGTGGCCACGGCGGCCGACGAGCCGACGAAGAGACCGGCGCCGATCACCCCGCCGATGGAGATCATCGTGATCTGGCGGCCCTTCAGGCCCTGGGTGAGCGTCGCGCCCGCGGCGGGGGACGGCTCAGGAGGAGGGTGTTGCATGTGAGGATCCTTGGCTCGCGGACGAGGGGGAGCCACGCCGCGCCTGAACGGCACGCAGGGTCCCGGAAGAGGGGTGGGCCGGGGACGGGCGCCGATGACGACGCTGCCCCCGGCCCGGCGGTGAGAGGAGCGGTCAGAGCTGCTCGCGCAGCGCGGCCGGCACGTCGTCGAACGCGCCCGAGGTGCGGCCGATCCTGTCGATGCGCAGCGTCGCGGTCGCGCCGTGGGCCGCGAGGCCCTCGAAGGCGGAGATCCGCTCGACGGCCGGGGCGAGCGCCGCCGTGCCCTCCTTCGCGGCCCGCTGGTACGTCAGTGGCTTGAGGAACCGGGAGACCGACAGACCGGCGTTGTACCGCGCGGTCTTGCCCGTCGGCAGCACGTGGTTGGTGCCGGCGATGCCCTTGTCCGAGTACGCCACGGTGGACCACGGCCCGATGAACAGCGAACCGTAGTTGGAGAGGTTCTCCAGGTAGAAGTCGTCGTCCTCGGTGTGCACCTCAAGGTGCTCGGGGGCGATGACGTCCGCGACGGCGACAGCGGCGTCCCGGTCCTCGACCACGATGACGGAGCCGAAGTCACGCCAGGCCGGACCGGCGATGTCACGGGTGGCGAGGGAGGCGAGCTGGCGCTCCATCTCCGCGACGACGGCCCGCCCGGTCCCCTCGGACGTGGTGATCAGCGCGGCGGGGGAGTTGGGGCCGTGCTCGGCCTGGCCCAGCAGGTCGGCCGCCACCCACACCGGGTCGGCGCTCTCGTCGGCGATGACCGCGACCTCGGAGGGGCCGGCGAGCAGATCGATGCCGACCCGGCCGAACAGCTGCCGCTTGGCCTCGGTGACGAACGCGTTGCCCGCGCCGACCAGCATGTCCACCGGAGCCTCGCCCAGCAGACCGAAGGCCATCGCGCCGAGCGCCTGCACGCCGCCGAGGGCGAACACCCGGTCGGCACGGGACAGGTGGGCGCCGTACAGCACCGCGGGGTGGGCGCCGTGCTCACCGGACGGCGGTGTGCACGCCACCACCGTGGGCACACCGGCCGCCTTGGCGACGTTGACCGTCATGAACGCGCTGGCGAGCAGCGGGAACCGGCCGGCCGGAAGGTAGGCGCCGACGCGGGAGACCGGCACGTACCGCTGACCGCCCTTCACACCGGGGGCGAGCTCGACCTCGAAGTCCGTGAGGTGCTCGCGCTGCGCGGCGGCGAACCGGTGGGTGCGCTCGTAACCCATCTCCAGGGCGGTGCGGACGTCCGGGGGCAGGGCGTCCCCCGACTTCTTCAACTCGGTGGCGGGAACCTCCAGGCCGCCGGACCAGCCGTCCAGCTCCTGGGCGTAGGCGCGCACCGCGTCCATGCCCTTGTGCTCGATTTCCGTGAGCATCTCGGAGACGCGCTCGACCACCTTCGGGTCGCGCTGGGCGGGCGGGCCGTCGACGGAGGGCTTCTTGAGCCACTGGAGGGGAGGAAGGGCCTGGGCTTCGTCGTGCGTGATCTGCATGGCGAGGACGCTAGACGGGCTTCTGCCACAGGACTAGAGGGGCGAGTCCTGTCCCATCCACAGGGTTGTCCTGTGGAGCTGTGGCACTGTCCCGCCTCGCGGGATGCCCCTCACACGCCGCGTGCGACGCGGATCTCGCGCAGGGTGTCCTCGGCGATGCGGGCCATCTCACGGGTCGCGCGGGACAGCGGGTGTCCCCGGCGCCGCACCAGCGCGATGGTGTCGTAGAGAGGGTCGGCGAAGGGAGCCGTGTGCAGCCCCGCGGGGAACGCCGGACTGTCGACCACGGCACGGCTGGCGATCGTGTCGCCGACCCCGGTGGTCACCAGCTTCAGAGCGGCTTCCACGTGTTCGAGCTCGATCAGCGGGTCGACACGGACCCCCGCGAACTGGGCGCGTTCGGCGAGCTGCCGCCGCGTCGGGTCCTGCCAGCCGTAGTGCGCGTCGTACAGGACGAGGGATGCCCGGGCGAAGTCCTCGATGGTCACCGGCGTACGGGTGCGCTCCTCGCTCGCGCTGACGTAGTACACCTCGTCGCGCAGCAGGGGTGTCACCTGGAGTTCCTCGTCGTCGACGGGGAGCACGACCAGGCCCGCCTCGATGCGTCCCATCGCCACGGCGGCCGCGGTCTCCGCCGAGTTCTGCCCCACGAGCCGCACCCGCACCGACGGGTAGCGGGCGTGGAACAACTGCACCAGGTTGGACAGCAGGTAGTAGTCGGCGTTGCGCAGCACCCCGAAGGTGGCGGTACCACCGCCGAGCGAACCGAGGGAGTGCACGGCCCGGGTTCCGCTGTCGGCCGCCTCCACGGACTGCTGGGCGTAGGGCAGCAGCTCCTGCCCCGCCGAGGTCAGGGCGAGGGTGCGGGTGCCGCGCACGAACAGCTCGGCGTCCAGTTCCGCCTCCAGGCGGCGCACCAGCTCGGAGGCGGATGCCTGGGCGATGTCCATGGCCCGCGCCGCCGCGGTGAACGACCCGAGCCGCTCCGCTTCGACGAAGGCCCTCAGCTGGTTGAGGGTCATGCGGCCACAGGCTAGTCCTGTGCCTGCCGCAGGAAACAGGGGGGTTGTCCGCTGATCAGCGGGCTGATTGGCTGGTCATCGGCCCCCGTACACCGCTCCTGCCCGGAAGGTCCCGCCCCCCGATGACCAGCCCTCTGTCCATCTGTCTGGTCCAGTCGGCCGCGTACCATCACGCCGCGGACGACGGCCTGGACGCGTTCGCGGCGGACGTACGCCGCGTCATCCGCGCCCACCCGGGCGCCCGGCTGCTGGCCTACCCCGAGCTGCACCTGTGCGGCCACCGGCCGGACGAGGACCCGGCGACGGTCATGACGGCGGCCGCCGAGCCGCTGGACGGCCCCCGCGGCGCCCACCTGGCGGACCTCGCGCGCGAGACGGGTGTGTGGCTCGTGCCCGGCAGCGTCTACGAGCGCGGTGCCGACGGCCTGGTCTACAACACGGCGCCCGTGTACTCGCCCGAGGGCCGGCGCGTCGCCGCGTACCGGAAGATCTTCCCCTGGCTCCCGTACGAGACCACGGCGTCCGGCACGGAGTTCGTCGTCTTCGACATGGACGGGTACGGGCGCGTGGGCCTGTCCATCTGCTACGACGCCTGGTTCCCCGAGGTCACCCGGCACCTGGCCTGGCAGGGCGCCGACCTGGTCCTCAACCTCGTGCGCACACCGACCGTCGACCGCACCCAGGAACTCGTCCTCGCCCGGGCCAACGCGATCGTGAACCAGGTCGCCGTGGCCAGCGTCAACGCGGCGCGGCCCGACGGGATCGGCTGCAGCCTCGTCGTCGACCCCGAGGGCCGGGTGCGCGCCGAATCCGAGTCCGCCACGGACCAGATCGTCACGGATGTCCTCGACCTGGCCGAGGCCTGCCGGGTGCGCACCCATGGCACGGCGGGCCTGACACGGGTGTGGGACCCGTTCGCAGCCGGTCAGGCACCGCTCGAACTGCCCTTGTACGAGGGCCGGATCGACGCCGAGCGCTGGCGGCAGGCGCTCCCGGCCGACCACCGGTAGCACCACGACGGGTCTCGGCGGTCACTGTGTCCCTTGGCGGTCCACGATCACGTGGCACTAGCGGACACGCGCTCGGATTGATGGGCGTTCATTCAGATCACCGGCGATGCCTCCTGCAGCCCGGCGTCCAGGGTGATGGATGGAAGGTTGTAGGGCTCGCTGGCCTGAGCTTGCTAGCCTCGTAGGCGTCCTAGACGATACAAACCCAGGTGCCAACGACATGACCTTTCCAGCCCCCCACGCCCTTTTCACTTACGGGACGTTGCAGATGCGCGAGGTGCAGCTCGCACGCTTCGGCCGACTCCTGGAGGGGCGCCGCGACGCGCTGCCCGGATACCGCACCACGGAGCTTCGGATCACGGACCCTGACGTCATCGCGGTCAGCGGCACCGACCGGCACCTGCTGGTCATACCGTCGGACGACCCGAGTGACTCGGTCGAGGGCGCCGTGCTGGAACTGACCGACGAAGAACTGGCTGCAGCAGACGACTACGAGGTCGACGACTACGCGCGCGTCGAGGTGACTCTCGTGTCGGGCACGAAGGCGTGGGCGTACCTTGAATCCGCCCGAAGCGCCGTTTCGTAGCGGGTGGCAATGCCTCGGCACTGCTTGGGCGGTTGCTGCACCGCTCGACTCGACCACCAAACCGCATTTGGCCGTCGAGCAGGGTCAGAAACCTCTGTCGATCGTGGTGACGGCAGAGCAGCGTGGAGACTCGCCGCAGCTCGAACCGGTGCTGGAGAAGATTCGCGTGCCCCGCATCGGTCCGGGTCGGCCACGCGTTCGTCCCGGTCGGGTGCGGGCTGACAGGATGGAGTGCGGGATCAACCGCCTCAGGAGACACCGTGCTATAGCCCACGCGATACGACAAGCACGCCGTCCGCAGGGCTCGGGAGTGGTTCTTATGTCCGCTGGTTCCGGATGCTCAACCGGTCGATCTCGGCGAGCACGTGGTCCACATGCGGACGGACCTGTCGCTGCAACGTGTCGCTCCAGCTCTCCTGGGAGTAGTGGCAGTTGAGGTAGAGCTGCCTGGCGTGCTCGAGCACGGGGCGGTGCTCAGGGGGGAGCTGGGCGAGGGCCCAGTCGGCGGCAACGTCCTTCGGCCTGATCTGGCCGGTGGCGAGCGTGGTCCAGATACGTGCGAAGGTCAGCAGGACGTTGCGGGTGTCGCCATCCAGGTCGCCAAGCAAGTCGGGAATGCCAGCCACGCTTGCCCGGACCAAGTCGGAGTGCGGGACGGGGTCGAGGACCTGTGCCGGCCGCGGGCCAGCGAGGGGGAAGTCGCCAGTCAGCGTCATTGTGATCAGCAGGGCCAGATCGGGCGACGGCTCCGGCCGGGGAACCTTCCCGGCCTCGTACTCGGCGCGCAGCCACTCGCCGTACAGGAAGTCGCAGGCCGGAGGGTATCGCCATGGCTGCACCTCGGACTGGACGACCACGGTGAGCTCGACCGGGCGGGCCATGTTCCGGGAGCCGGAAATAGCGAGCAGGCCATCAAGAAGCGCCCGTCGCTCCCGCTCGTCCATCGACATCCGGGAAACGAGCAGTACGTCCACGTCGCTGGCTGGTTTCAGACCTCCGAGCACGGAAGATCCGTGAAGGTAGGCGCCCATGAGATTCTCGCGCAGCACACCACCGGTCAATTCCACGATGTCCTGAAGCTGATTCACCAGGCCAGTGTCTCCCGTCGTCCGGTCCGACTGCACGGCGTTATGGGGGGGGTGGCTCACAGTGCGCCGTCACACCAGCATGCTGGTCGCAACCGTCAATGGGTGACTGGCCCAGCCCGGATCGGACGCTCGACTGCCTTGTCGGCCGGGCGGACCGACGCATGGCGGCGGAGCGGGACTGTAACTCTCCTTGAGAGCCCTGTCGCCAGGTGAGGAAGGCGAACGCAAGCATGTGTCAGGGCCAGCCGCCACTTCTCGCGGTGCCCGGCCTCGGGCGGGGTGCGGGTGGCGTGGACGGACCACGATCGATGCGAGTGCTTGTTACCGCCGTTGGGCCGAGCAAGGACCCGCGCTGGCGTGCCCTCATCTCGGCTGCGCCGAAAGTGCGTTGACGTTCCTCGGACGGTGGTCAATCATCGCTGCTCATGCTTCAAAGTGAGATTTGGGATGACCAGGCCGCTCAGAGCTATGACACCCCTGGGACCGGCATGTTCGCACCGGAGGTGCTGGGGCCGACGGTGGACCGCCTGGTCGAGCTCACCGAGGATGGGCGGGCGTTGGAGTTCGCCATCGGGACCGGGCGGGTGGCAGTGCCGCTCGCGGAGCGGGGAGTTTCGGTCAGTGGCATCGAGCTGTCGAAGCCGATGATCGATCAGCTTCGTACCAAAGCCAACGAGACGGCCATCCCGGTCGTTGTCGGCGACATGGCCACTGCGCGAGCCCCTGGTGAGTTTCAGCTCGTCTACCTCGTCTACAACACCATCTCGAACTTGCTCACGCAGGCCGAGCAGGTCGCTTGTTTCCGAAACGCCGCACGCCACCTCGCGCCAGGCGGACGGTTCGTCGTCGAGCTGTGGGTACCCGAGGTTCGCAAGTTGCCGCCAGGTCAACAGGCCGTGGTCTGGGAGTCGGCCGCGGGCTATATCGGGCTCGACACCTACGACGTCTTGCGCCAGCAGGTCGTCTCGCACCACTTCCGGTTCGATGCCGAGGCCGGCCATGAGGCCCGGCTGTTTCGCAGCCCGCACCGTTACATCTGGCCGAGCGAACTTGACCTGATGGCCGAGCTGGCCGGAATGACGCTGGAGTCCAGGCATGCCGACTGGACCGGGGAGGAATTCACCGCAGATTCGCGTTCTCACGTCTCTGTCTACCGGACGGCCGACTCTCTCTGACCGGGGCGAGTCACCGATGCTGGCGGCCTGGTCCTTCTTCTCCGGGATGACCGCCTTGATATCGCGTTGCCGCAGGTGGGCCCGGTTGCCGCGTGACGAGTAGGCCTTGTCCCCGGCGACCGCGTCCGGCCGGGTGAGGGGGCGGCCGACGGGCCCGCGGACCCTGATTTCCTCAGTACGGGGATGACTGGGGCTGTCCGCGACCTGCCCGGCAGTCAGGCCGAACGCCAGCGGGCGGCACTTGCGGTCGGCGGTGAGGTGGACCTTGCGGGTCTGCCACCCTGGAGCGTTCGCCCTGCTCAAACGGCATGGCTGGAGCTGCCGGCTCCCTGCCCGCCGGGCCCTGGAACGCGATGAGACAGCAGCGGCCTGCTGGGTGAAGGAAACCTGGCCGCGCGTGGACTGATCGCGGCGGTGCTCGACGCCTGGCTCGTCTTTGAAGACGAGGCCGGCTTCTCGATGACGCCGCCGACCGCCCGCACCTGGTCCTGCCGCGGTCACACGCCGCTGGTGCGCGTACGGGGCCGCTCGCGCCGACGCTTGCCCGTTGCTGCTCTGGCTTGCTGCAAGCCGGCGAACGCTCCCGCCTGACCTACCGGCCCTGCCCGGATGCCCGGCCAGACCAGCTCGGCGGCCCGATCGTGCTGGTGTGGGACAACGTGAACATCCGTGTGACGGCCAGGATGCGCCGCTACATCGCCGAACGGGACTGTTTCACTGTCCACCGGCTGCCGCCCCACGCACCCGACTCAATCCGGTCGAGGGCATCTGGTCGGTACTGCCGTGCACCACCACGGCCAACCACGCCTTCGCCGATCCGCCCTGGGGCCGCACCCGTACGACCACGGGGGTGATCATCACACCAGCTGTCTTCAGTGAGCGGCCTGAGCCGCCGATGAGGGAGCTGAGCCTGTGACTGTTCCGGGCCGAACTCCCGATCAGCAAAGAGGAACAATGACTACCAACGCATGCCGCACCGTGAGCGTCGTGGCCCCGTTCGTTGTGGCCCTGGCTGCCTTGACCGCGCCGGCGTATGCCGCTGCCGATCCCGGCCACAGCGGGCCGACCTGCCAGGCCATCGACTCCTTCGCCCCCAACAAGTACGAGGAGCACACCGTCGTCCTCTCCGATGGTCACGCCTACGCCGGTGCCTGGGACAAGAAGGCGAAGAACATCAGGTGGCAGGAACTGTCCGACAACAAGGGTTACCCCGCACTCGCCTGTGACATCACCCTCAGCGAGCAGGGAGACAAGGTCTGGATCAAGGCCATCACCACCGACGGCAAGGTGTACGAGACCTCCTGCGTCAGCCCGGGCAAGAAGCTGATCTGCGGCAAGCCCTGGACCCGCCTCCACTGAGGCGCCCACACCCGCCGGTAGTGCCGTTTCGAAGAGTGCCGCTGGGCTCGAGCTTTTTCCTGGCCTGGCAACGGTTCGGTGCCTCCTGTGGCGTCGCCGCAGCGGTCGCGTTCGGTCGGGTCCTCGGCGGCTGCGGCGGTGCGTGGCGCTGTCGCACGGGCGGCGGCCGGTGCGTCGCGCCGAGCCTCCATGGTGGCGACGCCGCGCTGGGGCAGCGGTGCAGCGGCGCGGCGTGGAGTCCGGCCGCTCGGCGTGCGTGGGCGCCTGTGCTTGTCGGGGGAGGCCTGAAGGGTTGCGGGACCGCCACCGAGGGGGGGGGGGGGGGGGCGGCCGACCCAGAGGGGGGGAAGAGGTATTGGGTGTGGTTTTTTCCCTGGTTCCCCGCAG
>NZ_JBVJFF010000014.1:0-54142 GCF_055587985.1 Streptomyces sp. NPDC046335 | reverse complement strand
GGGGTTCTGTCCTTTTGGCGTGTGTGGGCGCTGGTGTTTGTGGGGGGGGTCTGGAGGGTTTGCGCCCCCGCCACTGGGGGGGGGGGGGGGGGCCCGCCAGACTCGGAGGGGGAGCCGAGCTGTTAGATGTGCTGTTGCCCTGGATCCCAGGCGGTATGCCTGGATGCGGCGTGTTCCCGATGTCCGTCGCCACCGCTGTCCGGGCCCGCCGTCGCCCCGGTGGGACCGTCCGCCGCGGTGGCGCCTGAGGCCGGGCACGGCTGGAGCGGTAGCGGTAGCGGTACGGAAGCGCCGACGCGGATTGCCACAGGCGAACGATCCGTACGTGAGTGCGATGTGATCACTCGATGGTGATTTCCTCCGCTCCTATGCCCGGCCTGCCGTGATGCTGGGAAGAACGGCGTGCGACCGGCGCCGTCCGGAGGTGCCGGCGAGGGGGTGGCGTGATGCAAGGGGCAGCGGGAGGACGCGGGGGCCTGGACGAGCAGGCGGTCCTGGTGGTGGCTGGGCTGGCCGATCTGGCGGTGAGCATGGCGGGTTCGGCTGTGGGAACGGTGCGGGGCTTGCTGCGCCGCGCGGATGCCGCGGAGCTGGCGGCGGAGGCCCAGGATGATCTGATGGCGCGCGGACGGTTGGTGATGGAGCGGTACGCGGGTCCGCCTCCGGCCCATCTGGAGATCCTCGCCCGGCATGCCCTGGCGCGGCGGGCCGCCGACGATGTCTGACCGGAGGGAGCCGCCCTGGCGCGGCGGGCCGCCGATGATGTCTGACCGGTGGGAGCCGGCCGCGTTCAAGACGCGCATCGACGAGGTGTTACGCCTGTTCATCGCCCGGGAAGCCGAGCAGTTCTCGGCGATCGATCCGGCCTTGGGGCCGGTGGCCGAGCAGTTGGAGGCTGCGGTCGCGGACGGCAAACGGCTGCGGGCCGCGTTCTGTTACTGGGGCTGGCGGGCGGTGGGACAGCCGGACAGTGACGCGTTGGTGCGGGCGGCGGCCTCCATGGAGCTGGTGCATGCCGCCGCGGTCGTGCACGACGATCTCATCGACGACAGCGCGTTGCGACACGGCAGGCCCACCGCACATGTCGCGTTGCGCGGCGCGGTACACCATCGTCCGTGCACTGCCGCGGCCGCCAGGTCGCTGGCGATGCTGGTGGGGGATCTGCTGATGGGGCTGGCCGGGCAGCTGTTCGCCACCAGTGGTCTGCCCGCCGCGTATCTGGCCCGGGCCCGCCCCTTGTGGTCGGTGCTGGCCCGCGAGCTGATCGCCGGCGAGTGCCTGGAGATCCTGAGTACCGGAGCCGAGCCGGACACCGCGGCGTCACTGAAGGTGATCCGGTACAAGACCGCCAAGTACACCGTCGAGCAGCCCCTGCTGATCGGCGGCGCCCTGGCCGGGGCCAACGGGCGGCTGCGCGAGGGCTACTCCGCCTACGGGCTGCCCCTGGGCGAGGCGTTCCAGCTGCGGGACGACCTGCTCGGCCTGTTTGGAGACCCGGAACGCACCGGCAAGGACAACGCGGATGATGTCCGAGGCCACCGGCCCACGGCCCTGCTGGCAGAGACATGGCGCCTGGCAGGTGAAGACGACCGGGAGCAGCTGCGTGCCTTGCTGGGCCGAGGCGACCTGGACGACAACGGTCTGCACGCGGTACGTGAGGTGATGCGCCGGCTGAAGACGCCCCACCGCGTCGAGAACATGATCACCGCGCGGGTCGAGGAAGCCCTCGACACCCTCCATGAGCTGGACCTGCCCGCACATGCCGCCGCTGCCCTGGCCGCTCTGGCGCACTCGGCCGCGGTCCGCCTGTCCTGACCCTCGCGCAGGACCGGCGCCAGCCCGCGCGGGACCGGCGCAAGCCCGCGCCGCCCGGCCAGACCTCCGCCAGACCCTTGACGCTGCCGTACGCCACCTCGCGTGAATGACAAGGAGCTTGCCCATGACCTGCACCGAAGCCTCGATGGACGCCCTGCGGCAGACCGGTGACGAACTCGCCGACGCCACCGTCGCCACACTCTTCGAACGCGGAGAGGTGGGCAAGTTCAACACCCTGATGCGCTACGTCTCCACCGCGGGTGCTCCGCTGCCGGACGGGCTGCCCGATGTCGCGAGGGAGTACCTTCAGGCCACGAGTGCCCCGCCGGCCTGGGTCGACTGGGGGGAGATGGAGAAGGCCCGGCTGTTCTTCATCGACAACAACGTGCACATCTCCACCGCACTGTCCTTCGCGTCCATGCCCGCCTGCTACGTCGTCCCGCACGTGGCCAAGCTCCTGTCGGCCACCCATGGGCTGAAGTACCCCTCCAAACGGATGGCGGAGACCGGCCAGTTCACCGTCTACCTGATGCAGCCCGACGCCTTCGAGGCCGGCAGCCGCTTCATCCCCGCCGCGCAGAAGGTCCGCCTCCTGCACGCCTCCATCCGCCACCACCTCGTACGCGAGAACCGCTGGGACACCGGTGCGCTGGGCACGCCGATCTGTCAGGAGGACATGATCGGCGGGCAGATGTTCTTCTCCCTGCTCGTACTGGACAGTCTGCACCGCCTCGGCATCCACATGTCGACACAAGGCGCGGAAGCCTACTACTACGCCTGGCGCGTGGTCGGTGCCATGCTCGGCGTCGACCAGGACGCCGTTCCCCAGACACTCGACGAGGCCCGCGAGTTCCTCGACCTGTACATGATCCGGCACATGGGGCCTTCCGAGGAAGGAGCGCACCTGACCCGGCAGCTCATCGACCTCTACGAGGAGGTCGTGCCCGGAACCTTCTTCGACCCGATCATCTCCGCCCTCATCCGCCACCTCGTCGGCGACACCTGCGCCGACTGGCTCCAGGTGCCCCGCACCCCATGGGAGACCGTCGTCAAGGCCGCCCCCCACCTCCTCGGCGTCCTGGAGACCATCGAGGACCGCTCGCCTCTCGGCGCCTGGGTCCTGGACCGCCTTGGCCACCTCACCACCATCCTCGAACTCTCCTCCCTCACCCGTGGACGCGTCATGCACTACGCCATCCCCGAACAGCTCAAGAAGGACTACGGCGTCTCCAGCACGGTGCCCCCCACCCAACGATGGACTCCGCCTGCCGCCACCGTCTCCCACTGACCCACGTGTTCACGCCACCGGTCTGGGCAGCGCACACGCGGCTTCGCCCTCCCGCCGCGCCGTGGTCAACGGCAGCCTCCTCCTTGCGTGTACGTGCCCCGCCGGAGGGATTCGACTGCATGGCCAGGAGGCTGGGGAGCTGGGAGAAGGGGCCGGCGCCGGTCATGTTCGGTCGGGGCGGTTGTGACTGGTCTTCACCCGGACGGCGCGTGACGCGGGTGGTCGGCCGGGAGTTGGCACAGTCGCGGGCGCGGGCAGCGCCCGTTCGACGGCCGGCGGAGGCGGACGGATATGGATCTTGTGGCGGTCCGGGCCGTGCTCGACCCGCGCGAGGGTGTGCGGTGGGAGGCGGGGGACGCGTGGCTGGCCGGCGGCACCTGGCTGTTCTCCGCCCCTCAGCCCGAGGTGGCGCGCCTGTGGGACCTGGACCGGATGGGCTTACGGCCCTTGACAGTCCACGAGAGCGGTCTGGAGATCGCGGCGACGTGCACGGTGGCCGAACTGCTTGCCTTCGCCGTACGGCCGGGCGGGCCCTGGCCGGATGCGCGTGCGCTGATGGCAGGCTGCTGCCGGGCGTTCTCCTCGTCCTTCAAGGTGTGGAACACCGCCACGGTGGGCGGCAACGTGTGTCTGGCCCTGCCGGCCGCGCCGATGGTGTCGATGGCAACAGCACTGCACGGCGTGTGTGTGCTGCGCGCGGCCGACGGCCGCGAACGCCTGCTGCCCGTACGGGAATTCGTCTCCGGAGAGGGCCGGACGGAGCTGCGGCCGGGGGAGATGCTGCGCTGCCTGCGGCTGCCGACTGAAGCCCTGGAGCAGCGCACGGTGATGCGCCGGGTGAGCCTACGGCCCGGCGGACATTCGGCCGCCCTGGTGATCGCCGCGATCACTCCCGGCTCCGGGCGCTTCGCGCTCACGCTCACCGCGGCCACGACACGCCCCGTGTACCTGTCCTTTGAACGGCTGCCCACGCCGACCGGGTTGCGTACGGTGATGGAGCGGGCCGTCGGTGCGGAACTGATCGTGGACGATGTTCACGGGGCCCCCGAGTGGCGCACTCACCTCATCCATCAACTGGCCGAGCAAGCACGGCAGACACTGGCGGAGGAGGAACTGACATGACCTTCTCCGTCCTGCTCAACGGCCGGCCGGTGTACGAGCAGCCGGGGCCCGGGCAGTGCTTGCGCACCTATCTGCGTGAGCAGGGCTGCTTCGGGGTGAAGAAGGGCTGCGACAGCGGTGACTGCGGCGCCTGCACCGTGCACGTGGACGGCAGGCCCGTACACAGCTGCCTCTACCCGGCCCTGCGTGCCGCAGGGCGGATGGTGACGACGGTGGAGGGCCTGTCCCAGGACGGCGCGCTGCACCCGGTGCAGCAGGCCTTCGCCACCAACCACGCCTTCCAGTGCGGCTTCTGCACCCCGGGATTCGTCATGACCGCCGCCGCCCTGGACCACAGCCAGGGCGCCGATCTCACCGAGAACTTCAAGGGCAACTTGTGCCGCTGCACCGGCTACCGGTCCATCGAGCGAGCCATTCAGGCATCTCACAAGTACCGCACCACTGACGAGCAGGTCACGGAAGCCGACACCACCGCTGCTGCGGGAGCTGAGGACGTCGTCACGGGACGGGCCCGCTTCACCCTCGACGATCCGGATCCCGCCGGGCTGCTGCACATCAGGCTGGTGCGCTCCGAGCACCGGCATGCCCGCATCACCGGCATCGACACCGCCGGTGCCCTGGCCGTGCCAGGCGTCCACGCCGTTCTCACCCACCACGACGCGCCCGCTCTGCGCTTCTCGACCGCGCTGCACGAACAAGCAGAGGAAGATCCGGCCGACACCCGCGTCCTGGACGACGTCGTGCGCCACGCGGGCCAGCGTGTCGCGGCGGTCGTCGCCGACAGCGAAGCCGCGGCCGAGGCGGGCTGCCGCCGTCTGCGCGTCACCTACCAGGCCCTGCCCGCTGTCACCGGCCCGGAACACGCCCTCTCCGCAGAGGCCCCTCATGTCCATCCCGGCGGGAACATCGCCGATGAGGTGCACACCACCATCGGGGACATCGATACAGGGCTGGCCCAAGCCGACCACGTCGTCGAGGAAACGTTCCGCACACACCGGGTGCAGCATGCCGCGCTGGAAACCCACGCCACCCTCGCTCGGCAGGACGATGAAGGGCGGTTGCATGTCCACACCGCCACCCAGGCCCCGCACCTGACCCGCCGGCTCCTGGCCAAGGTGTTCGGCCTGCCGCCTGAGCGGCTGCACGTCACGGCCGCGCGGCTGGGCGGTGCGTTCGGCGGGAAGCAGGAGATGCTCACCGAGGACATCGCCGTGCTCGCCGCGCTGCGCACCGGGCGGCCCGTCAGAATCGAGTACACCCGGGCCGAGGAGTTCACCGCCACCACCCGCCATCCCTTCCAGGTCCGAGTGAAGATCGCCGCCCGCCGTGACGGCACGCTCACCGCCCTGCACCTGCATGTCTTGTGCGACACCGGCGCCTACGGCAATCACGGCCCCGCCGTCCTGCGACATGCCTGCATCGAGGCCCTGAGCCTGTACCGCTGCCCCCACATCAGGGTCGACGGCTGGGCGCTCTACACGCACAACGTCCCGGCGGGCGCCTTCCGCGGCTACGGCGCCGGCGAGATCGCCTTTGCCGTCGAATCCGCCCTCGACGAACTCGGCCACACCGCCGGCCTGGACCCCCTGGTCCTGCGCCGACAGGCCTACCTGCGCCCGGGGGAGTCTGCCCCAGCGGTGACGGCCGACGGCATGGCGCCGATCGCCGACCATGGCATCACCAACTGCCTGAATCTCATCGAAGGCGCCCGCGCCCGGTACAGGGCCGCGCCACCCGCGCTCCCCGGCTCGTCCTGGCTGGTGGGGGAGGGCATGGCCGTCACTGTCACCCCCACCCTGCCCTCCGACGGCCACTTGGCTCAGGCGAGCGCCACCCTGCGCGCCGACGGCGCCTACGACTTGTGCACCGGCGCCCCGGAGTTCGGCAGCCAGGCCACCACCGTGCACCGGCGTATCGCCGCCACCGCCTTGGCCACCACCATCGACCGCATCCACCTCCGCCAGGGCGACACCGACTTGCTCACCCACGACACCGGGGGCTTCGTCTCCACCGGCTCCACCCTCGCCGCCCGCGCAGTCCACGAGGCCTGCCGGCGTCTGCACTCGGCCGTCCTCGACGCCGCGGCCGCCCGCACCGGTACCGCCCCGGACGACTGCCGCCTGAGCCAGAATGCCGTCGACTGCGCGGGCCGACCGCTGCCCCTGACCTCCCTGTACCGAACCGCGCACGAGACCGGTCGGCCACTCACCGCCACGGCGACCTGCGACGCCACCACCGGAACCCCGGGCCTGGCGGCGAACGCCCAGTGGATCCGCCTGGCCGTCGACCCGGCCACCGGTCTGGTCACCATCCTCGACTCCGTCCACGCCGCCGACGCGGGCACCATCCTGGACGCACGCCAACTGCGCGGCCAGATCGAAGGTGCCATCGCCCAGGGCATCGGGACCACACTGATGGAAGACTTGCGCACCGACCACCAGGGCCGCGTCACCACACAGGACCTGCGCACCTACCCCATTCCGCACCTTGCCGACGTCCCCCGCACCGACGTCCGCTTCGTCCCCGGCTCCGGTGACCTGCACTGCGCAAAACCCGGTGGTGAAGCCGCCTTCAACCCCGTCGGCCCCGCCCTGGCCAACGCCCTGCGCGACGCCACCGGCATCCGCTTCACCGCCCTCCCACTGCGCCCGGACACCCTCTGGGCGCAGCTGCGGCTCAACACATCCGCGTACGCCCAGTCCGGCGCTCGGCGTCGGCCAAATCTTCCCGGCTGCGAAGGACGAGAAGCCTGAGCAGGCATGGCATCAAGGGCGATGCCAATGCGGGCGAGTCAGCTGCCGATGGCGACCGGAAGCTGCGCGAAACCCCGCATGGACATCCCTGGGATACGCCGCACCGGGGTGCCGGCCAGTTGGAGCGTGGGGAGGCGCTGAGTCTTCGGCACCTGTCCCGGATCTTCAGTCGTGAAGGAGTAGTTCTTCGGCTCCGGAAGCCAGTTGGAGGGACACTTGACGAACGGTTCCCGAATCGGCGATGAGCACGTCGGGTATGTGGTCTTCGTAGAAGCGCACATACCCGATGGTTCCCACCGTGGTCGTCCGCGCAGCCAGCCACTGCAGGAGATCCCGCAGATGCTCGAACTCGTCGGGGTGTACCTCCTGACGTGCCAGAAGGGACCAGCCCCGGGGACTGCGCTGAAGAGTAGCGATCTGCGCCCCACCTATGCGGTACGCAGAACCTGCGCGGGCCAGCAGCGGATACTCCTCACTTCCTTCCTGTGCGGGTGGTCAGCCCTTCCCGGGTGTGCCGTGTGCCGTGCGCTGAGAGCGGCCGTTCGCTTTGAGACGTGCTCCGGCATTACGGGTAGCACCGGCTCCCGCTGCGGGGTGGAGTGGGGTGGCTGACGGACGCTTCCGATGTGCCGCCAGTACAGCGCCCCGGCCGCCGTGCTCAGCACTGCTGTGACCGCCAGCTGCTCCCGAGTGCTGAGCCTCACCGCCCTTTTGATCAGGTGGCCGGTCGCGTTCGCCACGACATCAGCCTGCCGCTCCGAGGCAGCCATCCGGCCTTCCAGCAACCCCACGTCGCCCAAGGTCGCGCGCAGGGGCGAGCCAGTCGCTGACCCCGAGTCCGCTGTCGACCAGGTCCGAGTCGGTCCCGATGCTGACCGCCGGGGCGATCACGTCGGCCAACAGCAACATCGGCACATCGGAGGTGTCCCGCCCGGCCGGAATCTGAGCCTGGTGGCGTCTTTGTCGATGGCCAGTGCCGGCGCACGCCGATGAGTTCTGGCATCGTTTCGTGCTCCACCTGAGTGCGAGGATGGCGGCGGTGGGTTTTGATGCCGCCTCGGATGCCGAGGGAGCTTTTGCCGGTGCTGTGGCTGTGATGTTCTCCGGCCCCGCCCGCCAGGGTCGTTCATCCTTGCGTCCCGGTCCGCCGGCGTGGATCAAAAGTGCGTGGCAATCCCGAAGACGCGGCGGAGTTGTGCCATGTCGTGCCGGTCGCGTTCCGATGGCTCGTATCCCTGGTGGAAGTAGACCTGCTGCTCGGCGGACAAGCATGGGACAGGAGTCCCCTGGATGGTGCCCGTCACGAAGCACGAGGAGGGGTAGGTGAAGGGACGTTGCGGTTCGGGTGACGCCTGCACTGCTGAGCCGCCATCAGTGAAGACCAGCGGATGGAGATCAATCTCCCTTCCGTCCGGAGCCGTCACGACAAATCGGATGGGCCTCCAGTTCAGACTCTCCACGAACCCCGCCGCGGAAAGGACCGCCAGCACAGCGGCCTCCTGGTCCTGCCGGTGCATCAAGTCAAGGTCGCGATGGTCTCGGGTCTGCTCGCCGATCAAAGCGTCAATTCCCCATCCGCCACCGACCCAGACGTCCGCCTTCGCTCTCTGAAGCAGGGCTAGGACGAACAACACGTCATCAGCTGTCATCACCCGAGGCAGGCTAGAAGCGTCAGCGTCGTTCAGCGACCGATTTCCCTCGGAAGAGACTGGGCAGGCGCCCGTCCGGATACGCCCGCAGTGATCGTCAGCCAGCGGGTGGCCTGCTCGGTTCTTGCACCCGGGGCTGCGCGAGGCGGAATGAGTCCGTGCCGGATGATGTATCGCCATGATGGCCCCGGGCGGCCGAGCTGGGCACCGTATTGGGCAACGGCAACGTCGATCAAGCCCTCGGTCCGGTGACCGCGGCCGGGTGCTTCACTGACGACGATCTGCTCTCGATCCTGGGACACATCGCCGACAGCAAACCCGTCGACGAGGTCGCCCGCGCGCACGAGGCCCACTCCGTCCAGAACGGAACCATCGGCCGACAAGCCCTGGGCCAGTAGGCGCTTCGCCGACAAACCCGAGATATCGGTGTGATCCCTGCTCGACGGCCTGGCGCAACTTGCGGACCTGCCCGACCCAGTCACCGCCGCAAGCGGCCGGGAGCCGGTCGAGTTCCGCTGGCAGCAGCGAAACCTGGCGAGCGCCCCCCGTTGGTTGAAGACCGCGTCCCCGTAGGGAATCAGGCCCCCAGGGCATCGGGAACAGCCCCGGATTCAGCTCGCCGAAAAAAAGCGGAAGACCACGGCAACCCACCCTCGGCCCGGGGCTGTGACGTCGCCGCTGTCACCGCGTACCTGCTACCTGCTCCCGCGGGCGCGAGCACCGGCCGCCTCATGAACCACGCTCACCTCATGAACCATTCTCACCTCGTGACCACCACTGGCGACTCACACCGACTCGCCGAGGCCCTCGCCGGGAAGGGAGTGGCCCCCTTGAACTGCCCCCTACCCCCAAGGAACACCCGACGCGTGCGGGGGCACCCCCATTTTCGGCCTCCCGGCCGGCTCACTCCGCCAGGTTGAAGAAGTGGATGGGTGTGTTCGGCTCGAAACCGATACGCGGGTACACCGGCGCCCCGGCAACGGTCGCGTGCAGCGTGGCGCGGGTCAGGCCGGTGGCTGTGGCGCCCTCGTAGAGGGCCTTTCGCGTCACCGCTTCACCGTAGCCCTTGCGCTGCCACTGCGGGTCGGTGGCGACGAAGGCGACGAAGAGACGGCCTTCCGTCTCGACCGTCGCGGCACACGCCACCGGAACGTCGCCCCGCATCGCCAGGTACGCGTACATCTCGCTCGTCCAGTGCGTGGATCCGATCAGGCCGTCGCGGCCTTCCTCCAGGGGGAATCCGTACGCGCGTGACTGGAGGTCGGCGTAAGCCCGCAGGTGCTCGTCGGTGCGCACACGCACGAACGTCAGGTCGGGGTGGACCGGGTCGGGGATGGGCAGCAGGTCTCCGGCCATGCCCGTGCCGGGGAAGGCGTACTGCAGGCCCGCCTGCTCGGCCGCCGCGGTCAGCGTGGTGCGGGCCTCGTCGTCGAGGAGGTCCTCGAAGAGCCACAGGAAGCCCGGGTGCTTCCTCGCGCGCATGATGCCCGCCGCCTGAATGAGGCGTTGTGCGACGAGGCCGGCTCCCGCTCCTGACTCGGTCAGGGTGATGCAGTTGTAGAACGAGAATCGGCAGTCGGCCCAGCGGACGGCGATGCCGGGGAGGTCGCGTACATCCGCGTCCGCATCGCGGTCGAGCACCAGGGCGCGCCAGGCCACGGTGAGCTGTCGTGCCGATTCGATGGACGCCGCGGGGTCAGTCACCGTACTCCCATGAGCTGTTGTCATTGTGGTTGTCGCTGTGGTTGTTGTCGTTGTCGAGGGCGGTGAAGTCTTCGAGGACTCTGTCGCTGCCATCAGATGATGCCCTCGAACTGCTTGTCCTCGGTGGGGGAGCTGGAGCGGGGCACGTGGTAGGAGTCGCGGCCGAAGCGCCGCCACAGGGCGGCTATGAGGAAGGCGACCACTACGGCGACGGGCGTGTAGTTGAACGTGCTGGCGGTGACCGGGCTGCTCTGCGGCAGCAGGAACAACACCGTGACCGCGGCCGCCCACACCACCGCGATCCAGCCGATCGGCCGGCTCCAGCGGCCCAGGTTCCAGGGACCCGGGGAGAACCGGTCGTGGTGGATCAGCCGCAGCAGCACGGGGATGGCGTAGGCCGAGGTGAAGCCCACGACCGAGATGGCGGTCACGGCCGAGAACGCCGTGCTGGAGTACAGGGAAGGCAGTGCGAGCACGAAAGCCACGGCGACCGCGAGCCAGACCGCGTTGGCGGGGATGGCGGTGCGGCGGCTGATCTTCTTCCAGTGCCCCGACCCGGGCAGGGCGCCGTCACGGGCGAAGGCGTAGATCATCCGGCTGGCGCTGGCGGTCACGGTGTAGCCGCAGAGGAACTGGGCCACGATGATGACAAGGAGCAGCGCCTTGGCGGCCGCCATGCCCAGTGCGTCCAGGAGGATCTGTGCCACGGGTACGCCGGTCGGGCTTTGCAGGGTCGCGGTGTAGTCCTGGACGGCGAACAGCAGCGTGATCAGCAGGATGCCGCCGGCGACCCAGGACACCGCCACGGAGCGGAAGACCCCGCGGGCCGCCGCGACGGAGGCATGGTTGGTCTCCTCGCTCAGGTGGGCCGAGGTGTCGTAGCCGGCCAGCGCGAAGACCGGCAGCAGCATGCCCAGCAGAATCACGTACGCCGGGGCGCTCCAGCCGGTGTTGTTGGTGAACTCGGAGAATACGAAGCCGGCCGACTGGTGGTGCGAGGGCACGAGCGCCAGGGAGCCGATGATGACGACGGCCCCTGCGAGATGCCACCAGGCGCTCAAGGACGTCAGGATGTTCATCAGGCGCGTGCCGAAGAGGTTCATGACCGCGTGCAGGGCGAGGATGACCGCGTACAGGGCCAGCAGGGAGCCCGCGCTCGGCGTGTAGTCGAATTGCAGGTTCATCCACGCGGCGGTGAATGTCGCGATGCCGAAGTCCTGGGCGGCGATTCCGCCGAGCAGTCCCAGGAGGTTGAGCCAGCCGGTGTACCAGCTCCACCGCTCGCCTCCGAGCTGGCGGGCCATGTAGTACAGGCCGCCGCTGGTGGGGTAGCGGGAGGTGATCTCCGCCAGGGCCGCGGCGAGGCACAGCACCAGTGGTCCGACGGCGAGCCAGCCCCACGTGATCACCGCGGGGCCGCCCGAGTTCAGGCCGTAGCCGAACAGCAGCAAGGTTCCCGACATGATCGAGATGACCGAGAGGGAAGCCGAGAAGTTGCCGAAAGCCCCCATGCGGCGATGCAGTTGCTGGGTGTAGCCCAGCGACTGGAGGAGGCGCGCGTCCTCGCCGTCGCGGTCGACGCCGTGGTCGCCGTTGCGGTCGCGGTCGACGCCGTTGTCGGCTGGGTTCCGCTGCTTACGCGGTGTTCTCATCGCAGTCATTGGTTCTCCGCACGGAAAGCTGAGTCGGGGGGCAGGCGAGATGGGGACGGGTGAGATGGGTGCAGGCGGGGTGGGTCGGGGGTGGCTCGTGGGGTGGCTCGTGGGGTGGGGCGGGCTGGCCGCCGGCCGGCCGCTAGGGGGCGTGTTCGTGCTGGTCGGCGGCCAGGCCGGCTCCGCCGGCGGTCAGTCGGTCGGCGGTCATGGGTGGTGGCCTCCCGTCTGCCTCGGGTGGGATCTCAGGCAGGCGATACGGTCCTCCTCGAATGCCTTCCGCCACTCGGCCGCCGGGCCCCGGGGGTCGTAGAGCCAGGGGGCGGGAGTGGCGAAGTCGCCGATGGCCGTGAACACTTCGGCGGCCCACGCGGCGAAGCCGCCCCTCGCCAGGGCGTAGGCGAGGTAGTTCAGATCCAACTGGGAACTGGTGGCCGGCTCCTGCTTCCGGAACCAGCCCTCGAAGGCCTGTGTGATGGCCCGTGTGGTGTCCTCCCTGGTCCACAGGAGGTTCAGCATGACCGCGCCACCGTTGTCCCGTCGCTCACGGTGCTCCTGCACACGGGCGTAAAGGGGCAGCAGAAGCAGCGGCGAGTCGGGCGGCGCGAAGGAGACCGTCCAGCGAGCGAAATCCGTCGCGACGGCCTGGCGGCCCGCGGGGCCCGGGCGGGCCTGGAGCGCCTGGGACATCCGGTGCCATGCCTCGCGGTTGAACGGATCTCGTCGGTGCACTTCCGACAGGAGGCCCCATGGCCCGGCGGGCAGCAGATACTCGTGCGGCGGCGGAGTGACGTGATGCTCCGGGTAGCGTCCAGCACTGTCCGCTTCGGCCAGGGCAAGGCGGCAGATCCAGGGCACTGCGTCATCGGGGTTGCCGTCGCTCGCCTGACGGCACGCATCCCTTGCCCGGGCCACCAGTGTGTCCAGGTCCTGCGCCTTGCGGTAGTCACGCGCCCAGTCGCGTCGGTGGGCCTGCAGCACTCGTTCGGTGGCGACTCGGGCGTACATCACGCGGGCCGCGAGGCTTTCCGGCTCCTCTTTCAGCCACAACTCCACGACGTTGGCCGGTGCCGCGACGACGCCCAGCACTTGGGTACGGGATGTCCACTGCGGCCAGTTGCCCGTACGGGCCAGCACGTGCCGCATCTGCATCCAGTAGCCGGCCTGGATGTCCTGCACGGCGGTGCGGAGGTCCGTGTCGCGGCCGGCCGGGTTCACGCCGCCGGCGGGGCTCGAACTCTCCATCAGCGCGCCTCTGATCCGGGTGGCCGGGCCATGAGCAAAGGGTTCCTTGGGGCAGTTGGGGGCGAGTGGCACGGTCATACGATGAACAGGGGCGTGGCGGCGGTGTGGCCGACGAGCAGGGCGGAGACGACCGCTGGCGCAAAACCGGGCCGGTGGCTTTCGCCCGTGGCCGGTAGCGAGTGCCCAGACAGGTACTTAAGTGCCTGGAGAGACGCATGGCCAGAGAATCCAAGATTCTTTGGCTGTGCAGGTACGGCTTTCAGACACACGGCGGTTGGCCGTCGCTATCCGTGACCAAGGGGCCACTCGCAGCGCTCGGGGCGGTGTGCCACCGGGGTGCGGACGCCGGCCGCCGCGTGCGCACAGGTATCGGGGGCGGGGTCGCCGTCCGGGGTGGCGGAAGGGGTGAACTCCCCTGTGCGGCTGGCCGGAAGAGTGTGAGGCCGAGCGGCCGTGCGGTCCGATGAGGCGATGCACGACAGGCCGTAGCGGGCCAGGGTATGCGCTGGGACCACCGACGCTCCGATGGTATAGCGTTCAACCTGCGTGCCCCGTACGCGAGTTGCCTGTGACGCAGGGCACGCGGGTGCCCCAATGGCGGCCTTTCGAACACACGATCATTCGGCCAGTTTGGTACGTTGATCACTGGCTGTGAGCAGACGTCGACGGGTGCGGGAGTACGGCGGGATCCGCGCTCCGGCCGGTGGCCCGCGATGACTCCCCTCCACGCCCAAGACGTGCCCCTGCGGAACGGCAGCATGCACGCCGTACGCCACCGCTACACCGTCGAGCAGGCCCGCACTGTCGCCGCCGCTCTCGACACCGCCGCTCTCGACACCGCCGGGGTCGCCGCGATCGAGATCGCCAACCTCGGATCCGCGCTGGCTCGCCGCACGCGACCTTCCCGGGGCAACCAGCCAGACGGGGCGCCAACACCTAGAACACGGCCCGAGCGCTCTGGCCATCGGGATGGTGTTCGGCGCCTGTCCGGGCCGCGTGGTTGGTAGCGCCGCCCGAAATCGGTGGACACGGCGTCCCGAGAGCTCTAGGTTTCCCGAGTCCAAGATCGAAACGTCCAAGCGGGGTGCATTTGATGACGGTTCAAGCAGTGGTAGCCGACTGCGGACGGCTGCCCTCCAGGAACGGGAACGGCAGGACCTCATCGAACTAAGGAATCCCTCCTGTGGATCTTCCACGCATTTGGACCATTCGCGAGAGCAGTCACCGCGTCCACAACCCGATCACCGCTGACAAGCTCGCCGCACTGGGCCAGTCGCTTCATCCGGCACTTGGCGCGCGGGCGCTCGACCTCGCCAGCGGGACGGGCGAGATGCTGTGCACCTGGGCGCGTGACCACGGCGTCACGGGGACGGGGGTGGACATCAGCACGGTGTTCACCGAGAAGGCCCGCGCCCGTGCCGCTGAACTCGGAGTCGCCGACCAGGTCGACTTCGTTCACGGCGATGCCTGCGGCTACGTCGCGGACGAGCCGGTCGATCTCGCCTCGTGTGTCGGCGCCACGTGGATCGGGGGCGGCGTGGCCGGCACCGTCGAACTGCTGGGCCGCAGCCTCCGCCCAGGCGGCCTCATGCTGATCGGCGAGCCATACTGGCGTAAGGCACCGCCGACCCAGGACGTCATCGAGGGCTGCCACGCCGGCAGCCGAGCGGACTTTCGGATGCTGCCGGAGTTGATCGGGCACTTCGGCGATCTCGGGTACGACGTCGTGGAGATGGTGCTGGCCGATCAGGACAGCTGGGACCGGTATCAGGCGGCGCAGTGGTTCAACCTTCGCTGCTGGCTCGACCAGAACCCCGCTGACGAGTTGGCCGCCGACGTGCGGGCCGAACTCGCCACCGGGCCCGCCCGCTACGTGCAGTACACCCGTGAGTACCTTGGCTGGGGCGTGTTTGCGCTGATGAGCCGCTGACTTCTCGTCGGGCTCCCCGATGCCGAGCTGGAGGGCGGTGCCCTGAGTCTGTGCGGGTCGGGGATCAACGGGTGCCCGACGGCCACGGTTCCATCAATCTCCGAGGCGTCTCCGGCAGGCGGAATGGCGAGCACCGGCAAGGGATCCTCGCGATTGACGGTGGTCCAGGTGCTGCGGGAACTCGCCCATTACGGCGAGCTGTTCACCACTGACAGCTATCCGAGTGGCTTTCGCCCCTGGGGCAGACAGTTCGCCCACGTGGCCGCCGGGGTATCGAAACACGGCGGGGAGAACAAGACACCCCCGGCCCGCGCCGAGGCGATGGCACCGCTGCTGACCGCGACCTTGCTCCTCGTCCACATTCCGCCCGCGCCGAACAACAGGCCGCAGCACAGCAGACTGCCAGCTGACTCCCGACCGCAGACCAACGTCCGCACCCTTCACGGTCCCGCGACCCCAACGGTCGCGGGACCGCCGCGTTGGCCGGTGGCTGTGTGCTCCCCAACAAATGTCGCCCGTCTACGAGTTCGTGCTCCGGCCCACTTCCTGTGGTGCACCGAAGGCTGAGGCCGATCTGTACGCGGCGGTCCGTCGTTAACCAGACGGGTGACGGCAAGTGTCATGCCTGGACGGTGGGGCGAACGTTGATCTCGCCGATCTCGACGTCGCTGGGCTGCTCGATGGCGAAGGCCACCGCGTGAGCGACCGCCGCCGGAGGGATGGCCACCGCGTCCATGTTCTTACGTGTCTGTTCGCGGATGCTCGGGTCTGCCATGGAGTCGGCGAGATCGGTGCGGATGTATCCCGGTGAGATGGCTGTCGTGCGCACCACTCCGTCGGTGGACTCCGTTCGCAGCCCCTCGTGGACGGTGCGCACCGCGTTCTTGGTCGCGGCGTAGACGGCCATCGAGGGGGATGTGCCGTGCAAGCCGGCCACGGAGACGATGCTCACGAAGTGGCCCGACCCTTGTTCGCGGAAGGCGGGCAGCGCGGCGGCGATGCCGTTGAGCGTGCCGCGAAGGTTGACATCGATCATGGCCGACCAGCTCTCGGTGTCGAGGTCGGCCAGCGGGCTGATCGGGGCGATGCCGGCGTTGTTCACCAGTACGTCGATGCGGCCGTACCGATCGATGGTGGTGGCGACCAGGCGCCGCAGGTCCTCGGCCCGGGTGACGTCGACGACGCATGTGGCGGCACGAGCTCCCTCCTCCCGGATGTCCTGCGCTATGGCCTCGATGTGCTCACTGCGGCGCGCCGCGAGGACGACTGCGGCGCCGCGCTGGGCGAGGAGACGGGCCGTGGCTTCACCGATGCCGCCGCTTGCTCCGGTGACCGCGATGATCTTGTCATGAAGAGAGAGCACTGCTGCCTCCAGGTAAAGTGGACACGTGTCCGGTGCGTGACCCACTCTACCGGACACGTGTCCACTTGTGATGGACGGAACGTCAGGAGACGCCTATGAGCACACCGGCACGCCGTCCGGACGCGGCACAGAACCGGACCCGCATCGTGGAGGCCGCCCGCGCGGCCCTCGCCGAGTCCGACCACGTCCACCTCAAGGAGATCGCCAAGCGCGCCGGTGTGGGGCAGGGAACGCTCTACCGGAACTTCCCCAACCGCGAAGCGCTCCTCGCCGAGGTCTACCGGCGCGACGTCGAAGAACTCGTGACCGCCGCCTCCGCCCTACTGGCGGAACACGAGCCCGTGGAAGCCCTGAGCCACTGGTTTGACCGAGTGATCGACTACGCCGAGATCAAGTACGGCGTCCTGGCGGCGCTTGAGCCGGCGGCGTGGCAAGACCTTGTCGCCCACAGCAAGAACCCCATCGAAGGCGCCCTCGGCCGCCTGCTGGACGCCGGGCAAGCGGCCGGTTCCCTCCGCACGGACGTGGACGCCCGCGGGGTCCTCCTGCTCATCGCCTACCTCGGTCGGCTGGACCGGGACGAATGGGGTTCAACAGCACGGCCTCTGATGAACGTCATCCTCGAGGGCCTTCGCCGACAGGGCGCGGACCGGCGGGGGCAGCAGACCGGTTCCACAACGAGTGGGCCAGAGCCCAACGATTACGGAGGACCGCGCGGGACAGATCAGTAGTGCCGAACGCCACCGTGACGAAGGGGCCATCCGGGCCGCGATGGACCGGCTCCTGAAGGGTCACTTCCCGCCCGGCGGCAGCTGCGACTTGAAGACACCGGCAACCGACGCCGGCGTGCCCCGCACCGCCTTCTACCCGAACAAGAACCGTGACGGCATCACCCGCCCTGGCCCGTACCAGCACCTCGCCGCAGAGTTCGAGCGGCGCCTTCGTGCTCTACAGGAGGCCTCACCGTCTCGCGCCTGGCCGCACAGCACGACGAGATCGTACGTCTACGGGAACAGGCCGCACCCCTCGGCTGAGTCTGACGCTGTCGGCGGTCACGGTGCACTGATAGATGGCGGCGCGGTGTTGTCGGCGCGTATGGCGTTTTTCGATACGCGGACGATATGTGCCCGCTCGTAACATCGAGAGTATGCGTGTATTGATCGTCGAGGACGAACCCTTCATGGCGGAGGCCATCCGCGATGGCCTGCGCCTGGAAGCGATCGCGGCCGACCTCGCGGGCGACGGTGACATCGCCCTGGAAATGCTGAGCATCAACAGCTACGACATCGCCGTCCTCGACCGCGACATCCCCGGTCCTTCCGGTGACGAGATCGCCAAGCACATCGTGGTCTCGGGCAGTGGGATGCCGATCCTCATGCTGACCGCGGCCGACCGCCTCGACGACAAGGCATCGGGCTTCGAACTCGGCGCCGACGACTACCTCACGAAACCGTTCGAACTGCGGGAACTCGTCCTCAGGCTCCGGGCGCTCGACCGCAGGCGCGCCCACAGCCGGCCTCCCGTCCATGAGATCGCCGGGCTGCGACTGGATCCGTTCCGACGCGAGGTCTACCGGGAGGGCCACTACGTCGCGCTGACGCGCAAGCAGTTCGCCGTACTGGAGGTCCTCATCACCGCCGAGGGTGGCGTCGTCGGCGCCGAGGAACTTCTGGAGCGCGCGTGGGACGAGAACGCCGACCCGTTCACCAACGCCGTCCGCATCACCGTCTCGGCGCTGCGCAAGCGGCTCGGCGAACCCTGGATCATCGCCACCGTTCCCGGCGTCGGCTATCGCATCGGAGGCGACAGTGGATAGATCCCCCGGCCTCAGCGTCCGCCTCAAGCTCACCCTCAGCTACGCCGGATTCCTCATGCTCGCCGGTGCGTTGCTGCTCGCCGCCGTGAGCTGGTGGCTCCTGCGAGAGGGGTGGTTGCAAACCAACGAAATGGGGTCATGGAAAGCAAGTCCGGGCACCACCTTCGTGCGCGGTTTCACTCCCATTGCGGTCGCGGTCGTGCTGTTCCTCCTGGTGTTCGGCCTCCTCGGAGGATGGGTCCTGGCCGGCCGCATGCTCGCCCCCCTGACCCGTCTTGCGGACGCCACCCGTACCGCCGCGACAGGGTCGCTTTCGCACCGCATCCGGCTGCCCGGCCGCCAGGACGAATTCCGCGAACTCGCCGACGCCTTCGACGCGATGCTCGAACGGCTTGAAGCACACGTAGCCGAGCAGCAGAGATTCGCGGCCAACGCCTCGCACGAACTACGCACCCCACTGGCGATCTCGAAGTCACTTCTCGACGTGGCCCGCACCGATCCATCACACGACACCGGCGAAGTCCTTGACCGCCTCCAAGCTGTCAATACCCGAGCGATCGACCTCACTGAAGCATTGCTCTTGCTCAGCCGAGCCGGCCAGCGGTCCTTCACCCCAGAACAGGTCGACCTGTCCCTCATGGCGGAAGAAGCCACCGAAACGTTGCTCTCCCTCGCAGAGAAGAACGGTGTCACCATCGAGACCCGCGGTGACATCACGCCCACGAGCGGGTCGCCGGCGCTCCTGCAGCAACTGACCATGAACCTCGTGCACAACGCGATCGTCCACAATCTGGCCGAACAGGGCATGGTGTGGGTTACTACCAGCGCCCACCCCGGCACCGTGATGCTCACGGTCGAAAACACCGGTGAGAAACTGACTCCACACCTGGTCTCGACGCTCACCGAACCATTCCAGAGGGGCACCGAGCGCATCCACGCCGATCAGGCGGGCGTCGGCCTCGGCTTGGCAATCGTCACAACCATCACTCGCGCACACGACGGTACTCTCACCCTCACCCCGCGCGACACCGGCGGCCTGCGCATCACGGTGCAACTGCCCGCGCGTACGCACCCGCAGTCCTGATACGGCCGTAGCGGCTACGCGGATGGTGCGGCCGTCTCGACGTACGCCAGGATCCGCCGGATGTCCCACGCGCGCTGCACGGCATCGTGGGCGGGCGACGAGCGCGATCCCGAGAGGCGTCCAGCCGGGTTGCGGGTCCGGATGCCGCTCGTCGCCCCGGGGGCCCTCGACCAGTGCTGCCTACCGCGCGGGCAGGGGATGGTTCCCCGGGTTGAGTACGTAGGTGTGTGCCTGCGGCTGAAGGACCGCCGGCCTCGTGATCCTGCCGCGCGTCGCTGAGTGTGTCTGCAGGGTGCGGCGCTCGAAGCGTCACCCCGCCGGCTATGGCGGGGTTACCAGCACCGGCACCGGCACCTTCACCGAAGCGCCGGGCTTCTTGGGTGTCCTGCTGACGGCCCGCAGGAGCGCCGCCATGTGTCTGACCCTGCTCGGCGGCCGCGTCTGGACGGTCACCGGCCTGGCCCGACTCGCCGGGGTGGTGCCGTCCACCGCGGACAGCCACCGCGACCGGCTGGTGGCCTGCTCGGCGAACACCGCGCGGGCCGGCAAAGCGGGCCGGCAACGTATCGGCAGCGTATCGAAAACTGCATACGTGTCGGCAACACCCCGTTTCCTTGAATGGAGGCATGACCTACAGCGAACCAGTGGGAATCACCGCTTTCGGATGCGGGCGGGACGAAGCCGCACGGTTCCGGGAGCTGGCGCCCCGATTCGGAGTGACGCCGACGATCACAGAATCCGCGGTGTCGGAGGAGACCGCGCGTCTGGCATCCGGAAACCGGTGTATCAGCGTCGGACACAAGACCCGGATCACCCCGGGGACACTTCGTGCGCTGAGCCGGGTCCGCGTTTCCTACATCTCCACGAGAAGCATCGGGTACGACCACATCGACGTGGATTATGCGGGCCGCGTCGGCATTTCCGTCGGGAACGTCTGTTATTCCCCCGACAGTGTCGCCGACTACACGGTGATGATGCTGCTGATGGCGGTGCGCCACGCCAAGTCCACCGTCCGCCGCGCGGATATGCACGACTACCGACTGCACGACGTACGGGGGAAGGAGCTGCGCGACCTGACGGTCGGCGTGGTCGGAACGGGGCGCATCGGCACGGCCGTCATGGAAAGGCTCCGCGCCTTCGGGTGCCGGATATTGGCGTACGGAAATCGTGCCGGTGAATCCGGCGACCCCGGTGAATCCGGCGGCCCCGGCGGTTCCGGCGGCCCAGGCGGCGAGGTGTCGCTCGATGAATTGCTGAGGTCGAGCGACGTCGTCACGCTCCATGTGCCGCTCAACGCCGAGACGCATCACCTTCTCGACCGTGAGCGCATCCAGCGGATGAGGCCCGGCGCGTTCGTGGTGAACACCGGGCGCGGTGCCCTCATCGACTCGTCCGCGCTGGTCGCGGCACTGGAGGACGGACGCCTGGGTGGTGTCGCCCTCGATGTCGTCGAGGGCGAGGAAGGCGTGTTCTACGCCGACCGACGGAATGCGCCCATCGACAGCAAGCCCCTGCTACGGCTGCAGGAAATGCCGAACGCGTTCATCAGTCCGCACACCGCGTATTACACGGACCGTGCCCTGAGTGACACGGTCGAGAACTCGATCACCAACTGTCTGGAATTCGAAAGCAGGAATCAGCATGCCTAAGGCCAGGCTTCAGGTCGGAATCCTCTTCGGTGGCCGCTCGGAGGAACACCTCATCTCCATCAAGTCCGCGCAGGAGATCGCGCGGAATCTCGACACGAAAAAGTATGAGCCGCACTTCATCGGGATCACGCGCAGCGGTGCCTGGAAACTCTGCGAGGGCCCCGCCGCGGACTGGGAGAGCGGCGCATACCGGCCCGCCGTGCTGTCCCCGGACCGCGGCGTGCACGGACTGCTCGTCCTCGACCAGGGGAAGTACGAGACGATCGGCCTGGATGTCGTGGTGCCCGTCCTGCACGGCAAGCTCGGGGAGGACGGCGCGATCCAGGGCCTGCTCGAGCTGTCCGGCATCCCGTACGTGGGCTGCGACGTCCAGAGTTCCGCGCTGGGCATGGACAAGTCCCTCGCCTATGTCGTCGCCGCCGGCGCCGGAATCGCCACGCCGGATTTCTGGACGGTCGCGGCGGGCGAGGACATCGACGCCGGCCGGCTCACCTATCCCGTCTTCGTGAAACCGGCCCGCTCGGGATCGTCCTTCGGGGTCAGCAAGGTGGCGAATGCGGGAGAGCTGCCGGCCGCGCTGGACGTCGCCCGACGTTACGACACGAAAGTCCTGGTCGAGGAGGCGGTCGTCGGCAGCGAGGTCGGCTGCGCCATCCTGGGCGGCGGTATGGACATGACCGCGGGAGAAGTCGACCGCATCGCCCTGTCCCACGGATTCTTCCGGATCCACCAGGAGGACGAACCCGAGACCGGCTCCGACAATTCAACGCCGATTGTCCCTGCCGACATTCCGGCGGAATCCCGGGCACGCGTCCAGGAAACGGCGAAGGCCGTCTACCGCGCCCTGGGCTGCAGCGGACTCGCCCGCGTGGACCTGTTCCTCAAGGACGACGGACAGGTCGTCCTCAACGAGGTCAACACCTTCCCCGGCATGACCTCGTACAGCCGCTATCCGAGGATGATGGCCGCCGCCGGGATTCCGCTGTCCGAAGTGGTCGACCGTCTGGTGACCGGGACGCTCGCCCGCTCCCTGACCCCGACGGAGCAGGCCCATGCGTAACGATTTCGTCTTCATAGACGAGTACACGCCCGGGGTCCGCTGGGACGCCAAATACGCCACCTGGGACAACTTCACCGGAAAACCGGTCGACGGATACCTGGCCAATCGCATCGTCGGCACCAGGGCCCTGTGTGCGGCGTTGCAGGGCGCGCGAGAAGAGGCGGCCTCGCACGGATATGGCCTGCTTCTCTGGGACGGCTACCGCCCGGTACGCGCCGTGGATTCCTTCCTGCGCTGGTCGGAGCAGCCAGAAGACGGCCGCACCAAGGACCGCCACTATCCCAATATCGACCGGCCCGAGATGTTCGAGAACGGATATGTGGCCGCCAAGTCGGGCCACAGCCGCGGCAGTACCGTCGACCTGACGCTGTACCACCTGGAAAGCGGCGACCTCGCTGCCATGGGGGGCGACCACGATCTGATGGACTCGGTCTCGCACCACGGAGCGGAAGGAATCTCGCGGGCCGCGGCGGACAACCGCAGGCGTCTTCGCTCCATCATGGAGAGCAGCGGATTCAGCTCCTACGCCTGCGAATGGTGGCATTACACGCTCAAGGACGAGCCCTACCCGGACACCTATTTCGACTTTCCCATCACACCGGTGAGTCCGGGATGAACACGGCGAGGCTCCGGCGGCCCGGCCGGAGCCTCGGCCCGTCCCGGGACGCCGAGCGGCGAGGGCGAGCACCCCGCCAGAGCCCACCATGTATCGCCCGCGTATCGAGAACCGCATACGCGCCGGCAACACGTTGCCGCCTTGACTGGGGCCATGACTCAGAGCCGGCCACCCCTCGCCCCACTCCCTCTCTTCCTCCCTCTCTCCCTCGCCGAGATCGCCACGCTCGTCGGCGGCCGGGTCACAGGTGACACGACCGTCACAGTGAGCGCGCCCGCCGTACTGGACAGCCGGCAAGGCGAACCGGGCGGTCTGTTCGTCGCCATGGCCGGTGAGCGCGTCGACGGCCACGACTACGCCGGCCGCACCCGTGCGACCGCCGTGCTCGGTTCGCGGCCGACACCGCTCCCCACCGTCGTCGTCGACGACGTACCGGCCGCACTGCAAAAACTCGCCGCCCACGCCGTGGACCGGCTGCGCGAGCGGCTGACCGTCGTAGCGGTGACGGGCTCGCAGGGCAAGACCAGCACCAAGGACCTGCTGTCCGTGGTCCTTGCGGGCGCCGGGCCGACCGTCGCCACACACGGTTCGTACAACAATGAACTCGGTGTGCCGCTGACCATGCTGCGCGCCGACGCGCACACCCGTTTCCTCGCCCTCGAAATGGGCGCCCGCCACCTCGGCGACATAGCCCACCTCACCGGCCTGGTCGCACCCGACATCGCGGTCGTGCTCAACGTCGGCCAGGCCCACATCGGCGAGTTCGGCTCGCGCGGGGCCATCGCACGGACCAAGGGCGAACTCGTGCGCGGTCTCGCACCCAGCGGCACCGCCGTTCTCAATGCCGACGACCCCCGCGTCGTCGCGATGCGCGCGCTGACCGACGGGCCGGTTGTGACCTTCGGCCGCGCCGAACACGCCGACGTGCGTGTCCAGGACCTGGTCCTCGACCGCCTGGGCCGGGCGACCTTCACGCTGCGCACCTCCGGCGCCCGGGCCCGTGTCGCGCTGCCGTTGGTGGGCGCCCACCAGGCACTCAACGCGGCGGCCGCCGCCGCGGCGGGACTCGCGGCCGGCATCCCCCTGGCCGCTTCGGCGGGGGCCCTCAGCACCGCCTCACTGTCCAGGTGGCGCATGGAGCTGAGCACCCTGGCGTGCGGTGCGACCCTGCTCAACGACTCCTACAACGCCAACCCCGACTCCACCCGAGCCGCCCTGGACACGCTCGCAGCCATCGCAGGGCGGCGCCGTATCGCCGTACTCGGCGCGATGCTGGAACTCGGCGCCCACAGCGAGGCCGAACACCGGGCTGTGGGCGAGTACGCGGCCGCGCGCGCCGACCTGGTGGCCGTCGTCGGCGGTACCGCCCGCCCCGTCGCCGACGCCGCGGGGGAGCGGGCGATCGCGTTCACCGACAACCAAGCGGCCGTCGCCTGGCTGCGCGAGATCCTGACCGGCGGTGACGTCGTCCTCGTCAAAGCGTCGCGCGGCGCCCGCCTCGACGAGGTGGCCGCCGCACTCGGGTAACCGCCCAGCGGGGGTCAGCGCGGCGCGGGGGTCAGCGCCCGCGCCGCCGCATGTACAGGTCGAAGGCGCGGTAGACCAGCGGTCGCAGCGGCAGATCCCACTCCCCGACGTACCGCACCGCCCGCCCCCCGGTGCCGACCTTGAACCGGATCAGGCCCACATGCGGATCGGCGGCGTCGAGCGTCGGCGTGATGCCCCGCAGGTCGTACACGTCGCAGCCCGCCGCCAGGGCATCATGGATCATCGCCCACTGGCACGCGTTGGAACCCCGCACCTCACGCTTGGCCGTCGATGAGGCGCCGTACACGTACCAGGCGTGCGCGCCGACCCGCACCAGGATCGTGGCGGCCACCAACTCGCCCTCGTGGCGAGCAAGGTAGAGCGTGATCCGGCCGGGGTCCTCGGCACTCAACTGCGCGAACATTGTCTCGAAGTACGCCGGCGGCCGCGGCCTGAACCCGTCGCGCGCGGCGGTGTGCACGTAGAGCTCGTGGAACGCCGCGAGGTCCGAGGCGGCACCGGCCGTGACCTCGACCCCCGCCTTCGCGGCCTTCTTGATGTTGCGGCGCCACTGCTGGTTCATGGCCTTCAGGACGTCGTCCTCGGACCGTCCCGCCAGCGGCACCTCGTACGTGAACTGCGGCTGCCCGGCACCGAATCCGTCCTCCGGGCTCTGCGGCAGCCAGCCGGCCGCCCGGAGCCGTCGGCTTACCTCGGCACCGACAGGGTCGGCGTGCCCGTCGGGCAGTCTGGTGAGCCGCCGCACCCCCGGATCGGCCACGCCGTCCTTGACCTGCGCCGCATCCCAGGTGTGCGTCCGCACCGGCGGGCACAGCCGGATCGCGAACGCGCCGCGGGCCTTGAGGTATGCCGCCAGCGGGTCGAGCCACGCACCGATGTCACCGGACCAGTCGATGTCGGGACCCCACGGCAGATAGGCAAGGGTGAACCGCGACAGCCCCGGCACCGGCCGGTGAAGGACAAGCCCCGCCCCCGCGAGCCGCCCGCCGTGGAACCATCCGAGCGACTCACTGCGCCACTCCGTCTTCACCCGCCCCCACGCCGGGGTCTGCACGAAGTTCACCGACCGCCGTGTCCGTACGAAGGACAGGTGCTCGGCGTCGCTGATCGGTGCGACGGTCAGCGTCGCAGGGCGGGGGATGGGTGCTGGGCCGCGGTAGGACATGACGTCAGTCAAGAGGGCCCGGTGTTGCCGGCGCGTATCCGCTTTTCGATACGCCGACGATATGCGCCGCTCAGGTGCTCCGCGCCCGCCACGGATCTGCCAACCGGCCCGGAGAAGGCGATGAACCGCCGGGCGCATGGTGGAAGCGCCAGGTGCCGGGACCGAGACGTTCAAGGCGCCAGGTCAGGCCGTCCTCGACGTGGCCACCCGCGCACAACTGCAACGGCTCGGGGAAGCCGTCGCCGATACCGCGGTGGCGGGCATCCTGTTCACCGGGGTGGCGAGGAAGTGGGCACCGCCGACGTTGGCGGGCAGCGCGCGGATCATGCAGGTGCGCGCGCTGCCCGCATGCACCGCCGGGCCGACCACAGGGCTGTGAAGGCCGGGGTCAAGGACTCGTCGAGGGTCCGGCGGCAGCCCGGATTACCGGGAGCCCGCCACAGGGTGCGGCTTGTAGAAGGACTCCTCCAGGTAGGCGGCGTGGTGCGGCTGGTAGGGCTCCTCCAGGTAGGCGGCCTCGTCTGCGCCGAGTTCGACGTCCACCGCGGCGATCGCGTCGGTCAGTTGGGCCGGCTTGGTGACCCCGACGATGGGCGAGGTCACCGCCGGGTTGCGCATGACCCAGGCCAGGGCAACCTGGGCCGGGGACAGACCCCGCTTGCCCGCGATCTCGTGGACGCGCTCGGTCACTGCCTGGTCCTCGTCGCGGTAGAGGATCTTGCCGCCCTCGTCGGTCTCGGCACGCGCCGTGGCGGTGTCCCGGGCCCGCGTCAGCCTGCCTCGCGCCAGCGGGCTCCACGGGATCACGCCGATGCCCTGGTCGGCGCAGAGCGGGAACATCTCGCGCTCTGCTTCACGGTGGATGAGGTTGTAGTGGTCCTGCATCGACACGAACCGGGTCCAGCCGTTCAGGTCTGCCAGGTACAGGGCCTTGGCGAACTGCCAGGCGTACATGGAGGAGGCTCCGATGTAGCGGACCTTCCCGGACTTGACCGCGTCGTGCAGCGCCTCGAGGGTTTCCTCGATCGGGGTGTCGTAGTCCCAGCGGTGGATCTGGTACAGGTCGATGTAGTCGGTCCCCAGCCGCTTCAGGGAGGCGTCGAGCTCGGCGAAGATCGCCTTGCGGGACAGCCCGGCGCCGTTCGGGCCGGGGCGCATCCGCATCCAGACCTTGGTGGAGAGAACGACCTCCTCGCGCCGGGCGAAGTCCTTGACCGCCTGGCCGACGATCTCCTCGCTGCTTCCGGCGCTGTACCCATTGGCCGTGTCGAGGAAGTTGACGCCGCCCTCGAGGGCCTGCTTGATGATGTCCCGGCCGGCGTCCGCGCCCAGCGACCAGGGCTCGCCGCCCCGGTCCGGCTCACCGAAGCTCATGCAGCCGAGGGTGATGGCGGAGACTTCCAGTCCGGTCATTCCGAGTTTGATGTATCGCACGCGTTCGAACCTAGGCGTTGGAGTGCGCTTTAACGCAACACGTCTCGGCCGGGAATCCGGAGGCGTGGGGCAGGTGCGCCTTGCTGTCAGGATTCAACCGCTTCGGCCAGACGTGCCAGAGAACCCACTGGCGGCGAGTAACAAACTGTCAATTCCCGGCCGAGCGCAGTGCTCGCGTCGGCGCCCCTACCCGCGGCATTTCTAAGAGCTCTGGTCAGCCCCGATGCCGCCGATCGACTGCCCGGAGCCCGCCCTGGTCCTCGCCGGGGCACCGGACTCCGTGTCAGTCAGCGTGGAGGCCGGTCCAGGTTGAGGATGTCGCCAGTGGGCGGCTTGGCCTTCACGGGCTTGTCGAACTCGCTGAAGGTGAGTGTTTCTGGCTTCCCCCCGCCGGACCTCTGGACCAACTTCAAAAGGTAGGGCTTGCCCTCCGTGGCGACGTACAGGGTGAACTTGTCTTTGCCGTCGACGCCGGACAGCTTGATCGCGGGAGTGCCGTCAACCATGGCTTGGCCGTCCCTGCGCGCCGTGGAGGTGTCGGCGTCCTCGTATGCGGACATCTGAAGGTCGAGGTCACAGAACTTGACGTAGTACCTGCCCTCTTCGCTCATCCTGCCCGTCTTCGCCCAGCGGCCCGCGAGCAGGTCGACCGCAGCCTCGACGTCGCTTGCCCGCTCCTCGGTGCCTGTGGCACGCAGGAGCCCTTCCTCATACTTCCTGTAGACCGTGTCGTCAGTGATGATCAGCTGCATCGAATCCGCATGGGACTGCCCCGAATCCGCATGGGACTTCCCCATCGTGCCCGCGCACGTACCTGCGGTGGTGAAAACCATGTCGAGGGTGTTGAGCCCGCTGTCCGTGTCCGGAGTCGTCCCCTTCATTCGCAGTGAATAGGCACCCACGTTCGTCGCAATGGCTTTGGCGGCGATTTCGGCGCCGGACAGTCCGGCAAAGGTGTCCCTCTGCTTGTCCTTGGTTTCTGCCACGGCCTCGTCGCCGGCTCCGGTCTCCCTGTTCTCAGCGCCGCAGGCCGTCAAGGCGGCAGCGGAACAGACCGCAGTGATCGTGACGGCACGCAGGTACAGGTACTGACGCACAAGAATTTCCCCGGGTGTAGTCCACCGGGAGACCCCTGCATCAGCGTCTCCCGTCGCGAGGCTCCCTCCGCGCGACGGCTGAGCATATAGGCACCACCCGGTGCCTATGGTCTGGACTTCAACTGGCTGGCCTCAGCTGACCGGGGGGCGTGCCCTAGATGGTCAGTTCCAAGGGATGCCTGCCGAGGGTGTGGGATGGGCGGCGGCCGAAGCCACCGCGAGACGGCCGGGCGGCGGGCTGCCGGCCCTGGTTGTCGAGGTGGCAGCGGGAGGTCAGGCGTCAGGGTCGACTTCGGGGTGCGTAAACCGCACGGGCTTGCCCAGCGACCGGGCGTAGACGATTTCGGCTCGAGTGCTGTCTCCGATGTAGTCGCCGACTACGAGCACCTCATCAGCGAGCCGGATCTTCGCCCGGTGCAGATCGTCGAGTCGAACCTTCAGCGCCTCGGCTTCGACAGGATCGGACCAAAGTTCGTGCGGCGACTTCATGTCACAGCCCGGTTTGACGACAATCTTTCCGGCTTTGGTCTCCCGCAGATCGGCCTCGTTCATCTCGGCCATGAAGCGGGTGGAGCCGCAGATCACGACGATACGCGGGAGGCTCAACAGCTTCTTCGCGCCGGCGAGCTTCTCCTCGGGGGTGAGTACTTGCGGGTACGACACTGGTTCCTCCTGGTGGTGTGGCCCAAGGGGTGCCTGCGGAGACGAGAACGAGGGTGCCCAGGATCGTTTTGTGACGGACGACGTGGACACCCTCGCGGCAGCACTTTATGCGACGACCGATGACATGCTGAAGGAGCATCTCGACCTGGCGCCATGGCGCCCGCCGGTTGGCATCACGCCCCGCCTGAGAGATGCCGAACTGGTCACCCTCGCCACGATGCAGCCATACTCGGCTACCCCTCCGAGGCCAAATGGCTCCGCCACGCCCGTGCCCACCTGCGCCACCTCATCCCCTGCCTGCCCCAGCAGCCCGGCTACAGCAAGTGGCTGCGCACGGCCGCCGGTCTGATGCCCAGCGTCAACCGGATCCTGGCCACCAGCGCCTCGGCCCTCAGTGTGGGCGGGGACGTATGGGTCGTGGACTCCACCTGGAATGCGGCCGCTCCTGCGAGACCGTCAAACGCTCCGGCCTGGCAGGTTGGGCCGAATACGGTTACTGCGCCAGCCGCAGCAGCTTCTTCTGGGGCCTGCGCCTGCACCTGGTCTGGCACCCTTCAGGGCCTGCCCATCGCCTTCGCCCTGACCGGGGCCAGGGCCGACGAACGTAAGACCCTCCTTGACCTCCTGGCAGCCGAATGCGAGTTTCTGCGAGAGCGCCCCGACAGACTCTCATCGCGACAAGAACTACTGCGGCCGTGGTTTTGAACGCGGACTGTACGAGCGTTGAGTCCAGTTGCTGAGGCCTGCCCGTAAAGGTGAACGGGAACGACATGGTGCGGCCCTGTTCAAGCCGCTGTGACAGGTCATCGAATCGATCAACGAGGCCTTCGAGGGACAGCTTGACCTCGAACGGCACCAAGGACACACACCCGGAGGTGTCGTAGCCCGCGTTGTGCAACGCATCCTGGCGCTGACCGCCGCGATCTGGCACAACAACGCCACGGGACAAGCCGCCCCACGCTCACTGACCGCCTACGCTCACTGACCCCTTGGAGCAGATCGTCTATGCAGGCCCGCTGGGTCTGCTCCGGGGCGAGCTGGGGCACCTCGGGCGACGCCATCTCCATGGCGGCTGCTTTCCATGGCGGCTCCTTGCTGTTCACGGGCCGCACGCCTGCTGCGCCCGGCTGATTGCCTTACGGTGCGTGCCTGACCCTATGGACAGAGATCGCGCTTCGGGACACGGTGCGGCCATGACGTCGGTCACGGACAAACCCGCCGGCGCGGGACCTCTGCGGCGAGATCCTCCTTACCCTCGCGCAACTGCGCCTAGCCACACCCCGCCAGCTCAAGGCGCTGCTGCTCCCGCACCAGCAGGGCACCGACCACGTGCGCCGCGCGCTGCGCAATCTGCGCGTGGAATCCCCGGCCCTGGTCGGCCGGACTCACTGCGCCCAGCAGAGCTACTGGTACTGCACCCCGGGCGGGTCTCGCCGAAGTCGCGGCCTCCGGTGAGCTCGCGCCGACGGCCGGCCGGACGACGGGGAAGCGCATCACGGCCGGCAAGACGGGCCTGCGCGAGTACGGCCTCGCCCCGGTCGACACCCTCATCGCCTTCCACCGGGCAGAGGTGGCCGACCATGCCGACTGGCAGGGTGGAAGTCGCCACCCCACCCCGGCCGAGAACCTGGTGCCCGACGCTGTGGCGCTCCTGGCCGAAGGCTCCGGCGCATTCGTGGAGATCGACAGCACCATGTCCTACGCCCGCCTTCTCGCCAAGCTGGAGCGCTACGACGCCTACCGCGGCGCCCCGCGCCCGGGCGGGGAAACACTGGCCGCACCCCCGCGTAGCCACTGGCAGGAGCCTACGCCGGGCCGTACCTGGACGGGCCCTTCCCACCGCTGCTGTTCGTCTTCCTCCCGGCCCCGCGCCGTGCGGCCCCGGACATGAGGGAGGCCGCTTCCACGACCGCGCCCGCTGCCTGTTGAACGGGAACTACCGGATGACCGTGGCGACGGCGACCCTGCACTAACTGATCGTTTCAGAATGAGTTGAGCCGTGGGTCTTGCACTCGACGATCTCGGTCGGCGGCGTGTCCGGCGTGCGTGCTGATCTCGTTCCTGACGACCTGTAGGAGCGGGTGGCCCCGCTGCTGCCGCCCGCCCCCGAACGGCGCCATCGCCACCCGGGGCGGCTGCGTGTTCCCGATCGAGTGGCGCTCACCAGCGTCATGTACGTGCTGCGGACCGGTGTCGCGTGGCGTGACGTCCCCGCGGAGAGGGTGGGCTGTTCCGGCGTGACGGCCTGGCGGCGACTGCGGGACTGGACCGAGGCCGGCGTGTGGCCGCGCCTGCACACCGCCCTGTTGACCGAGCTTCGTCGTGCCAGCCTGCTGGACCTGGACGAATGCTCCGTGGACGGGGCGCACGTCCGGGCTCTCAAAGGGGGGATCACGTCGGCCCCTCGCCCGTCGATCGGGCCCGCTCTGGCTCGAAGCACCACCTGATCGTCGACCGTCACGGAACCCCGCTCGCCGTCACGCTCAACGGTGACAACTGGCACGACGTCACCCAGCTCCTTCCCCCGCTCGACGCCGTTCCGTCGATCCGGGGTCTGCGTGGACGTCCCCGCCGCAAGCCCCGGCGCCTGTATGCCGACCGGGGCTACGACTTGGACAAATACCGCCGCCTGCTGCGGAAGCGCGGCATCAAGCCGATAATCGCCCGACGCGGCGTCGCCCACGGCTCGGCCTGGGCAAGACCCGCTGGGTCATCGAGCGCACGTTCGCCTGGCTGCACCAGTTCAAACGGCTCCGCACTCGCTACGAGCGCCGCGCCGATCTCCACCAGGGCCTGCTCGAACTGGCCTGCAGTCTCATATGCCTGCGTCGCCTCCGAACTTCGTTCTGAAAGATCAGTAAGGGACTCATCGAAGTTGATGGCAGGGTAGCGAAGTCGGGTTCCTGCCCTTGCGAGCTGACCTCAGGTGAGGTCGAAGGTGACGCTCACGGAGCCGTCCCAGTCCGGTGCCTCCACGAGCGTGAGACTTCCATCCTCGGCCTCGACGACTCGCACCGTGGTCCCGCCGCAGTCCTCATCTGGAAATGCAATGGAGAAGTGGGGATCCATCTCCATGAGGAAGTCCCAGCCCTCGCGTTGGGTCGCGTCAAGGGCGTTGGCATGCCGACCGGTCGCCCGCCACTTGCCGACCGCGTCGATAGTGGCAGCGATGTTGATGTCGTACATCTCAAGGCAAATCGACTGATTAGCCCACCATTCGAGGCGGCCCTGGCCCACGAATCGATCCATGAGCACACTATGCAACTGTGCAGGCCGACCGGGCGAGCCTGCACGGCTGCCGGCCGTCGTGGGGCAGGCCGCGACACAGAACTGCATGGGGCAGACCGGACGGGTCCTCGCCTTATCCGGCGGTACCCCATACGCCTTCGCCGCCTCGCGACCTCATTCTGAAACCATCAGTAACACCCGCGACGGCGCCGACCGGCCAGTGCGGCGAGGCGGCGGCCACGATCAGGGCCGGCGGGCACTGACCGCGCTGCCCAAGCCGCGGTATGCACAGCGGACCTGGCCCCCCAGGCCGGGCCAGCAGCCCTGCCCCGGCTGCCGGTGGCGCTGGAAAAGCTGACCGGATGAACGGAGACGAGCAGACGCTGAACGGCCGCGTCCACGGCGCGGAGCACGACGCTCCCAACCCCGGCCCACTCCCGCACCGTACCTACGCCGATCCGGACCGCAGCCCGCTGGATGGCCTGCTGCTGGGCATTCACGGGTGGCGGACAGGGGAGACGGCGTCTGAGGAGTGCCCCCTACATTCCGGTCGACGGCGCGCCCGCACGCTCGATGCGACCGGGCCCCGACTGTCAGTGGCGCAGACGACAATCCCTGCATGACCTCACCCCAGCACCTTCAGAACCTCCTCGCCGAGTTAGGGCTTGAGCAGGCAGCCACGTTCACGGCTGTGCACGGCGGTGACGAGGACGCTGTCATCCGGCTTTTCGGCGGCAACCCCGAGCAGTGCCGCCCCCTGCGACTGGAGAACCTGCGCGAGCACTATGAGAGGGAGCTCATCCTGGTCTCCCGGTCAGGACCTGCCGTCATCGTCGTGGAGAACAACAACCATCAAGGGTCTCGCGAGGAGGTGCTGCGCCCGCTCTCCCGGTACGGCCGCACCGCCAGCGCCTACTGGAACGTCAACGCGGTTTCGCAGCTGAGCCTGGCCGAGGACGGGATGATCTCCTCCGCCTTCGAAATGATCGCGCCCGAGGACAAATTCGGCGCACGCCCCGACGCCTGGCAGCCCCTGCTGGAAGGTCTGAATCTGGACGACGGTCATCTGTGGGGCATCGGTCTGGCGGCTGTCGAGCGCGCGACCGGTGCGCGATTCGACAGCGCCTGGGTAGGCGGCCCGCACCGCGCTGTGGAGATCACGCGGGTTCCGGAGTACCTGCTGGGGCAGGGACTCATCGACTCGCCCCTGCTCAACCGGGAGCCCTTCCTCAGCTACCTGGCCGGTCTGGGGCCCTCGCTGCTGAGCCCGATGCGGCGCCACGCCCTTGACCTGGCCCTCGCGCATGCCGACCTACGCGAACACCCCCTGGCCGTAGCAGCACTGACAGCCGCCACCCTCTTGGCCGATGCGAGAGTGCGGCTGCGTGAGGACCTCACTGCCGCACATGACCGAGCGCTCTCCCGGGCTCGCGCACTGCTGATCGGCGAGCCGGAAGACTTCGAACCCGAGTGGGAACGCCCCTCCCACCTCGTCTTCCGCCAGGCCATCGTCTTCGGTGTCCTCGCCCAGTGCGTCACCGCCCATCTGCCCACCCCAACGGACGGCCTTCCGGACATCCTCAGCTCCTTGGTCACGGCGATGACCGGGGACGGTGCATGCGTCGAGGAGTTCTGGATGGTCATGCACCTGCACAACGCGGCATGTAGAGCAGCCTGACCCGCACCGTCAGACCCCGGCGAACTCGCCGGGAGATTCGGCCGTCAACCACAGGAGAACCTCCATCCCGAGGTCGCAGGATGAGGTGTCACGGCCGGGGCCGATCAGTGCGGCCTCGCCAGGGGAGCGGGCAAGTGAAGTCCCCGGCGACTGCTGGTGCACAGCGGTCACCGGGGACTTCGTGGAAGTCGTCCGGAGCCGACGGGGGAGGCGGCGCCCGGGAGACGTTCAGGGGGAGTCCGTGGTGGTCGCCTCCGCGGCAGGGGGCGGCGCCTTGGAGCCGGTCCAGCCGCTCGTACAGTGCCCGCAGCGTACGGGCCCGGTTCCTGACCGGAACGGGCAACCAGCACACCTGCTCCTGCTTGTCCGCTTGTCTGCCTGCGCATCCAACTCATGCCTGAGTGCAGGGCAGTACCGCGTCCGCAATCACACGGGCCGTCTCTCGCCCGACCTCGGTCACGGAAATCTCGGTCGCCGGTAGGCACCGTTGCGTCGTGGGCTCGTACACGCAGCCCAGCACCCCGGCGTGGTCGGTGGCCGGCTCGGACAGCTCGGAGTCCCAGCCATAGGCAAGGAGAGCTGCGTGCAGTTCGCGCGAGGAATCGCCGGGCACGACCGTGTCCGTGGTGCCGTGCACGAGCCGAATGGGCACGGATGCCACTGCCGGGCCGAGTGCCTGGAGCGGCACGGTGCCCGTCGTGCGTGCCGGGCGCCGGTAACCGCCCGCGATGCCGACCACAGCGGCGGGCCGCCAGCCTTCGAAGAGCTCAGGCTGGAGGGCGACGCCCACCGCGGCGGCTGCGCCCGCCGACCACCCCGCGAGAACCAGTTGCCCGGGCCCGTTGACGGAGTCGCGCACGTAGTCGCGGGCGACCCGCAAGGCATCGGTGAGATGTTCCCGGCCGTCGTCAGGCCGGTCCGAACGCCAGTCGGGGACAAGGACGGTGGGGCCGAGACCGGCGACCTCCTGGGCCAGCGGGGCCATTACGTCACGCTCATCGGGCCCCATTCCGTGCCACAGCAGCACACACCGATGGTCGTGCCGGCCGGAGGTGTAGACGTCGAGCAGTTTGCCGTCGCCGCCAGTGGAGTAACGCACAGTCCGGGTCGTGATCCTCAAGTCCGGACCCTCCGATCGAGGTTGAAGCCGCGGTCTGCGCTGCGCGAGAGCCGCGGCGCACAGCGGGGGAGCCGCCTATGGCGTGAGGCACCGTCACCGTGCTGGTGACCGGTGGGCTGCCGGGCTCCAGCTCGACGTTACCCCGGCGGACGCACATGAACGCCTGGGGACCGGGACTGTCACTCCCGGGGCGGGCGCCGCGCTGTCGCGTGCGCCGGTTCGGAGACGACATCGATCAGCAGCGGAAGGCAGGCCACGCCCAACTCCTCGGGAGCCAGGTGGCTCGGCTCGACGAGGCTCTGTGCCAGGGACCACTCTTGGAGCGCGGTCGTGAGGTGGGTCAGGGAGTCAGGGTCGGTGGGCCGTCGTCCGAGGCGTTCGAAGAGGTGTCCGAGCAGCTGGACGATCTCCCCGCGCAGCCACCGGTCGTGGTCGGCCAGGGTACGCGCCGTGGCGGGGTGCCGGATGGCGTGCAGAGTGAACTCTGTGGACAACAGATACCAGCGGCGCTCGCGCCTCGTCGAGCGCACTCATCTGCGTGAGCACCTCTCGTACGGGATCGTCCGCGTCCTCCAGTTCGTCGACCGCGCGCCAGCGAGGCACGCGAGGCGGGCGCCCACTCGGCCAGCCAGCCGGTGAGCCGGCTCCACACGGCAGTGATCTGCTCTATCTCACTCTGATCCGACGTTTCGCCAATCTACAAGCAGCGAACCGGGCTCCGTCTGCATGCGGTTGCTCGATTGCCCGGGCAGAAATTCGAGCCCGCCACTCGCACCTGGTCGCGCCGCGGCCACACCCCCCATCATCCAGGTTCGGGGCCGCTCCCGGCGCCGTTTGCCGCCCGGCGAAACGCTCCCGGCTGATCTACCGGCCCTGCCCCGACGCCCGTCCTGACGGGCGCAAGAGCTTCTTCTGGCAGGACTACCGTGACCTGATCAAGACCGCCCATCAGCAGCTCGACGGGCCGATCGTGCTGACCCGGGACCAATCGCAATACCCGCCCGGCAGCCGGGATCCGCCGGTACATCGCCGGCCGCGACTGGCTCACCGTGGTGCAGTGGCCCTCGTATGCACCCGACCTCAATCTGAGAGTGTCTGGTCCGTGCTGCGGCGCACCTCGCTGGCCGACCGGGCCTTCGGACCCTGCCGCCTCGGCCTGCTCGGAGTCGCGACCGTGGACGCGCCAACCACCCCCGTGGGGAATCCGTCCGACTTCCTTCACGTCCAGATGCACCATGTGGCCGGGCCGGTGAGCGGTGATCTTGCCCGGCGCCCGGTTGCTGTCACCGCACGGATCGAGGAACCGGCGGTGTCCGAGTCCCAGTCGGTTCGGATGCCGCGTGACGATACGGCGGTTGAGCGTGTGGCCGAGCTAGTCCAGCTCGTGAGTGATCCGCTGCGCGGACCACTTGTTCTGCCGCCGCCAGGACTCGATCTTTTCGATCACCCACGCCGGGGTCGCACGCGGGATGTGGTGTGGGGTCGACGGACGGTCGAGCAGGCCGAGGTCGCGATGACGGCGCCACCGGTTGACCCACTTCGAGGCGCACGCCCGCGAGATGCCCATCTCGGCGGCGACGTGCGCGATCGGGCGGGTGCGGCAGCGTTCGATGAGGCGACGTCGGCCCTCGACGGTCAGTGGGGCATTTGCCGGTGCGGTGGCGTCATCGGCTGATTGGCGTGGTGCCGGTCGCGGCAATGGACAGTTCCCACAGCCGTGCGGCCGCACGGGGATCGATGGCATAGGCGCGGACACCGCCGTCGTCCATGGGCGTCTCCGGGGCGGAGACGCCGGCGATGTCACAGTCCTCCAGGTAGAGGCCGCCGCGGTCGGCAAGGTGAGGCGAGGTGGCGGCCCACAGGCCGGTGGCGGCGCCCTGGGAGGGGGTCTTGAAGCCAGCGCCGATCACGTTGCCGTGCTCGTCCACCCACCCGCGCTCGATCTGCTCCTGGAGGGCCATCTCCCGCTGCAGCCCGGTGATGATCTTGCCTGGGTGGAGCGCGAAAGCCCGGACGCCGTCTGCCTGCCCGAGGGCGTCGAGGTGCACCGCGAAGAGCGCGTTGGCGGTCTTGGCCTGGCCGTAGGCCAGCCACTTGTCGTAGCCGGTACGAAAGTGCGGGTCGTGCCAGCGGAAGTCGGTCAGGGCATGGCCGGCGGAGCTGTTGACCACGACGCGTGCACCGTTGGCGCCGGCCAGGAGCGAGTACAGCTCACAGGCGAGGGTGAAGTGCCCGAAGTGGTTGGCGGCGAGCTGGCTCTCCCAGCCGGGCCCGACGTGTCGCTCGGGAGCGGCCATGACACCGGCAACGGCCATGAGCAGGTCGAGCCTGGACAGGGAGTCACGGATGTGCGCGGCTGCGGCCCGCACGCTGTCAGGGTTGGTCAGGTCCATGGGGATGACGTCACAGCCCTTCACGTCCGCGAGCTCGGCGCGGGCGACGTCAGGTCGGCGTGCCGGGACGATGACGCGGGCTCCGGCAGCCGCGAGGGCACGGGTGGTTTCCAGGCCAAGCCCGGAATAGCCACCGGTCACCACGGCGCTCGTGCCGGACAAGTCGAGGCCCGCGGTGACGGCCTGGGCAGTACTGGTGGCGGAAAAGGGCGAGTCGATCGGCTGCTGATCAGTGCTGGTCATGCCGCCGAAGCTACGATCTAGAGCGAGGTCTAGATCAAGCCCTAGGCTGTGACGCATGGCAACCACCGAGACTGTCGCAACGCCACTGAGCATCGGCGGAGTGGCCGAGCAGACCGGGCTCAGCGTCCACGCGCTGCGCTTCTACGAGCGTGAGGGCCTGCTCATCGGCCCGGTCCAGCGCACCTCCGGCGGCCGGCGACGGTATAGCGCACTCGACGTCGACTGGCTGCTGATCTGCGTCAAGCTACGAGAATCCGGGATGCCGCTGGCTGACCTGAAGCAGTTCGCCGAGCTTGTGCGGCACGGCCCTGGCAACGAGGCGGAACGCCTGCAGCTCCTCGAAGCCCACCGGCAGCGCGTGGACGCACAGATCCAAGCGCTGGAGGAGTGCCGGTCCGTCATCACCTGGAAGGTCGGCGTCTACGCCGACCACCTCGCCCGCGGCAAGGCCGACGGACTCTGGGACCCGACAGCCTGAGACACCCGGGTGTGAACCGCCCAGGAAACCGCCCGGTCTTTCGTGGCCCGACGGGCATGTCTGGAGGGCAGGTCGTACACCCGGCAGGTCCGGCCAGCACTCGTTCGTGGTCTTCGCCGGGCTCTCTGTGGAGGTGGGGTGTCGGCGGTTGGCCAGATGACAGGTGTCGGACGCGGAAATCAGAGATGTGCATTGGTGTGTACCAATGCCGTGGCGTCCTGGACGCCATGCGGTTGTACGGCCGCCGTATGCCTCTTTTTGAGTTGCAGAGTGAAAGATCCACGTGACCCAACGAATACGTGCCATAGTGCGCACTGCCGCGCTCGGCGCCACGGCAACTGCCGTCCTGCTCACCTCGCCTCACCTCGCGTCAGCGGCCACGTCGAGCCGTCGAGCCCGGTAGCCCCACCCCCGATGTGTCGGCCCCGCCGGAGGCCACCAGGGTTCCGGAATCCACCCCGACTCCGGACACCTCCGCCACGCAGGACCCGGTCAAGGCCCCTGCGCCCACCCGCACGCCGGACGCCACCCCCGAGTTCCCGGACAAGGGGGCTGAGGAAGGCAGGGAGCTCAAGGCCACCCCGGAGGAGCTCGCCGAAGCCAAAGCCGCTGAGGGCTACTGGACTCCGGACCGTATCGCGAAGGCCGTGCCCGCCAACCCCGAAAAGGGAGTCGAGGACGGACCGCCGACGACGGCAGGCGATTTGCTGCGCGCCCCCTCCAGCCTCAACAACAACGGTGTCGCCACCGCAGGCGTCTTCCCTATCAACCAGGACGACGACCCGCAGTCGGACCTGGGCAAGCGTGACCAGTTCTGCTCCGCCTCCTCCGTGGTCTCGCCCAACAAGTCCCTGGTGATCACGGCCGCACACTGCCTCAACGACAACGACAACGACCGGTTCCGCAACCTTGCCTGCGCGCCCGGCTGGAAGGCCGGCCCACAGCACAGGGGCCGCGGCATCGCCCCCTACGGCGTCTTCCCGGTCAAGAAAGGGAAGATCTGGATCGACGGCCGCTACCTGCCCCTGGGAACGCAAAAGGCCGATGACCTCGACTTCGCCCTGCGGACCGGCCCGAATCCCAAGGGCCAGTTCCTGGAGAACGCAACGGGGATGGGCAACGAGCTGACCACCCTCCCCGCCTCCGGCAGCCTACGCAGGACGCTTCCTGGAGATCGCCTGCGACGGATTCGCACCGGGTGTATCCGGCGGCCCGTTCCTTCGCAACTTCAAGGCAAGCGCGGAGACGTCATCGGCGTCATCGGCGGCTACAAGACCGGCGGTAAATACGACAACGTCTCCTACTCCTCGCAGTTTGACGCCGATGTCGTGCGGCTTTACAACCAGGCCGTGAACGACTCCACGCCGGACAAAACCTCCCAGAGCCAGGGCATGGGCGACGCGGGGCTATGGAGACACGCCACTGCCGCGGCCACCGGCCAGTTCCACACCTCGTCACAGAAGACGAAGGACGGCGACCTGGTCCGTGAAGTGGTCCGACGGGGAGGTAACGCTCTACCCTGGCGACCAGTCGCAGGGTGATCACCGCGGGTGACTACACCGGCTCCAACGCGTACGACCTCATGGTGAAGTGGGTCGACGGCGAGGTCACGATCTACAAGGACGTCGACGAGAACACCCAGCTGCCCACCTCCACCTCCGAGCAGCCAGCGAACGAAATAACGATCGCCTGGGCCGGTTCGACGTGGAAGTTCGCCAAGGGCATCGCGACGGGCAAGTACGACGGCAACAAGTGGGCCGACGACCTGGTGGTCCGCTGGGTGGACGGCGAAGTCACCAAGTACACCAACGTCGACGGCGGCGGCCTCCACGAAGAGCGGCAGCTCCTGGCCCCCAACGCCCTGTGGAAGAAGCCACGCCTCCGTCATCGAGGTTGGCGACTTCGACGGGTCGACCAACTCCGACTTCGACGTCTTCGTACGCTGGTCGGACGGTGAGCTGACCATCTACGAGGACATCGGTGCTCACGGCCTGGGCAAGGAAAACCGGCTCAAGGGCCCGAACGGCACGTGGAAGCATGCCCGCGTCATCACTCCGGGCGAATTCGGCGGGAACCTCTGGGAGGACGACGCCTTCGTGCGCTGGTCCGACGGCGAGGTCTCCGTGTACGGCAACACCCAGGCCGACGCACTGGGGCGCGAATACCAGCTCGTCCCTCCCGGATAGGATCGTTTCATGCGGATACGTCACGCAATTCCTCTGTCCGTAACCACTATGGCCGTACTGATGTCCGGCTGCGCGGATGAGCGGAGCGGGGATGAAGGCAGCAGGAATGACCCGCCGGGGAGCACCGGTGCTTCGTCGCAGCCGCCGAAGCCGTCCGCATCCTCCAGGGGCACCCGCCCCTGGGAGCCCGACGACGCGTTGCAGCGTGCGGAGCGCGCGCTGGAGGCCGCTGCCGACGACGGAACAGAACCGGACCTCCTCGACTCCGGCACTGCCTACATCGGTTCGGGCCTGGACAAGTCCTTCTCGGTGAGCGGTGACAAGCCCTACCGGCTGGACATCACCTGCGACACGGACAGTGTCGAGGAGCTCACCCTGATTCTGTCCCGGGGGGAAGAGGAGCAGTCCTACGGGCTGGGTTGCGGGGACCGCGAGGCGGACCAGTTCAACCTCCCGGCGGACAAGCCCTTCAAAGCCCGCGTCGACCCCTACAAGCGCGGCACAGGACTCATCGCATGGCGTCTCAACGCGGTCGACCCCGGCGATGTGGACGGGTGCGACGACGACATCGACGCGTGCGACGACTGAGGCGTCCCGCAATCCGCGTACGGGGTGACCTCGGATCTCACAAGCTTCGAGGTCACCCCCGGCACGGGTTCAGCTACCGCCCGCTCGACGGGATAAGCAGGGCCTGAATCAACAGCAGCGATCACGCGATCGTGGGCCGGTCCGGGTGGACTATCCGCAAAAGGAACTCATCGCGAGACTCCTGGCGGACACCTGCGAGATCTGCGGAAGCAAGGGCAACGCGCAAGTGCACCACGTCCGTGCTCTCGCCGACCTCGCACATGCCGGATGGGAGCTTTCCGACTGGGCGCGCGTCATGTTCCGACGAGGCCGCAAAACGGTCGTGGCCTGTTCGGCGGGAGGCCGTGCGGAACAGGGCCTGTCACGGCATGCACCTCACCGCGCGGCCGACCCAACGTCCTGGCTGACCGGCCGCTGCCGCCTTCGCCGCCGCTACGAACTATGCGGCCCCGGTGGGGTTGGTGTGAGAGGGCTCAGCCACCGGGCGGACGGCCGCCTGTCATGCGCCTGGCGGGGTGGGACGCAGGGCGAGGAGGGCGATGTCGTCGGTGCTGCCGGCGCCGAGGCCGAGAATCAGCTCGTCACAGAAGACGTCGAGGGGTGCCTGGGCGAGGGCAGCGGTGTGCCGGCGCAGGCGGGTCATGGCGTCGCTGAGAGATTCTCCTGGGCGTTCGATCAGGCCGTCGGTGAACATGAGCAGGGTGGAGTGGGCCGGCAGCGGGTCGCGGGCGGTGGGTCTGGGAAGGGTGCTGTCCATGCCGATGAGGAGACCGGAGGCGGTGTCCAGGTAGTGGGTGTCGCCGTTGGGGCAGGTCAGCAGCAGGGGGAGGTGTCCGGCGGAGGAGTGGTGTACTTCCCATGGGCCGTTGCGGGTGCCTTTGACGACGGCGTAGGCGCAGGTGGCGGTGGATTGCGGATAAAGGGTGAGCGTCGCGAGGTCGAGGCGGCGCAGTACTTCCGAGGGTTGGTCCTGGCAGTCGACGGCGATGCCTCGGAGCATGTTGCGTAGTTGACTCATCGTCACGGCGGCGTTCAGATCATGCCCGGACACATCTCCGATGACCAGTGCCGTGTCGCCGTCGGGCAGGGTGAAGGCGTCGAACCAGTCGCCGCCGACCTGGGCGGTGGTACTGGACGGGGCATAGCGGGCGGTGATCTGCATGGACGGGATGTGCGGGAGGCGGGGCAGCAGGGAGCGCTGAAGGCGCTCGGCCGCGGTACGGGTGTGCTGGTGCAGACGGGCGTTGTCGACACTCAGTGAGATGCCTTTTACGAGGTCGGCGACGAGGAGCGCGTCCTCTTCCGTGAAGGGGTGGTCGTGGCCGGTGCGTACGACGATCAGGGCGCCCAGTACCTCGCGGCGGGCCCGCAGTGGGGCCATGATGGTGCTGCTGGCGTTCAGCCGCTCGAAGAGCTCCAGCTGGCGGGCGTCCAGGGCGCTTTCCGCCTGTTCCGGCGAGGGGATATCGGTGATCAGCAGGGGGCCCGCGCCGTGCAGTACCCGGGCCAGCGGTCCCCGCGCGTTCTCGGACAGCGGGGGCAGCCTGCCGAGATCCACCCCGATGCCCAGTGCCTGGGGCTCGCGGTGGACGACGCAGACCCGTTCGACATCCCCGTGCTCGTCGAGCAGGTCGACCACGCACCAGTCGGCCAACTGCTGGGTGAGGACGTGGCACACCCGGCGCAGTCCCTCGCGCAAGTCGAGTGTGCTCGACAGCGCGCTGGCGGTGTCGGCCGGCAGACTCGACCGCTCTCCATCCCGTGACGCCTTCTCACCGCCGGCCTGCGGCGCCGTTGCCGAGCCGGCATGCAGCCGCACCGAGGGCCCGGGGTCGGGACGTGATACCGGCTGGTCCTCCCCGGGAGCCATCGCTCTGGGCATGAACTGACCGACCCGCACCGTGCGGCCGTCCACCGCCTCCTGACTCTGGATGTGCAGACGCACGGGGACCAGGGTGCCGTCATGGTGCAACGCCGGCAGTGGGATGGACCGGCCCATGATGCGGGACCGGCCGGTCAGCCGGAGCGCGGTGAATCCAGCCCGGTGACGCTCGCGCAGATGTTTGGGAATCAGCACAGTCAACGGCCGGCCGATCAGGTCGTCGGTCTGCCATCCCAGCAGGTCCGCCAGAGCGGCGTTAGCCGCGATGATCCGGCCGTCGTCGTCGGCCGCGACAGTCGGGACGCTGCTGTCCTCCACGTCGCCGGCATCCCACGGCGTCAGTTCGGCGGCCATCGCGTCCGGCACGCCGGGCAGCAGCGTCCACGCGGTGGGCGGACCTCCGGAGAGTTGAGTGACCAGTTGGTCGAGCACCCACTGGTAGTGGCTCCGCACGTGCGGCGGAGCCGGGAGGGTGAGCAGGGACCCCAGCTGCGCCGCCGCGTCGCCGTGTTCGAGCACGTGCCGCAATGTGTCCACGGCCGGCGCGGCGGCCACGGGAAAGGCGATGTCCAGGGTCACCGTGGCGCCGCCGGTGACCGTCTCCTCAAGGGCGGATGTCATGCACGCGTTAATCACGTTGGTCACATCATTGGCGACCAACAGCTCGGCGCTCGACACTCTGGCGCACTCCTCGACGCGGGTCGTCAGAATCAGCTCGCGCAGCATCTCGTCACCGTGCTGCTGCGCCGCGCGGAACACGATGTCGTGCATGTCGATCAGTGTCACGGTCGCGGTTGGCTCGCGCATCGGCGCGGATTCCCACCCGGACGTCGGCGGCACCGGGGCCTTGGGCCACAGCTCGAACCAGACCGTCTTACGGCCCTCCCCGACGTGGGCTCCATGGCTGGAAGCCAGCCTCTCGACCACAGCAAGGCCCCGTCCGGCACCGGCATACGGCCTGGCCTCCCGCGGCACGAGCGGGCGGTCCGGCCGACCGTCGCCGACTCGTACACGCACTTGTCCCTCGTGCGACCAGACCCGCACCTCTACCTCGGTACGCGCGTGCAGCACAGCGTTGGTCACCAGCTCGCTGGCCAGCAGCTCGGCGGTGTCCACCACCTCCGGCGCGACACCACGCAACACCGACCGCACGAACCGCCGAGCCAGCGGCACACTGTGCGTCTCCGGAGGAAAACACCGAAAGAGGACTCCAGGTGGACTATAGCTATCCATAGCACTATTAATCCCTCTGAACGGAAAAATCTAACTCGCCGGTGCGGCATGACCCACCGATGCGGGGATGTCTCCCGCCTTAGTACTCCAGCAGCGGTTCGTGCCCTGAGCTGGCGGTTGTCGTTGTTCTGGCATGGAGGGCATGAATGAAGCGGTTGCTGGCCTGCCGAGTTGGAGTCGGTGTTTGCACGGGTGGCGGGCCGGTTCGGCCGGGCGGATCTGCGGTGGCGGATGCGGGGCTCGTGCGTGGTTTGCTGGGGCGGGTGGCACGCAAGAACGGCTGGCAGCTCGCTGAAGGGGCAGACCACCACACCCCGACGGCTTTCAGCGGCTGCTGAACAGCAGCGTCTGGGACGCGGACGCCCTGCGTGACGACGTCCGTGCCTACGTCGCCGAGCGGCTCGGACCGGACGGAGTGCTGATCATTGACGACACCGGGTTCGTCAAGAAGGGCACCACCTCAGCCGGGGTCGGCCGGCAGTACACCGGCGCCTCGGGAAAAGGATCGACAACTGCCAGATCGAGGTGTTCGCCGCCTATGCCACCGGCTCGGGTCGGGCCTGGTGGACCGGGAACTCTACTTGCCCAAAGCCGGGACGTCCGGCCGCGGCCGCTGCCGGGCGGCGAAGATCCCCGACGAACGCTGCTTCGCGACCAAGGGAGAGCTGGCCCGGAACATCATCCGCCGCTGCCTGGCCACCGGCCTGTCCGCCAAGTGGGTCACCGCAGACGAGGCCTACGGGCAGGACTGGCACTTTCGCCGCCTGCTCGAACAACTCGACATCGGTTATGTGGTGGCGGTGCCCAAGTCCCAGCGGATCAAGTCCCTGGCCGGCATCTGGCGCATCGACCAGCTCAATCGACGAAGCACTCGGTGATACCTGGCAACGGCTGTCCTGCGGTGACGGCGCCAAGGGGCCGCGGATCTACGACCGGGCCGGGGCCAAGCTGCCCGCCAACATCATCTTCGACCCCGACCCGCCAACCCATCACCGGTGGCTCATGGCGCGCCGCAGCCTGTCCGACCCCGACCAACCCGTCTACTACCTGGCCTACGCCCCCGTGGGTGTCGAGATCGCCGAGCTGGCCCGCGTCGCCGGCTTCCGCTGGGCGATCGAGGAGTGTTCCCAGGCCGCGAAGAACGAGTGCGGCCTGGACGAGTACGAGGTCCGCCGCTATGTCGGCTGGTATCGGCACATCACCCTGGCGACGCTCGCCCACGCCATCCTGACCGCACTCGCCGCCCGGACCGGCGAGACCGCAAAGGGGGCTGCAGAAACGGATCAGCCCTCATCCCGCTCACCGTGGCAGAGATACGGCGACTCCTGGACGCTCTCGTGCCCCACCCACGAGCCGACCACGATCCCATCACCCACGCTCCGTCTCGGCCGCAGGAGAGTCACCGTCCTCCAACCTGACCGAGTGGCACCAGCGCTACCGCGGCCCCGGTGTGATGATCTACTGGCACGTCGAGCGGAAGTCGGTGTGCATTCACTCCCAGCTCAAGTCCTGTTCGGCCTCCGAGGTCGCCTCGATGATCGAGGGCGTGTTGCGGCACTGCACCGACATGGAGGTCGACCGGCAGTACACCGACACCCACGGCGCCTCCATCGTCGGCTTCGCCTTCGCCCACATGCTCGACTTCAAGCCGATGCCGAGGCTGAAGAACATCGGCTCCGCGAGGCTGTACCGGCCAGCGGCCGGTCAGGACGACCAGTGGCCGAAGCTGAGCCCGGTGCTCTCCACCAAGGCGATCGACTGGGACCTGATCGCCCAGCAGTACGACCAGATCGTGAAGTACACCACCGCCCTGCGCCTGGGCACCGCCGAAGCCGAGCAGGTCCTGCGGCGCTTCACCAGGGGAGGGCCCAAGCACCCGACGTACCGGGTTGCAGGTGGTGGAGAACTGGAACAGCGCGAACAAGGACCTCTTGTACGGCAAGGATGGCGACCTGGCCGGTGCGGACAAGGAATCCCAGGAGGTCAGCATGCTCGCACTGCACCTGCTCCAGTCCGCGCTGGTGCACGTCAACACGCTGCTGATGCAGGAGGTCCTGGCCGATCCGGAGTGGGCGAACACGCTCACCGACGCGGACCCGCCGGGCGCTGTCGCCGCTGTTCTGGACCCACGTCAATCCGTACGGCAGATTCGAGCTGGACATGAACAGCCGCCTCGATCTGGACCTGTCCATCCGGGCGATGGTGCCCGGCCCGCGCGCCCCGCAGGGTGAGGCAGCCGCAGTTCCGGCGTGAGACCTGGGCTCCGGTCCTGGCCGGAGCCTGGGGCCGAGCCTGCGGCAGACACTTCCGGGGATCTCGTGGGCCGTGTCCACGTACGAACGTTGGGCTTGAAGGAAACGGCCACGACGGGGACCGCGTGTTGGGCTTGCACCAGCCTTGCAGACGAGTCCCCACCGACTGTTAAGGGTCGTAGGCTTCGTGGGATGGGAGATGTGCGGGTACAGCCCCGTACGTGAAGGAAGTATGGTCTGGGGGAGACACGGTGCTTGACGAAACGCTGATAGCCCTTGCCGGAGCGGCTGGTACTGCAGTGGCTGCGGCCGCAGGCACGGATGTCTGGGCAAGCGTCCGAGGGCGACTTGCGGGCATTCTCGGTCGAGGCGAGGGAGAAGATGCTGAGCATGCCCTCGCGAGATCTGACCGCACGGTGGCGGCGTTAGGCGGCACCGAAGGCGCGGATGGCGAGCGGCGCAGGCGTCTCGAAGGTGTGTGGCAAGAGCGGTTCGAGAGCCTGCTGGAGCCCTTGACTGCGGATGACCGTATCGAAGTAGCTTCCCAGCTGAGGGAATTGATTGCACTCGCCCAATCTGCCGGCGGGGTGGCGGCAGGGGATGAGGGGATCTCCATCGGCGGGAACGTGGACATGCGTGCAGAGGGTGGGTCGGCTGCGGCTCTCCGGATGGGGACGGTGAACATCGGAAACCCTCCCCAGCCGGGTGTGGAATAGCTTCTACCTCACCCGGTGGCACGGTGCCGATTCTCAACGCGCACATGACGATCATTGCCCAGCATGGCGGGGTGGCTGTGGGCAGTGCCGACAGCGTCGTCATCCACGAATCACCGCCGGCGCGGGAAAAGTGGCCGCGCCAATTCGGACTTGTCCCCGGTCAGGCCGACTGCTTCCAGCATCGGGAGGCCGCCTCCCGCTTGGACTGGGCTGTTGCTGAGGGCGGTACCCCGGTGGTGTGTCAGCTGCTCTCCGGAACGGGCGGGGTGGGCAAGACGCAACTCGCCGCGCACTACGCCAGTACAACATGGGACGCAGGCGAGGTGGACCTGCTCATGTGGGTTACCGCCAGCAGCCGCGAAGCGATCACTGCGGCGTACGCGCAAGCAGGTGCCGAAGTCGCGGGGGCTGATCCTGAAGATGCCGAAGATGCAGCGGCCCGCATGCTCAGCTGGCTGCAGACGACCGACAGGAAATGGCTCATCGTCCTCGACGATCTCGCCGATCCTGCCGATCTGCGCGGCCTGTGGCCACCCACGCAACGCCGGGGTAGGGCCCTGGTCACCACCCGTCGTCGCGATGCGGCACTGAGCGGACCCGGACGTAGACGGATCGACATCGGTCTCTTCTCCCCCGCGGAGTCCATCGCTTATCTGACCGCCAAGCTCGCCGCAGCACATCGCAACGACGACGACTCGCAGATCGCCGACCTCGCAGATGACCTGGGCCATCTGCCTTTGGCGCTGGCGCAGGCCGTGACCTACCTGGTCGATCTGGGCTTGAGCTGCGCCACCTACCGGACCAGACTGGCCGACCGAACGCGTGAGCTGGCCGACGTGATGCCCGAGGAGGGGCACCTGCCCGATGACCATCGCAGGATTATTGCTGCAACGTGGTCACTGTCCGTTGATTATGCTGATGCCCTTCGCCCTCAGGGCCTGGCCCGGTGCATGCTGGAGTTGGCCTCCGTACTGGATCCCAACGGAATCCCGGTGGTGATCCTCACCGCACCCCCCGTCCTGAAGAGCCTGGGAAGACACCGCAAAGCGATGGCCCTCGGGCGAAGAGAGCGAAAGAAAGCGCCCGAGTCCGTCTCTGTTCAGGAGGCGGCAGACTCGCTGCGCTGTCTGCACCGGCTGAGTCTGGTCGACTTCGTTCCCGACGCCCGCCATGAAACGGTGCGTGTCCATAACCTCGTACAGCGCGCCACCAGGGAAGCCTACGACCTGGAGTACGTCCAAGACGGCCGCATGGATGCGTCGGACTGGCGCACCCGGATGATCGATAATGACGCCTCCCTAGCGGCGGAGTGCGTGGAGTATGTATGGCGCGAGCGGGATCGGGACTTCACCCTCCTGCCTGTCCTGCGCGCCAACGCCGAGGCCCTGGCGACCCACATGGGCACCCTCGACATTTCTCGCCGTTTCAGTCTCGCGCTCCGTGTGGGTGCGGCGGGACAGTCCGCAGTAGCCCGGGACCAGTTCAAGGACCTTCTCACCGGTCTGTCCGCGCAGGAAGTGCCCAAACCGGAGCTCTTCCAGAGCCCCAGCAACAGACGCGCGTACGAGCGCGGCAAGGACATTCAGCAGTTCAGCGCCCGGCACAACGTTGCCTGGTGGCAGCTGGAGGCAGGCGACTTTGCCGGGGCAGTGGTCGTTTTCGAAAAGTTGCTCCTCGATAGGGAAGCGGTGTTCGGAAGGAATGACCTGAGCACTTTTGGTACCCGCTACGGCCTGGCCTGGGCACGGGGGGAGAGCGGCGATCCGACCACGGCCGTCAATGCCTTCGAAGCCCTGCTGGCCGACCGCATACAGGCGCTTACATACAAGACTCGCACTTTCTCTCCACGTCGCAGTGTCCGCGCGGCACAGAGAATCAGGGACGAGGAGGTGGCCGTTGCCCTGGAGGCCAGAAGCGGGGCTACGGACCGCAGCCCCGGTGCGCTGCCTCAGCTCGAAGCCCCTGTCCCGTCCGCACGCTACGGTCTGGCATGGTGGAGGGGAAGGGCGGGGAACTCTTCCGGTGCAGTAACCGGCTTCGAAGAACTGCTGGCCGACCAGGTGCGGCTACTCGACACCTTCGATCCCCAAAGGCTTGCGACGCGCCACGCCCTCGCCCACTGGCGGGGCGAGGCTGGCGAACCGGGACGGGCCGTGGCCCTGCTCACCGAACTGCTCGCCGACCAGACGGGCAACCTGGGACCCGAGCACCCGGACACCCTCAAGACGCGCCATTCCCTCGCCCACTGGCGGGGCGAGGCCGGCGAACCGGGACGGGCCGTGGCCCTGCTCACCGAACTGCTCGCCGACCAGACGAGCATCCTGGGCCCCGAACACCCTCATACGCGTGCCACGCGCGACGCGATCGCCGACTGGCTGTCGCGGTCGGGGCCCTCCTGAAGCACCTTCCACCCGGCCGTTCCCGCACACGCGATCGCTGGATCGTTGTTAGCGGATGGCGCGATCGTCAATCGGCGGGAGCGGTTGGGATCGCGGATTCACTGTCACAACTCGTTCTCACCCAAAAGTGGAACGAGGCATGTTCTGAGAAATGTTTGTGACAGCACCGGGGTTATGGCGGACCCTCAAACCGCACCCGCGTCCGAAGCGGACGACGTCGAGCGCTACCCCTGCCCACGCTGTCACACATCGCCGGGCTCACCCTGCCGCTCGCGCTCCGGCGCGGTTGCCGGGACCTATCACACCGGCCGCTTCACCAAGGTGCCCCAGCTCGCGAAACTCCTGCGCGCGCCCACCCCCGCCGACCGTGGGCCCGGCCAGCCGTGGCGGCCGGGCACCCCGGTGTCCGCGCCCGTCGACCCCGACACCCCGAGCGCCGACATCCGCATCGGATACGCCCGATGCTCGCCCCTCACCCAGGAACTCCAGACACAACTCGACGCGCTCGCGGCCAAGCGCATCCCCCGCGACAAGATCTTCGCTGAGAAGATCAGCACCCGCGTGAGGGTCCGCCCGCAGTTCGAGGCAGCCCTCACCGCCGCTCGCGAGATCAAGGCCCATGCTCCGCACTGCCGGGTGATCTTCACCGTCTACGAGATGAAGCGCCTCGGACGCGATGCCGCAGAGCTGACAGCCCTGGCCGATCACCTCACCGCTCACAGCCTGGTGCTGGAGATGCTCGCAGGACCCCTCCAGGGGATGTACGACCCCAGCGGTCCAGGACGCCTGCTGTTCGGGTTCTTCGCCGCGATGGCCGAGACCGAACGCGAGAACATCCGCGAGGCCACCCTCGAAGGACTCGACACTGCGGCCCGCAGGGGCAACCACGGCGGCCGGCCCCCGGTCATGACCGACGACATGCTGCACACCGTGCTCCGCCGCCGCGCGTACGGCGAGACCGTCGAGGACATCCAGCCGGACCTGCTCATCCCCACCGGCCGCCGCAAAGGACAGAACCCCAGCCTCTCCAGCATCTACCGGGCGCTGGCCAAGCACGAGAAGACCCAGGCGTACCCGGAGGCCATCAAGACGGCGCACACCGACTTCGCCGCCTTCCAGCAGCGCGACCGCAGCCCCGCGTAGTTACTCAGCGCTACATGACGGGTGGCGGCAGCTATACGAGAACACCGCCATGTCGGCATGCCCCTGCGCCGGCACATCGTGCAGATGAACACCAACCGGGTACGCCGTGTTTTGCTGTCGAGGTGCCGGCAGCGGTGGCAATCTGCGAGGTGCATGCGGGGTTCACCCGCGTGCAGCAGGACGGAGCCGTACCAGGCCGTTGACGGCGAGTGCGGGGAGCCTGGGGCGAGCGCGGGCTGAGACTCGGCTTCGGCCTCTGCAACGCTGATTATGGCTCGGCCTCTGCCGCTTCGAGCGCCTGTGTGTGCAATGAGGTTGCGTCGCTCGACGATTCGCTCCAGCTCCTGTGTCGAGACCTTCTTCGCGTCCTTGCGGCTCTTGTCGATCTGGGAAAGAGTGCGCTCTTGCCCACGAGGTTGAAGGGCTGGCCGATCCGCCCAGGCGCGGGACTAGCCTGTTGACGGACTTCGAGTTCGATGACCTGGCGAAGGCCCCATGCCTTCTTCGTGTACTTCTTCGATCGCCAGGTAGTCGTCGACCGTGAGCGAGAGTTCCAGCAGGCGGCTGGGCGGCGGGTCCTGCTTTAGAGGGACGCTGTCGGGGATCTTGGCGATGACGGTCGGCCATGCCCTCGACATCTCAGTCTCCAAGGTCCCCGACTCGTCACCCTCGATCAGCTCTGCGTCTCCTCGCGGCGTCCCATAGCGGCCGCAGCTGGTACGACGAGCAGCTTGCCGGTGGTACGCCGAGCCTCCAGATCACTGTGGGCCCGGGCGGCCTCGGACAATGCGTAGCGTCCCGTTACGGTGACCTCAAGCGCCTTGGAGCGCACCCACTCGAACACATCGGCGGCCCGTCGGAGCAGTTCGGACCGATCGGCGATGAAGTCCCCGAGGCTGGGCCGGATCAGGGTCAGCGAACCGCCGTGGGCGAGCCGAATCGGATCAAACGGCGGCACGGCACCACTTGCCGCGCCGAAGAGTACGAGATGGCCGCGGGTTCGCAGGCTGGCGAGGCTCGCATCGAAGGTGTGCGCGCCGACCCCGTCGAAGACAACCGGCAGTCCCTGACCGCCGTTGAGCCGCCTCACCTCGGCTGCGAGATCGTCGACTGCGGAGGAAAGGATCACCTCAGCGGCCCCGGCACGCTTCGCCAGCTCGGCCTTCGCCGTGGTCGACGTCGTGCCGATCACCCTGCCGCCGAGATGGGTGATGAGCTGGGTCAAAAGCAGCCCCATGCCACCAGCAGCCGTATGCACGAGCACCGTGTCGCCCCCCTGAACCGGGTAGGCGTCCTTGACGAGATAGTGCGCGGTCATGCCTTGGAGGAGCACGGCGGCGGCTGTCTCGAAGCCGATGTCGTCGGGCAGCGGTACCAGCCGGGAGGAGTCCACGACGGCCCGCTCGGCATACGTGCCGGGAATCTCCACCCAACCGACCCGGTCTCCGACTGCGACGTCAGCGACGCCGGGTCCAACTTCGACGACCGTGCCGGCGCCCTCAGCGCCTGGGGTGAAGGGCAGCGGGAGGCTGTACCGGCCTTCGCGGTGGTAGACGTCGAGGAAGTTGACCCCGGATGCGGCGACCTCCACGACCGCCTCGCCCGGACCCGGCCGCGGCTGGTCCACCTCGGCCTCCTGCAACACCTCGGGACCGCCCACTTCGTACACCTGAATCGCTCGCATGACCCCTCCAATATCGGTTCATCCTCCACCAACCCCGTTGGTGGCGATCCGATTCCCGGCAAGCAGACCAGCCCGCCGCCCCCCGCCGAGGGCTGAGACGCCTGCTCTCCACCGGGTCTGGGACAGGAGACCGAGGCCGTCAAAGATCCCCGACAGTGTCAGGCACTTATGGCGGCGGGGTAGAGCTCCATGACCCGGTTGGGCTCATCCAGACGCTCGCGCCATTCGGCGTGCCCGGGCTTGAAGGTGACGAACACGCGCTCGTTCTCCAGGCACTCAAGGTCGTTCCAATGTTTCTGCGGAAGGGACAACGCGCTGCCGAGGCGTTCCCTTAGCTCGACGCGCATTCTTCGAACCCGCTGGTTGCTCAGCAGCTTGGCGAGTTCAACCAGCATTTCGGCGTCCTGCATGTTCAGGTTGAACGCGTCGCGTGCTGACATCTTCGGCGGTGCGCCCATCGGGGGCCTGCTTCTCACTGCGTCCGGTCTTCGGTGCGTTCTCTCGTCGCTCCGCCTCATGTCCGAGGGCCGAGCGGCCTGGGTCACCAACTCGTGGCAGCAGAATGCGGTGCGACGGCGGCGTCAGCACTGATCACCACGACACCGGTGATCTTGTCGGCGAACGTCTGGGACTTCGGGTCCCAGCTCGCCCACAGCCAGCCCAAACAGAACGCCGGGTAGTTGAGGAACTGGCAGAGTCGACGGACGAAGGCCAGGCCGCCGCCGGGCGCGAGTCTGTCAGACATACGGACAACGCGGATGCCGAGAACCGTCTTGCCCAAACTCTGCCCGGTACGGCCCTCACGGACCGCCTGCACGATGCAGGCGACGATCACGTAGGCCATGGCCACATAGCCCAGATACAGGTCCAGGCCCTCGCCGGAATTGCGATCGTCGATCACGTCCGCGATCCCCATGAGAAGCCAGAACGGACCGAAGTTGATCAGACAGTCCAGGAGGAAGGCTCCCGCGCGCTGACCCCAGCTCGCGTACGGCGTGTACTCCGGATCTTGCGGATGCGGGTACTGCGGATACTGCGGGTGGGGGTACTGCGCGTGGTGATACTGCTGCGGGTACTGCGCATGGGGGTACTGCTGCGGGGCGCCGGGTATCGGCTGTGCTGCCGGATAGCCGTACGGCCCTTGAGGCGCGCCTTCCGGGGGCTGCTGGGGGTAGGGGTGGCTCACGTCGTAACTCCTGGCCATCGGGCGCGTGTGACACATCGTCACCTGTCGGTCACTCAGGCTACAAAGGCGTTCCCCGTGGCACTCCAGTGGCCCCCTCCGACAGCGGCCCGGTGGCGGCAGCCGTTCAGATTCGAGCGTGGCCCGCAGCCGCTCCGCTACTACACGAGGCGGGCCAACTCCGAAGCAAGGCCCTGTGTGGCCCCGTGCGGACGAACGGGTACTTCCCCAGGGGTAAGTTCACGTAATTCCCCACGCCCCGGCCGTTTGGACGACCAGGGACCCGCGTCGGATGAGCAGGTTGGGATCACGAAGCTGTCTGGTTCTGGAGTGGGAGACGTGGTGGGCGAGTCGGCCAACGACGGCATATGGATCTTGTGGATCGGGGCTGGGATCTTCATCGTTGCCGGCCTCGTGCTCGCTCTGAACGTGCGGGGGGCGGCTGAAAGGTTCTTCGACCTTGTTGCGCGACAGATGCCATTCACGGGTTCCGCGACGCCGAAGACGTTCAGGATCGTCGGCGGAGGTTGGATCGTGGTCGGATCTCTCATGCTGCTGCCGGACCTCATCAGCTTTGGCCGGGCTGGCTGAAGGGTGTTGCAGAAGGCTGTGATCACGCAGCCGGAAGTGGGCGGCTGACCTGCTGGTTCATGCGGCGAGGGCGAGGTTGTGCATGGTGGCGACGGCCTGGACGGTGTGATGGAGGCCGTCGCCCCTCTGGCGGCAGTCGCGGAGGATCTTCCAGTTCTTCATGTGGGCGAAGGTGTGCTCGACGCGTGCTCTGACCCTGCGGTGTTCGGCGTTGTCCTCCTCCTGCCCGGGCAGGAGAGGCCGTCCGGCCCTTCTGCGGTGCGGGACGATCAGGCCGGTGCCCAGGTAGGCGCCATCCGCGATGACCGTCCTCCCCGGCTGCCGCGGCCGGCAGATCCGACTCGCGCCAGACGTGAGCGTCGGCCTTGTTCCCCGGCGCCGGGCGGGCGCTCGCGACGACCAGGCGGCTGTCCGCGTCGATGATGACCTGCACGTTCGCCGAGAACCGGTAATTCCTCGACGAGGCGCCAACCGTGCGGTCGCGCACAGGGG